>NZ_CP042435.1:3602763-4244517 GCF_007971225.1 Panacibacter ginsenosidivorans | reverse complement strand
GGATTTCGAACAAAAGTAAATTTGAAGTAATTATCAACCGTCGCTTTTCCAAACTTTTTTACATATGAATCATAGCTAAGATGTCCACCTGCATAATTCCCAAACAAAGATTTTGAAACAGATAATCCTGCTGTTTTTGGTATGTGTATGAAGATACACTTGTAATAGTCAAAGCAATTTGTCGAATAATAATTACCAGGCCGCAAGGCTTCATGCTCGCGGTAATAAGCTGCCGCAATTTTTCTGCGCCTGTTTTCTTTGATATACCGTTTGGCTTTTTGAATATTTGATGTAAGTATCCCTTTCATAATTAACTAAAGGTTAATGGGGCTAAAATTCATACTCTAATATTTCAAGATCTTTCCGGTAATAGTGTTCCAGTTTTGCACGCATACCCGGGTTTATCAAATCCCTGTAATCTTTCTTCTTCGCTTCTGAAACATTCAATGCCGGCAAACTGTTATGGACAGGCAACTGTAATTTGTTACAGATATAGCTAAAATCTGTTTGTATGTTTTCGAGCCTGCCAATATAGTCAACGATCACTTTTTCGTCTTCATCCAATATCCACTGCACCTGCGGCTTCCAGTGGTTCCACGCTTTATCATGTATCAGCTTTCCTTCCAGTAACAGGTCCACCGCTTCTTCCAGAGAAGCATCTTTTAAAATATCATAGTCAAGGTGTTTACCAAATTTTGTTTTGGAAGGATCTATGGAAGAATGATAATAACTCTCTTCAAGCCTTGCATAATTATAAGTGGATATAAACCTGTCGAAAGGGTTTCTTACAAAACAAAAAGAAAAGAAATCCTCATAGGATTTCCCCAACATTTGTTTGTACTGTTTTGCTTCCGCATGTGTTGAGTTGGAAAAAGACAACGCTTTATATACAGAAGTGCCCGCATTTTTTGGGATGTGAATGAAAATATAATGATGATCGTAATTGATATTACCGGCAACATAAGCCTTGCGGGGCGGTGAACCCTTTACTAACCTCTTTATATTTTTTATCAATGACATGTATAATTATCCCTGCACAGAAACATTTTTTGTAAATAATAAAATTATTCTACCCGCAACTGAAGCACCCAGTATGTTATTGATTATTGAAAGAAAAAATTTTACCGGGGGTGACGGAATGAGCGAAATTATTTTTTTCATATCCGCTTTTTCTATCGCAGGTGTACATCTTTTAATGATCTTTCTTGTCCACAATGTCATCGCAAGATTTTTCTGCTGCTGTAGTGATTCATCATGAACAGAAACTTTTTTCAAAGTGTTCACCACATTGATCAGTGTTTTTTTCCTGGCTGTTGTTTTCTTTGTATCAAAGCTGTAACAGGCAAGTTTCTCAGAAGAAGAAGCAAACCTGGCCCCGCTTTGCAACATACGTAACCAGAGATCATAATCTTCTACATACTGCATATCCCTGTCTTCATCAAAACCATTTACTTTCAATACTGCTTCTTTTTTTACCAGTACACTCAGCAGCGGCGCTTTATTTTCCTGCATGAAGGCAAGTAAACCTTCATCACCTGAATAAGTAGCATCTGTCACGTTCCAGGAATCCAGGTAAGGATCACCTTTTTCATCTATGGCCGTTACATCTGCAAAAACAAGATCCGCATTGGTTAGATTAATAAACTCAATTTGCTTTTCCAGTTTGTTATGCATCCACACATCATCTGCATCAATAAAAGCAATGAAGGCACCGGCCGCTTCTTTTATTCCTTTGTTTCTTGCTTTGCCCTGTTTGCTATTTTGCTGGTAAAAATATTTTATGCGTTTATCCGTATGGGCAATGGATTGTATGATTGCTGCTGTATCATCGGTTGAACCATCATCAACAATGATGAGTTCCCAGTTGGAATAAGTTTGTTCCTGCAAACTCTTTATACCTGATGCAACAGATGCTGCTGCATTGTAGGCCGGCATAATAACTGATATAAGTGGTGCTGTATGCAAACTGTTTTTGTTATACCGGTCAGACGGCCCAAAGCCGTCAGACCGTTTTTCTGCTCACATCAATAACCAGCCGTACAAGTGTGCGACGCAAGAGAAGCTTAATAGTTTTACAAAAGCCGGACTCATAAAAATTTTCTGATTAAGCAATTGCCTGCAACTGTTGTTTTATTTCCTCCAGGTAACCATAACCAAATTGCTGATCGGGTTCCAGGTAATTGCCTTCTGCCCATTCGTTCCACGATTTAATAAAAACAAATTGTCTTTCAGCTGGCAAATGCGAAACTTTCTGCAAGGCATGTTGCAAATGTTTTCCAAAAAGCTGGGGTGTAGAATGGTGAAACACCAAACCATCTGCGCCTGCTCTGGGTGTATTGTCCCAGTTAGGCACTGCGCATGGATAATAATCAAAAGAAAAAGTCTTGTCTGTTATAAGCTGGTCAATAATATTTTCATACGCAGTAACCAATGGAATTTTGTTAGGCGCAAACATCTTTTTTTTTGCAAGCTGCTGTGTATGCGACTGAATTTTTTTTACCAGGTATATTTTTTTCTTACTGAAATAAGAACGTTGCTTAATGCGAAGGTTTGCCATTTCTGAACCAATAACCCCGGAAAACCCATACTGGCAAGGGTTCCAGTCGATAGGGCAACGGCTGCCAATTAAATACATGCCGCTAAATCCTTCTTTTATGGCAAGTTCATGAAACGTGTTGGCAAATTCATGTATATCCGGAAGATTCAAAGGCATATATACATTGAACACCGGTTTGTTATCCACTTTTATATAACGCTCATCGTTGAACGCATCCAGCAAATAATAAAAGTGTTTTTCATAATCGCTTTTACCGGGATATGTTTGTTCAATCAACGTTTTACCCGTTGATACGCCGTGCCACACACCTTTCCAGCTTTCATTGGCCCAGCATAAACAAAAAGGGAAATTATTTTTTTTTGCCCGCAACATTTGCTGCATGGGTCGTTCAAGCAACACACGTCCATTACCAAACCAGTAATGATAATACATAAAACCTTCTATGCCGTATTGCCTGGCCATTGCCTCCTGTTGCTCTCTTACTTCAGGCACACGCAGGTCATAATAGCCAAGATCAGCAGGAAAATGTGGCTGGTAATGACCATTAAATAAGGGCTTTGCTTTTGCAACATTTGTCCACTCTGTAAAACCGGTTCCCCACCATGCATCATTCTCTGGTATCGGATGATATTGCGGAAGGTAATATGCAATAAGCCTGGGCATTTTATAAAACAGGAATTATTTTTTGTGTGCTATGCAGCAGCAAAAGCATTAAGCTTTCGTTGCGTCGCACACTTGTACTTTCTTTTCTTTATGCGGCAATACCGTTTCCGGTTTTAGCATCGTCTCTTAAAGAGGACGATGCGCAAAATGATCATAATATTTTTCAACTTGCGTTTTCATGGTTTCAGTTTAGCATCGTCTCTCAGAGAGGACGATGCGCAAAATGATCATAATATTTTTCAGCTTGCGTTTTGATGGTTTCCAGCGCATCTTTTGTGGCCTGCAAATATTGCCTTCCCCATTTTGCGCAAGGCTCCAGGTGATTGCCTTCTGCCCATTCGTTCCAGGCATTGATAAAGACAAAGTTTTCATCTTTACTGTACGGTTTGAATTTTTTTAGAACCGATTCAAGCCATGACTTGTAAGCTTCAGGGCTTGAGTTATAAAAAATAATAGGATCTTTTTTTCTCCTGGCACTGTTATCCCACATCGGGCTTACACAGGGATAAAAAGTATAGTTTGGCAAAGGAACGTTCGCCGCAAAAGCAGCATAATCTGCATAATCGATCATGTTTGGTTTTAAAACTTCCCGGTAATATTTTTTATATAAAGCAGGAGAAGTTCTTTGTATCACTTTTTTGTAGAAACGGTCTTTCCACCGGAAATAAAATTGTTTTCGCTTTTGTGTCAGTCGCCAGTTCTTATACTGGCGCAGGTTATTGCCCAGTGGTTCAAAATCAATGGCTGCATCAAAACCATCTTCCATACAGGCAGCACCATGAAAGTCAAAACTTTCAAAGCGGCAGATATACAATTCCATTCCTTCTTTTGCTGCTTCTTTACGCCACAACAGCAGCGTATTTTTTATATCGGGTAACAAGGCTGATCTATAAATAGCCAGTACAGGTTTGCCATTTACTTTTATGTATCGCTTGTCCTTAAAATAGGGCAATAATGTTTGTATATGTTTTATATCATCTGCTGCTGAATGCTCCTGCTGCATCAGTATTTCCTTATCCCCGCCATCCCAAACCCTTGTCCAGTTTTCATTGGCCCAGCAAAGCATAAAAGGGAAATCGGGTCTGCCACTTTCAAATACTTCTTTAAAGGGTCTTTCCAGTAATTGTTTACCATTGAACCAGTAATGATAATAACAGAAACCATATATGCCATGTGCCGCGGCTAGTTTTGCCTGTGCTTCTCTTACTGCTGCAATGCGCAGATCGTAGAACCCAAGATCAGCAGGCAGATGTGGCTGGTAATGCCCTTCGAACAGAGGTTTTGCTTTGGTAACATTTGTCCACTCGGTAAAACCTTTTCCCCACCAGGCATCATTCTCCGGTATAGGATGAAACTGTGGCAAATAAATAGCAATGGCTCTGATATCTATGTTGGTGAATGTGCTCAAAAGAATGCTTCTATCCCGTTAGCGATCTTAAAATTTTCGACTGCTGGTATAGTGTCTTTATTTTTTAAAATAAGTAAGGGAACGCTGCCATAAAAAGAGGCCCACATCGTAAACGTACTTGGTGGCCCGACAAGATAATCGCATGCAGCCATGCTGTAGAGATCTGTGATTGCCGGTCGTTGGCCCGTTAAAATATTCAACCCGGCAAAACTTGTTGCATCAATAATTTCGTTTGAAAACAAAATAAATACACAGGTCTTTTTTTGTGCTGCAAATGTATTTTGTAAAGCCTGCATTTTTTGTGCATAAACAGTGTCATCATAAAACCAGCGTCCTTCAAAAAAGTTTTCATAATCGCCTTTCCTTAAATGTACCCCGATACGCACATCATAATTTTTTGTTGCTGCAACAACATTTTTCACCTGGTTCATAAATATGTCGCATGGTGTAAAAATTTTTCGGACAGTATCTGCGTGTTTAATTAATGCTGCTGTATCCCTGTAGTGCCAACCTTTTGCAAATAATATTTTCCGTTTTGCTTTTTTTACAAAAGAAGCATCAGACATATCAAACACTTTATGCTGTTGGTCGTACTGTTGCCTGATATTATGAAATTCAAAAAAAAAGAGCTTGCTGTTATTTTTTGATGCTGGTCTTCTAAGCCTGTTAATGAGCTGTGTAAGTTTTTTATTGATAAATAAGTTACGCGAAAAGGCAAGCTGTATATTACCTGTGTCAAAATTGCTCTTGCTGGTTGTTTCAAACAGGTCCCTGTATTCTTCGAAACAGGGATTGATAAGTTTATAATCGTGTTCAAGTGAATGTGCAATAAAGTAAGAGAACTGGAACAACCTGTTGGCAAGTTGCCCGGCCTTATGATCAATAACCACCATTACACACTGATAGTTTTCACTGTTGCATTACAGGTTCGTTAAGCATTTCTTCATACAAAGCCGTATACGAATCCACGCATTGCTTCATGTCAAATTTTTGTGCCGCCTGTAAAGCAATCACTGAATGTTGTGCAACCAGTTCCGGGTTCTCAAGATATACCTGTATGGCATCGGCAATATCCTGCACAGCAACTTTTTCATGTACAAGACCGATCAGGATGCCCGCTCTTTCATGGTTATAGCTGATCATTTCTTCCACAGCGCCTATGCTTGTTGCAATCACGGGCTTGCCGCAAAAAAGATATTCAATAATGGAGTTTGGTAAACTCTCTGCTTTATAGTATGAAGGCAATACAGCAATATGTGCATCTTCAATAAACGGCAGTACATCCTCAATATAACCGTAAAAATGAATAGCAGTGTGATTATAAAGCGATCGTAATTCATCTATGAAAACACCATCTCCTAATAATGTAAGCTGTAGTTTGCCGGGAAATTTTTTTAAGAGCAGCAGGCAGGCATCAATAGTTTCTTTCCATCCTTTTTCGGGAATGCCTCTGGCAGCCATGACAATTTTCAATGGCTCATCCGGTGTATAAACCGTGCATGCCTTTGCAATATCTCCCGGAATACCATAATATATTTTATTTCTTTTTTTGTTTGGCACTTTCAAATTATCAAGCGTTTCATTTTGCTGTTGTGTAACCCAAACATACTTATCCGTTCTTTCCTGCATGTGGTTACTTTCAAACAAACCCAACAACTTTTCTTTTTGTTCCAGCTCATAATGTCCATGCAGGGTTGTGGCCAGTTTAAAAGAATATTTTGATTTAAGCCTGGTAAAATAAATATCAGTTTGCAGGCAATGGCTGTGCACCACTTGTATATTATATTCTTTAAGCACCTTGCCAAAAGTTTGCTCAACCGAGGCATTATAATAATGCTTCAATCTTTGCCGCACCCTTCCTTTTCTAAGATATTTATGTAAAAGGAAACCAGGAACATTTTTTCCCAACTGTATCACTTTCACTGCCGGAGATAAAAGTTTGCGCTGGCTTTTCTTGTCTGTTTCATAAGGTTGGAGTTCCACAAAAACAACCTGCCTGCTTTCACTTAATGCATTGGCAAGCCTTATAGCAAATATTTCAGCGCCGCCATCATAAAAACTGCCTATAGCAATCAGCACATTCATGGTTTATCCGATCGCTAAATAATACTGCCCTTTAGCAATAATTTTAGAGTTGCTTTTATTGTTTGCTTTTCTGCGTTTTTATATTTCAACAATTGCCTGCTATATGCTTCCGCATCATTTTTTCTTTTTAAAAGCACTTCAATGATCTGTTGATGATACTTTTTATAGAGGTACTGCCTGATCACCTGCTTATTAGGTTCTGTAATATTTTGCAGCATGGATTGTGAGGTTACCCGGTAATAAAAAGCTACTTCGGGTAAGTAATAAAAATTGGAGCCGTTAAAGTATAAGTTTAACCACAGGTCCCAATCCTCGCAGCCAAATACCATGTTGGTATCATAACCGTCAACTCTGTCAAAAGCTGATTTACGAAAAATGGCACAGGCATCAATCTTATTCCATTCGATCATATTGCAGATATCAAAATCACCCGTTTCATGCGTTCTTTGCCCGGTGCCAAAAACAGTAAAGTCACCATACACAACATCAATGTTATCATGCTGCTCCAGTATATCAATTGCCTTTGTAAAATATACATCGTTCAGTTTATTATCAGCGTCTAATGGAATAATGTATTTGCCCTTCGCCATTGATATACCAATGTTTCTTGTTGTTGCAAGGCCTTTGTTTTCCTGGTGAATAATGTTGGTACCACTTTCTTCAAGTTCCTTAAATTTCTGAAGGGAGAAACTATCAGTAGAGCCATCATCAATAATAATATGCTCTATGTCAAAATTTACTTTTTCATAAGGAATGCTTTGTATAGCATCTTCTACATATTGCCCCTGATTATAGCAGGGCGTTATTACAGATATTAGTGGATGATGCATGTGCTCATTTTGAATACTGTCAGGTAACGATCAGCGCCTTTCATAAATGGTCATGGAATCAACCTCGCCGATTTTACGGAAACTATTTATATCTATCTCCGACATAAGCTGTTTAATTCCTTCCATATGGCTATCATGAAAAATGAGGATACCATTCTTTTTAACATGGACTGAGAATTGGTAAAAATCAGTGGACACTCCTGTATAGGAATGATCACCATCTATCCATAAAAGATCTATAGGTTTTGACCAGATCTTACCCACCTCAAATGAACTTAAGCAAACCGGGAAGATGATATCTCCAAGATCAAATTGCTGTATGTTGGCAATTTTATCTTTCAGATCCACAGGGCCAAACACACCGCCGGCCACACCTACATAATCATCATGTGGATCTATGCAGTACACCCTTGCCCCGGACTGCCGCGCTGCCAGTCCTAATGCTATAGATGATTTACCCCGGTAAGAACCTATTTCAACCACCACAGCACCTTTACTCAACTGAAGGGCATGCCTGTACAGTGTAAATAATTCTGCATGGCTTATTTGACCGGTAACCCTGGCAAGTGCTGTTGCCAGGCCAGCCTGGTCGTATTGAATATGCTTCTTTTGTTTTTGTAAAAATGATAGCATGTTACTATTGCTTTTTAATGACCCAGCTAAACGGGCTGTAAAATTTGGGGCCACCCATTATATTGGGTAGAATATCTTTTTCTTTTGGTTCTTCCGATATTTCAAAACCGGCTACTTTGTTGTAGATAAATTCATTGGTATGTGGTCTTATATAAGAGCCTGCAGATATATAATAAGTACCCGGCGCAAATGTATTTACAATGTCCAGGGCAATATAATAAGAACCGCTTTCTTCCATACTGGTAATGTACTTGTCATAAAGTGTATTAAATCCGCACATCAGTTCATCTGCAGTGTTGTAGATCCTCAGAGAAATAACCCTGCTTTTCAGTGAATCAATAAAATGCCAATGCATATTAATTTGTATTGCCTCGCCAAAAAGAAACGTAGCTGTGTCATAACTTTTACTTTTGCATACAAGCTCAAGCAAACCCGGGCCTTCTAACATTACATGTCCCGTTAATGCTTCGTTACTGATAATGCTCTGCGTATTCTGCTGGTACTGCCTGATAGCTTCTTCTGCCGTTGCATTTACCGACAGCAAACCATTTTCCAGCAGTAAACCCTGCGTACACAATGTTTTTACCGCAGCGATATTATGGCTTACAAATAAAACGGTTCTGCCATCTTTCTCGCTTACATCTTTCATTTTACCCAAACATTTTTTTTGAAACTCTGCATCACCAACAGCAAGCACCTCATCAACAATGAGTATCTCAGGTTCAAGATGGGCTGCTACTGCAAATGCAAGACGCACATACATGCCGCTGCTATAACGTTTCACAGGCGTATCGATGTATCTTTCCACACCTGCAAAATCAACGATCTCGTCAAATTTTGCAGTGATCTCTTTTTTGGTCATACCCAGGATCGCACCGTTAAGAAAAATATTATCACGGCCTGAGAGATCAGGATGAAAGCCTGTACCAACTTCTAGCAAAGAGGCAATGCGCCCTTTTATTTTCACATTGCCCGTGGTGGGTGCCGTAACCTTTGATAATATTTTTAAAAGCGTTGATTTACCTGCACCATTGCGGCCGATGATGCCGAGTACTTCCCCCTGCTGCACAGCAAAGTTGATATCCTGTAATGCCCATACGTATTCAGTGCTGCCTTTTTTGCTGCGGTCGTTTTCTTCCCCGATCTTTAAATACGGATCTTCCTTTCCGCGGATACCATACCACCAGCGGTTGATATCGTGTGAAAGGCTTTTACGGCCAACCTGTCCAAGACGGTATTGTTTGGAAAGGGATTCTACTTTAATAACAGTGTTACTCATGGTACCAGTTGGCGTTTTTGACTGTCAATGTATTAATGTTGATTAATTTTTACTGTACAAGTGTGCGACGCAAGGAACGATGCCATTTTGATAAAAGCTAAAATATAACAAGGAAAAAATGCTTGATTCTACCCTTCTTCAACTAAAAAGTAAGACCAGGTATTTATTGCCACGGAGGTACCTGTTGGTGGGCACTTCAATAAAACGATGAACCAGCCATGCCAGCAGGATAACTACTATAACGGGAATACAGATAAAAATGAACGGGCTGAAAGTAAAATAGTTTTTTATGGCATTCATGATGATATAACCGATACTCATGTGCAGTAAATAAAGCGGGTAAGATATAGAGCCTAAAAAAACAAATGGCTTCCATTGCACCCAATCTAGTATACCAAAACAGAATAAATAAAAAACAGTAAAAAAAATAAATACAGCAATCCTTTCAGCAGCCGAATGCAATGTGATGCAGGATGTAAAGTAACAAAGCATAAGTAAGAGATGCACGCTCCATCTTCTTTTATTATCAGCATTTTTTAATTTATAAAAAAGAATACCAGCAAAAAAAAGCATGCCCCAGTTGAGGTTTGCTGCCATGCAAAACCGGTCGCTGAATGCATATATAAATACATTGATCCATACCAGGCTTAATTGCAAAATGCCCCACCATACTATGTTGTCAATTTGCTTAAAAAATAGCAACAAAGCAATTTGCATATAAAAGAAAAATTCGTAAAGCAATGTCCAGTAAACTCCTTCGGTAGGCTTACATCCAAAGAAAGAAGAGATCATGGTGGCGGTCCACTTTAGCTGGTAATTTTTAACAGTGCCCGGTAAAAAAATAATGACGAGGAAAAAAGAAACAAGCATACAAAACCAGAACGTTGGATAGATTCGGGAAAAGCGCCTGAATATAAAATCGCCTGCATTGTTTACTTTGGCAATCGAGGAAAATATCACGAACCCACTAATCATAAAAAATAATTCAACACCCAGGTTACCATAAATAAAATCATACTTGGGATCTAAAATATGTCCGTAGTATTCGCGGTAGCCATACGTGTAATGAAATAATAAAACCGCCATGGCTGCAATACCTCTTAATACATCCAATGTAAGATTTCTTTCCATTTTTTAGTTCAACTCACGTCTGACAATCTCACCTCTCACACCGTATCCATAAAGGTCTTCTCCACTTTGCCAAAAATGATCATGCCAAAAAATAATATTACCACCATAAACAAACAGCTATAACCAAACAGCATCGGGTCAAAAGTGCCTTTGCCCAATACCGCATAGCGGAAGGTTTCTATAAGTGAGGAAAGCGGGTTAAGCAGTATGAGTGTTTTATACGATGACTTCTCTACATAAGATAAAGGGTAGGCAACCGGTGTGGCATACATTAATAAGCCCACACCAAAATTTACCAGTACCGTAAGATCGCGGTACTTGGTAGTAAGGGATGATATGATGATGCCGAGGCCAAGGCCAAGGCCCGCCATTGCAAACAATACGGCAGGTATCAGTAATGTATGCATCCCTATATCAATTTTCATATCGCCGGTATAAGCATAATACAGCATGGCTGCTACCAGTAATCCAAACTGTATGGAAAATTTGATAAGATTAGAAGTAATGATCGACAACGGTGTGATCAGCCTGGGAAAATATACTTTACCAAAGATGCCTGCATTGGAAATAAAAGTATTCGAAGTGCCTGTTAAGCAGGTGGAAAAATAGCTCCACATAGCAATGCCGCTCATATAAAACACTACGGCAGGTATGCCATCAGTAGGTATATGTGCGATCTTATTGAACACCACCAGGAACATAATGGTGGTAAGTACCGGCTGCACAATATGCCACAAAGGGCCAAGTACCGTTTGTTTATACTGTGCGGCAAGATCGCGTTTTACAAATAATCCCAGCAGGTCGCGGTAATGCCATACTTCTTTTAAACGCAGATCAAAAAGTTTGTTACGTGGCGTAATTATCTCTGTCCACTGTTCTGTTTCCTGCTGTAGCTGTTGTTCTGTAAATGAGTTATGCATAAAAGCGTTGATGCTGCTTATATGTTATTTTCTATAGTGATCCATGATGGCGGACAAATGTCTTTATCATTATGGCTCTTTTTGATGAACCATTTTTTTGGTGCAATGATCATCTTCTCCTTGTTTGGATTAAGATAGGCTGCCCACCAGCCGAATGTACTGTGCGTAATGATATTGTGCCTGCATTGTTGCATCAGGTAAAAATCTTCAATAGCTGAATTGCTGATACTATTATCTATGTAATGCACCATTCGATCCTGCATGGGAAAATTTTCTTTCACCCATTCTATATCATCTGAGAACATATAATACACGGGGTTATTTATTTTGGCTTCAATAATGTCTATGGCGTTTTTGTAAAAACCCATAGTGGTCTGTCCTTTCAACGCTATAACTGCTGCGCTGGTATAATCGGTGCGGCGTATATGTATGCTTACACTGTTCTGTGCGTGAATGTCATCAACAATGTTTTCAAGGTGCGCTACAACGGGTTTATGTATTGTAAAAATTTTCCTGATCGTCTCATCATATTTTTCAAAATAGCGCCAGCTCATCCAGTAACCCTGCAGATAGATATCATCGTTTGCTTTAAAAAAATGCGCATCAAAATTTAAATGCGGTTCTATATAAGTGGTGCGCTTATGTGGTGGTAACAGAAGATCATGTGCCTGCAGCAATTTCTTTTGCAGCGGCGGCTCATCATAACGCAAACCCAGTACACGCATTTTTCTGGATGGAAATAAATTGTTCCAAACCCTTTTAACGGGGTGTGGATAATAATAGTGTTGAATTTCTGTTGGCGTGGCTACAGGCGTATTAATATCAAAACTTTTTTCAAGCTCATAATTCCTGAGCTTATAACCGCCATAAGAGGCGATATCAACTTTAAGGGGAACATTTTTTTCCAGCGACAATGCCTTGCCTGCTGCGTACTGAAATAGCTGGTTACCCAGGCCCATTGAAATTCTTACGATGATCATGCGTTATAAAACCGTTTCAATGCGGCTATTACCCTGCCGGTTGTTTGACCGTCTTTATAAGTGATCATAGTGTCTAAACAATCATCACAGTGTTGCGTGTATCTGGCAGGATTTTGTAATGCCTCACTGACCATTTGAATAAATGCCTCTTTTGATGCAGGCATATTGATAGCGCCGCTTTTGGTGATGGGCAGGTAATGCTCCTGCATATACATCATGCGGGTGAGTTTTTCTTTGCGTGCCTTATCAAGCTCTGTATAATAAGGACCGATCTGCGGCCGGTAAAACACACTGCCGTCAATGGTCATGGTAGAAGTGAAATTGATCTGTACATCTGCATGCTTTACAGTAGACATTAATTTGCGGATATCTTCTTCCGTAACATTGGTGTGATCAAATTTCTCTTTGCCTGATTGTGCCGCATCATAAATGATATAGGGTGAATCTCCTACCAATGCATGCCATCTTTCTTTCTTATCCAACGGGTGACTGCGAAAAAGGATAACCGCTTCCGATGCATCTATTTTACCTGCTTTAAATGCTTCATTAAGATGCGCTAAATATTGTGGTTCATCTTTGAACAATGAAACCGGGCCGCCTGCATAAAGGATAATTTTTTTATCCGCAGGTAATCCAAGCTTTGCAAGCCATTCTTCGCGGCTCCAGGTAAAGTTTGGTTTGTAATGAAAATCAAACTGCGCTGCACCGCAAATGGTGATAGCATTATTCGTTTTTAGTTGAGGGTTAATGCGTTCCAGTTCTGCTTTATTGATATTGTTCCAGACGAGGTAATGATCAAAAAAGAAAGCGGGCCATTGCCGCGTGGTGATATTATCAAAGGAATGAATAGATGCCATTACTTTTTTACCCTGCTCTTTTAAAATGCGTGCCACCAATTCTACTTCCTGCAAAAAGGGTGTAATGGTAAAAATACTATCCGCCTGTAAAGACCTTACCCATGTATAATAAGCGTCGTAACAGGGTTGTTGCTTTATTAAAACTCCTTCCTGCTTAATAAGTCTTTTTATATAAGGCGGCCATGTTGCAAACAGGAATTCAGGCAATGCATTTTTCAGTTTTCTTTTCCATACTTTTTTTGCAGGCAGGTAAAGATCAAGATAACTGCGCAGGATGATGCGCGTGGGAGATTTCAATACATACTTGCTGTACCACAATGTGATCTTTGCCCTTAATGCATAGTATGCTGCGGTTACATTATAAGTGGGCATTAATGTTACTTCATAACCTTTTGCTTTTAATTCTTCTATAAGATCAGGTTGCTCCCAAAGCATGGCAACGACCGGTGTTACAAATTCACTCATCCTGTCCAGCATGCCTGTACGTATCACATGTATAACAGAGCCCTGCCCTACTATGGGAATGATAACACGTGGTTTGGTTTTATTTTCAGACATTGGCTTTAAAAGAAAATTTTGTTTGCGTGCTGTGGGAGCTTTTGGCATCGTCTGTTGTGTCACTCACTTGTACATTCTGTTCTTTTATCGTCATTGCGAGGCCCATGCAAGGTTTTGTGTGTAAGCTATGGGCTATGGCAATCTCATTATAGCTAACCGTTATTTCAAAAGATAGCCACGTCGCCCTAATCCCCAAGCCCATGCTGCACTCCTCGCTATGACGATCCATTTATTGCAGTACAAGAGTGCGACGCAACGGAAGCCTAATAATATTACTATAGCCTGGTTCATAATGCATCCATCATTAATTTTATTCTGCATTTATATTAAACCATTCTTTATCAAAAAGCATTTCTATAAATTCCCGTACTGCACCATCGCCGCCTTTTTTTTCCAGTTGAATGATACCTTTTATGTTTTTTATTTTGGGCAGAGCATTGGCTGGACAAGCCGCGACACCAACTGCTTGAAGCAAAGAAATGCAATTGATATCATCACCGATGTATGCCACTTCGCTGATGCTGATATTTTCCTTCGCGCATATATCCAGCGCAGCGGAAAGTTTATCGCCAAACTCTTTGCCCTGGTATAGATAATCCACTTTTAGTTTAGCGGCGCGGCGCTCAACGATCTTTGTATTCTCTGATGTGATCATGCCTGTTTTAATTCCCGCTTTACGCAGCAATGTAAAACCCATGCCATCATGCGTATTAAATTTTTTAAATTCATCGCCGCTCTCTGTGTAATACATACCCGCATCGGTTAACACTCCATCAACATCAGATAAAAAAAGTTTGATCTTTACCATGCTGTCCATCCTCCGTCAACCATCATTACAGAACCCGTCATATAGCTGCTCGCTTTTGATGCCAAAAAAATAAAAGGTCCTTCCAGTTCTTCACGGTTGCACATTCTGCCCATTGGCGACATTTTAGAAAAATTATCCAGGAATTTTTGATCATGATTATTGTACACGCCATGCGGCACGATTGCGTTACAGCGAATATTATTGACTGCGTAAAATGTGGCAATATACCGGGTGAAGTTTGGTATAAATGACTTTGATGCGATATAATCGATAGGTTTAAAATTTTCAATACCATTTCCAAAATCATATAGGTTTTGATTCGGCGCCACCACAGAATAGGTTGATGCTACATTGATGATATTGCCGAAACCCTGTGTCAGCATTTGTTTGCAGGCAGCCTGTGTCATAATTACGGTGCCGGTCAGGTTTACATCAACTGATCTGCGCAACAGATCAACAGGATAATTTTCAAAGCGGCTTTGATTTACTTTACTCATACCATCTTTATCAAACTTTGCATCAATGGCCGCGTTGTTGATGAGTACATCAAGCTTTCCGAATTTATCTGCCGTTTGCTGTACTACTGACGCTGCACTTTGCTCATCAGTAATATCAAGTTGCGTTACAAGGAAATTATCTGTTGAAAATAATTCAGCAAACTCATCTTGTATTGCATTTAATGCATTTACATTTATATCAGCCAACACAACTTTAGCACCGTTCTGTAAAAAGGCTTTGCTGATCTGTTTACCGATCAAACCAAATGCACCGGTAACCAATATTACTTCATCCTGTATATTAACAGGGTTATTGTTCATGCTGGCAAATTTTTATAATACTGTAAGATTGTTCCACCTGCTGCTTTGAAAAGCCAGTAAAGTTTCCTGTTTCAATTCTTTTAAAAAAATCTTCCAATTCATCAATAAACAGTTCGTTTCTGGCAAAGTTGCTGAGTTGCTCCTCATGAATATTTTCCTTGGTTGAAATTTTCATAGAAGCCTGATAATAATCTATATCGATCACCGCTTCGTCAAAAACTATTTTATACCAGCGTTGGGGAACTTTCTGGCAAAAGTTTACATGCACATGAGCAGTTGCTCTGTTTGCGTAAGATAATAATGCATCAAACGCACTGTCAGTATTTACTTTAAGTGTTGAAGCGTAGTTGTGCATTACTTTGTGTTCTTTCGGTAATGCATTCATAAACCAGTTCACCAGGTCAACATCATGGCTTAAGGTAAGTGCAGCACCGCCGCCATGTTCTTTATTGGCGGCATAAGATGTTCTATAATCTTCCCATGGATGCCAGTCTGGCAAATATTCTCCCCAGTAAGTTTGAATATTAATAACATTACCAAAAGTTTTTGCTTCAATAAAAGATTTCACTTTTTGTAGCAAAGGATGATAATGCAACATATAACCAACCTGCAGTAAGAGTTTTTTTTCTCCTAAGAGAGTGATGAGTTGTTCCTTATCAAACAATTGATGTGATAAAGGCTTTTCTACCAATACATGCATATTGGCGTCAAGACATTGTTGCGTTTGTTGCAGATGCTGTGCAGTTGGTGTGCAGATAATGGCTGCAAATGGCCGTTGAGTAACTACTTCATTCCATTCCAAAATTAACTTTACCCGTGCTTCACCAATATCTCTGAATGGAAGATTACGTTGACGGTAAACGATAATATTATTATAGCCAAGTTGCCATAGATTACGGATATGCCGCTCACCTATAGAGCCTGCACCAATAACAAGAATGGCTTGATTATTAGTTCTCAAACTTTATACAATCGTATTGAGCAATGACCTCTGCTGCTTGCTCAAAACTTTTTAGATCATCAATATCAACAGCGAGATAAGAGGGAACGATATGTGGTAATATCATTTTGCCCGACATCATTTTCATTTCTGTAATAACATTCGTCTTTATAATATCCAGCGTTCCTGTTTGCCAGTAAACTTTTGGTAAATTTTGTCTGGGCATATTATAAGATTCTGTTACACCATCAAGTGTTAACAACGGTCTCATTGCTGTATCATTATCTGCTGCAAGCCACATTTTATAGGGCGTTACCGGCGCTTCAGTTATAATGCGTAAAGAGTCTGCTTCTGGATGCTGCAACATTTTATTGATACACTGATCTATCATCCCATTCAACCGCACAGGAGATGTAGGTCTTAACTGCACGATATAATCAGGAATATAATTTTCATTTTCCTGTAACCATTCTAATGCATGCGTGAATACTTCAAAGTCGGTACTCAGATCTTGCGCAATTGCTGATGGCCTTATAAAAGGAAGTTCTGCGCCATATTGCTTTGAAACTGCAGCAATATTTTCATCATCAGTAGAAACAATGGTTCTTGTAATATATTTTGATTGTTGGGCAGCCAATATGCTGTATGCAATTAAAGGATGACCGGTTAGTAAACGAATATTTTTCCCCGGCAAACCTTTGCTGCCGCCCCTTGCAGGTATGATGGCTAAAATTTCCAAAACTTTATTTACCTGCTTCTGTATTTTAATTTCTCACGCTGCACCTTTTCAATGGCAAGAATCTCTTCCTGCTTATAACCAAGCGCCTCATAAGTATGATAAAGGTCTCTTATTAATTTTTGCATACCTGGTAATTCAAGCGATGCTGCATGATCAGTGCCTTTCCAGGTGCGGTCTTTGGTAAAATGTCTTTCGATCCACACAGCACCCAATGTATAAGCAGCCACATCTATCGCAATGCCGAGATGATGACCCGAAAAACCAATAGACTGAACCCTTTCTCCGAATTTATTTTTGAGTCTTACAATTTCCATCAGGCACACATCATTGAATGGAACAGGATACCCCGAAGTACAACTATACAATACCAATCTTTTACCTGCATCCTTTTCCTCAAAAAAATTCACTACAATTTCTTCCTCATCTTTTGTTGTCATACCAAAGGATATATGCACATCACCATTATAATTATCACGAAGTAATCCAAGCATTTCAAAATTATTATTGCAGGCAGAAGGTACTTTTATAAAGTCAGGCTCTAATGCAATGATCTCATTGGCTGATGTTATGTCCCATACAGAAGTGGCATAACCAATATCAATAGATTCAGCATAGATCTTTAGCGACCGGTGCTGTGCTGCACTAAGTTCAAGAAATTCCCTGTGTTGCCCGTACGTTGAACCATAAGCATTATAGGCAACCGGATGCGGTGTATTATACTGCTCTTCTGTAAGCAATTCTTTTGGATGTCGCTTTTGAAATTTTGCATAATCCGCGCCGCACGCTTTGGCAAGTTTCACCAGGTCTTTGGCAATTTCAAAATCGCCCATATGGTTGCAGCCGATCTCTGCAATTACTTTTGGTTTGTTATAATGGGGGGCTATCATAGAACTTACTTTTTATATTGACAAGCATGAAATAATTTGTTGACGGGCTATAGTGCTGACATTGAGCATTGTTGTGTCACTCACTTGTACTTTCGGTAAAGCCATCGGCATTTACAGCCAACTGTCAAGAAAAGTACAAACCGTACAATAGTGCGACGCAAGGAACGATGCTATAAAACACAAAAGCCGGGTTCATAAAAAATACTAATGAAGGGGGAAATAATGTCCGGCATAGTTCGCAGGAAATTCTACTATCATTACCTGGTCCAGGCTTTCAAGCCGCACATAGATCTTTTTAGCAGCAGTCCTGATAACAGTTCCCGTATTATCCATAAAAATACCGTGTTTAATGACCACTTTATCATCCTCTTTGAAACCCTGCAATGATTGTATATTGATCTTTGCATCTTTTTCAAGCAGGAATGATTTGATGGTTTCTATTTCCTCATCTTTTATGACTGCGGGTTTGCCAAGAAAATGAACAAAGTTGAGTATGCCCTCTGTTTGCAAAACGGTAAGCTTTTCGTCATCGTTTATTTTTACAAAAACATACGATTTAAAAAGCGGGTCTTCAATGATCTTTTTCCGGTCGCTCCATTGTCTTTCAGTTTTCTGTACAGGACACCAGCTGGCTACTCCTTTTAACAGCAGAATACTGTTTACTTTTTTTTCCCACCGGGGTTTGGTATAAACAGCAAACCATTTTTTTTCACTTGCATTCATACTTTTATACAGCTCCGCCAAGTCACTCACAGTAATGAGCTATCAGTTATATATTTGTTGCACTTTAATTTACTTTTTGCCTTTACGTGAAAAAAATCTTTTCAATCCACGTGCAGGCTTTTCATCTTCAGGGTAATAACCGGAACCATACTTATAACCATAGCCGTAACCATATCCATATCCATAGCCATAGCCGTAACCATACCCATAGCCATAAGTATATCCTACGCCTCGCTGCTCTTTTATACCGTTTACCACTATGTTCAGGTTATTCAGTTTCTTTTCTGCATACAAACGGTCCGCGTAACCGAGTGTTGTTTTATGCGAATACCGGTGACGCAGTATAAAAAGTGTAACATCGGCAAATTTCCCTGTAAGAAACGCATCAGCCACAAGCCCTACAGGAGAAGAGTCAATAACAATATATTGATAACGCTGCCTGGCGTACTCGAATAAGGTTTCCAGCCGGGGGAGCATTAATAACTCGCTGGGGTTGGGGGGCACCGGCCCGCTGGTGATGATATCCACATTATTAAAATCCTCGATTTTGGTAATCACCTGCTCCAGTGGCTGGGCATTTACAAGATAATCGGTAAGTCCGTATTTCGGTTGCAACTCAAGATATTTGGAAAGCTTGGGCTTGCGAAGATCAAGTTCTATTAAAAGCACCCTGGCATTGCCGGTTGACAGGCTGCCGGAGAGGTTGGTCGAAACAAAGCTCTTACCTTCCCCGCTCATAAAAGAAGTGACAAGGATAACCTTGGATGTTTTGTCGGGGGCAATATACCGGAGATTCGTGCCGATAAGCCTGAATTGTTCAGCCATGCTCGACCGGCTTTTGGAATGGATCACTTTGTTTTTTACCCCACTGTTAAAGGAAAGTTCTCCAATGATAGGTACATTAGTGGCAGCTTCTATTTCTTTACGGTCAGCAATTTTATTGTCAAAAAAATCAAGCAGCAGCATGATGATAATCGGTACAATAACACCAACCAGGAGAGCGAACATGACCACCTGATCGCTTTTGGGTGAAACAATTCCCTGGTCAAAAGCAGAGTCAACGATCCTGGTATTGTTGATGGTTGAATTAAGCGATAATTCAATCTCTTCCTTTTTTTGTAAAAGGTATAAGTACAATTGCTCTTTTACACCGATCTGCCTTTTTAATTTTAGATATTCCCTTTCCTTTTCAGGCAGGTTATATAACAAGGCATCAAAACCATTTTTACGGGTACTGATCTCTTTATAAGTAACATCGTAACCCTGCCTGATACTGGCAATATTTTTCAGGATGTTTTGCTTGTCATCATTGATCTTGTTTTTGATCCGCCCGATAAGCGGGTCTTTTTCCGTACTGATCTTTATTTGTTCCTGGTAGTTTACAACATCCTGGTTATGCGCCCTTATAAGATCAGCCAATGTACCGTCTCCTATCCCGTTATCAGAAGGTATAATATCAGAATAGTTTTTAGAACTGTTGATAAACTGCTCAAGCGACTCAAGCAGTTTAAATTTGCCGGACTGTTCAGCCATCTTTTCATCATAGTTCATAGCTTCACTCAGGTATTGCCCGCCAATGGTGCTTACGTCGTTGATTTTGTTTTCCTTTTTAAAATTCTCTCCCTGTTTTTCAAGTGCATCCAGTTCAGCAGCTACACTGTCTACCCGGTCATTCAAAAAACGGCGTGTTTTGAACCCCACAATATTTTTATCCGTTACCCCGGCTGTATTATACGTTTCAATTAGCTTATTGATAATATCGATGGCCCGGGCCGCAGATTGATCAAGCAACGCTATTTCCACGATGCCCCCGGGGTCATGGGATTTGGTTATGGTTATACCTGCACGCAATCCCACAGACATCGAATGTTTATCCTGCAATACAAGGTTATAGCCATTATCATCGGCTTTAACGGCATGGTTTCGAACAAACCAAACTTTTTTACCCGACAACAGAAACGTATCATTGTAACGGTGGGCCTGACGGGTATTATTACTGATAAATACTACACTGTCACTTTCCAGGTATAATTGAAAAGAGGAGGGTGTAAAATCTATTTTATCACTTTTATCAACATGGATAAAAACCGGTGATCTGTTGCCATAAATGGGCAGGGAAGAGATACGGCCAACGGTATTTAACTTTACCTGCAGGTTTAATGAATCTACCACATCTTCAGACAATTCATAAGACTGCAGGATATCGATCTGGTTCTGGATTTCCTTGCTGCTGGTGATAACCCCAAGCTCCCTGAGTACATTATAATCGGGCGAAGATTCTTCATTATCTTTTATAAGCAGGAATGCAGCTACACGGTGCAACTGGGGAGTATAACGCAAATAAAGTTTTGCCACGGTATAAGATATCAGCACAGAAATAATGATCCATGGCAAAAAGCCGATTAGCTTGTAAATAAATTTCTTTATATCGAACTGGACACTGGATTGTGTTACCAACTCACCATTTTCATTATCCGATACGTGTTGACTCATGTTAATTTCTGGTGATTAAAACAATAATTGCTAGCAATCCCGATATAATACTGATATAGGGCGTAAAACGTTGAATATTTTCATTAACCTGTTTAATATTCTTGGGCTCTACATATATGATATCATATCGTTGTATATAATAATCCGGCGAATTAAGGATTGCTTTATCCAGCATATTAAGCGTAATGACTTCCCTTTCACCGTTTACGTCCCTGATAATCTTAATATTCTCTCTCTCAGCGTAAGGGGTAAGATCCCCTGCCTTACCTATTGCTTCAAACAGTGTTATTTTCTCTGCTTCAACATCAAATATGCCTGGAGCCTTCACTTCTCCTAAAATGGTATAATGAAAGCTGCTGAGTTTTACCTGCACTATCGGATCTATAAGATACTCCTTGTAAGCATTTGTAATGGCATCTTTTGCTGCCTCTTGCAATAAGCCGGCTACATGAATTTTTCCAACTTTTGGCAATTCAATATTTCCTGCAATATCCACGGTTGCTTTTAAAACGGGTTGTCCGGTAATATAAGTTTGTATGTAATGAACAGTTGTTTCATTTTCACCGCCTATGGTTATTTCAAGTACATCATTCACTTGTACGGTTTTGTCCGGAACGGGCAATTTATCCAGCTGGATCTTTAAAGAATCAGGCAGGTTGTTGAAATAAACTACATTTTTAGTATTGATACAGGAAGCCGTGAGGAATACAATAAACAAATAAATTACATAACATGGCATTGTTATGCTGATTCGGTTTTTTCTCATAATAAGTGACCCTTAAATTACGCAGAACACACAAATTTATTATCCCTGCACAAAAAAATTATACGATTTGCTGATGATTCATTTTGTCAAAATACCGTACAGGGATCTTTGGTACATTTAACCATGTTTACCCGCAAACCGTTCATACAGATCACCGGCAACGACCGGTGTTTTTCAAAAACGAAAAGTACATGCAAATTATTAGACAACAATTGGTTTGTACAAAATTAGTTTGAACTTTTATACAAAAAATCCTTTTTAATCAACAATTAATAAGCTTTGGGATAGCATGGCATAAATATTGGCGGGAGTAGAAGTTTTTACGATAATCACCCCTGCCATTTATTTATAAGCTTCCAATCCTTCAAAACCCCGTTTGCTAACAGGTATAAGTTGAGTGTTTTGTACAATTTTTAGCAATATTTATAATAAACAGCGTTATTACTGTTTATAATTTTACAGATTGAAATAAGGAAAAATGGAAAGAGAGTTATTATTAGCGGTAAAGGATAAACATTATTCCCGGCAAAGAGTGGAAAATGAGATAGAAGTAGTAAAAAAAATACTGCCTTATATTGAATCCTGTAATACGTTCTGCAAAAACAATGAGGTGTTCGACAGCCGCAACCACAGGCTGGTCAAAAACAGCAACAAACTAAGAGAGGTTTTTGATTCAGGTACAGATAAAAGCACCCGCTACTATATCATTTGCAAAAATTAAATGCATAATTTTTTAAGCCCGGCAGCAACAAAAGCATTTGGCTTTTGTTGCGTCGCACACTTATACTTTCTTTTCTTTACCGCAAGTATAAATTGGTAATGCATTTAAGCAATCATGTACGATCCTGTTTATATATAAAAAAATCCCGCTTCACCAGCAGGATTTTTACGTATGATTTCGAATCTATTTGATGCCAAATTCCTTCTTCACTTTAGAAACATAATCAAGCTTTTCCCAGGTAAACAGTTCTACTTTCTTCTTCACTACTTTACCTTCAGGGGAGCGGAATTCTTTATTTACAAACTCAGGTTTACGTCCCATATGGCCGTAAGCAGCAGTTTCGCTATAGATTGGGTTACGCAGTTTCAAGCGCTGCTCAATAAAGTAAGGTCGCATGTCAAAAATACTTTCCACCTTCCTGGCTATCTCTCCGTCTGTAAGACCAACTTTTGACGTGCCATAGGTATTGATATAAATACCCATTGGCTGGGCCACACCAATAGCATAAGAAACCTGTACCAAAACTTCATCGCAAACACCCGCTGCTACAAGATTTTTGGCAATATGTCGTGTCGCATAGGCAGCGCTCCTGTCAACTTTGGAAGGATCTTTACCGCTAAAAGCGCCGCCACCATGAGCTCCCTTACCACCATAGGTATCTACAATGATCTTGCGTCCGGTTAAACCGGTATCTCCATGCGGTCCGCCAATAACAAACTTGCCGGTTGGGTTGATATGATACTTGATCTTGGTATTGAACAGGTGCGCATATTTTTTATACCTGGCCTGTACCCTCGGTATAAGAATATTTACAATGTCTTTATTGATCTTCTTCAGCATCTTTTCTTCTGTATCAAAATCATCATGCTGGGTAGATACAACAATAGCATCTATACGCAATGGTTTGTTATTATCATCATATTCCAGCGTAACCTGGCTTTTTGCATCTGGGCGCAGGTATTTGATGTCTTTATTTTCTCTCCTTAAAGCAGCAAGCTCCTGCAACAATTTATGTGCAATATCCAGCGCCATCGGCATATAATCGGCTGTCTCATTGGTGGCGTAGCCAAACATCATACCCTGGTCGCCGGCACCCTGCTCTTCTTTTTTCTGACGGTCAACACCCTGGTTAATATCAGCTGATTGCTCATGGATAGCAGATAGGATACCACAACTATTGGCTTCAAACATATATTCACTTTTGGTGTAACCGATCTTGCGGATAACACCACGGGCAATTTCCTGCACATCAAGATAGGCCTTGCTTTTTACTTCGCCGGCCAATACTACCTGGCCTGTGGTAACTAATGTTTCGCAGGCTACTTTACTATTAGGATCAAACGCAAGGAAATTATCTATCAACGCATCAGATATCTGGTCGGCCACTTTATCCGGATGGCCTTCTGAAACACTCTCAGAGGTAAATAAATAAGGCATAGTATTTTTTTACAGGCTGCAAAGATAGGGGTATGAAATGTTTTTATTACCATTTAACAAGCTGTGGATTTCTTGTGGTTTAGAGATTCTTTCCCGGTAGTTATGCATTAAAAAATACTTGCGACCGCTGTCTTTGCTGATGCAACTAAAGAGCCCTGAAGAGTGCGACGCAACAGGTGATGCCCTGTTATCTGACTGTTGGGCTCAAAAAAATATTCTTTGTTTCTTACCTCTGTTTCAACAAGGTATCTTTATGTTTCAAACAGGCAGGCATTAGCTATGGACTATATTAAGGAGTACAAAAGTTTTGTAAACAGTCATTACCTGAGTGAAGGTATACGCATTACTGCGGGCATTGTTTTACCCGCGCTGGTACTAAATCATTTCGGCCTGCTTTCGGTTGGTGTGGTAGTATCGCTTGGCGCTATGAGCGTAAGCATTACGGATAATCCGGGTCCTATTCATCACCGCAAAAATGGAATGGTGGCATGCATTATTATCAATACCATCATTTCGCTGCTTACGGGTTTCGCCGCACCACATCCTTTTCTGCTTGGCCTGCTGATAGTAGCAGCCTGCTTCACTTTTTCAATGATTGCTGTGTACGGGAACAGGGCTAACTCCATTGGTGTTTCTGCACTGCTGGTAATGGTACTGAATATTGACAGGTCTAATGAAGGATGGGATGTAGTACTCAATGCTGCTTATGTTTTTGCCGGTGGCGTATGGTATATGTTGCTGAGCCTCTTGCTCTATAGTTTTCGGCCATACAAGCTGGTGCAACAGGCATTGGGTGATTGTATAATGGCTACGGCAGATTACCTGCGCACAAGAGCAGCCTTTTATGAGAAAGAAGTAGACTATGAAAAGACTTACCAGGCCATGCTGCAACAACAGGTGGTGGTACACGAAAAACAAAACCTCGTAAGAGAATTATTATTTAAGAGCAGGGATATTGTAAAAGAATCTACCAACACAGGCAGAACATTGCTGATGATATTTACCGACATAGTTGATCTTTTTGAAAGAACTATGACCTCTTACCAGGATTACAAAGCCCTGCACGAGGCATTTAATGAAGAGGATATTCTGGAGCATTACCGGCAATTGATCCTGGAGCTTAGTAATGAACTGGATGAAATAGGTATTGCTGTAAAAAGCGGTAATCCATCTGAAGAAACAGGATTGCTTTCTACTCATATTAAAAAAACAAAGACATTCTTTGAAACATTCAGGGATAATAAACGCACAGCAGAAAATGTTGATGATTTTATAAGCCTGCGGCATATACTCAACAGCATTGAAGACATAGCAGGCCGCATACACACTTTGCATCTCTACACTACTTATGACAGGCAATTAACAAAGAACATGACCCGCTCGGCAGACTATGATAAATTTGTTACACATCAGCGGGTTGACCTGAAATTACTAAAAGACAATCTATCACCTGAATCAAATAATTTTCGCCATGCAGTAAGAATAAGCACTGCTACGCTTGTTGGTTTTATTATATCAATGTTATTTCCGGTTGGTCATAGTTACTGGATCTTGCTCACCATCATTGTGATCTTAAAACCCGCTTACAGCTTAACAAGAAAAAGAAATTATGAAAGACTGATCGGAACTATTTGCGGTGCAGCAATTGGCCTCGGCATTTTGTACTTTATAAAAGACAACAATATACTTTTCCCGATCATGTTATTACTGATGGTTGGAACATATAGTTTGCTGAGGACACATTATATGATCAGCGTGATTTTCATGACACCATATATACTGCTGCTCTTTCATTTACTAAGCAATATCAATTTCGAAACCATCATTATTGACCGTGTTACAGATACCGCTATTGGTTCTGCCATCGCCTTTTTCGCAAACCTGATACTGCTGCCGGCATGGGAGCATGAGCAGATCAACAACTATATGTCAGAAGCTGTTAAAAGCAACAAAAATTATTTCGCCGATATAGCAGTTGCATTCATTGGCAAACCCGTAACCATCACTACTTACAAGGTTAGCCGCAAAAATGCATTTGTGGCGCTCGCAAATCTTTCAGATGCGTTTACCCGCATGTTGGCAGAACCTGAAAGCAAACAAAAAAATATAAAGCCATTGCATCAGTTTGTAGTGCTCAATCATATGCTTACATCGCATATTGCCACGCTTTCTTATTATGTAAAACCACTTTCAGAAAAATATGCATCGTCAGATTTTACACCGCTGATCAGCAATACGGTTGGCAAGCTGGAAGATGCAGTGAAGATCATCAACGAAATACCGGCTGAGAATACTGTTGTTGATACAGTGCCGCAAAATGCTGTTCAGCAGCGGGTGGAAAATTTACTCGAAAAGCGGCGTACGGAACTACAGCAGGGCATTACAGAAAGTGAAACAAAAAAAATACTCTCCGAAATAAAACCTGTTGCAGACCAGTTCAATTTTATTGCCAACATTGCTACAGATATCAGAAAGATAAGTCTTCAGTTGATGGAAGTATAATTGTATGTACCAGGCTTTTGAAATGCTGTTCAAATGCTGTTGCGTCGCACACTTGTACTTAAAGTGAATAAATCAGCATTGCAGCATAACTAAATAAAGCGAACATTTTGACATTTGTCTTAAAAACAGAACCCTGAAGTGTGCGACGCAACAGAAGCATCACAGCATTACTGCGGGTACATAAAAATACTGCACGCTAAAATGAGGTTGCATTTTAAAATCTATTTGGATAATTTTATACAGCATTCACACTGTAACCGAATTTTCTTCTAACCTGGAAACCGCATACTATGGCTGACGATCAACAAAAAAGATGTTTTGTAGTAATGGGCTTTGGCACAAAAACAGACTTTGCTACGGGCCGTAAACTTGACCTTAATAAATCTTACCGCCTGCTGATAAAACCCGTAGTAGAAGCAAAAGGATTGGCCTGTGTGCGTGCAGATGAAATTGTATATACAGGTTCAATAGACGTGCAGATGTATATGGAACTGCTGAATGCCGACGTGGTAATCGCTGATATTTCTACCGCTAACCCCAATGCATTATACGAGCTGGGTGTGCGTCATGCACTACGGCCACGCACCACTATTGTGATCTCTGAAAATAAAATGCCCTACCCTTTTGACCTGAACCATATAAAAATAACCAGCTATGCGCACCTTGGTGATGCGATAGATTATGAAGAAGTGGAACGCTTTCGTAAAGTACTTACAGAAACGCTGGATGATGTTTTGCATATTGACGAACCGGATAGTCCGGTTTACACTTTTCTGCAATTAGACCCGCCATCTCTGAGGGAACAGATTGCGCATGCTGTGGAAGAAAAAAAGAGAGCGATTGAAGCCGCTGATGAATCTTACATCAACCCAAAAACATTAGCAGTGATAACAGAAGATGCAGAAGAAGCACTTGCCAAAAATGATTTTATTACGGCAAAGGCTTTGTTTAATTCTGCATTACTAATAGGTAAGACGGAAGATGATCAAAATAAAATGGGTGTTAACAGGTATCTCGTTCATCGTTTGGCGCTGGCCACCTATAAAGCTAAACTACCCGATGAAGTAACGGCGTTATATGATGCACTGAAATTATTACTGGATATAGATCTTAGCCACACCAATGATACAGAAACTGTGGCACTGGCAGGTGCTATTGAAAAAAGATTGTACGAAAACAAACAGGGCGAAGAACATTTGAGCGCCGGTATTTTATATTATCAGCGTGGTTACTATTTATTAAACAACCGCTACCATGGAATCAATCTTGCATTTATGCTGGATTACCGTGCACAGTCTTCCTTATGCACCACAAAAGATGAACGCATCGCAGATCTTGTAAATGCGAAACGCATACGCAAAGAAGTATTGCTTATGTGTGATAAAGATTGGGAACAAATAAAGGCAAGACAGGAAAGCGCAGCCATGAAAGACGGGCTGCAAAGAAATGATGCGTATTCTTTAAGTCAAAACAAAGCCGATAAAGAACAATTATTCTGGATACTTATAAACAGGGCCGAAGCTAATTTTGGTTTGGGTGATATGGACGCCTATCAAAAAGCAGTGGATGATGCAGGAAAAATGGAGCATGATGAATGGATGATGGATTCATTGCAGGAGCAAATTGAAAAGCTGAAAAAGATGATACAGAACCAGCAATTAATAGAAGAAGAACATTAAAATAATTTGAACGGCTTTGATATAATTTCATTCTGCATTTCATTAAAATGTTGCTTACCACTTTTGTATTCTTATGAAAAAGTGTTGCATATGTAAGCTTTATACTCACATAAGACTTACTTTTTCCTTTTAACAATTTTATTTTCATCTCTACTTCAATTGGAGCGGTTTTTGTTTTCAAAATGCATCTAAAAAATAGTGCTGCAGGCTACTTTTTTAGTGCAAAAGAAAAACTATTAGTGTAATTAAACCCCCGTGTGATGAGTATCCAATTATCCGGAAACGGAGCTGGCATCCTTATGCCAAAAAAGTTAATTCTTCCTGTATTTACTGTTTTCTTCATTAGTTTATTTGCCAGTTGTAAAAAAGAGATAGCCCCTTCACAAAGTACTGATGCCCTTAGCAATAGTTTAACTGCACAGGAAAGCAGTATGGCCATTACTACCTCGTCTACAAATTTTGGTGCACTTATTTCAGGCAGTACTACTATAAATGACGAGATAACCATTTGCCAGAAGCTTGGCGTAAAATATGTACGCTATGCGATCATACTAAAGGATTTTACAGGCGTAGATAAGGGTTATGAAAAATGGGTGAACGCCGGATACAAAGTATTGCTGAATCTTAACTATGATAATGTAACCAGCAATACCGGTAAAAGAAGCCCGGTGCCTTTCCCTACAGACATGGTTCAGTACAGAAGTTTATTAACAAAAGTGCTTGACAAATACCAACCCGAAATAGCAGTGATAGAAAATGAACCCTGCACAGATCAATTTCACAGCGGGCCTATTGAAGATTATATTACTGAATTAAAAACAGCGGTTGATGTTTGTAACAAGCGCGGTATTGCGGTAGCTGACGGTGGTCTTCATGTAGATTATGTAGAACTTGTAATGAGTGGATGGGCCAGCAAAACAGCAAATTCATTGGAAACACAGAAGCTGATTGCTGCTTACAAAACAATGAACCTTACGTATGTAAATACGCATGTTGCTTCACCGTTTAACAGTAACCAAAATGTGTATCCTGTTGGCACATTAGAAAACGATGCAGATTATCTTAGAACACAAACAGGTAAACCTGTTATTTGCAATGAATACAACCAGAACAGCACTTCAACAACGCTTATGACAGGCACTGTTGGCGGGTTTAAGGCTGGTAATTACAAATATGTTATTACACGCTCGGGCAGTGGCACAGATGGTGGCGCTTCTTTAAATCAAGGCACCTCTCTAACGTCACTGGGTAAAGCCTACAGAGATGCCATACAATAATTTCACTTTGTTTCTTTTTGGACGTTAAACATCATAATTTCAAAAGCCACTGCATATGCAGTGGCTTTTCTTTGCAAAAAATATTTTGGCTGCAGGCTGCAGTATTTTATAGCATCGGCGGTTGTGTCACTCACTTGTGCCTTTGGAACTATGTTCCTCAAAGTAAAAATTCAAAAGTAAAAAAGCAGCTGGTTCATTTTTTTGACTTTTGATTTTTCCTTTTGGCCTGTGTTGAATAGTACAAGTGTGCGACGCAACAGCAGCAGCATGTATTTACAAAAGCCGGGCTAATAAAAAAATTTACATATCATTTTTTATAAACTTAAGGTTGCGTTGTATGCCTTTGTATTTGGCACGTTTCAAAGGAGAGTGTTTGAATACCTGCTTAAAAGTTTCTTCACTCATCTGTTCCCAGTCTTTTGAACTTAAATTTAAAATTTCGGGAATGGGTGTAAATTCAATTTCAGTGGTTGGTTTACTAAAGCGGTTCCAGGGACAAACATCCTGGCAAATATCGCAGCCAAACATCCAGTCCTGAAATTTGTCTTTCATCTCATCTGGAATGAGCATGTCTTTTAACTCAATGGTAAAATAACTGATGCAACGGCTGCCATCAATTACTTTATTATCATTGATCGCTTCAGTGGGGCAGGTATCTACGCATTTACTGCAGGTGCCGCAATAATCTTTTGCAAAAGCATCATCGTACTCAAGCTCAATATCAACAATAAGTGTAGCGATAAAAAAGAAAGAGCCTGACTGGCGCGTAATTAAATTGCCATTTTTGCCAATCCATCCCAGACCGCTGCGCTGGGCCCAGCTTCTCTCCAGCACCGGTGCAGAATCTACAAAGCCACGTCCATTTATGGTACCAATTTCCGTGTTTAATACATGCAGTAAATGATTAAGTTTATTTTTTATCACTTCATGATAATCCATTCCGTAAGCATATTTTGCAATTAATGGTGCTGCATTATTTTGCTGTTGTTGTGGAAAGTAATTAAGCAATAATGTGATTACACTCTTTGCTCCAGGTACCAATAGTGATGGATCAATGCGCATATCAAAATATTTTTCCATATACTGCATACTGCCCTGCATGCCTTTGTTGAGCCAGGATTCAAGACGGCGTGCATCATCTTCCAGCTTAACAGCTTTGGCAATTCCGCAAAAATCGAAGCCGAGGTGCCTGGCCGTATCTTTTATTATTACTGTATTATTTAACCGCAATGGAAAATTTTTTTTGTCAGTTTACCCGTATTTCTTTACTTGCAGTACAACACTAAAATTAACCTTTAAAAGCTAATGCCATGCGTTTGCCCTTATTAGCCCTTTTGATTTTGCTAAGCTTTACTTCGCTTTATGCAAATGTTGTTCAGCCAAAGATCAAGTATGGAGATGTAACTGCCAAAGACTTTGAACCAACTGCCTATGCCGTAGATTCTGCTGCTGATGCTGTTTATTTATATGATGTTGGAAATTCTTACTATGAAGGAAATACTTCCGGCGACTTCAACGTGATCTACCACAAGCATACACGTATAAGGCTAATGAAAAAAAACAGCTTTGATGATGTAGCGACCATTGAGATACGACTTTATAAAGAAGGTACTTTTGAGGAAAAACTCGAAGACCTTGATGCGGCTACCTATAACATAGAAAATGGAAAAGTAATTGTAACTAAAGTAGATAAAAGTTCCGTCTTCAAAGACAAGATTGAAAACTATATTATTTTGAAATTCACTTTTCCCAACCTAAAAGAAGGTTCTATTATTGAGTACGATTATAAAGTAAGTTCTCCCACTCACCGTGACATTGAACCATGGTATTTCCAGGGAGATTATCCAAGGCTATGGTCTGAGTATTCTGTGGTTGTGCCAGCCTTTTATGACTTTGTTACCCTTGGGCAGGGTTATATCAAGTACGTTATTGATTCTTCTGATGTTTTCAGAAAAAGTTACAATATTGTTGATGTAGGAACTTCGGCAAGTGACAGAACTGAATCATACAGTTTCCAGAGTGGCACCTTGTATCACAGGTGGGCCGCAGAGAATGTTCCTGCACTTAAAGAAGAAGAGTTTACTACCACCCTACGCAATCATGTAGCTAAAATAGAATTTCAATTATCTACCATTCGCTATCCTGATCAACCTGTACGGCCTGTAATGCAAAACTGGTATGACGTGACTGCAGATCTTATGAAAAATGAATATTTTGGAGAATCACTAAACCATGAAAATAACTGGCTGGATGATGATGTAAAGAACGCAACCGGTAATGCTGCAAGTGATACAGAAAAAGCAAAAAAAATATTTGAATATGTAAGGGACAATTTTACCTGCATAGATGATAATGCACGCTACCTTTCTCAATCACTCAAAAAAACATACCAGGCAAAAAAAGGAAATGTAGTTGATATAAATATGCTGCTCGCTGCTATGCTTAAAAATGCAGGTTTTGAAGTGCACCCTGTATTATTAAGTACAAGAGATCATGGCAAAGCTTTGGAAACCTATCCCATCATGAGCAAATTCAATTATGTAATAACACAGGTTAAAAAAGGAGACCAAACTTTTTTACTTGATGCTTCCGATCCGGACAATGGTTTCAACCATTTGCCCCTGCAATGTTATAATGGAACAGCAAGAATTGTTGCAGATATGCCATCGCTGATCAATCTATCTGCAGATTCTCTGCAGGAATCAAAGATTACAACTGTCTTTATGATGAATGACGAAAAAGGAATCACTGCATCTTTTTCCAGTAAGTTGGGTAATGAAGAATCGCAGGCAATAAGGAGGAAATTAAAGAAGACATCCGTAGAAAGTCTTTTCAGTGAAATGAAAAAGTCTTATTCTATGGAAGTAAATTTATCAAACACTTCTATCGACTCTCTAAAACAAATGGAGCAGCCTCTCTCCATAAAATACGAAATGAGTTTTAATACAGGAGATGAAGATATCTTTTATTTCAGCCCAATGCTGGCTGAAGCATATAAAGAAAATCCTTTTAAATCTGCAGAACGTCTGTACCCTGTGGAGATGGGTGCCTGTATGAATGAAACATATATTCTTAACATGGAAATACCCAAAGGATACACAGTAGAAGAATTACCAAAATCTACAAGGGTTAAACTAAATGAAGATGAAGGCATGTTTGAATATATCATTGGTTTAAGTGGCGATCATATTCAGTTGAGATGCCGTACTATACTTAGTAAAGCAACCTTCTTACCTGAGGATTATACCACACTCAGGGATTTTTTTACATACATAGTAAAAAAAGAAGCAGAACAAATTGTATTTAAAAAACAATAATTATTTCAGTGAAAACTTTATTCATCCATATATTTTTATTTACTGTGGTATCAGCAAGCGCCCAATCTTATAACAGCTTATTGATACCCGATACACTTTCAAAAAATGCAAACGTTGTCTGCCGTTATAATGAGTTACGCATAGAAATAAAAGAGCCTGGAAAGGCAAAAATTTATAGAAAAAATGTCAATACAATTCTTAATGAGGCGGGAGATCGTTATTCATTTTTCTTCACACAGTATGACAAGTTTAACGACATTAATGATATTGACGGTACTTTATATGATGCTATGGGTAAACAATTAAAGAATGTAAAGAAAAAAGATATTGAGGACCTCAGTGGTAACGACGATATAAGCCTGATGGTTGATACACGGTTTAAAGCACACAGCTTTTATTATCGCTCTTACCCATATACAGTAGAATATGAAGAAGAAAAAATATTGAATGGTGTTTTCGATCTTCCTGATTGGTATCCCCAGCAATCAAATACGATGGGTGTTCAATACTGCAAGCTTGTTGTTGTTACCCCAAAAGATCTTGACATACGCTACAAGCAATTTAATTACCCCGGCACTCCTGTAATTACAGAAGAAAAAGATCAGAAAGTATATACCTGGGAATTGAAAAATTTACCGGCAAAAGTTTCAGAACAATATCAGCCATCCTGGCGCGAAATATTACCAAGCGTAATAGTTGCACCCACAAGTTTTGAAATACAAGGCTATAAGGGGGAAATGTCTTCATGGGAAAACTTCGGTATGTTCATCAACAGTCTTTTAAAAGGAAGAGACATCATGCCCGATGCAATAAAACAGAAAGTGCATGAACTAACAGATGGCATTACAGATAAAAAAGAAAAAGTAAAAGTGCTTTATAATTTCTTACAGCAAAATACCAGGTATATAAGCGTTCAGCTTGGAATTGGCGGATGGCAACCATTCGACGCCAATTATGTTTATACAAAACGTTATGGAGATTGTAAAGCTTTATCTAACTATATGGTTGCATTACTTAAAGAAGCTGGAATAAATGCAAACTATGTTTTAATAAAAGCCGGCGATGATGCAGAAGATATCATTACAGATTTTCCTTCCAATCAATTCAATCATGCTACTGTTTGTGTACCTATAAATAAAGACACCATGTGGCTTGAATGTACCAGCCAAACTGTTTCCGCCGGTTACCAGGGAAATTTTACCGGAAACAGGCATGCGCTACTGATTGACGATAAAGGCGGTCACATTATAAGCACCACTGTTTATAAAGCATCAGATAATACGCAGATACGCCGCATAACTTCAGCAATAGATGAAACAGGTAAATTAACCGCAGCTATTGATACACATTATACATGCCTTCAGCAAGATGAATTACATGGTAAAATAAATCATCTTTCAAAAGATAAGCTATTAGAATCTTTAAAGAAAGACATAGACCTTCCTGATTATGATGTAACAAGTTTTAATTATGATGAAAAAAAATCGGAAAAGCCTGCCATAGATGAACAACTTCAGTTGATAGCAAATAATTACGCATCGGTATCAGGTAAACGAATTTTTGTAACGCCCGACATCTTAAACAGAAATACAATAAAGCTTAAAACAGAAGACCAACGCAAATATGATATAGATTATCCTTCATCATTCACGGATAAGGATACCGTTTCTATCAAAATTCCTGACGGCTATAACATAGAATCAATGCCAAAAGATGTTATAATTAACAACAAGTTTGGCGATTATGAAATTCATTTTAAAGTTGATGCAGATAATATTAACTGCACACGCCTTTACCGTCGTAGCGAAGGTCGTTTCCCCCCTTCCGATTACACAGAACTTGCAAAATTTTATGATAGCATGTACAAAGCAGATCGCAGCCGTATTGTATTTATAAAAAAAGAAGGATAATTTTTTTGTAGTCAACAGTAGTTTTTTATAGCATCGCCTGTTGTGTCACTCACTTCGTCGTTCAGAACAGTAATGAACAGAAAGTACAAGAGTGCGACGCCACAGGTGATGCCACTTATAAAACAGATGGGTCCGTAATAATTTTACACGTTTTCATATTTACCACATTTCCATATTAATTAAATATTTTTGCGGCTCATAATTTTATACCATGAGTAAAGTAAAAGTGGGACTTGTGCAAATGAGTTGCTCTGCAGATAAAGCAGCTAACCTTGAAAAAGCAATTGCAAAAGTATGGGAAGCAGCAAAAGCAGGCGCGCAGATAGTTTGCCTGCAGGAATTATTTACATCACTCTATTTCTGCGATGTGGAAGACTACGATAATTTCAAATTGGCAGAGCCAATTCCCGGCCCTTCTACAGATGCATTGAGTAAAGTAGCAGCAGAACTTGGCATTGTCATCATTGCTTCATTGTTTGAGAAAAGAACACAAGGCATCTATCACAATACAACAGCAGTACTGGATGCAGATGGAAGTTATCTCGGCAAGTATCGTAAAATGCATATACCCGATGACCCTGCATACTACGAGAAATTTTATTTTACACCCGGTGATCTTGGCTATAAAATTTTCAAAACAAAATTTGCAACATTTGGTGTGTTGATCTGTTGGGATCAGTGGTATCCTGAAGCTGCAAGAATCACTTCATTGATGGGTGCTGAAATTTTATTTTATCCAACGGCCATTGGCTGGGCCACCTCACAGGATGAAGAAACAAACACAGAACAATACAATGCGTGGCAAACTATACAGCGCAGTCATGCAGTTGCTAATGGTGTGCATGTAGTAAGTGTAAACCGTGTTGGTTTTGAACAAAATGGTGCCATGAAATTCTGGGGCGGTTCATTTGTAAGCAACCCATTTGGAAGTATTATCTACAAAGCGTCTCATGAAAATGAAGAAGTGCATGTAGAGGAAATAGACCTTGCTAAAACAGACCGTTACAGAACCCATTGGCCATTCTTAAGAGACCGAAGAATTGATTCTTATCAACCGATTACAAAACGATTTATTGACGAAGAGATCTAATATATTATAACAGACGATAAACAATGAGTGCAACTCCGAAAGAACTAGGATATCATTTTCCTGCAGAATTTACAAAGCATGAAGCAACATGGTTATCATGGCCTCATAAAGAAGCATCATGGCCTGAAAAGATTCATACTATATTTCCTTATTATAGCCAGTTTATAAAAGAGCTTACTAAAAGTGAGATCGTTCGTATTAATGTTGCTGATGAAAAAATGAAAGCATTTGCATTGGAACATATTCAAAATGCAGGCGCCGATATTTCCAAAATAGAATTCTTTATGCATCCTACAAACGATGCATGGTGCAGGGATCATGGCCCTGCATTTTTGATTAATAAAAAAGAAAAAAAGAAAGCCATTGTTGACTGGGGTTATAATGCATGGGGTGGTAAATATCCACCGTATGATCTGGATGATGTAATTCCAACATTAATTGGTAACCACTTTGGTTTGCAGGTTTTTTATCCCGGAATAATTATGGAAGGCGGTTCTGTTGAATTTAATGGCGCAGGAACGGTAATGACTTCTACTGCATGCCTGTTGAATCCTAATCGCAATCCGCATCTTACGCAATCGCAGATAGAAGAATACCTCTGTAATTATTATGGTATGGAGCAAGTGCTTTGGGTGAATGAAGGTATTGTTGGTGATGATACAGATGGCCACATTGATGACACCGTCCGATTTACAAATGAAGACACGGTAATAACAGTTATTGAACAAAATAAAAATGACGAGAATTATGAATTGCTTCAGCACAATTTGAAACAGTTAAAGCAAATGCGTTTGCTGAATGGCAAACAACTAAACATTGTTGAACTACCAATGCCCGATGAATTGGTTTATAATGATCAGCGCCTGCCATGCTCTTATGCAAATTTTTATATTGCTAATCATGCCGTGATTGTTCCTACATTCCGTTGCTCAAAAGATGATAAGGCTTTACAGATTATTCAAAGTTGTTTTCCTGGTCGTGAAGTGATAGGTATAGATTCAACAGAAATTATCTGGGGCCTGGGAAGTTTTCATTGTTTAAGCCAACAGGAGCCTGCTATCTAATGTGGAAATGTGCGAAGATGCAAATGTGAAGATGAAAGAAATTATGAGCCAAGCTCTGTATCTTCTACTATACTTTTCTTGCGTCGCACACTTGTACATTCTGTTCTTTATTCGGCCCAATTCCGTCATACTAGACTTTCTCAAACATTACAATTCGTTAACAACACAAATAAAAATAAAAACCGTACAAACAGAATTTTAGACGTACATTTGCGCTGTCAATTTGAGTTCTACAGCATTTGGTAAGTGAACGATTTTTTCTGCTAAGCATTTTTGTCAGCAAATAGTTAGTCTTCTTTACGTCTGCTTTTTTCTCAAGTATTTTTTTAATTTATATTATTTTAAGCATGAACATTTATGTTTCAAATTTAAGCTTCGCTGTACAGGACGAAGACTTAAGGGGTTTCTTTGAAGAATACGGCGAAGTTTCTTCAGCAAAAGTTATTATGGACAAATTTACAAACCGCAGCCGTGGCTTTGGTTTCGTAGAAATGCCCAGCAATGAATCAGCTCAGAAAGCTATCAAAGAACTGGATGGCGCTACTGTTGATGGTCGCGCAATCAGGGTTAACGAAGCAAAACCAAGAGAAGACAGACCAAAAAAGTCTTTTTCTAACTCAGGTAGCAATCGTTGGTAGTTCAACTATAAGCTAGTTTAAAAAAGCGTTCAGTACTGAACGCTTTTTTTATGCTGTTAATTTGTCGCTATGAAAAACAGAACGCACAAGTGAGTGACACAACAACCGATGCCATAAAAAACAAATGCCCGCAAAAAAATTATTTTACAGATGCAACAACATCTGCAACAAATTTATCTGCATCAAAATTATCGTGCTGGGTTAAACCCAAACGCACGATAACAAGATTCTTTGAGGGAATAATAAAAACGAATTGACCTTCGTAGCCATCGCAGCAATACATATCCGCGGGGCAATGCGGGTAAGAGCGATTTGCAGGATCATTCTTTGCCCCGGCATTCAACCAGAAATGGTAACCATACTCTCCTTTCTTTGCAGCATCTGAAGGTGTGGCTGTTTGCTTTACCCAGCCATCGGGCAATAAACGCTCTCCATTATAAACACCATCATTCAAATACAATAAGCCAAAGCGTGCCCAGTCTCTTGCCACACCGTAAGAATAAGAAGAGCCCACAAAAGTGCCAGACGCATCTGGTTCCATGATAGTGTTGTACATACCAAGTTTATAGAACAATTGTTCATAAGGAAAAGCATGGTAATCATTCTCGCCAACTGTTTCTCTTATAATGCGCGATAATAAGTTTGTGTTGCCGCTTGAATAATAAAATACAGTGCCAGGTTTATCTTTTGCCTCATGCGATGCTGTGTAGGTGCCCATTGCTGCTTTTTGAAACAACATTTTTGTAGCATCGCTGCTCTTTGTATAATCTTCAAGAAAATCGAGACCGGTAGTTTGCTGCAAAATATTTTTTAAAGTTATCTGGTGGCGCGGGTCATTTGCATCTTTCCATTCAGCAACAGGTGCAGGTGCATCAACCTGCAATTTCCCCTGCTTTACAAGTATGCCTGTTAATGCGCTGGTAATACTTTTGGTCATACTCCAGCCAATAAGCTTTGTATCTTTTGTAAACCCATTAGCATATTGTTCTGCAACAATATTTCCATCATGCAATACCACAACAGCTCTTGTGCGAATAGGATTTGCAGTATCTTTTTCTACAAAAATATTTTCCACTGCATCATTCAGTTTTAGCATATCTATAGATGAATCTATTACGGCATTAATTTTATCACCCATTGGCCAGGCAATTGTATCTGTATTTATAAAAGGTTTTACAGCCAATCTGAATTTTTGATTACGCACTTCATTTTCAGATAATTCATTGATGAGTGTAGCACCCAAACCCGTTCTGTAAATTGCTTTGCGTTTGGCAAATCCAAACACAGAGCCTGTTACAGAAGAATCTTTATAATCAACGGTAAATGTTCCCAACGTCATGGGCGAAAACCCAAGCTCCTGTTCGCGTTCCTGTTGCTCACTGCGGCCCGCAAGAAAAACAGCACTGCACATATTCTTGGCACCATACCCACTAACGATAGGAAAAGAAACAGAACAATAATAAATTCCATAGGAAAGTGCAGCAATTATTATTACAAGTAAACTACTCAGTATAATTTTTTTAATCTTCATAAAATTGAAAAAGTTTATAAAGTATAAAATGTATGTACAGTAAATATAACATGTAAAGCAGAAGAATTACAAAGCCACTTAATACTTATAGTGTTTGACCTAATATTTATTTCAAAACAATTGCTATATGATTCAAATTTTAGTGTAAAAGAACTTTAATTATCTAAAAAATGCTTAATCTGGTTTATTCTTTGTTGTAACTTTAGTGTTGCTCTTTTCTTTTTCACTTCAAAAAAAGATGTTATGAACTTACTGCATCAAATAGATGGCTGGAGTGTAAAACATCACCCCAAATGGCTGGTAGCCATACGTGCCGCTCTTGGCTTTATTCTTTTTATTAAAGGGATTTCTTTTATTAAAAACAGCACATTGCTTCCGCAATTGCTCCAAAAAAGTGCTATTCCTCAAAGTGCAGTCTGGCTTTCAGATTTTATTCCATGGGCACATTTATTTGGCGGCTGTCCCATCATCATCGGCCTGTTTACACGTCTCGCCGTACTATTACAAATCCCTATACTTATTGGTGCGGTATTTTTTATCAACTCAAACAGAAATGTATTTGCAGGAGATTCAGAACTGTTATTTTCTGCAATTATTTTAATGTTGCTGGTCTTTTTTCTTGTAGAAGGTAGCGGACCTTTTTCTTTTGATAATTATTTCAGGAAGAAAAAAATATAAGGGCATTGCGTTTTCATTCGAAAAAAATTATGAGCCCGGCTTTATAGCTTTGGGCATCTTCGTTGCGTCGCACACTTCAGGCGCTTATTATATTCTGAGCAGCAATATGCATCAAAATATTTCTTTCAATTTAGAGATATATTATGCAATGATAAACATCATTTCTTTTTGCAAAGATTTTTCCTGCTCATTTTTATTCATCAATGAAGTAATATCAACCTGCCCTATAATTTTTTCTTCCAGCATATTTGCAAATGTTTCAAAATAAACGATCACATCTTCCTTAATGTTGCGCTTTAACCAGCGAAAGCCGCCAGGCAAGTTTTTCAATACTTCTCTGTCTTCCAGGTATTCGAGATTATGAATATCTGTTGTGGTTAAACCAAGTTGCTCAAGTTTGTGTATCAATAGACTAACAGGTGCATCAGTAATGCCGCAATATTCTTCGGCAAGCTCGGTCCATTCTCCGGTACCGGTTTGTGCATAACGTATAATTTCTTCCTTGCTCAATTTTGTTACTACCTGCAACAGGTTACCGCAATTACAGGAACCATGATTACCCCATGCGTAGTGCGCACCTTTTTTCAAACGAGCTGCAGTTTCTTTCAATGCGTTTATCAATTCAATATTTGGATGTGCCATTGCTCTAAATTTTTGAATACTAATTTTCTTAAACAACTTTCATTTTATAACAGTTAATATACCATTTTCGTTTACTTAAAATTTACTTTTATTACGAAATTATAAACCACTAACTGCAAAAATTTTTTGTTACTAACATTTAGGTATTTTTTGTTAAACAAAAGTAATACAGCACAAGTGTGCGACGCAACAAAAACTTAATTGAAATATAATAGCCGGTTACATAAAAATATTATTCTTCATAAATAGCAATTGCTTCGGAACCATCGTTTTTTGCAGCACGGTACATGCCTGCACTATTAAACAACATAGCAATATTTCCTTGTGCATCCACGCCGATCATACCGCCTTCTCCACCGATCTTTACCAGTTTTTCCTGCACTACAATTTGCATCGCATCATGAAGAGAAAGCCCTTTGTATTCCATTAAACAACTTACATCGTAAGCAGCTACGGCACGTATAAACAACTCTCCATGACCGGTGCAACTAATTGCGCATGTATTATTATTGGCGTAAGTACCCGAACCAATAATGGGCGTATCGCCAACGCGGCCATACTTTTTGTTCGTCATACCACCGGTAGAAGTTGCCGCAGCAATATTGCCAAACATATCGCAGGCAACAGCGCCAACAGTACCAAATTTTTTGTCTTTCATAAAACGCTCTCCCTCATCATTGGAATGATCGAGGGCATAGGCATCAGAATCACGAATAGCTATCCATTGATCATACCGGAATTGCGAGAAGAAATATTCATCCGGTTCTAATTTGATACCTTGTTGTGCAGCAAAATCATTGGCGCCTTCTCCACTCAAAAAAACATGATCACTATTGCGCATTACTGCTGTTGCAAGTGTAATTGGGTTACGCACATTACGTACACCTGTAACAGCACCTGCACTTAAATATTCGCCCTCCATAATGGCTGCATCCATTTCGTGCAAGCCTTTTTTTGTAAATACAGCACCACGGCCTGCATTGAATAAAATATTGTCTTCAAGCAATATAACCGCTGCACTCACTGCATCTATAGAAGAACCCCCTTGCTGCAATACAGCATAACCTCCATGCAGCGCCTCTCTCAAACCCTGTGTGTATGCGGTTTCCAGTGCAGGCGTCATTTCTGCTTTAAGAATCGTTCCGGCGCCACCATGTATTGCCAATGCAAATTTTTTATCCATTTTTTTGAGAAATTTTTTATGCCCTGCTTTTGCCCAAACATTAAACTTTTGTTGCGTCGCACACTTGTACTGTTGAATGTTATTGAGCAAAATAAAAGCGAATCACTTTGCAAGCAACCCGCTTTTAATACATTTTACAGTTCACTATTATAACACCAATACTCCTTTTGCAGTTATGGTTAATTCCATTTTTGGCGCTTTAATAGCATCAACTTCTTCTTTGCTTTTGCCGGCATCTTTTGCGTAATCTTTTAACTCTTCAACGGAAGTTTCTTTTGCTTCAGCAATGCCGTCTACAACTACTTCTTTTCCATTCAATGCCAGCGGAACAAAAAATGAATGGTCTTTCATTTTTACCATCATATCTCCATCTGCTGATCTTATTTTTATCCAGCAGCCCATAGATTCACATACAGATGTTACAGTTCCTTTCAATTTAACTTCTGTTTTTTTGCCTTCCCTGCTTTTCATAACAGAAGCAAGTTGATCTACAGTTATGGCATCTTCCGGGGTTGTTTTGGCACCGAAGGTCGCTCCTTTATCTGCAGGAACATTTGGCGGCTGAGCATGCACAGCAGCAGTAATAAGTAATAAAATGATGAATGAATAAAGTGCTTTCATAACAAATGGTTTAATGAGATTGATTTATTCTGATGCATAAAGTTTGACAAGTACAAGTGTGCGACGCAACAGTTGATGCCATGAAAATATTTGGCCTGGCTCAAAAAATTATTCATTCATCATTTCCATAATAGTTTCAAAGATATCTTCTGCGTTGGGCTTGCTGAAATAATCTCCATCGCTGCCATAAGCAGGCCTGTGTGGCTTTGCAGTAATAGTTCTGGGGGCAACATCCAGCCAACGGTAACCACCCTGTTCTTCCATAACTTTATTGAACATATACGCTGCGGCGCCACCAGGAACATCTTCATCCACAAACACAATACGATTAGTTTTCTTCAGTGATTCAAGAATACTGTGGTGAATATCGAACGGTAACAAAGTTTGTACATCTATGATTTCGCAACTGATTTGGTGTTGTTCTAATCTATTTGCTGCATCCTGAATGATGCGTAATGTAGAACCATAAGAAACAATGGTTATGTCATCACCTTCTTTTAATATTTCAGGCACACCGAGTGCAACGGTTATTTCCAAAAGATTGGAAGGCAATTTTTCTTTTAACCTGTAGCCATTAAGGCATTCAATGATAATAGCTGGGTCATTGCTTTTGAGTATAGTGTTATACATTGCAGCAGCCTGTACCATATTTCTTGGCACACATACATGCATACCACGCAAAGAATTTATGATCATGCCCATTGGCGAACCGCTATGCCAGATACCTTCTAACCGGTGACCTCTTGAACGAACGATGAGCGGGCAATGTTGCACTCCTTTTGTCCGGTATTGCAGTGTAGCTACATCGTCAGTTAAAGGTTGCAAGCCATATACCAGATAATCGAGATATTGAATTTCTGCGATAGGTCTCAGGCCCCTTAGTGCAAGACCTATGCCCTGCCCCATAATAGTTAATTCACGGATGCCGGTATCGAAAACACGGTATTCACCATGTTTTTCCTGCAGACCAGCGAAACCCTGGTTTACATCACCAATAAAACCTACGTCTTCTCCAAAAGCCACCACTTGTTTATTGTGCGCAAACAACTGATCGAAATACCGGTTAATAATTTCATAACCATTTATAGCAGGTGCATCATTAGCAAAAACAGGTTCTGTTGCTTCTACACGCATGGCACTGCTTGCGCCCTGGTTATACAAATAAGAATTATAAACAGATTTGTAATATTTTTTTTGTTCGTTGTAATAATTAATAAGATCATCTGCAAACGCAGCTTTGCCAGCGGCATGTATTGCCAGGGACAAGGCATGCATGATATCCCTTCGCAAAACATCCCTGTTCATTTCAAGGCCTTTGGCTATTTTCTGTAATTCATTGTACCGTTCAATGTCGTTTACAATAGTTGATCTTATAACATCTACAGCTTTCGAAACCTCTTCTTTTATAGGATTGACATATTCTTCCCATGCGCGGCTGCGGCTTTGCTTTACGATTTCTTTTGCCCCTTCTTCAATCACTTCAAGTTCATCTTCTGTTGCAATATTATTTTCAAGAATCCACTCCTTCATTTTTTTGATACAGTCCCAATCACGCTCCCACTGCAGTCGTTCAGCATCCTTGTAACGTTCATGACTACCTGAAGTAGAATGCCCTTGCGGTTGCGTTATTTCTTCAACATGAAAAACTGCAGGAATATGTGTTTGCCTGATCTTATCGAGACCCGCTTCAAACACTTCACACATACCTGCATAATCCCAACCTTTTACGGTATAAATATCAATGCCATTGGTATCATTTCTTTTTTGAAAGCCTTTTAAAGCCGCAGAGATAGACCCTTTTGTTGTCTGGTATTTTTTTGGTACCGAAATACCATAACCATCATCCCAGATAAATATGGCAAGTGGTACCTGCAACACACCTGCTGCATTTACTGTTTCCCAAAAATGCCCTTCTGATGTAGAAGCATCTCCAATAGTGCAAAAACACACTTCATTACCATTATCGGAAAGATCAGTCTGATCTTTCAAAACAGGGGAGTTCCTGAATAATTTTGAAGCCAATGCCAGTCCAAGGCTCCTCGGCATTTGGGCTGCTGTAGGGGCCATATCTGTTGCCACATTTTTCTGTTGTATTAGGGGAAGTGTTTTGCCCCGTGTGTCAAAGTTGGGAGAAGTAAAATGGCTGCTCATTTGTCTTCCTGAACTGAATGGCTCATGGTTGGAATCCGGATCAGCATATAATTGCGCAAAAAATTGTTGTACAGTAGCAATTCCAGACGCAAAGATGAAAGTCTGATCACGATAATACCCTGAGCGCCAATCTCCCGGTCTGAAAAATTTGGCCATAGCAACCTGCGCCATCTCTTTGCCGTCGCCAAAAATGCCAAACTTGGCTTTACCAGTAAGCACTTCGCGTCGGCCAAGTAAACTGGTTTCCCTGCTTTCAAGCATTACACGGTAATCTTTCAACACTTCATTTCTGAAATCCTCATAAGAAAGCATACCCTCTTGCTGGTGGATTGTAGCTGAACTGTTTTCCATGCGACAAATGTATAGTTTACGTTGTTTAAGCAAAAATTAACAGGCAAAATAAAATGCACATCTTCAGCCCATTTACAAAATAAACCGGGTACGTTTTAAGTTTTATTAAAGATAACTTTTAAAGAACAATTATCATTTTAAAGATTTTCCAAAAAGACAATTGTCTAATTTTACAGAGTAAACCATAAAAACAATGAAAAAAGTTTTATTCCTAATTCCCGCTTTTTTTGCTGTAACGCTTTTAAAAGCACAAACTACAGACCAACAAACACAGCAGCCTGATATTTCCAAAGTTGTTGAGTTTAAAGAAATCGATCATGATTTTGGTAAGATACCTTTTGGCAAACCTGCTGAATTTGAATTGGAAATGAAAAATATTTCCAATGACACTCTTAGGATAGAAAACGTTCAGGTTGGTTGCGGATGCACTACTCCTAAATGGCAGCCTGGCCCTTATAAGGCCGGCGAAACTTTCAAGATAGGTATTGGCTTTAACGGGAATACTGATGGTCAGTTTCAAAAAGTAGTTACCATATTCTTCAAAGGCGGTTATAGCCAGGTGATAAGATTCCACGGACAAACTTATAAAACACCGGACAATGCTGCACCGGGCAACCCCGCATTGGAAAAAATAAAACCAAATTAATAAACGCCAAAATACTTTACTATGAAAAAAATATTAGCTGCTTTAGCATTTGTAATAGCCATTCCTGTTTTTGCGCAAACAACTGCCCCCGCAGAATTTAAAGAAACCAAACATTCTTTTGGTAAAATTCCTCAAAACAAACCTGTAACAACAGAGTTCTCTTTTACCAACAATACAGATAAACCTATCGTTATAGAAAGCGCTGTTGCCGGTTGTGGTTGCACAAAACCAGAATATCCGGAAACACCCATAATGAAAGGTAAGAAAGGAGTAATAAAAGTTACTTACAATGCAGCTAACCCAGGTGCTTTTACCAAAAATGTTACCGTGAAATTTGCCGGTGTTGCAGAGCCTGTTGTACTTACCATTGATGGAGAAGTTATAAAACCGGAATAAAATAAATTCATCTCAATAAATAAAAAAGCTCGCCTGGTGTGAGCTTTTTTTTATGAACCAAACATTTGTACTTATAGCATCGTTCCTTGCGTCGCACTCTTGTACTATACGTCTTTTATAAGCTTTAATACAACGTTTTGTTGTTCATCTTTTTCCACTCTTCAAACATCTTTATAGCTTCTGCATGATGTAAATATTCCATGCTCATTTTTCGCTCATTTATTGGTAAACCAAACTCTTCATAAATAAATGAATCATCAAAGCCAATAGCAGCAGCATCAGCTTTTGAATTTGCATAATATATTTTCTTCGGCCTTGCCCAATATAAAGCACCCATACACATGGGGCAAGGTTCGCATGTTGTATATACTTCGCAATCTTCTAACTGAAATGAACCAAGTGTTTTACATGCTTCCCGTATAGCAACAACTTCTGCATGCGCTGTAGGATCGTTAGATGCAATTACGCTGTTGCAACCTTTACCAATTATCTTATTATCTTTTACAATTACACATCCAAAAGGACCGCCAACATTATTACGCATGCCCTCTAACCCAATATTAATTGCCTGTTGCATGAATTGCTCTTCCCTTGTCATGACTTATAAAATTTTCGAACATATAAAATTACAAAAGCTCATTTATTTTTATGATGCATATTGAGTTGCTGTAAAAGTGTGCGACGCAAGGAACGATGCTATAGAAATTTACAGCCGGGTACAAAAAAAATCCCGCTGTGTTTACAGCGGGATCTTTTTCTATTTTTAAATTATCTAAGTGTTTAACATTGAGCGATCCATTTCTTCTTCCAGTCTTTGTTGTTCCTGCAGTTTCTTTAGCTTTTTACCGTAAGCAATTTTCGTAATTAATACAAACAATACAGGCACTACAAATATGGCCAGTGTTGTTGCTGCGATCATACCCCCAAATACAGTCCAGCCAATGGTTTTACGGCTTTCTGCCGCCGCACCCGTAGCGAATGCCAGTGGTAATACACCAAGAATAAATGCAAGGGAGGTCATTACGATAGGTCGCAAACGCAGCTGCACTGCCTGCAATGTTGCATGCACTATATCAATGCCACGGTCTACGCGTTCTTTTGCATATTCAACAATAAGAATAGCGTTCTTCGCTGCAAGCCCGATCAATGTGATCAAACCAATTTGCGCATAAATATTATTGGTAAGGTTGGGTAAAAGAGTAAGCGTAAGAATTGAACCAAATGCTCCAATAGGCACTGCAAATAATACGGAGAATGGAATTGACCAACTTTCGTATAATGCCGCAAGGAAAAGAAATACAAATACAATAGAAATTGCAAAGATGGTTCCGGTGCTGTTTCCTGCTGCAATTTCTTCACGACTCATACCTGAGAACTCATAACTATAACCTGCCGGTAATGTTTGCGCAGCAACTTCTTTTAATGCCTCAATAGCCTGACCACTGCTAAACCCTGGCTTTGGTGTTCCGTTTATTTCTACCGAGCGATAAATATTATAGTGAGAAATTAATGCAGGATTCTCTACCAGTTTTGTTGTGATCAATGAACCTAATGGTATCATATTGCCTTGTTCATTTCTTACATAATATTGCTGAAGGTTATCTAATGATGTACGATACGTGCTGTCGGCCTGGGCCATCACACGGAAATTTCTTCCATACAAATTGAAATCATTCACGTAAGAACTGCCCAATAATGTTGAGAGTGTGCCGTAAACGCTTGCAATGTTTACGCCGAGTTTCTTTGCTTTATCCCTGTCAACATCTACCTGGTAACTTGGTGTTCTTGTTGTAAAGAAAGTATAAGCCATCCCTATTTCAGGTCTTTGATTTAGCGCACCAAGAAACTTGCGTGCTACCTGTTCAAACTGTTGAATATTATCCGTGCTTGTTGTTTGCTGCAATTCAAATGTAAAGCCAGATGTTTGGCCAAGCCCCGGAATCGCAGGTGGAGAAATAGGTAAGATTCTTGCTTCTTTTATATCAGCAGTTCGCTTTTGCACATTTGCTATAACACTTTTTATTTGCAAGCCCGCATCTTCCCTGTCAGCCCAGGGTTTTAAGTTCACGAACATGGTTCCTACATTCGACTTGTTTGAGAAGCTGATAATATTAAGCCCAGCCAGACCACCAACCACTTTCACTGCAGGCATAGATTGCACACGGTCCATGATCTCCTTTAACATTTCTACGCTTCTTGTGGTGGATGTACCTTCAGGCATTTCATAAGTTACATACAATCTTCCTTCATCTTCTGTCGGAATAAATCCCGTTGGTTTTGCTTTGAATAAGAAGAATAAACCAACAAACAGGCAAACCATCATTATTAAAACATATGGTGTGCCCCTTATCCATTTGCCAACACCTCTTGTATAAGAGTTGGCCATTCTTCCAAACCCTCTGTTAAATGAAGCAAAGAATTTTTCCAGTAAATTTTTCTTTGCGTCTTCTTCTTTTGACGGCCTAAGCATTATAGAACATAATGCAGGTGTTAAAGACAACGCAACAAACGCAGAAATAATAACAGATGTAGCAATGGTAATTGCAAACTGCTGATACAACCTTCCCACAATGCCCGGTATAAAACCAACAGGTATAAATACCGCAGCTAATATTAATGCAATGGCAACTACAGGACCGGAAATATCTTTCATAGCCCTTTGAGTTGCTTCTTTAGGCGACATCTTTTCACTGTCTATATAATGTTGTACCGCCTCGACCACAACAATCGCATCATCCACCACTATTCCAATTGCAAGTACAAATGCAAAAAGTGTAAGTGTGTTGATCGTAAAATCAAATGGTATAAAAAATATGAATGTTCCTATAAGAGATACAGGAATTGCAAGCAATGGAATCAATGTAGCACGCCAGTTTTGCAGGAAGAGAAACACAACAATTACCACAAGCAACAATGCTTCCCCAAGTGTGTGTACTACCTCATTTATAGAAGTTTCTACTACAGTGGCGGTTTCTAAAGGAACCAGGTAATCTACATCTTTCGGAAATGATTTTTTCAAATTTTCCAATGCTCCATTAACGCCTTTGTAAGTATCCAAAGCGTTTGCACCGGGCGCCTGGTATATGATAACAAATGCAGCAGGTTTGCCATTTACAAAAGCGTTGATGCTATAATCAAATTTTCCTAATTCAATTCTTGCTACATCTTTTAAATACACAAGGCTTCCATTTGCAGGAGTTGTTCTTACAACAATATTTTCGAATTGCTCTTTTGTATTAAGACGGCTATTTGTAAGCACACTGTATTCAAATGCCTGTGCATCTTTTTGAGGATTACCACCAATCGTTCCTGCTGCTACCTGAAGGTTTTGTTCTGAAAGCGCATTGGTTATATCAACCGGAGTAAGTTTTAAGTTTGCGAGTTTCTGCGGATCTAACCAAATACGCATGCCAAAATCATCTGCTCTTGTAAATATATCACCCACGCCTTTTACACGAAGCAATGCATCTTTCAAATAAATATTTGCATAGTTTCCTAAGAAAGTTGCATCATGAGAGCCATTGGGCGAATACAATGCAAGCGCCATCATAATACTTGGGTTACGTTTACGCACTGTAAGACCCAAACGTTTAACCGCATCCGGCAGTGAAGGTTGTGCAACACTTACGCGATTCTGCACATCAAGTGTTGCAATATTTATGTCTGTTCCTACTTCAAAATTTACTGTTATGGAGCTTTGTCCGCTACTTGTGCTGGTACTATTCATGTAGGTCATTCCAGGCGTACCATTAACCTGTGATTCAATGGCTGTAGTGGTGGTTTGCTCAACCGTTTGCGCATCTGCTCCTGTAAAATTACCCGCAATAGAAACTGTTGGTGGTGTAATATCAGGGTATTGCGCAACAGGCAATGTTTGCATTGAAATCAATCCAACGAGTACAATTACCACCGAAATAACTATCGCTGTAACCGGTCGTTTAATAAAAGTATCTGCTATCATATTCGTGAATGGTGAATCGTGAATGATGAATATGTTCTGCTACATTATCATGCACGATTAATGATCTAATGTTTCTTTTATAGCCAAACTATATTGCTACTATTAGCTTTTGTTGCGTCGCACTCTTGTACGTTCAGTCCGGAAGTCAGCAGGACCCAAAGTCCGAAAGAAGCTTACATTTTGTGACGGTCTTTCTGACTTACCGAATTTCCGACTTTGCTGACTTGTATTCAAGAGTACAAGTGAGTGACACAACAGACGATGCCATAAAAACCCAAAGCCTGCCAACAAAAATTATTTTTTTTGTGCTGTTGTATCAAGCTTAATAGAAGAACCTTCTTTAAGATTCTGTACGCCCTGTACTGCAATTTTATCTCCATCCGTTAAACCGCTTTTTACAATAACATTGGTGCCTATCTGTTTACCCAATATAATTTTTTGCTGAGAAACTTTGTTACTGTCCTTAACAATAAATACAAAGAACTCTCCTAGCTGTTCTGTTACAGCTTTGTAAGGAATAAGTAAAGATTTCTGCATGTTGTTGTTTAGTACACGTATAGTGCCCGTCATGCCTGCTTTTAATTCGCTTTTAGGATTAGGGAATTCGAGACGCATTTTGATAGTTCCTGTTTGCGGATCAACTGCGCGGTCTATTAAACTTATCTTACCAGGATATTCATAAATGCTGTCTCCGAATGCAAGTGTAAAAGTGCTGTCTTTAGATTGTATTTTTTGCTCTGCTAATTTAGTAAAGCGAAATATTTCTTTCTGATCAACTGCAATATCTGCAGCGATAGGATTATCTGATGAAACAGTATTTAAAATTGTTTGACCTGCAGAAACCGGTGCACCAACCTTTACCTGTGATATGCCAATGGTTCCATCGAAAGGTGCAAAAATAGTTGTGTATTTAACACCTGTTTGAACCGCACGTACATTGGCTTCTGCTGCTTCCACCTGTTTCTTTGATGCTTCCAATGCTGCATCAGCATAGTCTACCTGTTGCTTGGCAATGGCATCCTGTTTATCAAGTTCATGATAACGGTCTGCATCTTTTTGGGCTTTCAACATATTAGTTTTCTGCACTTCTACATTAGCAATGGCCTGTTGATAGTTTGCTTCATACTGCTGCTGATCTATGGAATATAACTTCTGCCCTTTTTTAACACGATCCCCATCTTTAAAATAAATGCCCGTAACAAAACCGGTAACCTGCGGCCGAAGTTGTATTTCATTAAATGCTGTAACAGTTGCAGGATATTCATCGTAGTAGATAGCCTGTGTAGATACAACATCAGCTACAGTAACGGCTACAGCAGGTGGCGGGCCTTGCATTTGCCCCTGTTGTGTTTTACTGCCGCAGGATGCGGTGATGAATAAACTGCTTAATACCGCTATATTTTTCATTTGCTTCAATAACATATACTATAGTTGTTTTATCAATAATTAATTTGCCCCAATGCTTTTTGCACATCTGTTTTATTTGCCAATACCTGGTACAAAGCATTGTAATAATTTATCTCTGCACTACGCAGATCCGTTTCTGCTGTTATTACTTCGAGGTATGTTTTTACACCGGCTTTGTACTGCAGCTGGATAACATCATACACTTCTTTTGCCAGGTCAACGTTTTCTTTTAACGCCTGATAGTTTGTAAGGCTTGCTTTGTATGATGCAAGTGCCTGTGCATATTCTGCACTTATATTTTTTTGAAGATTGATGATATCCCAATCAACTCTTGTTATCTCCAGCTGAGCCTGCTTTATGTTAGCAGTACGTTTAAAACCCTGGAAGATGGGGAAACCTAAACTAAGCCCAGCATAAGAATTAGGAAAAGAAGTATTATATAATTTGCCAAAGGAATTATTCTGATAATTGAGATTATAAGCTCCATACGCTGACAACGTTGGGATATAGCTCCATTTGTTGTATTTTAAATTTGCTTCCTGTAATTTCTTTTGCGTAGTTAACTGCAGGTATTCTATACGCTTAGTATAATCAACAGATTGCAATGTATCTGTATAAATTTCTTTTTCCATAGCCAGGCTGTCGTAAACAATGTTCAGATCACTCCCGGTTGGATAACCAATAACCGTTTTTAAATATTCTAGCTTAGCTTTCAACAAGTTTTCATTAGCTGATTTAGAAGCTCTGGCATTATTCAATGCAATAGTTGCACGTTTATAGTCTGTTTTATCTGCTACACCTACACTATATTGTGCAGTAGCATCTTTTAAGCTTCTTTCTAATCTTATTATCGTTTCTGCAGCAACTTTTATTTGCTGCGTAGTTGCCAGTACATCATAAAATGCTTTAATAGTATATACAGCTATATCTATCCTGGTATTGGTTGTATTTTGTTTGATTGCCTTACGCACATCATCCGCAGTGCGGCTTGCCAGTAATACATCTCTGTTAAAAAGATTTTGTGTAGCAGTAAACTGTAATGCAGAAGTATTATTTACACCAATTTGCACAGTGTTTCCTGCAAAGACGGTTTTTTGCAATTCAAAATTATGCTGGTAGTTGTATGCAAAATTTACCTGCGGGTACCAGTCGGATAATTTGCTTTTGATCTGCTGCTCTGTTATCTGCTCATCAATTGCTGATTGCTTTAGCAATGGCTGGTGCTGCAATGCATACTGCACTACATTATCCAATGTTGCCTGCTGCAACAAATCATTTTGAGCAGAAGATTTTATAACGACAAATGTAATTACAACTATACCAATAAGTCTTTTCATACTCGGTCTTATAAACTTTTCAAACTTTAAATGTACAAGTTACTAAGCAGAAGTTAATCTGCAATGGCAGGCAAAAAATGTTGGCGCTAATACTTTTAAGTCGTCAGCAACTAACGGAGCGCAAAAATAGGAATTTGCTTTACATTAATCAAACGTTTGTTTAAATGACAAAAAAATTACAATTCATTCAACAAGAAAAAATAAACGCCGCAAAATTGCACCATGCTCCACAGAGAACATAAGTACAAGTGTGCGACGCAAGTAAAGCCAAATACTTTTACAGCAGCCGGGACAATTATAATTTCTTTCCTTCGAAAAGCATTTTCATATCCATGTCCATCGGTACTTCCATTCCCTGGCCCGTCATCTTCATGTTCATTTTCATATCCATATTACCCTTTTCCGGCATCCCTGTTGGCAGGTTGTAATGCATATCGCCATCGAGAGTGCCACTCATATCCATTTTCATACCCATTGTTCCTGTAGTATCTCCGCCGGATGAAATTTTGGAAACAACCTTAACCAAAGCATCATCGCCTGTTACGGATTGCAGCGTATATGTGTTCTCCATCTTCATATCCATACCACTGTTTTTCATGGTCATTGTTTTGTTCCAACTTTCACCAGTCTTTACAGGCTTACCGGGGTACACGTTGAAAGACTGCTGCATGTTTTGTTTAAAATTTTCTTCATCAAAAGATTTACTGATAGATTGCATCATTGTTTCAGCATTTGGCAGGTTTGCTTTTGATACCATATTCTGCATCATTTCCTGCAGGCCAAATACAGATCCAACTTCTCCATTTTCATTAATAGTAAAACCAAACTGTCCGCCTTTCATAGCGCCCATTACTTTACCAACCATAGCCATAGGATTCTGCTCAGAAATTGTTGCAGTATCAGGTTCATTCGTATCAAAGTGAACGGTCATGCCTGCTGCGTTCATATCCATTGCAACTCTTGAAATAGTTGCAGCAACTTTTTTCCAGCCTGCACTATCACCGTTAACTTCGAATGTATAACCCATCAGCATTTTATTTTTCACATCCATATCTTTCCCCATCACATTTTGCTTCATTGACATATCCATTGTTATGGAGTATTCGAATTTTGTACCCTTGGCCATATTGAATTTAAGTACATAACCATCGGCAGTTTTTGTTTCACTACCGCTTCCGCAACCAGCAATAATTACTGACATTGCAATTGCAGCAACAGTTAAAAATTTTTTGAGCATAATTTTATTTTTAAAGGCGGCAAGGTAGGGTTTATCTTTTATTTTATAGCAGCGTTTTATGGGCCATGGTGCAGTAATATTATGAGGCTTTTGTTGCGTCGCACTCTTGTACGTTGAGCTCAATATTTAACGGGAAGTATAAGTGAGTGACACAACAACAGATGCCACAAGAACAAAAGCCTGTACCCAAAAAATTATTCATAAGTTCGCAGTTCGCTTTTACTGAACATGATCTCGCCGCAAACCATACAACAAATTACCAGCCGCATTGATATTATTGATGTGATCGGGGAATTTATTAAGCTGAAAAAACGTGGTGCAAATTATCTTGGGCTTTGCCCTTTTCATGGAGAGAAAACGCCATCGTTTACCGTGTCTCCCGCAAAAGAAATTTATAAATGTTTTGGTTGTGGAAGAAGTGGCAACACCATTACATTTTTAATGGAACACGAGAAATTCAGTTATGTGGAAGCATTGCGCTGGCTGGCTGCACGTTATAATGTGGAGATTGAAGAAACCCAGGTAAGCGATGAAGTAAAACAACAACAACAGGCTGCAGAAAGTTTATACATCCTCAACAGTTTTGCGCAAAAGTTTTTCGCAACACAATTATTCGATACAGAAGAAGGGCAAAATATTGCATTAAGCTATTTGGAAGAAAGAGGTTTTACAAATGAGACTTTACAAAAATTCCAGGTAGGTTATAACCCGCAGGCAAGAGATGCATTTGCAAAAGCTGCAATGCAAAATCAATTCAGTGCCGAAGTATTGCAGCGATCGGGTTTGGTAGTAAATCGTAATGATGAACTGATTGATAATTATCGTGGCAGGATCATTTTTCCGGTGCATAATAATTCCGGTAAGATCATTGGATTTGGTGCACGTGTAATTGGCAAAGCAGATAAAGCACCGAAGTATATTAATACGCCGGAAAATGAATTATATATAAAGAGTAAAATTCTGTATGGTTTATACTTTGCAAGATTAGCCATTGATAAGAATGACGAATGCCTTCTCGTGGAAGGTTACACTGATGTGATTTCATTATCGCAGGCAGGTGTTGAAAATGTTGTGGCAAGTGGTGGCACTTCGCTTACAACCGATCAGCTTCGTTTAATAAAAAAATATACCAACAATCTTACGATCGTTTATGATGGCGATTCTGCAGGCGTTAAAGCTGCATTACGAGGACTTGATATGGCGCTTGAAGAAAGCCTGAATGTGCATCTTGTATTGATACCGGATAATGAGGACCCGGATAGTTATGTAAGACTGGTTGGTGCACAGGGTTTCAAAGATTTTGTTGCACAAAATAAAAAAGATTTTATTCTTTTTCAGCTGGATATAATGCTGAAAGATGCTGGCAATGATGTAAACAAGAAGAATGAAGTCGTTAATCATATTGCTGAGACCATCAGTAAGATCAATAAAGCAGAAGACTTTAGCAAGCAAGAAGAGTATATAAGACAGAGCGCAACATTGTTAAGAATTGATGAAGGTGGGCTTACAAATCTTGTAAATAAATTCATCCGGGAAAAAATTTCCAAAGACGAGAAGAAATCTCCTGCCAGCGAAGCAAAATATATTGCATCACAACAGACAGAACAGGCAGCAGATGATGCAGCAAATCTTTTTCTTGAAGATGAATTCCAGGAACGTGAAATTGTAAAACGTTTAATAGAATATGGCAATCAACTGCTGAATGAAGATAAATATGTTGCCGATGCTATCTATGAAGTGTTGCAGGAGTTTCATCTAAAAAATGATAAACTGGATAAAATCGTAGATGCTTATTTTAATATGCTGCATACAAACGGACATATTGATACCAAAACATTTTTATACAGCAGCGATACAGAGATGAATGCATTTGTTGCAGGCCTCTTACATTTTCCTTACGAAGTGCATGATTGGGGCAGGCGCATGGAAGGCTATTCTGTAAAACTTGATAATGATATAACCAATGTTATCAATTCTGCACTTAATATCTACAAGTTGCGTAAAATAAAACGCATGTACCTCGAACTGGAAGATGAATTGAGCCACGAAAAAAATGAAGAAAAATATACAGGGCTTATTGTTATTTATAAACAGTTAAAAGAAATTGAAAGAACACTTACGAGCGAAATGCATACGGTGTATTTGAAATAATACTTGTTTATAAGCTGCATTGCTACTATTAAGTTTTGGTTGTGTCACTCACTTGTACGTTCGTAACACTATTGAACACTATCAACACAACTTCTTTATTTTTCACTCCCTTTAGGAGTTGGGGCTTACAATTCTCCATATTTTTTTTATAAGCAATTAACCAACCCACCACTTCATCATAAGTATCTAAACCGTTTGGCTGATTGTTGGCTACTAAATACTTGCCGTAAACTTTATCAATCAAAGGCTCTATGGGATTCTTGTGATCAATGATAAATTTTTTATACGTCTGTATATCTTTTTTAACCAGTGTGTCTAACAATTTATAATTAGCTCTTGCAGCAAATGAGTCTCTTATAAATAATTCACGATTGGCATAATTGAATAGATCAAAATAAGCAGAGTAATGAAAGCGCTCATCAGTTGAAGACATGGCAGCAAGATAACCGGAGAAGTTTGCTTCATCTTCAGAGCCGTAACCTAATTGATGACCGATCTCATGACAAACTGTAAATGGAATTACAAAACGAGGAACAGTTGTATTAACCTGGGCTTCGGCAGAGAAAGGATTATAATAACCAAGAAAGCCTGTATAATTTCCTAACCAGCCCCACATGGAACTTTTTATAGAAGCAACCTTGTAATGCAGAAAAGGTAAATTTTGTTCGGCTCTGTTGTAAGCAGATGTCGCTATAGAGAACATTTCTTTATTGGAAGGATATGTTACTGAATCTCCCAATTCAAGTCGGGAAGCATTTACTTTAGTGATGAGTGAGGCAGTTAATATTTTCAGATCATTAGTCGAATAGTCAACTGGCTCAAGCTTTAGCTGGTAGGATATCCCAAGCCTGCTATAATTCAATCCCCAAAAACTGTAAAAAATTATATAGATCCAAAGTATTACAGCCACTGTTCTGCGAAGCGATCGCAGGAAACTTTCTTTTGAAACACGTTTTTTTAAAACAGCTTTACCTGTTTTATAAAACCTTACAATGAGCCAGATTGCAGCAGATAGGTAAAGCAAGTCTCCAATACTGAATGGCAGCCACCCAAAAAGAAAACGCATTGTTGTGCTGATAACAGGATAAACATATCCTGTATAATATTTTTCAATTAAAGCCGGGAAACCGGAAATGAGGCTCATGCTAACAGCTATTGCCAGGGGAATAATGAGTTTCAGCCACGCTCTTTTACCTTTGTTTTTATCCATGCTTTGATTGTTATGCAGCAATGCGGCTGCTAAAATCTGTAATTTTAGCTTTCCAAAGTCAGATGCCATGAAAACCTGTCGTTAAATATCTTTCACCGTTGATAATTATAGTGTTAGGTAACAACGGGAATGTTTTTCAGCAGATGCAGATTCCTTTGGAGGTAAATAGTTTTTCCGTTACCTTTGCCACCCCAAAAAAAGTGGATATGAACCACCGGAGAGCGTACGAAATTGCATTTGTGGGACTAAAACCCGGTATTCATCACTTTGATTACCAGGTAGATGATAAGTTCTTTAAACACTATGGTGAACAGGATTTTTCCCATTGTACAGCTAAAATAAAGCTGGAACTGGAAAAAAATAATTCGTTCATGATGCTGAAGTTTGACGTGGATGGAAGTGCAGATGTCAGCTGTGACCGTTGTGGCAATGATCTTACCATGCAGCTTTGGGATGAATTCAGGATTACTGTAAAACTGGTAGATGAACCTGATACAATGAATGAACAGGAAGAAGATCCCGACGTTTATTATATCAGCAAAACGGAAAGTCATATTTATGTTGGCGACTGGATCTATGAGTTCATAAACCTGAGCATACCAATGCAGAAAATGTGTGCGGAAGATGAAGTTGGCGGACCACAGTGCAATAAAGAGGTATTGGAGAAGTTGAAACAGATGCAGACGGAAGCGGAGAAAGAAACAAAGAGTAATACAAGTGTTTGGAAAGGATTGGAAAAGTTTAAGAACCTGGAAGAAGAATAGTTGAATAGAGATAAGAACGTACAAGTGAGTGACACAACAGAAGCTTAATAGTAGTAATGAAGTTTGCTCACAAAAGAAACTGATATAAATTTTTTAGAAGTATAAAAATCTGAGTTATGCCAAATCCAAAGCGCAGACATTCACAACAGCGCAGTGCAAAGAGAAGAACGCATTATGTTGCCCAGGAAGTAACATTAAGCAAAGACAGCGCTACAGGCGAAACACATGTACGCCACCGTGCACATGTAAGCGAAGGAAAATTATTTTACAAGGGTAAGTTGGTGTCTGAAAAAGCACCGTTGAAAGCTTAATCTTTAAAATATATTCCATAGCTTGCCTTGCATGAATATTGCATTTGACATGATGGGTGGCGACTTCGCTCCGCTTGAAGCGGTTAAAGGTTTGCAGATTTATCTGTCGGCTTCTTCGCGTCCGGCTACTATATTTTGTTTAGGTGATGAGGCTGTATTACAGCCTCTTTTGCATGAATATAATATCGATAGTGAAAAGATAAAAGTTATTCATGCACCTGAAATAGTGGGATACCACGAACCTCCTACAAAAGCTCTGAAAGAAAAGCCAAACTCTTCTATCTCCATTGGTTTTGGTTTGCTTGCAAAAGGCAAAGTTGATGCATTCATTAGTGCCGGTAACACCGGTGCCATGCTTGTAGGCACGATGTATACCATCAAAACAATTGAAGGTGTTTTAAGACCAACCATTCCAACGATTGTTCCGAAGCTAAATGGGGCTACGGGTTTGCTGCTTGATGTAGGTTTGAATGTTGATTGTAAACCAGAGCACTTAAATCATTTCGCAATTCTTGGCAGCCAATATGCACAACATATTTTGAACATTAATAATCCACGTGTTGGTTTGTTGAATGTAGGTGAAGAAGAAGGCAAAGGCAACCAGCTTTGTAAAGAAACTTACCCGTTGCTGAAAGAAAACAACAAGATCAATTTTGTTGGTAACATTGAAGGCAGAGATATTTTCCAGGACAAGGCTGATGTTGTTGTCTGCGATGGTTTTACAGGTAACGTAATTTTAAAACTTGCCGAATCTGTGTACGATGTGGCGCTCAATCGCCAGGTGCACGATGATGAATATTTTAACCGTTTTCACTACGAACAATACGGCGGCACACCAGTGCTTGGTGTAGCAAGACCAGTTGTTATTGGTCATGGTATCAGTAATGATAAAGCTTTCATGAACATGATTTCTACCGCAGAAAAAATGATCAATACTGATCTCTGTAATAAAATACAGGAAAGTTTTTCTGCATAATCTCACTTCATTTTTTATTTTATTTTTTGAGCCCGGCTGTTGTACTGTGTAGCATCGCCTGTTGCGTCGCACGCTTGTACGTTCAGTTCATTACTCAACTCACTCAACTGAAATGTTTAATTTCAACCGATGAAAAAATTAAGCAAGACATTAAAGGCAATTGCGGCAATAATAAAAAATCCCTGGCTCTTAAATAATGTGCTTGCAGATGATGCAGTGTGGCAGCAATACATTGAAAAAAGCTACCAGATAAAAAACGGTTTGCCTGTTGTAGACATTAATGAAATTTCACCGAACTTCTCCGAAACGCTTGACTGTGTTGCTTTTTTAGACGGCAGCTCTCTACCTACAGATTTTGCTTTATTAAAATCATTGACCAAAAGATTTAAAGATTGCAGTTATTTTGAAATTGGTACCTGGCGTGGCGAAAGTGCAATTAATGTCGCAGAGAACTGCAAGGAATGCTACACGTTGAATCTCTCAAAAGAAGAAATCATATCATTAGGCTTGGGTGAAAAATATGCTGACCTGCATGGCTTCTTTTCAAAAGGCAAAGAAAATATCAAACACATAACAGGCAATTCTTTGACTTATGATTTTAAAAGTGTACACAAAAAATTTGATTTAATTTTTATCGATGGAGATCACCGCAACGAATATGTAAAAAATGATACACAAAAAATATTTGAGCATCTTATCCATGAAAAATCAATTGTCGTTTGGCATGACTATGCATACAATCCTGAAAAGTACAGACCAGAAGTTTTAGCAGGTATACTCGATGGAATTCCTGTTGCATTTCGAAAAAATCTTTATCATGTATCCAATACAATGTGTGCAATTTTTATAAGAGAACAATTTCCAGCTTCTGTTTTACAAAGTCCGGTAACCCCCGATAAAACATTTAAAATAAAGATAGAAAGCAGAAGTATTTGAACTATCGGTGGTTCTTGTTTTCTCAATCCTGTTTCTTGTTCCTTTCTTTTCTTAGCTTTGCCGCCTCTTAAAATAATTCCATATGAAAATAGCAGTATTAGGAAGTGGTATGGTTGGACGTACCATGGCTATTGATCTCGCACAAAAGCATGATGTAACTTCTTTTGATGCAAGCGAACATGCACTTGACATCCTGAAATCGAAATCATCCAATACAAAAACCGTAAAGACAGATTTAAAAGCTTATAGCAACTATTCAAATCTTTTACAGGATTTCGATTTAATAATAACTGCAGTTCCCGGCTTTATGGGTTTCAATACATTGAAGGCTGTAATTGAAGCAGGCAAGAATGTCGTAGATATTTCTTTCTTTCCGGAAGATGCGTTGGTATTAGATGCTTTAGCAAAACAAAAAAATGTCACTGCTATTACAGATTGCGGTGTTGCACCTGGCGTAAGTAATTTGGTTATCGGTTACTACAACACAATTATGGATATAAATAGCTTTGAATGTTATGTTGGTGGTTTACCAAAGACAAGAAAGAAACCTTTTGAATACAAAGCGCCCTTCTCTCCCATTGATGTTATTGAAGAATATACACGTCCTGCTCGTTTAAAAGAAAACGGGCAGATCGTTGTAAAGCCCGCAATGACTGAAGTTGAGCTAATGGATTTTGATGAAGTTGGCACGCTCGAATGTTTTAATACAGATGGTTTGCGTTCTATTTTATACACGATGCCACATGTTCCAAATCTCAAAGAAAAAACATTGCGTTACCCCGGTCATGCAGAATTGATCGTTGCGTTGCAAAGAAGTGGTTTCTTTTCTGAAGAGATAATTAACTATAAGGGCAAGGAAATAAAACCATTGGAATATACTTCAGCTATTTTATTAAATGAATGGAAACTTGGGCAGGAAGAAGAAGAGTTTACTATAATGAAAGTTGTTGTAAAAGGGAAAATGAGTGGTGCAGATAAAACTATAGAATACTCAATGCTTGACAGGTTTGATAATGCAAGCAAAACTTCATCTATGTCACGCACCACAGGTTATACCTGCACCGCTGCTGCAAATGCTTTTGCAGAAGGCTTAATTACAAAAAAAGGTGTGTTTCCTCCGGAATTAATTGGTGATGATAAAAAAGTATTTGATTATGTTATCAATTACCTGAAAGAAAGAAATGTGAATTGGATAAAGAAAGAATATTAATTTTTTTTAGTCAACAGTAGTAATACCTTCAGCTACTGTTGCGTCGCACACTTGTACTGCAGTAATATTACTCTAAATAAATTTCTAATAAACCATCAGGAAGGGTTACATGCACTTCCTTTTTTTTGCGATCAATATTATCAAGTGTTTCTTCATGCAATGGAATCAACGCTTCTTTACCATTGATCTTTATAGTCAATAAAACCTGGTGCGGTTGCTCTATTACTTCATCAATGATGCCAAGCTTTTCACCTTCGTTGAGGAGTGTAAAACCAATTAATGCAATTGGTGAATTCTTTGCAGCATATTTCGCAAAATCTTCTTCGGTAAGCCAAACTTGTTTCTTAATAAACTTCAGTGCTTTTTCTCTTGAATCTATATCATCAAATTGCAAAATCGTTTCCTCCTCTGTTTTGGCTTTTGATGAAGTAACAAAATGTGGCAGGTAAGCCCCTTTTACCTGTTCAACAAAAATTACATCTCCTTCTTTGAAAATTGTTTTCTTGCCAAGCGCATGTTTAATGATCACTTCACCATTTAATGCATGTACACTTACAATCTTACCAATATTAATGTAGTTGTTATCCATTGCTGCGCAAAGCTACAATGTACAAGAGTGCGACGCAACAAAAGTTAAATAGCGATATGCAGCCGGGTACATAAAAATTAGCAAACAAAAAAGTAATTCTGATTTTGCTTTGTGTTTACATTTACAATATGGCACAACTTCAAATTGGTGATGCATTGAAACAATTCATTGAGAAAAGCAAACTCAAGAATGGCATTCGTGCGGTGCAGATTGAAAGTGTGTGGGAAGAAGTGATGGGCAAAACGATTGCCAAATACACAGATAAGATTGAGATCATCAACCATACCTTATTTATAAATACTGCAGTAGGCCCTCTTAAGAATGAGTTGCTTTACCAAAAAGAGAAAATCATTGAACGCATCAATGAAGCAATGGGTGAATCTTACATAAGAAATGTTGTTATCCGCTAACTATATCCAGTAATCTCTCATCAGTTTTTCATGATGTTCTGTAGGAACTGCGCCCGGCTTTTCGCTTGCAGCAATTGCTTCACGCATCAGGTCGTGAATAGTAATTACACCTTTGAATTCAAAACCCTCAAATACAGGCAAATAGCGGCTTTTGGAAGAATTCATAAGCATCATACATTCCTCTGTGGTATCACTTAAACCAACTACCGGAAGGTCTGTACTCATGATCTCTTTTACAAGTGTTGTATCTGAATGTTTATTAAGCAATATAACTTTATGCGTGTAATCTCTTTCGCAAATAATACCCAAATAATTTCCATTCTCTCTTACAATAAGATAGCTGATATTCTCTGCTTTCATTAAACTAACCGCTTCGAGCACAGTTCTGGTTGGAGCAATATAATTGAATTGCGGGCCTTTTGTTTTCAATATTTCACTTACAGTGCGCATGGAAGTTGGTTTATAAATGATGTAATCAATAACCGTTCAAAAATATTAATTAATCCGGCACTAATTTATGATTTTGGTCAGCGATGCATTTGCGTCTTATCAGTGAAGCCGCACTCTTGGGTCTATGACACCGTAAAGAATATCTGCGAGTATATTCACCATTATAAAAAATGTTGCGGTTAATAATACACTTCCCATTACAACCGGGAAATCTAACTTCTCCAAAGCATCAACGGTTACTTTTCCAATACCTTTCCAACCGAAAATATATTCTACAAAAAAAGCACCGGCAAGCAATTCTGCAAACCAGCCTGTAATGGCTGTTACAACAGGATTTAATGCATTGCGTAATGCATGTTTAAATACAACGGCTTTCCTGCTTAAACCTTTTGCATAAGCAGTGCGTATATAATCCATACTCAGCACATCAAGCATGGCACTGCGTGTAAGTTGTGTAATGATGGCCAGTGGACGAATACCCAATGTTATTGCAGGCAGTATAAGATTTTGTAACTGTAATTGTTTTCCTTCAAAAACATCATACTCATATAAACTGCCCGTCATGTGCAAACCAGTATAGTCACTTAGCATAAATCCAAATAAGTAGGCAAGTATGATACCCATAAAAAAAGATGGTGCAGAAATGCCGAGCACACTGGCAAAAACGGCAGAAGTATCCATCCACGTATTTTGTTTTACGGCGGCAAGCACTCCCAACAGAATACCTAATACAGTCGCAATGAACATTGCTGTAAAGGCAAGCACTAATGTTCCCGGCAACGCTTCCATTAGTATAGATGAAACTTCTTTACGTGTTTGGTAAGAACGCCTGAGATAAGGAAATTTAATAGCAAGCTTTGTATCGGTCCCGATAAAAATTCCTTTTAATTCACGGGTGGCAATATCTTCTTTTGAATAAACACTAATGGGGGAAATATCGTTGAGGTATAAAACAAATTGTTTCCATTTTGGCTGATCAAGTGCCAATTCTTTACGAATGTTGTTAATGGTTGCACTATCACCTGTTTGACCAATCACCAATCTTGCAGGATCTCCAAAACCCTGGAATAGAAAGAACACAAGAATTACTACCCCTAATAAAACAAGCATACCATAGACTAATTTCCTTGTAATAAAACGAAGCATTAATTTGTATTGTCATTTATGTATTAATCAGCAGGCCTAGTGTTTAGTGGAGCATCTTTTGCCATCTTTATCACTTCATCCATATCTGCATAACTATACTTTCCTTTTATGTTTGCCATCTGCATAATAAAATAAGTAGGATTTACCCTTGCTGCTGTTTTTATTACCGTTCCATCGCAAATAAGTACGGTAATGTTTTCCTTGCCGCTGAATAATTTTTCCGCTTCTTCTTTTTGAGAGGTTACAACAAACAATGGCAAACGTTTAGCTGCAAGAACATTTACCAGTGTATCAAAATCCTTATTGTGCCAACTTCCATAATCAGTAAAATCATTTACAAAGACCATTACATAATAATTTCCCTGGTTAAGTATAGAGATAGTTGTATCATTTCCATTTAAATCCTGCAAAGCAAAATCAACAATTTGAGGTTCATTACCTTTTTTAACCAGCTTTTGATAACGGTCAACAAACTCATAGGTTGAATCAAGATCAGCCGGCAGGCTATCTGCAGCAAATTCCATTTCCTTACCGTTCTTTTTGTATTTAAAAGTTAGTTTAAAAATATCGCCATGGCCGGGCAACACTTTCATGTTCTCAACAATGTTGGCGCCTTTTTTAAAAGGAAGACAATCTTTTACCGGCAAATAAGTCATTACATAATTCTGAAAAAACGCTACAGCAATAATACACAAACCCAATAGCAGTATTGCTCTTGGCGCAGACAATGCAGAATCTACCTTTCGTCTGTTTACAAAAAGTATCAATATTAATAACAGTAGTATGAGATCTTTTATAAAGGAAGTCGTAGGTGTTAGCGGAAGGCAATCCCCAAAGCAGCCACATGTTTTTATTTTACCGGATAATGCAGCATAGCCTGTTAAGAATGTAAAGAAAATGATCAGCAACAATATTAACCAGGTAAACAGTTTCATACGCCAGCCAATAATAATCGCTACACCGGCCAGCACTTCAAAGATGTTCATTACCAATGAAAGCGCCAGTGTATAATCATTCAGGCTGCTTAACCCCCACACTTCAAAAAACTCCTGCATCTTGTAACTCAAACCCAGCGGATCATTTGCTTTTACCAATCCTGAAAAGATAAACAGCAGGCCAACGATCCAGCGTATAACGATCAATAATTTTTTCATCCCGTGAAGAAGTTTAAAAGTTTATTAATGCTTATGCAGGTATTTCTTATGATGAATAAAGTTCTGAATGTACAAGTGAGTGACACAAGCGGCGATGCCACAAAGACTTAAAGCTTGCTCAATGCATCCCCTCTGCAATTAAAATTAACGCAAACACAGCATAGTTAAGTATGTCAATATAATTTGCATCAATGCCTTCGCTTATCAATGTCTGTCCGTCGTTTTGCAGAATTTGTTTTATGCGCAACAGCTTCACCAAAATAAGATCAGCAAAACTTTCCTGGCTCATTTCGCGCCATGCTTCACCGTAATCATGATTCTTATCCTGCATTGTCTTTTTTGCAACAGCAACCTGCTCATCATACCAAACGCTTGCCTGCTCTGCATTTACATCTTCCACAGCAGGTTTACCCAATTGCAATTGTATCATGCCTATCACTGCATAATTAATAATGCCTTTGAATTCACTGGCAATATCATCGCCAACTTTTTGCTCCTGCTTTTCCTGTATCGTACGTATACGCAATGCTTTAATAAAGATCTGGTCAACCACACTAATAGTGCGCAACACACGCCACGATGTACCATAATCTTTCGTCTTTTTTATAAAAATATCTTTACAACTTTTTACAACCTCATCAAATTGTGTATTCGTATTGCTCATTTGTTTTTTAAATTTTTGTACCCAACTTTTATTATTCTCTTCGGCTTCTGTTGCGTCGCACTCTTGTACATTCTTATCTTTACGCAGCTTTGAGAACAACAGGTTATTACGTTCAAAAATAAAGGAAAGCCAACAATGTTTACACTTAACTGCCGTGGAAGATTACTAACAATTAACCAACCCATTGTAATGGGCATTATCAATGCCACGCCTGATTCATTCTTCACTGGCAGCAGGCAGCAAACAATTGATGTAGCTCTGGAACAGGCCGAAAAGATGATAAGGGAAGGCGCAACCATTTTAGATATCGGCGGACAAAGCACAAGACCCGGCAGCGAAAAGATAAATGCTGCAGAAGAATTACACCGTGTGCTACCAATAATTGCAGCCATTCATAAAGCTTTCCCCAAAACAATTACTTCTGTTGATACCTACTATGCATCTGTTGCAAAAGAAGCAGTGGAAGCAGGCGCTGATATCATTAATGATATCAGCGGCGGATTGATGGATGAACAAATGCTATCAACAGTTGCTGCGCTCAAAACACCGTTTGTTTGTATGCATATGAAAGGCAACCCGCAGAACATGCAGGCGCAGGCTCAATATGAAAACATTACCAAAGAAATGCTCGAATATTTTATTGAAAGAACAGAAGCCTGCAAGCTGGCCGGCATTACTGACGTGATCGTGGATCCCGGTTTTGGTTTCAGTAAAACCATTGCGCATAATTTTGAGCTGTTGCGTAATTTATCTGCATTTAAAATGCTAGAAAAGCCAATCCTGTTGGGCCTTTCAAGAAAGGGGACTATTTACAAAACATTGGGCATTACTGCCGAAGAAGCATTAAATGGCACCACGGTTTTAAATACAATTGGTTTATTAAACGGTGCTACCATACTGCGGGTACACGATGTAAAAGAAGCCATGGAAACCATTAAATTACTGAATGCTTATTGGCATTAAAACCTTATGTTTGCACCCGAATTACAAAACATGCATTTTCTTAGTTTAAATTTAGATTTCCTCAATCACCGAACTGTATAAATCCAGTTAAGGCGACAATTCCTGTTGCCTGATTTCTTATTTGTAATTCATTCAATCAACATTTAAAATATTACGGTTATGCTTACGCATACATCATTATCAGAGCGCTCTGCGCATTTCCTGCATTTGGAAGAAGATTACAGTGCGCACAATTATCATCCCATTCCTGTTGTTTTAGAAAAAGGTTCCGGTGTTTTTGTGTGGGATGTTGACGGCAAACGTTATTACGATTTTCTAAGCGGTTACTCTGCTGTAAACCAGGGACATTGTCATCCACGCATTATTAACAAATTAATTGAGCAGTCACAAAAACTTACCCTCTGTTCAAGAGCATTTCACAACAATTTGTTTGGCGAGTATGCACAATTCATCACCAGTTATTTTGGTTTTGATAAAGTGTTGCCGATGAATACCGGTGTTGAAGCAGTAGAAACAGCCATCAAACTTGCACGCCGTTGGGGCTACGTGGTAAAAGGTATTGAGGATAATAAAGCGAAGATCATTGTGTGCGCACAGAACTTTCATGGCCGCACAAGTTCCGTTATTTCTTTCAGCAGTGATCCTTCTGCTTACACAAGATTTGGTCCTTTAATGCCCGGCTTTGAGATCATTGCTTATGATGATCTCGCCGCTTTGGAAAAAGCATTCCAGGACAAGAATGTAGCTGCATTTCTTTTTGAACCTATACAAGGCGAAGCTGGTGTAAAAGTTCCTTCTGATGGCTATATAAAAGGCATCCGTGACCTCTGCACAGAATACAATGTGCTGATGCTGGCGGATGAGATACAAACAGGTCTTGCACGTACCGGTAAAATGCTGGCCTGCGATCATGAAAATGTAAAAGCGGATATATTGATCCTTGGCAAAGCATTGAGTGGCGGCACGATGCCTGTGTCCGCAGTGTTGGCCAATGATAATATTATGCTGAACCTAAAAGCCGGTGAACATGGTTCTACTTATGGTGGCAATCCATTGGCCTGTGCTGTAGCAATCGAATCTTTAAAAGTATTGAAAGAGGAACACATGACAGAGAACGCCGCTGCTATGGGTGAACTCTTCCGCAGTGAATTACAAAAACTCAACTCACCATTTATTACTACCATTCGTGGTAAGGGTTTGTTGAATGCAATTGTTGTTTCACACAGCAATCCCGAAGCTGCGTGGGATCTTTGCCTCGAGTTAAAAGAAAATGATTTGCTTGCCAAACCTACACATGGCGATAAGATCCGTTTTGCACCACCACTGCTCATTACAAAAGAGCAGATACTGGAATGTGTAGGTATCATTGATAAGTCGCTGAAGATTTTGGAATAAATAAAAATCCCGCTGATGAAGCGGGATTTTTATTTTGTGTACTTAGCTGAAGAATAAAAATTAAGCTTTGGTTGCGTCGCACTCTTCAACTTTTGATTAATATTCCTCCATTGATGCATTTCTTGTTGCAGTACAAGTGTGCGACGCAACAACCGATGCCATAAAATACTTAAGCATGGCTCATAAATAAATTCAATAAAAATCCCACCTCTTCAGCGGGACTTTTATTGGGTTAGTAGAGTAAAAAGTATACAAAGTTTATTTACTCAAAATTTCAAACTCTGTTCTCCTGTTCATTTGCCTGCCTTCGTCCGTTTCGTTGGTATCTATCGGCACTTTTTCACCATAGCCATGTGCTGTCAACCTTTCTTTGGCAATGCCATGATCTATCAAATACTTCACTACACTTTCGCAGCGTGATTGGGAGAGCTTAATGTTGTACTCATCAGAACCTTTCCAGTCTGTATGTCCGCCAATTTCAATTTTTACTGTTGGTTCGTTGTTGAGGAATTTAATGAGACGCTCCAGTTCATTTACAGACTCAGGGCGTAAAGTTGATTTATCAAAATCAAAGAAGATATTTTTCAAAATGATCTTAGTGCCCACTACCACTTTCTTGAGTTGCACATCTTTGATCACTTCCTGGTAACCATTCGTTGGTGGTATGTCAAAATTCTCCGAATGGAACAAATAAGGATCACGTGTTACAGCAATTCCATAATTCCTGCCATCGGGTATTGTAACCAAATACTTGCCTGTAGCACTGTTTGATTTAAATGTGGCAATGAGTTCATTTTTGGTATTGTCAATTAATTCAATGGTTGCTTCTAATGGTTCCTGTGTTACAGCGTCTGTAATAGTTCCTTTAAGAATGGTAAGTGATGGTGTCTTTATTTCAACTGGTGGTGCAGGTTGTATCGTCTTAACAGGTGCAGTAACGCTGGCAATCAAATTATCTTCATTACTTAAAAGAAAAGGTTTTTCTTCACCAAGAAATGTAATAGCATAAATATCCTTATCACCATAGCCACCTTCTCTTGCCGATGAATAATAACCCCTGCGGCCATTGCCTGATACTACAAAGAATACATCATCATCAGGACCATTGATTGGCCAGCCAAGGTTTACAGGCTCGCTCCATTTTCCATCTACCAAATTGGATTTAAAAATATCATACCCACCCATAGTGCCGTGTCCCTGGCTGCTGAAATACATGGTAACACCATCGGGATGCAGGAACACGCCTTCTTCTGCATATTTTGTGTTGATAGTTGGACCTATATTAGTAGTGCCTGTCCAGTTTCCTTTTCCATCTTTTTTACAGAAATAAATATCCCTGTCGCCAAGACCATTTTCTTTATCGCTTACAAAATAGATCAGCTTATCATCAAAAGATTCTGATATGGTTGATTCATGAAATTTTGTGTTAACGTATTTATTCATGTGCTCCGGCTTTTGCCAGGCAGTGCCTTTCAACTGGCTCTCATAAAGATCACCTCCATCACTTTTATTATCCTGGTAAATATAGAGTGTGTTGCCATCGTTGGACAAGCCAGCCGTTGCATCATGACCTTCTGAATTGATTGGCTGACCAAGATTTTGAGCTGTACCCCATGCACCGTGATCTTTATGACTCACATACAGGTCTTCAAAGTAACTACCGGATCCCGGATCAATTTTTTTACCGGTAGAATTATCTCGGCGGGAAGTAAAGAAGAGTTCAGATTCATCTGCCGTAATAAAAGCACTATAGTCCGGGGAAGAAGAGTTAACACCGGCTCCTAAATTCTCTACAAACACACGTTGTGGTTTTGCCATTAATACTTTACCATTTTCGCACTCACTTATTTTTTTATTTACATCTTCTAATTTATGGGCAGGCGCTTTTGATTGTGTTTTTAAATAAGCAAGGTATAAGTTGTAATACTTTATCGCATTATCCCATTTAGCCTGCAAATGATAGGCCCAGCCGGCGAAATAAGTAAGATCAGGAAACACATTCGGGTCAAGTTTGTATGCTTTCTCAAAATATTGAAGCGATTCATCACTTGCACTGTTAATATGAAACTTAGAGAACGCGATCATCCAATTGAGATCAGCATTGTTTGGATTGAATTTATTAGCAGGCTCCAGTAATTTCAAAGCTTCCTTAAAAGCTATCTCTCCTGCATGATGATAATCATTATGACTAACCGGCATATAATCGTGTGTGCTCAAAAAGAAATCACGTTCTGCAAGAAACATTTTAAAGCCGGTTTGAAATATTTCTTTACCTTCTTCATAATTATGTTTCGCTTCTTTGAATGCATCTTTCTGATCAGGAAAATTAATTTTATCAAATGCTGTATTCACCTGTGCATTTGTAACAAGGCCGGCAAACAGAAAAATATATAAAAAGAAAGTCTTCATAGTATGGGGAATTATACAAGGGTAAAAATTATTCGCATACAACTGCTTTATATTTCTTTGCTACATCAATACCTAATGATGCAGCTTTTGTAAAGTCGTCGCAGGAGCCTTTAAAATCTTTCATCATTTCTTTTGCGATACCGCGATTTAAATATGCTTCTCCATATGCAGGGTTTAAACCAATAGCCGTGGTGCAATCATTTATGCATGCATCATAATTCTTCTTTTTGTATTGTACCGATGAGCGGTTGTTATAAGCAAATGCATAATCTTTTTTCACTTCTATAGCTTTATTAAAATCGGCTGCAGCGCCATCCAGGTCAAGGTCTTCAAGCTTTGCAGTACCACGGTTATTATAGGCAATGTAATAATCTGCTTTCAAGGTGATCGCTTTATCATAGTACAACACTGCTGTTTTATAATCTTTCTTTTTCCGATAAGCGGTACCAAGATTATTATAAGTAAAGGCAAGAGATTTATCTATCGTTAATGCTTTTTCATAATCTTCAATGGCAGCGTCAATACTGTCTATTCCAAGTTTTGCGCTACCACGATCATTTAAGGCATAAGCATAATCTGGTTTTGCATCAATAGCTTTTGTGTAATCAGCAATAGCAGCTTTGTAATCTTTATCCTGTAATTCAATTACAGCTTTATTGTAACATGCTTCTGCATTTTTTGGATTTAGTTCAATGGTCTTTGCAAGATCGGCCAATGCTTTTTCTTTTTCATTGGTATTGATATAAACCTGTGCACGCAATGCATAACTATAATCTGCCTGTGGATTCAATTCTATTGATTTGGTAAGATCAGCAACAGCCTCGTTTGATTTGTTTAATTCAGATAAAGCAAGTCCGCGGTTGTAGTATGCTTTTTCCATTTCAGGCTTAAGATCAATAGCTTTGGTAAATGCAGTAATGGCATTATCGTAAGTTTTGCTTTGCAAAAAACTGATGCCTTCGTTGTAGTTCTTTTCAGCCTCCTGCGCATCAACAACAACCAGTTTTACGGTGTCGGTCTGTGCAAGTTTTATAGTATCGGTTTGTGCGAAAAGCCTGGTGTGTACAAGCACTATGAATATTAAGAAATTGGTTATTCGCATGGATACTTTTTTGCATTAACGAAAGCCCATAGAAAATATTGCTAATATGAACTGGGTTTTAAGTGGATATTAAACCAATAGTTCTCTTTTTGTACCAAGCATAAGAACATGTATTTAGCTTTGGTTGCGTCGCACTCTTGTACTTTTCGGGCTATACGCAACAAGCTGTAAGGTATAAGCAAATAATAAACCAGTAATGCTTTCTGCTCGCAGCTAAAGACTCGTAGCTTTTTTTCAGTACAAGAGTGCGACGCAACAATTGACGCCATGAAACCCAAATGCCGGGCTCATAAAAATTTCCACATTGTAACAGCAGTCGGCTTTTTTGCAATTTGCAATGATTATATTGCCACTCTAATTCAGCGTATGCAGGATACACATTTACACCACGAAGAACATTTGCAAAGCTCTGATCTTTTAACCGATATTGTTATTGGCATGAGCGATGGACTTACTGTACCATTCGCACTGGCAGCGGGTTTGAGCGGTGCGGTGGACAGTACGGCTGTAATAATACTGGCTGGTATTGCCGAAATTGCTGCGGGTTCTATTGCAATGGGGCTTGGTGGTTTTCTTGCGGGCAAAACAGAGCAGGATCATTACAACAGCGAACTGAAAAGAGAATATTGGGAAGTGGATCACCTGCCGGAAAAAGAAAGGGAAGAAGTACGGGAATTTTTTGAATCGCTTGGCCTGAGCAGGGAAGTGCAGGATAAAGCAACAGATGAACTGGTAAAAGATAAAGACCGCTGGGTGGAATTTATGATGAAACACGAACTTGGTTTGGATAAGCCTGACCCCAAACGTGCACGCAAAAGTGCATTTAATATCGGGCTTTCTTATGTAGTGGGAGGATTGGTTCCACTAAGTCCATATTTCTTTGTAAATGATTCAGTGGAAGCATTAAAAATATCTGTTGTCATTACACTCATTTGCCTGTTTATTTTCGGCTTTTTCAAAAGTAAAATCACCGGTGTAAACCAATGGACAGGTGGATTGAAAGTAATGATGATTGGTGCTGCCGCTGCAGGTGCCGCATTTGGTATTGCAAAGTTGATAGAAGGAATGTAACCTATTAGAGAAGTAAATCAAAGCTATTTTACTTCTGCTTGTTTTTCTTCCACCACTACCAGATCATTTAACTCAACACTCATAGGTAATAACCCTATTTGTACCACAGCACGTTTACCTCGTATCTCTTTTACTTCACCAACCTGATGATTCTTTTTCATTTTTACTTTTGCACCAACAGCTATCTCGGCTTTTACTTCTTTGTATTTTGCTTCTATCTTCTTTGCCAGTTTATTTACAACAGCATGCTCTTTCTTTTTAAATAAAAGGTTCTGTACCTGCTTCATTACTTCTTCCTTGTTTTCTGTTCTGCGCCATTCCAGCATGATCTGTTTTAACTTGCGTTCTGTTTCTTTCATTTCTGCAATGCGCTCTTCCGTTATTTGATTCTGGTGCCGCAATACTTCCACCTGCTGACGATGCTTTTCACGGTTCATAACCGCTTCCATTTCTTTGCGCAGCTTTTCATTCTCGTGTAATAACTTATTCAGCTCTTTTTTGTCTTTGTCTAATTGCTGCTGGTCCTGCTCTGTTCTGTTCAATAGTTTATCCAAACGAAAATGATCTTCATCTACCAGTTGTCTTGCACGGCTGATCAAATGTTTGGGCAAACCAATTCTTTCAGCAATCGAAAATGTATAAGAGCTGCCGGGTTTGCCAACCATTAGTTTATACATAGGCTGCAGGTTTACTTCATCAAAAGCCATAGCACCATTAATGATGCCAATAGTACGGTTGGCCATCACTTTTAAATTAAGATAGTGCGTGGTAACAATTCCAAAAGCATGCCTGCGCGAAAGCTCTTCCATGATCACTTCTGCGAACGCACCACCAAGATTAGGATCACTGCCACTGCCTAATTCATCAATAAAGAATAATGTTTTACCGTTTGCATTTTCAATAAAATATTTCATGTGCAAAAGGTGGGATGAATAAGTACTCAGTTCAAATTCTATACTTTGTGTGTCGCCGATATGAATAAAAAGTTGTTTAAAGATTCCCATTACAGAATTAGGATGAACAGGAACCAGCAAACCACTCTGCATCATCATTTGATTAAGCCCAATGGTTTTCATGGTAACTGTTTTACCACCTGCGTTAGGACCGCTTATAACAAGTATCCTTTTTTTATCATCAAGTGTAAGTGTAACAGGAATTGTTTTTCTTGTTGTTTTTTTATTGTATAAATAAAGTAACGGATGATACGCATCTGTTAATTCAATATGTGCCTTATCAACTATATTTGGATAATTGCCATTTACATCAATAGCCAGTTTTGCCTTACCTTTTATAAAATCATATTCACCAATTACAGCATAATAATTCTGCAGCAAGCCGCTATATGAACTTAATTGTGCCGTTAATGCTCTTAGTATACGTAACACTTCTTTACGTTCATCATTCTCTAATGCAAAAACATCATTGTTTAATTCTATGGTTTCTTCCGGCTCTATGTAGGCCGTCTTTTTACTGTCGCTTTCGCCGTGAAGAATCCCTTTTACCTGTCTTTTATGTTCAGAGAATACTGCTACTACCCTTCTTCCATTGCTGAAACTTTCATCTATATCTGCAGCATACCCGGATTTATTTAAACGCGCTACAACCTTTTCAAACATTCTTCTTAATTCATTTCTTTTGCGGTAAAGACTCATGCGTATCCGTTGCAGATCTGCGCTGGCATTGTCTTTTACATTGCCATATTCATCCATCACATCGTCTATCAGTTCAGCAATTATTTTTTCATAATAAGTATCTTCAATTACTTTGCTTAGCGCAGGATAAGCAATACGTCTTTCGTTATCAAACCAGCGGAATATTTTTTCTATGCTCTCTGCCAGTTTTCGTATCAGCATAAATTCCTCACCACTTAATGTACTGCCGGGTATCCCCAATAGCTTTATTTCCCGTGCAATATTCAGCACATGATCATTGGGAAAGTATTGCGCGTGCTGTAGCAGTAATTTAAATTCATTGCTTTGCTGTAGCTCCAGTTCTATGAATTCTTTTTTGGTATGTATACGTAACTGCTCTGCTTTCTGTTTGCCATACTCACTGTTGCAATGTTCAGTTAATAAAGATTTGATCTTATCAAACTCCAGTTGCACCGCCGCCGATTCAGGATATAACTTCATTCGCCCGCTTTATTTTTTTTGTGTGGGCAAAGTTACAATTACTGTTTATACACAAAGAATAGGCGAATATTTTTTATGAACCAGGCAATAGAATAAGTATAATGCTTTTTTTGCGTCGCACTCGTGTACTGAAAAATAGGTTTCAGCAATCAGCAGTCAGATTTCAGTTAAATACGCTTTGCTTTCTGAATACTGATACCTGATAGCTCATACCTGCTCAGAACGCACAAGTGAGTGACACAACAGGCGATGCCATAAATTACAGGTGCTGGCAACAAAATAATTATCTTTAATAAAACTTATTTTATGCAGACTTATGATACACTTGTTGATGCACTGAATGATCTTAAACAACGCGGCTACAATATAGATTTCAATCTTGCATTTGATCATGTAAAATGCCAGGAAACGGGCTTTTGTCTTACACCTTCGCAATTTGAGATAACCAATTTTTACAGGTTCGAAGGCATGACAAACCCGGATGATTCATCTATAATTTATGTAATAGAAGCAAAGGATGGCAGCATGAAAGGAACGCTGGTAAGTGCATACGGCGTTTACAGCGATCCGGTGAATGATGAAATGCTGCAAAAACTGAAAGTGCATCATAATTAGTTTTACAATTGCAAACATTGTTGGAATATTGGGATTTATTTTCCGCATTTGTTTCAATTGCTGTTGCTACCTTGCCACCAATCAACTTAAAACAGCAAAAGCACATGTTACATCGTCGCCGTTTTTTACAAATGGGCTCATTAGGAGCCGGGACATTTTTATCAGGAAAATTATTTGCATCTGGTAAAACGTTTAATGGCAAAATGCCACTGGTTATTTCTACATGGGATGCTGGTATTAATGCCAATAAGGGGGCTTGGGAAGTGTTGCGCAATGGCGGCCGTGCATTAGATGCTGTAGAAAAAGGTGTAATGGTTACAGAATCTGAGTTAAGTTGTTGTGTAGGCCTTGGCGCTAATCCTGATCGCGATGGTCATGTAACACTGGATGCGAGTATTATGGATGAACATGGAAATGCAGGGAGCGTAGCATTTATTGAACGTATAAAACATCCTATCTCAGTTGCACGACGCATAATGGAAAAAACACCGCATGTAATGTTGGTGGGCACTGGTGCACAACAATTCGCCGTAAGTGAAGGCTTTCCGCTGGAAGAAGATAAGCTTTCTCCGGATGCACAAAAAGCTTACGAAGAATGGTTAAAAAAATCTGATTATAAACCGCAGATCAATATAGAAAACACTAAAGGCTCCGGCTCATTTGCGCCCAATAAACTTGCAAATGGTGCATGGAATCATGATACCATTGGTATGCTAGCAATAGATGCGAAAGGTAATCTCAGCGGCAGTTGTACCACAAGCGGTATGGGTTTCAAAATGCGTGGGCGTGTTGGTGATTCCCCAATCATCGGTGCAGGTCTTTATGTTGATAATGAAGTAGGTGCGGCGGTATCTACAGGTCTTGGTGAAGAAGTAATTAAAACATGCGGCACACATCTCGTGGTTGAATTAATGAGGCAAGGTAATACACCGGAGAATGCATGCAAACTTGCAATTGAAAGAATCATAAAACGCAATGGAGACAAAGCAAAAGATTTCCAGGTTGCATTTATTGCCATCAATAACAAGGGAGAATATGGCGCTTATTGTATACAGAAGGGCTTCAATTTTGCAGTTTGCTATGCAGATAGTGGCAGCCAGTTGATAGATGGAAAACATATTTTGCCATAAATCCCTAAAGAGATTTTGAAGAAGAATAATGTACTAAGCTGTATGACTATAATCAGGCTTTAGTTGCGTCGCACACTTCAACACTTGAAACATTAATCAACAAAGAATAGAATGAGTGATATTTCTAATCCCTCCTTTAGGGGGGCAGGGGGCATTTTAGAGATTGCTGTTTTCAATATTAATTCTGCAATCATAGCTGCCAATGCCGGTGCAGACCGGATTGAATTATGCGAAAACCCTTTTGATGGTGGTACAACTCCTTCTTATGGTACATTGAAAACAGTTAGGGAAAAAATTAGTATCCCGGTTTTCCCAATTATTCGTCCTCGTGGCGGAGATTTCCTTTACAGCGATGATGAATATGAGGTGATGAAAAAAGATATTCTTTTATGCAAAGATTTGGGATTTGAAGGCGTTGTTACCGGCATCCTTCTGCCGGATGGGAGCATAGATATTAAACGAACAGCTAAACTTGTTAAACTTGCCTACCCTTTGGAAGTTACCTTTCATCGAGCATTCGACAGGGCAAAAGAGCCTCTAAAATCTCTTGGAGATGTAATAAAATGTGGTTGCCAGCGCATCCTCACAAGTGGGCAGGTTCCAAATGCTTTTGACGGAAAAGAATTGATAAGGCTATTGGTAGAGCAATCTGCCGAGAGAATTATTATTATGCCCGGAAGTGGAGTAAGAGGTAATAATATCAAAGAAATAGCGGGTTATACGGGAGCCACAGAACTACATTCATCTGCCCGAAAGAATATAACCTCTGCTATGGAGTTTAAACAGCCTTTAATGCATGAAACCCTTGAAAATATTTCTGTTGATCCATCAGAAATAAAGCTCATGAAAACTAACATTTGTTAATTTTTCCTTGTCGCCTTACTACTTTTCTGTATTTTGCAACCCTAACCATACTTGGGTTGCTTGTTGTCGCCAGGCCAATGTTCAGTGAATTAACATTAATACCAGCCCCAATTAGAAATACAGATTTGCATTTTCCACTGATTTGCAAATTTTTAATAATAAAAAGAATAATTGTTTTTCAACGAGTTATCAAAAAGCTAATTTATCGGGCATAATTGTTGCCTATGGGCAAGAGACTTTTAGAAAGGATAAATTCCCTGTAGAAACAAAGAGAAAGAAGACAGGCTTTGAAATTTTGTAACCTGGGTTTCCATTTTGGTAATCCGCAAAACAGTTGCAATGAAAGCTTTTTATTCATTATTACTGATTGTGATTTTTTTAATGCAGGTAGACGCACAACCTGCCATTTATATAGCTCCAAAAGCTATTATAAAAGATACTGCCGATTCCACAATTTCTATTCCTCCGGTTGCTGCAGATTCTATTTTATTAGCTAAACCGGACAGCATTTCACTTGTTGCAGAGGAGGAACTACCTGCTGCTGTAAAACCAAAAACAATAAACGGAATTGCCAGTTTTTATAGTAAAAATCTTGAAGGCACAGAAACAGCGACAGGCGAAACTTTTAAACATGCTAAATATACCGGAGCAAGCAATAACCTTCCATTAAATACCTGGGTAAGGGTAACTAACATAAACAATGGCAAGTCCGTGGTTGTACGCATTAATGACAGAATGCATCCCAGAATGGCTAAAAAAGGAAGAGTAATAGATCTTACCATTGCAGCAGCAAAGAAGATAGGACTTACAAGCAAAATTGGCCTTACAAAAGTTTCATTGGAAGTAATTGATAAAAATGAAGAAAATAGAGATCCAAAGGAAGCTAAGAGCAACAATAATATTGCGGTTGCAAAATAAGGTCATTCGTATCGCAATGCGGTAATAGGATTAAGTTTTGAAGCTTTAATGGCAGGCCATAAACCTGCCAGCAAACCTACACCGCTACAAATAAGAACACCTGTAATAACCCAACCCCAAGGCACAACAAACCCTGATTTAAATATTAGTGAAGCTACATTGCCCAATAAAACGCCAAACACTATTCCAAAAAAGGCACCCAGCAAACTAATAATTGTTGATTCAAAAAGGAACTGCTGACGAATATTTCGTCTTTTCCCACCCAACGCTTTTATCAAACCCACTTCTCTTGTTCTTTCATTTACCGCAACGAGCATGATATTCATTAAGCCAATAGCAGCCCCGATAAGTGTAATAAGGCCAATAGCCCCGGCTGCACCCTGTATGCTGCCCAGAAGACTTATAAAAGTTTCAGCAAGCTTATCACTTTTTTCAGCAACAAAGTTTTCGTCTTCCCCAGGTGTTAGCCTTCTTATGCCGCGAAATACAGAGGTTGCTTCACTAACTGCACCATTAAGCAGTTGCACATCATTTGCCATAATACCCAGCGTAAAAGAAGGCGATGAGTTACCCATTCTCCTCACGTTATTATAACTTGTAATGATCACATTATCTGCCCGCAGCAAAGCACTTGAACCTTTACTTTTTAATACACCAATAACGCGGTACGGAACCCCTGCCACATTAATAACCTTATCTACTGCCCGCGCTTTATTTGTTTCACTAAAAAGTTTTGTTGCCACATCGCTGCCCAGTAAGCAAACATTACGGCCTGTTTGCACATCAAGCCTGTTAAGGTTTCTGCCTGCTTCTACAGAGAAACCGTTTACCTGCAAATAATTTTCATCACCGCCACTTACCCGCACGTTTGGATTGGTTTTTTTGCTTTTATAACGTATCTCTGTTCCGCCTGGACCACCAAGTGCTATGCTTACCAAAGCAGGATAGTTAAATGTTGATTTAAATAACTCGGCTTCTGATAATTGTATTGGCTTATCAAGATTTGACTTCTTTTGCTTTTTATTCTTTTCAACTTTTTCTGTTTGGTTATCATTGCCAAACCTGAAGCGCTCTTTATAAGATATAGTAAATCCATTAGCGCCCATGGTGGAAAAACTATCGCGCAAACTACCGTTCATAGCATCAATAGCTGTAATGATCCCAATCAGCGCCATAATACCAAATGCAATAATTGCAACGGTGATACCTGTCCGAAGTTTATTACTGCGGATAGTACGGTATGCCAATGAAAAAGAATCTAATAGCGTCATGGTTTACGTAATTGTTGTGGGCCAGGCATTCGAATATCTATGAAGCTTCTGTTGCGTCGCACTCTTGTACTAAAGAACAGGTTTCAGCAATCAGCAGGCAGGTTTCAGTTAATACGTTTTGATTACTGAATGCTGATACCTGATAGCTCATAACTGCTCCAAACGCACAAGTGAGTGACACAACCGGTGATGCCAAAAGCACTTTAGCCTGAAACATAAAGATAAACCCATTACTACTTTAATGCGAAAAAATAAGACAGGTGGAAAAGAGATAATTTGAATGGTTAGAAATATAACCAGTTAAGAATAGAAGTAGGAAAAATACCCAGCAAAATAACAATAGCTGCTATAAAGATCAGCCCCCATTTAAAGGAATGAGTAATGATTTCAGTTTCAGGGTTACCTTCTTTGAAATACATTGCCTGTATTACTCTGAAGTAGTAATATACACTTACTGCTGCAAACAAAACGCCTACTACAACCAGCCATAAATAAGTACCTGTTTTAATAAGCGCTGCCAGCATAAGATATTTTGCAAAAAAGCCTGCGGTGAGCGGAATACCTGCCAATGACAATAGAAATATTGTATTGGTTGCCGCAAGTACGGGTTGTGTTTTTGCAAGACCGTTATATCCTTCAAAAGTGTAGTCTTTCATTTTTACCAGTACAGCAAAAATGCCAATAGTTGCAATACTATAAGCTGCTGCGTAAAAAATAATACCCTCATGTGCAGTATCGTTAAGGCTCATTAATGAAAACAACATAAAGCCTGCCTGCGCAATACTTGAATACGCCAGCATACGTTTAACACTTTGCTGAAATACAGCTGTAACATTACCTACTAATAAAGTAGCAACAATAATGATAGACATTAGCAGGTTCCAGTCAATTGCTTTTTCGGTAGCCTGCATACGCACATCAAATAATTTTATCAATGCTATAAAGCCCGCAGCCTTTACAATAGTAGACATAAAGGATGTAAACACACTAGGCGCTCCATCATACACATCAGGTGTCCAGAAATGAAAAGGCGCTGCAGAAACTTTGAACGCCATTGAAACCATCAAAAACAATAACCCGAAAATTTCCAAAAAGGAAGCGACATTTAAATAAACCGGCATAACACCACCACGCGTTACTTCAAGACTAAATGTACCGGTACCGCCATAAGTGAGTGCAATACCCATCAGCATTAAGCCTGTTGAAAAAGAACCCATCAGGAAATATTTCAATGCAGCTTCGTTGCTCTTCATGTTACGCTTATCACTGCCTGTAAGGATATACAGTGGAATAGACATGATCTCTATACCCAGAAATAAAGTAAGCAGGTTATTGTAAGAAGACAACATTGATATACCACACAATACAAAGAATATAAGTGTGAAATATTCAGCGGTGTATCTTCCGTATTTCTCAATCTCTTTACCGGTTATCAATACATAAATCAATGTAGATCCGATAGCAATTGAGTTAAACAAATAACCAAACCTGCTAAACGCCAGCATACCATAAGTGTTTATAATAAACAACGTATGTGTATAGCTGTCTGCAATATTTGCAATCAGTAAAATCAACAATCCAACAGATGCAATATGCCGCAGGCTTCCCCTGTTCCTTACAAGGAAACTGCAGAACATCATAATCATTCCAAATACAGCCGAGAGTATTAATGCGTTCATATTGTAAATCTGCTATTCGTAAACTATTATTTAACTGTTGCTAATGCTGTCTGCACGGCATCATTGGTTAATTGCAGCATTGGTTCCGGGTATACGCCTAATATGATCACCACGACCACCAGGATCACCAGCATTATTTTTGTACCGGTTGAAATTTCCATAGCGCCATCTGTAACGATAGATGTATTACCGTAGAAAGTTTTCTGTATCATATTCAAAGTGTATACTGCTGCAAGTATAATACTGATACCACCTATAACAGCCACCCAGATGTTATACCTGAACAATCCGTTAAACATCATAAATTCCCCGACAAATGCATTCGTTAATGGCAATGCAATATTTGCCAGAGCCATTACCACCAGCAGTATGGCAAGTGCTGGTGCTTTTTGAGCAAGTCCACCAAGCTCACTGAATTTACGGGTGCCTAATTGTGTTTCTATTGCATCTGCAACTATCCACAATCCGATTACGTTTATACCATGGTTGAACATTTGTATCATCACACCCTGCATACCTATCTGCTGATTGGAAAAAATAGCGGCACACATTAACCCGATATGCGCAATAGATGAATATGCTATCAAACGTTTCAGATCATCCTGCCTTATTGCGATTAACGATGCATACAACATTCCTATAACGCTTAATATTATGATCAATTGGCTGAAATGCGCGGTAGCATTAGGCATTACGGGCAGCACCCAACGAATTACACCAAACAAACCCATCTTTACCATTACACCACTTAAGATCATGGTAACTGCAGTTGGTGCCTGTTCATATGTATCCGGCTGCCAGGTATGAAAGGGAAAGACCGGCATTTTAATAGCAAATGCTATAAAGAATAAACAGAATACAAAGTTTTCATCTGTTGCTGAGAGCCTGATATGATAAAAAGATTGAAGTGCAAATGAATGCTCAGGATTTTTAAAGTACATGTATAAAATGCCCACCAGCATCAACAGTGAACCAACAAATGTGTAAACAAAAAATTTAAACGTAACAGTAATTCTTTTTTCGCCACCCCAGATAGAGCAAAGAAAATAAGCAGGTATCAACACTATTTCCCAGAAGAAATAAAATAACAAACAATCTGTTGCCAAAAACACTCCCATTAAACCTGCCTGCATCAACAACATCAATGCATAGAAACTGTTTGACTTCTTATAAGTATTTCCATAAACAGCACCAAATACGATTGGAAAAGCAATACCCGTAAGCAGGCAAAGCATTTTAGACATACCATCTAAACCTATACTAAATCTTGCTCCTATAAAAGACAACCATGTGGTATCATATGCATTTTGTGCAGCGCCAAACAAACTATATACACCTGCAAAAGAAACAGCCAGCGTAAGTATAGATGCAAAAAGCGATAAGCTTTTTGCGTCGCGTTCACTTTTTGTAAAAAAAGTAATCAACCCGCTGATCAATGGAATTAATATCAATAATAATGCGATCATATTCTTTTGCTTTATCCTTCCACCATTTTTTATTTAATGAACCGGGCATTTGTTTTTTTGGTCATCGCCTGTTGCGTCGCACTCTTCAACATCCTTATCATTGCTGAACAATGTTCCAGCCGTACAAGTGAGTGACACAACCAAAGCGTTATAGAACTACAAAAGCCTGTAACACGCTAAAATATCGTTTGCATGAAATGTATAATTTTATCCTGCTGCCAGAAAACTATAAATAACACCACAATAGATAATACCATAAATAAAATGTAATTGCCCACCTGGCCGCTTTGTATCAATCTCAATTGTCTTGACGAATAATTTATAAACCTGCCAACGCCATTCACTATACCATCGATAGTTTTTTCCACAACAGATTTTAATATACCTGCCAAAGCATTCAATGGCCTTACTATAACGGCATCATATAACTCGTCTATATACCATTTGTCTGCCATTACTTTCTTTATGCCGGTATAAACACCTTCGAATGAAGTCTTTGCAAACATTTTACGTGTAACTGCAAATACAATTATTAATGCAACAACAGTTCCACCGAATAAGCCCCACTCAACATTACTGATATTTGGGATCTCATGCACTTCTGCAGGTACCACCGGCGAAAGAAAATCGTTAAAAAAAGGGTGCCCGCCAAACATTTCAGGAAACTGTACCAAACCACCAATGGCAGATAATACTGCTAGAATGATCAAAGGAATGGTCATTGCAGAAGGCGATTCATGCAAATGATGTTCCTGATCATGTGTGCCACGAAACCCTCCAAAGAATACCAGCATCATCAAACGGAACATATAGATCATGGTTAGCAATGCTGCAAAACATGCCAGCCAGAATAAGATAGGGCTGTGTGCATATGTTGCCATCAATATTTCATCCTTTGAGGCAAAACCTGAGGTAAAGGGAAAGCCTGTTATAGCCAATACACCAATTACAAATGTCCATGTTGTTACCGGCAGTTTTTTACTTAAGCCACCCATTTTGGTGATATCCTGTTCACCACCCATTGCATGTATTACAGAGCCGGCACCAAGGAACATAAGCGCTTTAAAAAACGCATGTGTCATTACATGAAACACACCGCTTGTATAAGCGCCTACGCCCAATGCAAGAAACATAAAACCAAGCTGGCTCACGGTAGAATAAGCAAGAACTTTTTTAATATCATTTTGGTATAGCGCAATTGTTGCAGAAAGAATAGCGGTGGCTAACCCAACAACAGCAACCACATCTTCAGTCATGGGACTCAAAGAATACAAAATGTTGCTTCTTGCTATCATATAAATACCCGCAGTAACCATTGTTGCAGCATGGATCAATGCAGATACAGGCGTTGGACCAGCCATTGCATCGGGCAACCATGTATATAATGGTATTTGTGCACTCTTGCCTACTGCACCTACAAACAATAACATAGTAATAGCAGTAACATCACCTGGAGACAATGTATCAGCAAGATCAAAAACTTCACTGTAAGTAGCGGTGCCAAGCTTATTCAACATCCAGAATACTGCAAGCAGAAAACCAAGATCGCCAATACGGTTCATTATAAAAGCTTTCTTAGCCGCATAGTTATAATTATTGTTCTTAAACCAGAAACCAATCAATAAATAAGAGCATAGACCCACGCCTTCCCAACCAATGAACATTATTACATAGTTAGCACCAAGCACTAACAATAACATAGAGAAAACGAAAAGATTGAGATAGGAAAAATACCTGCCAAAATGTTCTGCAGGTTCATCATGCATGTATGAAGTAGAATAAAGATGTATAAGAAACCCAATACCGGTAATGATCAGCAGGAACAAAGAAGATAACGCATCTACCTGGAAAGCAAATGGAACCTGAAAATCTGTAACATTAATAAAATTAAATAAAGTACTTACTGTACCGCCATTTGCTTTTACCTGTGTAAATAAAACAATGCTTACAATAAAAGAAAGCAGAATTGAAGAACATCCTATAACACTAATTGCACTTTTTGATAAAGACTTCCTGAAAAGCCCGTTTATCAAAAAACCAAGCAATGGAAATAATGGTACCAGGTAAACTAAATTATCCATAAGCCCCTATCTCCTAAAGGAGAATATTTTAAGATTAATTATTTATGATAAAAGCCTTACCCCTTTTTAGAGGATGGGCTTAATTCTTTAACCTGTTCAAAAAATTAATATCGACAGAATGTATATTCCTGTACATCATTACAATGATTGCCAAACCCACACTTACTTCCGCCGCAGCAACCACCATAATAAAAAACACAAATAACTGGGCATCTGTGCCTGCACCTGCAACAACAGCTTTATTAAGACCAGCGCTTATGTTCATTTTCGAAAAAGCAACCAGTAATAAGTTCACAGCATTAAGCATAAGCTCTATACACATGAAAATAATAATGGCATTACGGCGTGTTAAAACTCCCGTAACTCCAATACAGAATAAACATGCTGCTAAGGCTATATAATATTGAATCGGCATAATGCTATTTTGAATATGTACTGATTCTAATCCTTTTTACCAATTACCACCGCACCAACCATGGCGCTTAAGAACAACACACTGCTTATTTCAAATGGCAAAGCGTATTCAGAAAATAAAACTTTACCAAGGTTTTGAATAAGACCGATATCTCCTGTATTTGTTTCAACAGTTTTACCTATCATTTCGCCTGCAGATCTGGAAGCAGATATAAATATCCACAACAACATACCACCTGATATTACGCCCAGGAATTTCATCCAGATATTACGTTGCGGTTCTGTTTCTTTATTCAGGTTCATCAACATTACCACAAACAGGAACAGCACCATAATAGCACCGGCGTATACAATGATATTTACAATTGCAAGAAATTGTGCATTCAATAAAAGATAGTGACCAGAGATTGCAAAGAAAACAACAATAAGCCACAATACACTATGGATGGGGTTTTTGCTCACAAGCACCATAATAGCGCTGAACAAGGCAAGAACACTTAAAAACCAGAATAATATTTCAGTAGTACTCATGTATAATTCATCAATTTGAAAATTTGAAAATTTGAAAATTGTAGTTGGTTTTGGTCATTTTCAAATTATCAAATTATCCATTTTCAAATTACTTCTTCTCTCCTCTCGCTTTCGCAAACTCCTCAGGTTGTGTTTTTGGGTCAGGTATCAACAAATCTTTTTTGCCATAAATAAAGTTTTTACGTGCATAATCAGACGGTGTAAAAGTTTCACTTAAATAGATCGCATCTTTCGGGCAAGCCTCTTCACACAAACCACAGAATATACAACGCAGCATATTGATCTCATACTTAGCTGCATATTTTTCTTCACGGTATAAATTTTCTTCACCTGGTTTGCGTTCTGCAGCTTCCATGGTTATTGCTTCTGCAGGGCATGCAACAGCACACAATCCACATGCAGTACAACGCTCTCTTCCTTCTTCATCACGATTAAGTACATGTAATCCACGAAATACAGGGCTGAATTGCCGCGTTTGTTCAGGATAATTAATAGTAGGCCTTTTCTTAAACATGTGCTTAAAAGTTATAGACATGCCTTTCAGCACTGCAGGCAAATAAATTTTTTCGCCCAGCGTCATCGGCTTTCTGTCTACTTCTTTTACTCTGTTTGTTAACGGTTGCATTATGTTTCGGCTTTCAGCTTTCAGTATAATACTTACAGCTTAAGGTTTGCAAAAATATTTTTCTAAACTATAGCTACCAATTTTATCTGGTTATAGCTATTTGCTTACAAGCTTTCTGTTTCTTTGGTCATCGCCTGTTGTGTCACTCACTTGTACATTCTAAACAGCTATGAGCTATCAGGTATCAGCATTCAAAAAACAAAGCGTATTAACTGAAACCTGACTGCTGATTGCCGAAACTTATTCTTTAGTACAAGAGTGCGACGCAACAAAAGCACAATGCTTATTCAACAGTTGGGATCACAATATGCTAATTATTCAACCAAAGAACTACTGCACCAGTAATAACCATATTCACTAAAGCCAGTGGTATCAAGCCTTTCCAGCCAAGATTCATTAACTGATCATAACGGAAGCGCGGCAATGTCCAGCGTATCCACATAAACACAAATATGAAAATAAATATCTTTCCAAGAAATGCGACGATACCAATTATGCCCGCAACATTTGGTGAAAGTGTACTTTCATTCAGGAATGGTACATCGTACCCACCAAAAAATAAGGTGGCCATAATCGCACTGCTGATAAACATGTTAATGTATTCGGCAAATAAATAGAACCCAAGTTTCATGGATGAATATTCCTGGTGATAACCCATGTTTAATTCGTTCTCTGCTTCGGGCAGATCAAATGGCGCACGATTACACTCTGCCATAGCGCACACAAAGAATATTAAAAAACCAAGTGGCTGATACAAAATATTCCAATGACCGGTTATCTGTTTATCAACCATTTCTCTTAAACTAAGAGAACCCGTTATCATTAACAGTGCAATCAATGCAAGACCCATTGGCAATTCATAACTGATAACCTGGCTGGCACCCCGCATGGCAGCCATGAGCGAGAATTTATTATTGGATGCCCAGCCACCGATCATGATACCATACACGCCAAGACTTACTACAGCGAATACAAATAATATTGCAACATTTACGTCTGCGATCTGCAGGTTTATTTTCCTGTCGAATAATTCCAAGTGTCCGCCCCATGGCACAACAGCGCAGGTCATCATGGCTGTGAGCATAGCCAGTGAAGGGCCGAGAATAAATAAAAATTTGCTGGAGCTGGTAGGAATAATTTCTTCTTTGAAAAATAATTTCATACCATCTGCAAGTGGTTGTAATATTCCGAAAGGCCCGGCACGGTTGGGTCCGCGGCGATCCTGCATCCACGCTGCTACTTTACGCTCACCATATGTTGCATACATTGCAATTACCAATGATGCTGTAATAATAATAGCGATCAACACTAATTTTTCAATTATCAAAGCCCAGTCAATAGTAAGCAGTATCATTAGTAATTAATCTTTTTTAGTTCCGTTAAAGGTGTCACTGGTAGCTGGCCCATCTATCAAACTCAATTCTATATTTGGTTTGTTTACTTCACTTACATCATGAATATCCAAGAATAATCTTGGTTTTCGGCCACCCATCACATCTATCAATACTTCTTTGGGTTTTTCAATACCAACATAATGCCCCTGTGAAATAACTGAATGCCGGCTGATTGCTGAAGGGCCTTCAATCACCCAATCATTGATATGCTTTTTATCAAAGCGGCAATCATTGCAGATCCAGCCTGGTTTACCTGATGTAGTGTCTTTTACTTCGCCCCACTCATCTTTACGAGCTGTAACACGAAACACTTCATCACCACGCATCCATAGCTGAACTTCACCTGAACATTTAGGGCAATCCCTATGCGCATCAACAGGTTTTGTAAACCAAACACGATTTTTGAAACGAAATGTTTTATCTGTTAATGCACCAACAGGGCAAACATCAATAACATTCCCTATAAATTCATTGTGAAGATTCTTTTCAATATATGTGGCTATCTGTGCATGATCTCCGCGATCTAAAATCCCATGTTCTCTTTTATTGGTCAATTGATCTGCAACAAATACACAACGATAGCAGAGAATACAACGCGTCATGTGCAACTGGATCTTATCCCCCAGATCAACCTTATGAAAAGTTCTTCTTTGAAATTCGTAACGGGTACCCGCTTTGCCATGCTCGTAACTAAGATCCTGCAAATGACATTCACCAGCCTGATCACATATTGGGCAATCTAAAGGATGATTGATCAATAAAAATTCTACTACACCTGCTCTTGCATCTATTACTTTTGGAGAAGTAATATTCTTTACTTCCATACCATCCATAACAGTTGTTCTGCAACTTGCAACAAGCTTTGGCATTGGTCGCGGATCTTTATCACTGCCTTTTGATACTTCTACCAAACAGGTTCTGCATTTACCGCCGCTGCCCTGCAACTTAGAGTAGTAGCACATTGCAGGCGGCGCCACATCGCCACCGATCTTACGGGCAGCGTTGAGAATAGTAGTACCCGGTGGAACTTCCACCGTTATATTGTCAATAGTAACTTTAAATAATTGTTGTTGATCAGCCATATAAATTCTTTGCTCTGATTATAGTGAATAAAGAACTATCAATACAAGTGTGCGACGCAACAGAAGCTTAATAATTATTCTGTTGCTAAGTACATAAAAAATCTACACCGCAACAGCACGCTCATCTGCATAGTGCGCAATTCCATAATTCCTTTTCTGACTTTCTTCAGGATTTAAAATATGCCATTCAAACTCATCTCTGAAATGCCGGATTGCCGCTGCAACGGGCCACGCTGCGGCATCACCCAATGGACAAATGGTATTGCCTTCTATTTTTCTTTGAATATCCCAAAGTAAATCTACATCCGTCATCTTGCCTTTGCCATATTCAATATTGTGCAGAATCTTTTCCATCCAACCAGTACCCTCGCGGCAAGGAGAACATTGTCCGCAACTTTCATGACGATAAAATCTTGCAAGCGTTAATGTATGACGCACCACACACTGGTCTTCATCCAGCACAATAAAACCGCCGGAACCCATCATACTACCTGTTGCAAAACCGCCGTCACTTAAGCTTTCATAGTTCATCATGCGTTGTTCACCTTTTGCAGTTTTGAGCAAAAGATTGGCAGGAAGAATTGGAACGGATGATCCACCAGGAATACAAGCTTTCAGCTTCTTGCCATTTGGAATACCACCACAATATTTATCAGAATAAATAAATTCTTCTACAGAAATGGTCATGTCAATTTCATAGACGCCGGGCTTGTTTAAATTACCACATGCAGAGATAAGCTTTGTGCCAGTTGATTTGCCAACACCGATCTTCGCATATTCTTCACCGCCCATGTTAATGATTGGAACAACTGCAGCAAGTGTCTCAACATTGTTCACCACAGTTGGTCTGTCCCACACACCTTTGATAGCCGGAAACGGCGGTTTAATTCTTGGGTTACCACGTTTACCTTCCAAAGATTCTATCAACGCAGTTTCTTCTCCGCAGATATAAGCGCCTGCACCACGCTGCACATAAATCTCACAATCGAAACCTGTACCTAAAATATTTTTACCAAGCCATCCATTATTCTTTGCTTCTGTGATTGCCTGTTCAAGTATATCAACAATCCATGCGTATTCGCCACGGATATAAATATATGTTGCATTGCTGCCCAGCGCAAAAGAGGAAACAATCAAACCTTCAATCAGCAAATGCGGAATGAATTCCATCAAATACCTGTCTTTAAAAGTACCCGGCTCGCTTTCATCCGCATTACAAACAAGGTGACGAGGAACACCTTCAGGTTTTGCGATAAAACTCCATTTCATACCTGTTGGAAAACCAGCACCACCACGACCACGCAAACCGCTCTTCTTCACTTCTTCCACAATGGCTTCAGGGCTCATTGTTTTCAAAGCTTTTTCCACGCTGCGATAACCACCTTCGCGGCGGTAAGTATCGTAGTAACGAATGCCTTCTACATGATCCTTCTCTAATAATAATTTCATAAGCCCTAACTCCTAAAAAGAATTTTATCAGCCAACTTATAATCTTTACTCATCGTTCCTTGTGTCACTCACTTGTACTGTAACAACTTTATTCATCTTTTATCCAAGCGAATAGTTGAACATCCAATCAACACCGAACTTATCTGTCAACATTCCAAAATGAGCACCCCAGAATTGTTTTGCCACAGGCATTTTTACATTTCCACCCTCACTCATTTTATTAAACACTTCATGTAACTGTTCCTCACTATCCATTTCCACACTCAGTTGTATATTTCCCTTGCCCTCTGTTTTATAACCCTTGAAACCATCGGAGATCATCAACAGATTATCACCAAATTGCAATCTCGAATGTATGATCTTATGCTTCCACTCTTCATCAGTTTTTTCAGGACTATCTCCATAACGACTCAACATCAATATTACTCCACCCAATGCATCTTTATAAAAATTCAATACTTCTTCAGCATTGCCTTCAAAAATTAAATAAGGATTCATTTTCATAATAGCAAGTTTGAAATATGTTGAACAAAGAACTAAACGTACAAGAGTGCGACGCAACAAAAGCTACATAGCAGCAATGCTGCCCGGCTCCTAATTATTTGCCGCTGCATTTCTTCTGCACTCTTCTATAATTGAATCTACTTTTTCTTTTGTAAGATGCTCACGATAATTTTTCCCAAGCTGCATCATGGGCGCATAACCGCATGCACCAAGGCATTCCACCGTTTTCAATGTAAACATTCCATCGGTAGTTGTCTCACCAGGTTTAATGCCCAGCGTTTGACCGATGTATCCAATAATATCATCGCTTCCACGCAACATGCAAGGACCAGTCTGGCAAACTTCGAACATATATTTACCAACAGGTTTTAAATTGTACATGCTGTAAAATGTAGCCACCTCGTAAACTTCAATCGGCTCGATCTTTAAAAGTTCAGCTACATAGTCCATAGTTTCTGAACTTAGCCAGCCACCAAAACTTTCCTGCGCCAAATGCAACACCGGAAGCAACGCACTTTTTTGCTTGCCTTCAGGATAACGGGCAACAAGCCTGTTAAATTCTGTCATCTGCGTTTCTGAAAACTGTGCCATATAAGTAAAAGTCAAAAGTAAAAAGTCAAAAAAAGTGTTTTGAATTTTTACTTTTTAATTTAGAATTTTTATGCGTCCATCTCTCCTGCTATCAAATTCAGACTACTCATAGTTAAGATAGCATCACTAAGCATGCTTCCCTTTGTCATTTCAGAAAATGCCTGGTAATAAATAAAGCATGGTCTTCTGAAATGCAGTCTGTATGGAGCTCTGCCACCATCACTAATTAAATAAAAACCGAGCTCTCCGTTTGCACCTTCAACACTATGGTATACTTCTCCCGGTGGAATTTCTGTCTCACCCATGATGATCTTGAAATGATAGATCAAAGCTTCCATTTTTGTGTACACGTCTTTCTTATCGGGCAAATAATATTCAGGAATATCTGCATGGTACACTTCTGCTTCAGCACCTTTAAACTCCTGTATCTTTTGATAAGCCTGTGTAATGATCTTCATGCTTTCCCACATCTCCAGGTTACGTACTAAAAAACGATCATACGTATCGCCGGTTTTGCCAACTGGAATATCGAAAGTAAAATCTTCATAACTGCTGTAAGGACTATGTACACGAACATCATAATCAACACCGGCAGCTCTTAAGTTTGGACCAGTAAAACCATAATTCAATGCACGTTCTGCACTGATAGGACCCGCACCAATTGTGCGATCCATAAAGACGCGGTTGCGTGTTAAAAGGTTTTCAAACTCTTTCAACACCTTTGGATATTCGTCTAAGAACTTTTCCAGTTTTGTAAATGCAGTGTTGGTAAAATTTCTTTCAAACCCACCAATACGCCCAATGTTTGTTGTAAGACGGGAGCCGCAGACTTCTTCATATATCTCATAGATCAGTTCGCGGTACTGCATAACATAAAGGAATACAGACAAAGCACCTGCATCCACACCAACAATCGAATTACAAATCAAATGATCTGCAACACGTGCCAACTCCATAATTAATACACGCAAGTAGTCTACACGTTTCGGTGTTTTAACCTTCAGTAGTTTTTCGCAGGTTAAATGCCAGCCCATATTATTGATCGGCGAACTGCAATAATTCAAACGATCTGTCAATGGTGTGATCTGGTATAAAGGCCTGCGCTCAGCAATTTTTTCAAACGCACGATGTATATAGCCCACTGTTTGTTCTGCAGAAACAATGCGCTCACCATCTACCTCAATAATATTCTGGAAAACTCCGTGTGTAGCAGGATGTGTTGGTCCAAGATTCAGCGTGGTTGTCTGTTTCTCGATGGAACCATCGGGGAGTTTTACGTGATGTGCTGTAAGTTGATCAGACATTACTGTCTTATATTTTTATTTTTATGTACTTAACTTTTGAATTACTATTTGACTTCTGTTGTGTCACTCACTTGTACGCTTTATTCTTTGCGCAAAAATAAATAGCACATTACACTATTTTATCGCCAACATTACCTTTATCTTCTTCTGCCATTGTTTCACCTGTTTTATTCCTTTCCGTTCCAAATCCAAATGTTCCACCGCGACCAAACATTTCATCATCTTTATCAATTCTCGTTTGATCTTCTAATGGGTATTCTTTGCGCATAGGAAAGTAATCCATTTCATCCACATTCAAAATTCTTTTCAGGTTGGGATGACCAACAAAATTAATTCCATAGAAATCATATGTTTCTCTTTCCATCCAGTTTGCTGATGAATATAATTTGGTTGCCGTAAAAATATCGGGCTTATTGATATCTGTAAATACCTTCAAACGCAAACGAATATTATCTACAAGATTGTGCAGGTGATAAACAACTGCCAATTCCCTTCCTTTTTGATTTGGATAATGTACCGCTGTAAGATCAGTTAAAAATTGAAAGCGAAGTGTTTCATCATCAAACAGGAACTGCATTACTTTAAGGTTCATTTCCTTTGGCGCTTCGAAAGTAAGCATGCCATAAGGTTCTTCAAAGTTGGTTAGTTGGTCGCCAAACTTTTCTATTAGTTTCTCTTTGATAATGTCGTTTGTTAAGCTCATACCCCAAACCCCTAAAGGGGCTTTATATTATTTGTATAGATGATATTTTCAAAACATTTTTATTTTTCAACTAAAGCTTAATATTTAATCTTCAGTTGAAAGGATTGCGACGCAACGAAGATGCCATATATTCTGTTGCCGGTATTAAACCTATCATTTGTACATCAGCACATTTGCAAATTCGCACATTACTATTGTATTCCGTAACTATTCAATAAAGCTTTGTAATGCTCGCTGTTTCTGCGGCGCAAACTTTCATTATGCACTAATTCCTGTATGCGTATAAAACCATCGAGAATTGCTTCAGGTCTTGGAGGGCAACCGGGCACATACACATCTACAGGAATAACCTGGTCAATACCCTGCAGCACACTATAAGAATCAAAAATACCACCGGAAGATGCACACGCACCAACCGCTAAAACCCAACGTGGCTCTGCCATCTGAAGGTAAACCTGTCTTAAAACCGGCGCCATTTTTTTTGCGATGGTACCCATTACCATCAGCAAATCGCACTGGCGTGGTGTAAAACCCAAACGTTCTGAACCAAAGCGGGAAAGATCATAATGTGAACCCATAGTTGCCATGAATTCGATACCACAGCAGGAAGTTGCAAAAGGTAAAGGCCATAGAGAATTTTTTCTTGCCAAACCTACCACGCTTTCAAATTTGGTTGCAAAGAAACCCTCGCCCTGGTGGCCTTCGGGCATATCTGCGATAGCGACTGTATCGTTGAGATTGGCTTCTTTTGGATGTATATTAAACCTTACAGGACGTGACATAAATACAATTTGAAAAGTTGAAAAATTACATAATTTGAAAATGCCTTATTTCTTTAACAATCAACAACACTTTATGTTTTCTATTCACGCATTTTCAAATTTGAGCATTAAACCTTTGATATTAGTCTTCCCATTTAAGCGCTCCTCTTTTGATTATATATATAAAGCCAACCAGGAAAAATGCTAAAAATAAAAGTATCTCTGTAAAACCTGTCCAACCCAAACCTCTGAAGTTAACTGCATAAGGATAAAAGAAAATCACTTCCACATCGAATAGTACAAATAAAATAGCAACGAGAAAATATTTGATAGCCATGGGTTGACGTGCATCTCCATGAGTAGAAATACCACTCGCAAAGGTTGCCAGTTTGTCTGTTGTTTTACGCTTAGGGCCAAAAAAATGCGTAAGAAACATCATAGTAGCCACAAAGCCTGCTGCAAATATCAGTTGGATTGCGATGGGTAAGTAGTCGTAAGTTGTTCCTGTAGCCTGTGCATCTAATAAAATGTGGGGAATACTCATAATATTGAATTGCTCCGCAAAAATAAGGGCAAGGGTTGGCAAAAAAAAACTCCACTTTGAAAAGTGGAGTTTTTATAAAAGATATTTTAGATTTATTTTTTACCGCTACCGGTTTTTGATTTTGTTTTATCGGCAGGTTCTTTATCATTCGCCGTGCCGGATTTCTTTTGTTTTGATTTTTGTAAAATATCAATATACTTGGCAGCATCCGGATTTGTTGGATCATAAACAAGTATTTGCTGCAAGTAATATATTGCAGAATCAACATCTTTCTTTGTATTGGCATAATAACCTGCAAGAACACCGTTAACCTGAACAAGAGTTGGCTTATATTTTACTGTATCCGTCTTTAAAAAATTAATGTAATTAATTGCCGGAGCTACAATAAGTCCATTAGTCATAGATGTATCGCAGGCTTGCGCCGTTTTATATTGCCACAACGGGCCATAAATCTGATCAGGGAATTTTTGTTGATATAATTTAAATAATGAATCTGCAAGCTGGCAATCCTGCGCAAAGTATGCTGCTTCGCCATAATCATAGATATCTCTGTTTGTAGGATTGGCGCTCATTGCATAGCTTTTTGCCACCCATTCCAATCTCTTGGGGTAATTCTTCGCTCTTTTATAAACTGCAGAAATACTATCTACATACATTTGTTTATTTGCCCGAACCGTATCAGTTTCATAAGCCTTCTGAAGTAATGCAACTGCAGAATCGCGCATTAAACTATCTTTTGAATAAATTGTTGCGCCAATAACATAATCGGAAGGATCAATTTTACCAGGGTTTGGATTACTGAAAAATTTCTTTATAGCTTCTTCAGCGGAAGCGTTGTCTCCTAGTTTATTATAATTATATGCATAAATGATATTAATCCTGGCATAATCTTTACAAGCGCCATTTTCCATTTCTTTTGCCTTGGCTATTGACTCCTGGTTCTTACCGGCACGGTATAAATAGTCAGCAACAAAATATTCAGTAGCACAATCTTTATCTGCATTTGCCACATATTTATCCAAATATTCTTTTGCAGCATTAACATCTCTTTCTTTGTAGTAATTAAAATAAGCAAGATAAACAGGAGCATAAGTTGGATCAGCAGCAATTGCTTTACCATACCATTCATTCATGTATTCTAAATTATTCTGGCTTTGGTAAACTCTTCCAATACGAAAATAAGCTGCTGCATACTGGGGATTACGGACAGTAGCATCCGTAAATGCTTCTACTGCCTGGCCACCCCCTTCACTGCCCTTTTTCAGATAACTCTTACCAAGATTTATATCAATGTCAGGATCAGTAGTGTTTAACGCTTGCGCCTGTTTCAATTTTTCTATACCGTACGCAATATCTCCCTGTTGGCTGCTTCCATCTGCGTTTGCACGCCCAACTGCATTTAAAATATCGGGATCAGGATTGCCTTTATTCTTTCCTTTAGTTGGTGTTACAGCAGTAATAGCCTGGTCAAAACGTTGACGGGCAGCATTTTTATCCCCGCCTTCCAGCAATTCTACATGTCCCATACCCACCCATATCCAGGGGTCATTAACACCATCAGTCAATGCTTTTTGGTAAAGTGCTTTTGCCTTGGCAATATCATCTGCGGCAAGATATGCCTGACCAAGCCAATATATACTTTTGGGATCTTTTGAATTTGAAGCGACTACCTTTTCTAAAGTTTCTGTTGCGCTTTTCGTGCGCTCATAGTAAAGAAACTTTATGCCTTCATCCAAACTTTGTGCAATCGTAAATGATGTTGCAAGAACAACCGAGAATAGTGTTAAAGTTGCTTTCTTCATTTTCTACGTTTTATACTGGTGTTATATGTTTACTCTACATTACTTTTTCTTAAACCAAAATACATTTTAGCCGGTACAAGAAAACTTCTTCTAAAAACTAACTGGCCTCTCTCCAGGTTTAAGTAATTTGTAAATCCTGTTCCCAATCCTGTTGAATTTTCTTTTAGTATATAATACAAAGGACGTACCAAAGGGTATTGTCCATATGTTATAGTAGCCTGCGATGGCTTTGCAAAACTTCCGCTGTCACAGTTTCTTCTACACTCAAGCAAAGCAAATCTTATTTTATCTCTGTAGGCCAGCTGCTCAGGATCCTGGTCGTTGGTAACCCAACTGGAGCCAACGAAACCAATAGCATCAGCATTCTTAGAAACATAATCCACTACTGATTTACTACCGTTTGCAGCCATTACTTTACTGCTAAAACTTTTCCCACGTAACACAGAATCAAGCAAAAATCTAACTGTACTCGTGGCATTATTTCCATCCACTACCACATTTTTAGAGCTATCTTTTCCACTAAGCATGTCCTGCAACTGCTGCAGGGTAAATACACTGTCCTTCGCATCTTTATTAATGATAACACTTACGGCATCATAAGCAAGAATATCAAAGTTTGGTGCGTAAGAAAGTTTATCTGTAAAAAGCTGCTTTTCTTCTTTTGTTAACCCCTTTGCCACAATGATCATCCTGGTACTGTCTTTCCCTAAATCTCTGAAACAATCAGCTTCCGATTTATAAGATGCAATGATTTTTGTTTCCGGATAAGAAGACTCATACACTTTTATCTGTTCACTGATTACCGGCTCAAAACTCTCATCAACACTTATATTGATGGTTCCCTGCTTTGGTGTATCGTAAGCTGATTTTTTATTATCATCACCACAACCTGCTGTTATTATGAGCAGTGCAAAGAAAAGCATGCAGCCAATAACTTTATTATTTTTTTTCATACTATTCTTCCTTCTTTAGCCCCCTGTACAATCTGAAACCGCCATATAAAAGACATAAACCACCAAAAGCATAGATCATCATTTTATCATACTGCTCAAAAAGATCAAGCCCTACTTTATCATTGAAAAACATCAGCAAACCAATACCGATAATAAATATGCCAACCGTTATATTATACACAGTACGCATGGTACTGTAATTTCTTCTTTGCCTATCCCTGAATTCATTCTCCATTGAATAGTAATTTGTCCGGGGTTGGCAATATAGTAATTTTTATTATTACCAATCTCCGAATGTTATCAATTGCAGAAAATAAAAATCATTTTTATTTTAACATCTTGTATACTTATGATTAGTAGTTTTTTACCGGGCTGCAATACTACTATCAAGCTTTCGTTGCGTCGCACACTTCGGGGTTTTCCTTTTCATCGGCATAAAGCTATCTTGCCCTGTTTAAGCAGCCGCATTGTTTACATTCATTTATACTTTTGTCATTAAAAACATATACAATCATTAAGCAGGAAACGTACGGAAATAAACATCGTTTTAATAAGTAAAAGATACTGCATTTCTCCTTAGATGCAATGGCCAATTAAATCCATAAAGGAAATCAAGGTTTTGGATATTAATTATTATAAAAGTCTTACAAGTAACTTTTATTACCTGCTTAATAGTGTACAGAAAGATGAACGTACTGCGACGCAACAAAAGCATCATGCTTATTTTGCAGACCGGAACAAAAAAAATATTAAACATAGAACCGCTAACAATTAACTTGCGCAGCGAAAGAAAAATATATGAGACCAGTTTATGTAATTGATGCTGTAAGAACACCTATTGGCCGCTATGGCGGAAAGCTAAGTTCTATAAGACCAGATGATCTGCTGGCGCATGCTATAAAAGCATTGATGAACCGCAACGATACGATAGACATAAATGCCATTGAAGATGTTATTGCCGGAGATGCCAACCAGGCCGGCGAAGATAACCGCAATGTTGCACGTATGGCCGCGTTGCTGGCTGGTTTGCCTGTAAGCGTTGCGGGTAATACAGTAAACCGTTTGTGTGCAAGTGGACTGCAGGCCGTGATGGATGCATCAAGAGCGATCATGTGCGGAGAAGGTATGCTATACATTGCCGGTGGTGTGGAAAGTATGACAAGAGCACCATTTGTAACAGCAAAAAGTGATGGTGCATGGAGCCGCAAAAATGAAACATTCGATACTACTATTGGCTGGCGTTTTATCAATAAACATTTGGCAGAAATGTATCACCCGTTTTCCATGGGTGAAACAGCAGAGAATGTAGCAAAGAAATGGAATATAAGCCGTGAAGCGCAGGATGCATTTGCATTTCAAAGTCAGCAGAAATATGTTGCTGCGCTCAATGAAAAAAAATGGGAAGATGAAATTGTTCCTGTTGAGATGATCAACGACAGGCTCATAACCTGGTTTGCGCAGGACGAACACCCAAGAGAAACTTCTCTTGAAAAGCTTGCTGGTTTAAAACCTGCATTTGCAAAAGACGGAACAGTAACAGCCGGTAATTCAAGTGGTATCAATGATGGTGCTGCAGCCATGTTATTAGCAAGTGAAGAAGCAGTAAAACAATTTGGATTGCAGCCCATAGCAAGAGTAATAAGTATGGGTGTTGCAGGAGTTGACCCGGCGATCATGGGCATAGGGCCTGTGCCTGCTTCACGGAAAGCCTTGCAGCGTGCAGGTTTAAAAGCAGGCGATCTTGACCTTATTGAATTGAATGAAGCATTTGCATCACAGTCGATTGCCTGTGTAAAAGAACTCGACCTTGATGCTGCTAAAGTAAATGTGAATGGCGGTGCTATTGCATTGGGACATCCATTAGGATGCAGTGGTGTAAGAATATCTGCTACACTTATTCACGAAATGTACAGATCAAAAAGTAAATATGGTTTGGCAACGATGTGCGTTGGTGTTGGGCAGGGTGCTGCGGTTGTATATGAAGGGCTGGAATAATTAATTCAATACATACCAAATGAAAGATGCCGCTTTTAAGAAGCGGCATCTTTCATTTATTAAAATTCAAATTGTTCAATCATCTCTTGTTTAATGATCTGCTGCTCTCCTTTCTTCAGATCTTTTATAACACAGGTATTTTCTTCCAGTTCTTTGCTACCAATAATTACAGCGTATTGAATATTTTTCTTTTCTGCGTATTTGAATTGCTTATCAAATTTTGATTGCTCATGGTATATTTCACATTTGATGCCTTTGCTTCTTAATTGTTGTATCAGCCCAAATGCTTTTTTACATTCTGCTTCACCAAGGTTAAAGAATAAAACCTGTGTGCCTGTTTGCACTTCTGCAGGAAACAATTTTAATTCTTCCATTACGTCATAGATCCTGTCAACCCCAAAGCTGATACCAACACCAGGTAAATTGGGCACGTCGAATAAGCCGGTAAGATCATCGTACCTGCCACCACCACCAATGCTGCCCATCTGTACATTCAATGCTTTTATTTCGAAGATGGTTCCTGTGTAATAGTTAAGACCACGGGCTAAAGTAAAATCAAATTGCAGGTTGGTGATTGATTGTTGTTGATTACAGAAGTTGTAAATAAACTCCAGCTCTTCTATTCCTTTTTGGCCTATTGCATTTTCAGTAATTAACGTTTTTAACTGAAGCAATTTTTCATCATTGCTTCCATCAATAGATAAGTACTTTTCAATAATACTAACCTGTTTATCATTCAATCCTCTTTGTAATAATTCTTCTTTTACTTTATCCAAACCAATTTTATCAAGCTTGTCTATTGCAACAGTTATGTCCGTTAGCTTATCTGCACCGCCACATATTTCTGCAAGTGCAGCGAGTATCTTTCTATTGTTAATTCTTATTTCAATATCAATACCGAGTTGTTTGAAAACAGTTGCATAAATATTTGCAAGCTCTACTTCATTTAGTAAAGAATTGCTTCCAACTACATCCGCATCACACTGATAGAATTCCCTGTAACGTCCTTTCTGTGGCCTGTCTGCACGCCAAACAGGCTGCATCTGGTAACGCTTAAATGGAAAACTAAGCTGCCCATGATTCATCGCAACATACCGTGCAAATGGAATGGTAAGATCATAACGCAATGCTCTTTCTGTAATGCCTTTTACGTTTTTGCCTTCCATTACTTTTTCGAAATCTACTTTTGCCTGCTCATGTTTGGAAGGATTATCAAGACCGTTGTTTAAAATTTTAAAAATTAATTTATCGCCTTCTTCTCCATACTTGCCCATTAATGTTTCCAGGTTTTCCATGGCTGGTGTTTCCAGCGGTTGAAACCCATATAGTTCAAAAACATTTTTTATAGTATTGAAAATATAATTGCGTTTGCGAACCGTTTCTGCGCCAAAATCTCTTGTGCCTTGTGGTAATGATGGTTTCATATTGTACCTATTCTCTGATAAATTTTGGTTGATGTTTAATTAATGTTGCCCATTTCCTTTAGTAACAGAAGCGCCATATTTTTGAATGATCACCTCACATGCATCACTGATCATTTTATAAACTTTGTGATAGCCTTCTTCTGTACCGTACCATGGATCAGGCACACTCATATTCCTGCCGGGATGTAATTCATTTAGTAACAACTCAACTTTGTTTTCGTCCCAAAGCTCACGGCTGATATGTTTTACATTGATGTAATTCTCACTGTCCATCACATAAATTTTTTCAAATGCAAGCATGTCTTCTTTTTTGAATTGCCTGCATTGCTGCGATGAAATATCAACGCCATTCATCTTTGCTACTTTTTGTGAAAGCATGTGCGGCGCCTCACCAATATGATAATGGGCAGTACCCGCACTATCCACTTTCCAGTCAAGCCCGGCCTTATCTGCTTTGTGTTGCAAAATTCCTTCTGCCAAAGGGCTGCGACAAATATTGCCCAGGCATACCATTAAAATCTTCATGATCCTGATTTACGGCCGCAAAGATAAAGCACGGCTGGTAGTTTATGTGTTGAGTTATTTTTATGTAGCCGGCTTTTGTAATGCTATGATGCTTTGCTTGCGTCGCACTCTTGTACTGATGAATAGGTTTCAATAATCAGCACAGCCAGGTTTCAGTTAAATACGCTTTGTTTTACTGAATGCTGATGCCTGATACCTTATACCTGTTCTGAACGCACAAGTGAGTGACACAACCGGCGATGCCACAAGTGCAATTGCTTGTCAACAAAAATTATTGGCTGTAAAAAAATCTTGAGCGATTGATGCGAAGATCTCTCAGTATACCTGATTTGGGATTGAGCGTAATGTTGAATGACCGGTATAAACCAACAGGTGTAACGTTTATAGCCAATTGCCAGCAATGCATTTCTCTTGTAATGAACATGGAAAGCTGCTGTATCTTTGCTGTTTTAAAATCGAAATAAGTATTGCCCCCGATCTTCCATTTAGGTGTTAAACTAAAGTCTCCATTAACACTTAAATTACTGCTGATAGAAGTAACATAATCTTTTAAGTTAGGTGAAAGTGTTCTGTAAAAACTTAACGAAAAGGAGAGTGACACATTCCATGGAATATCAAAATCCACAAACTCTGAAGGGTTATTGCGCACATATTCTAACTGCTGCAATTGCTCATCGGGTGTAAGTGTCTCATCAACAGGAATGCGCTCCTTATCTGTCTTTCCGTCTTTTGATTTACTTTTTAGCGAAGTGGAAATAGCAAGGCTTCCATTTGTAAGGCGCCCTATCTTTCCTTCTTTCCATAATAAACGATTTACACGGCGGCCAAAAGTATCAACGCCGTAAGGGTCCATTGATGCACTGCCGGTAATATTTATTTTATCAAACAATGTACTGCGCAGGCTAAAACTAAAAGGGCTCCAGTTCAGTGAATCTGCAATGAGATTATAGCCCCCTGTAACGCCCAATCCATCTATAAGCCTTATCTTTTTTGTAGCGCTTGCAGATGTATCTTTTTTGTCTTTTACTTTCATCTCAAGCAGGTTATCAATACCAAAACTTAAACCTCCAAACTTGCCCTGACTGTAGGTGCCCAGCACACCGCCCTGCAGCACCGAATATGTACTAAAGTTTTCACCACTGGAATCAATCTGAACCGTTTTATAATATTGGCTTACCAGGTCTGGCTTGTAGCTCATAGAAATGAAAGGCTTTACTTCGTGGCGTATAGCTTTTATTCCTTTAGACTTGGGAAAGTTGAATGTTCCAAAGATCCTTGTGTTTGCAGAAATGCCGAAACTCACTTCTCTTGCTGTATAAAAGCCGCGCTGTATTGTTGTAATTAATGAATCTGTTTTATCATCCCATCGTTTATTCAAGATTTGCCCATACCATCTTTCTGAATAGGAAATACTTGGGCTTACTGTAAAGGGCCCTAAAGGAGGTAGCGTTAGCGAGATCGGGATCCTGTGCTCCACGCCCCATTGTGCGGTATCTAAGAGTTTATTAAAACTAAAAGCCGAATCATAAAACGACATTTGATTAAGCACCGTACCAGTGTAAGAAACACCAAGTTTCTGGTACCATTTAGGTATGCCCACAAAATCTTTAGGCTGTAATGGATATAAAGTGGTAGCACTAAAGTTTACGGTAGGTATGCGCAGGTTTACAAGACCAAGATTATTATTCTGATCGTGGTTGGCTGAAACACTCAAATTATATTTTCCCTGGCTCCAGTTTTTTGACCATGTGATAGATGAACTTAACTGGTTCTGAAAATTAGTATAACTATTATTGGTTACATACTGATTATACTTGGTACTGCCCGCCCTTACGCTGGCACTAAAAGAAGTTCCCGGTCTTGCTTTAGGGTCCCGGGAATGCGTCCACGTTATAAAAAAACTGTTTGATGTGGTAAACTCTTCTTTGGAAGAAGGAGAACTATTTAAAATTTTGGTCTTTTGTATAGCAAGATTCAGGTTGCCTTTATATTTATAGCGCTTATAATAATCCGGGGTTATGTTCACACTCCAGCCACCATAAGAATAAATATTGCCACGTATGGTAACATCATAATTATCGCTAAGTACTTTGTAGTAACCAAGTCCTTCAAGGCCCAAGCCAAAATCCTGACTTGATGCGAACTGTGGTGGCAGCAGGCCTGAATGCCTTCCCCTGTTTAATGGGAAAATACCAAAAGGAATAGCTATGGGCATGGGCACACCTTCAAACTCAGGATAGGCTGGTCCCGAAACAGCAATTTTATTATTGATGATCTTTATTTTCTTTGCCCTGAAATCGAAGTGTGGTGTATCAAGATTGCAGGTAGTAAAAGTAGTACGGTAACCAAAACCTTCATCCTTGCTTATTTTCTTAAACCGTTGTGCCGCCACAAACATTTCGCCTTCTTTGAGGTAGGTGTTTTTTGTAAGACCGCGTTGGTTCTTCATGTTGAAAGCAATGGTATCACTCGTCGATTCAGTTTCACCCTGTACAAGTTTGGGTTTATTTAAAGCGCCAAGTGAAGTATCTGTTCCGCCATAAGCTGTTATTACCTGTGTGGCCTGGTCGTAAATAATGGTATTTGCATCAAGGGCAATATCAGCATGTTTTGCTTTGGCCTTGCCATACAACATAAATTTTTTGTCTTTAATAATAAGCACACCGGAATCTTCTGCACTATAATCTATTGGAGCATCAATGGAATCTTTTGAATAGTTAAGTGTATCAACTGTTATTATTGTACCGGAAGTATCTTTTAGTGTCGCACTGTCGCCTGTATTGTGTATACTTGTATCTTTCGCAGTCTTTATAACAGTATCATTTTTTATAGTTGTATCAGTACAGGCTGTTAATAATTTGAAAAAAGGTTCGGGAGATTTGTACTTAGCATCTGTAATAAACGTTATTGCAGTTAGCAGCAAAGCTGTTATAAAGAATAAAAAGTATTTTATATTAGTTTTGCAACGTTTCAACATAAGAGTCGGACAAAAATAGGGCTTTAAACTATAAATGATTTGTGAAGAAACAAGTTTAACGAACAGTAACTATGCTCAATAAAAAAAATCTTTTTGTAATCCTTATCGGTTGTACATTTTTATTATCATCTTTTAAGATCAGCAGCGGTAGTACCAGCCATTTACAAAAGCCGGGTTTAAGAACCATCGTGGTAGATGCGGGGCATGGTGGCGAAGACGGTGGTGCCGATGGCAGTTATTCAAAAGAAAAAGATCTTACTTTAAAGATAGCGCTTAAACTGCAGCAAACACTACAGCTTGCAATGCCGGATGTAAATGTTGTAATGACAAGGACCACCGACGTTTTCGATAACCCAAGAATAAAGGCAGACAAAGCGAATAATGCCAATGGAGATCTTTTCATATCTATTCACTGCGATGCAGCGGATCCTATAAGACATAGCGAGATCACCGGTTACAAAACGCAAACCTATTATACCGGCAAAGGCAAGAGCCGCAAAAAAAGAACACGCAAAGTTCCTACCTATCATTACTGGTCCACACCTAACCCTGCAAAAGGCGCATCTACTTATATATGGGCCGTGCATAAAAATGATGATAAAGAACTTGCCATGCGTGAAAACGAATCATTGTATATCGATAGTACACTTGGCTCACAGATCGGCGACTTCGATCCTGATTCTCCTGAGAAAAGAATTTTATATACACTTAAAACCCAGCAATATTTTGAACGCAGTGCCAGTCTTGCATTAACGGTGGAAGAAGAATTCGAAAATATCGGCCGCGCCGTACGTGGTGCATTGCAGCGCCAGGTGGGCATTTGGGTATTACAGGCAGTTGCCATGCCAAGCATTTTGGTAGAAACAGGTTATATAACCAATCCTGAAGAAGAAGATTACCTCAACAGCGATAAAGGCCAGCAGGAAACTGCAGATGCCATAACCCAGGCAGTACAACGTTATCGTTATACACTTGAAAATCCTAACAAATAGTTTAACATAGTAAACCTGATTTTTACAAATCTTTTTTACGTCTCTGCCACATAACTATTAGTTTTGCCGCTATAATTATTGCACTTAATTTTATTGTTAGCTGTAATAATTTTTATTTGTCCGGCAGTAGTTCTTTGTGGCATCGGCTGTTGTGTCACTCACTTGTACGTTCGAAACAGGTATGAGCTATCAGGTATCAGTATTCAGTAACACAAAGCGTCTTTAACTGAAACCTGACTGCTGATTGCTGCAAACTATTCAACAGTACAGGAGTGCGACGCAACGAAAGCTTCATAAGCATTCAGACAGCCGGGTACACAAGAAATAAAAAACACATTCAAAAAGAACAGTTGAAAAAAAATTACTAATAAGTGAAAATATCCAACGAAACAAAGATCGGCGCACTAACTGCAATAGCCATCACATTTTTAATATTGGGCTTCAATTTTCTGAAAGGAAAAAGCCTTTTTAAAACAGGTACTTACCTGTATGCAAAATATACCGATACAAAAGAATTAAAGGTTTCCAATGCTGTGTACATTAATGGATTTCAGATAGGCTCTGTTGCCGGCATTGATGCTGCAGATGATAACCTTACCGCTGTGGTGGTTGAAATAAAATTAAACGGTGATTATAATATACCTGATAATTCTATTGCAGAGATCAATGCATCATTACTTGGGTCACCGGCTGTTATCATTAAATCCGGCAGCAGCACCAGTTATTTAAAACCCAATGATACGCTTATGACACGTGAATCTGCAGGATTGCTGGGAGACATTTCTAATAAATTATCACCGGTTGCAGACCAGTTACAACTTACTTTAAAGTCACTCGATTCATTGTTGCAGAATTTCAACACTATGCTTGATCCTAATACAAAAGGCAACCTGCAGAGTGTAATGGCAAACCTTAATAAAGCAACCGCAAGTATTGCTATTTCTGCTGTTTCACTGCAGAGTTTACTCAACAATCAATCCGGTGCATTAAGCCATTCATTAAACAACCTTGACAGCTTTACAAAAAATCTTGCGGGCAATAACGAAAAGATCAGCAGTATGTTGAGCAATATTGATAAGACCACAGAAAATCTTTCTAAGGCAGATATTGATGGGGCTATCAATAGTCTTAAAGGCGCCGTTGAAAAATTAAACAATGTAATGGCTAAAGTTAATTCTACAGACGGAACGATTGGCGCACTTGTAAACAGCAAAGACATGTACAATAATCTTAACAGTACAGTGCGCAGTCTTAATATATTAATGGATGATCTTCGTGCGCATCCCAAACGTTATGTAAATATTTCTGTATTCGGTAAAAAAGACAAAGGCGATTATCTTACAGAGCCTTTAAAAGACAGCACATCATCACCTGAAAAGAAATGAGAGGGCTTGCAAGATTGAAAAAAATATTACTTCTTTTTATTTTACTCGTCACAGTAAAATACATGCATGCACAGCAGCCCGGAATAACAGATACTACTGCAAAAAAGCAGATCAACATATTACATGCAGATAAGATCAGCTATAAAAAAGTTGATTCACTGAACGAATACCAGATATTGGTGGGCCATGTTGCTGTTCAGCAGGAGAAAACATTGTTCTATTGCGACAGCGCCTCCATCAACACCAAATCCAATATACTGGAGGCTTTTGGCAAAGTGCATATCAATGATAACGACAGCCTGCATATTTATTCCGATTATCTTAAATACCTGGGCAAAGAAAAAAAAGCAACCCTTACCGGCAAAGTAAGTTTAACCGATGGTAAAGGAACACTTACTACTTCCAAACTTGACTATGATCTTAACACACATATTGGTAATTATTACGACGGCGGCAAAGTGGTGAATGGCAAAACTGTATTAACAAGCAAAGAAGGCTTTTATTATGAAGATACAAGAGATGTTTATTTTAAAAAAGATGTAGTGCTGACAGATCCTGAATACACTATAAAAACAGATACCCTTCTATACAACACTTATACTGGTATTTCAACTTTCGTTGTTCCTACTGTTATAACAAGCGACAGCGGCCGCAAAGTGGTGAAAACAAAAGATGGTTACTACGATACCAAAAATAAAAAGACATATTTTGGCCAGCGCACAGAGATACAGGACGGGGCAACATTTATTGTTGCAGATGAAATGGCCAGCGATGACTCAACAGGTTTTGGTGAAGCAAGAGGAAAAGTTATCTATAGAGACACTGCACAAAAAGTAACCATCTTTGCTAACCATCTTAATAGCAACCGTAAAAACAGTTCATTTCTTGCCACAGAAAAGCCGGTAATGATACTGGAGCAGGAAGAGGGAGATTCCCTTTTTATTGCAGCCGATACTATGTATTCTGCCCGCCTCTCAGATCTGAAGAAATACAGGAATGTTCCGGTGATCATTGAATCAAAAGCGCAACAGGCAAGTGATACAGCAATAAGCACCATCAAAGACACCGCATCATCCGATGAAGATAATACTGATGTAATTACTAAAAGTATAGCGCAAAAAAAGGATACTGTATCTGCACTGCCGGCAATTGTACAGCGAAAAAGACCTGGAAGAAAAGAACTGGCTGTAAAAATAACCGATACAATAAATACCGTAAACGATACCGCAATCATTGCTGCAAATACATTTACAAAAAAGGATACAACTGTAACTGTAAAATCTGTTGATTCAACAATTGCTCCGCCGATGGATTCTGCGGCGCTTGTAAAAATGGCATTTCTAAAAAAAGATATGGCACTGCAAAACAAGTTATCGCCAAAAGATACTGCTGCAAACAAAAACGATAGTACCAACCGTTTTTTTGAAGCGTATTATCATGTGCGCATCTTCTCAGATTCCCTGCAGGCTGCAGGTGATAGCTTATTTTACTCCGGTGAAGATTCTGCGTTTCGCCTGTTCAAACAACCTATTGTGTGGGCAAGAGAAAGCCAGGTAACCGGTGATACGATCTATCTCTTCACACAAAACAAAAAGCCATCGCGCCTGTATGTTTTTGAAAATGCATTCACGGTAAACAAAGTGGGTACAGGTTATTATAATCAAATAAGAGGGCGCACCATCAATGGCTATTTTAAAAATGGCAACATGGATTATATGCGTGCAAAAGGCAATTCAGAAAGTATTTATTATGCCCAGGATGAAGACAACAAGTTTATTGGTGTAAACAAAGCAACAGCAGATATCATTGATATGTATTTTGAAGAGCGGAAGCCGCAAAAAGTTGTTTTCCGCAGCAATCTTGTTGGCACTACTTATCCCATGCGCCAGGTAAATCATGATGAATTAAGATTGCGTGGTTTTAAGTGGCTCGATGACCTGAGGCCAAAAACAAAATATGAATTGTTTGCTAATTAATAATACCAGCTGCATTGCTGCTATTGAGCATCGTTGTGTCACTCACTTGTACTGTTTTTACAGGTTGCAGCAAAAACAGTTCAGCCATATATGAATTATATTATTCCCTTATCACTACCACTTTACCATTTTCCCATTTAATGATTGAAGAAGCTTTTGCTGCTGAAAGATCATCCTGTTTGTATTTTACCACATAATCTGCACCATGCACAAGCATTTTATTTATTGCTGCAAAATTTTCAGGCGAAGGTTCGCCACTGATGTTTGCAGAAGTACTAACTATTGGCTTACGAAATCTTTTGATAAGGTGTTTACAAAATTCGTCATTGCATATTCTTATGGCAACTGAACCATCATTTGCTAAAACGTTTTCTGCAAGCCCCAGTGCATGTTCATAAATAACAGTAGTAGGTTTTGTTGTTGATTGCAGGTAATCAAATACTGCAAGATCCGGTGCTGCGGTATATTGAAGCACATCTTTTTCTGCTGCAACCAACACAACAAAACTCTTAACAGCAGGCCGCTGTTTTAATGTAATAATTTTATCTACCGCTATTGCATTTGTAGCATCGCAGCCAATGCCCCAAATAGTATCTGTAGGATATAAAATAATACCGCCTTTCTGTAATACTTTAAGACATTGCTCTATGTCATTTGAGAAATCTGTCATTATGCAAATGTGCTGATTTTAGAAATGTGAACATAAAAACTATTGTTTCATTAATAAACATACGATGAACGAAATGCGACGCAACGAAGATGCCATGCATGCTTCAGCCGGTATCATTACATAATTTCCATATTTCAAAGCCATCACATTTCTACATTTACCTAAGTTTGCAGAAAATATCAGACCATGGAAGTAAAAGGACTTATAAAAGAAGCATGGGGCGACAGGGAATTGCTGAAAGAAAATAAATACCATGATGCAGTAAGATGCGTGATTGAAGAAGTGGATAAAGGAAGACTGCGTGTAGCATCTCCTTCTGAAAACGGATGGGTAGTAAATGAATGGGTAAAACAGGCTATTTTAATGTATTTCAGCACTCAGCAAATGCAAACCTGGGAGCTTCCCCCATTTGAGTTCTATGATAAAATGACATTGAAAAGTAATTACAAAGAACTGGGTGTTCGTGCAGTGCCGCATGCGGTGGCACGTTATGGGGCTTACCTTGCAAGGAATGTGGTGCTGATGCCCAGTTATGTAAATATCGGTGCGTATGTTGATGAAGGAACGATGATTGATACATGGGCAACGGTTGGTTCCTGCGCACAAATAGGCAAGGGTGTACACCTGAGTGGTGGCGTAGGTATTGGCGGGGTATTAGAGCCATTACAGGCCAGCCCGGTAATTATAGAAGATGGTTGTTTTATTGGCAGCCGTTGCATAGTAGTTGAAGGTGTGCTTGTTGAAAAAGAAGCAGTTCTTGGCGCCAATGTAGTACTTACGCAATCAACAAAGATCATTGATGTAAGTGGTGCCTCGCCTGTTGAATACAAAGGGCGGGTTCCTGCACGCAGTGTTGTTATTCCCGGTACTTATAATAAAGATTTTCCTGCCGGTTCTTTTGGGGTTAACTGTGCACTGATCATTGGTAAGCGTAAACCAAGCACTGACCTTAAAACAAGTTTGAATGATGTATTGAGAGATTTCAACGTAAGCGTTTAAGACCCCTCCAGACCTCCCCGGTGGGGAGGCTTTTTTAAAGACAGCTTTTAATTAATTGATAAAACAATCTGCAAAAAACTCCGGCAATTTTACAGGCTTAATAGTAGCCTTTTTTGGTGCAGTTCTGTTTTCTACAAAAGCCATCATGGTAAAGAAAGCATTTGCAGATACAGGCGTACCTGCATTAACACTGCTTATGCTGCGGATGGTTTTTTCTTTGCCTTTCTATATCGTGGCTGCTTTCTTTGCAAGCAGGCAACAGGAGAATGTAAAATTCACCACCAAAGAGTGGTTGCTTATTGCCTTTCTCGGCATTCTTGGTTATTACCTAAGTAGTCTTTTCGATTTTATGGGGTTGCAATATGTATCTGCAGGAATAGAGCGGTTGATACTTTTCCTGTATCCAACATTTGTGGTGCTTATTAACTCAATTATCTTTAAGCAACTTGTAACACGCAATCAAAAAATTGCTTTACTGCTTACTTATGCCGGTATTGGTATTGCCTATTTTGGAGAGATACAATTAACTGAATCAAATCCGAATTTTATCTGGGGCAGCATACTTATTTTTATTTGCTCACTTACTTATGCATCTTATCTTGTTGGCAGTGGCCGACTGATACCCAAAATGGGCGCCTCAAAATTCACCGCTTATGTTATGCTGGCAGCGACAGTTGGTGTGTTGCTGCATTTTTTTGTTGCAGGTGATTACAGCCATGTGCAGCTTTCTGCATCACTAACTGTTTATGGATTACTGCTCGCTGTGTTTGCTACAGTCATACCTTCTTTTCTTATTGCATATGGCATGAAAAAGATTGGTGCCAATAACACGGCGATCGTTACCAGTATTGGGCCGGTATCTACCATTCTGCAGGCGCACTGGATACTGGGTGAACATATATTTATTGCACAGATCATTGGTACATTGCTGGTAATTGCAGGCGTTTTGCTTATTGGCTGGAAACAAAGTACACCGGAAATAGCACCTTCTTAAAAGCGGCAAAAATTTTCACCGACCTTTTTCTTTCGTTTACCTACTATTTGCAGCGTGCTGCCTATTCACACTTTTATACTGCCCATGGCCTTATTAGTTTTGTTCTATCAAAATCAAAAGATCATGACAGAGCAGGATCAAAATCAAAACGAATACAGGCACAGGGATGGAAAAGTTGTAACAGGCGTATTTTTCCTCATAGTAGGTGCATTATTACTGGCCAATAAAATGGGTGCAGGCATACCTGACTGGCTTTTTAGCTGGCCCTGTATACTTATTCTTGTTGGTATTTATACTGGTGTAAAACATAGATTCCAGCACTTCGGATGGGTGATAATGGTGGGCGTGGGTACACTGTTTCTTATAAACAATGAGTTTGTAAACCTTAACCTGCACGATTACATTGCGCCAATCATTTTTATAGGATTAGGCCTTATGTTTATTACAAGACCAAGACACAGATGGCGCGGGCCTGATCATTGGAAGAACAAAGAACAATGGAAAAAAAAATGGGATGACAAATGGAAAGATTATGCAAACACCAGCCAGCCCGACTCAATAAATACCAGCGATGGTGAATTCATAGAAGTAAATTCGGTATTCGGCAGTGCCAAGAAACTTATTTTCTCCAAAAATTTTAAAGGCGGTGAGATCAATTGTTTTATGGGTGGTGCAGAGATCGATCTTACACAGGCAGACATACAAGGGCCGGTTATCATTGAAGCAAACCAGGTATTTGGGGGCACCAAACTCGTTATCCCCCCGCATTGGGATGTAAAGATGGAAGTAACCAGCGTCTTTGCCGGTATGGAAGATAAACGTCCACCTGTTGCAACAAAAGTAGATCCCAATAAAGTGCTTATACTAAAAGGTACGAGTGTATTTGCTGGTATTGAAATAAAAAGTTACTAATCTGTAAAAACAATATTTATGTGCCCTTCATTGGTAATACTTATCAACGCCTGTTGCGTCGCACTCTTGTACTGCATATGTTGATGCAGCAACAAAAAGCACCAAACAAATAAAAACTTAGTTTATGAATCTTGCACTAACACAAACACTCAGCAAATATTCACCATACGCTATTACGGTAGATGAGTTTGTACAATCAGCAGATGAAAAGAAAATTAAAGCAGTTTTCGAAACCATGCAAGCAGCCTGGGAAAATAATGATGCCAAAACATTTACTGCATGCTTTACAGAAGACAGCGATTTTGTAAACTTTCGCGGAGATCATTTTAAAGGAAGAGAAAATAATATCACAAAACATGTCCAGTTTAAAGACACCCGGCTTTATATAAACATAAAAAGCATCAGGTTCTTAAACGATGAAATGGCAGTGGTGCATGCAGAAGGCGCAGTATTGGAAGAATGGCAGCAGGTTAGTAACTGTAAGCTTTCTTATAACACAAACATTCTTATAAAAGAAAATGGTCAATGGAAAATAACTTCTTTTCACAATAGCCGTAAAGAGAAGCAAGGAATTATTACAAGAATAATGAAATGGTTTAGGGGAAAGGAAAAGTGAAAGGTTCGAAATATTTTGACTTTTCACTTTTTGTTCCCCATAGTTCAGAACGTACAAGAGTGCGACGCAACGAAGGCTTCATTCTTACGCTGTTGCCGGGCTCAAAAAAAAATAAACACTGTTGACATAGGGTTGTCGCTGCACAACATTCTCTTTGTAACAACAATAAAAGCTGACCAACAAAAAAATTAACCAATCCTGCACTGCAGGCAAAATGTACAAATCATGAAATGGTACCTTGCTAAATTAGTTTACCAGATTGTTTGCGGAGATGGCGCACATACGCCACAGTTTGATGAACAATTGCGTCTTATAATGGCGGAAGATGAATTGCATGCATTTCAGAAAGCAAGAAGCATTGGCGAAAAGGAACAGGATAATTTTTTAAACAATTTTAATAAACCGGTACGCTGGAAATTCATTGACGTGCCTGAACTGCACGCAATGAACGCGTTGATAGACGGCGCTGAAATGTATTCAAGAATACGCGAAGAAGATAATGCCGATATTTATATTCGTGTTACACAATTAAAAGCTGCACATTTATTGGAGAATAGTGTGCACCAATGTATACGATTAAATTAGCATCATTGAGTACAACTGCATCGCCACAAAAAAAATTACGCAATATTAATGGCGCATGGTGGACCGCCATCAGCATTGCACAGGCCTTTGGGTTAACGGGTTTTGCATTGACCAACACACAGGTTATTACCGACAGCCTTATAAGTAATTTATTACTTGCGGGCAGTTGTATACTGATCTTTAATAATATGCGTTATTACCTGCCACGCCAGGAAAAATATTGGTATGTGCTTGTGATCAGTATTATTATAAGCAGCATCTGGCTATTTATCGTGAACCTGGTTTTAAAAATGATCTTTAAAAATGATGATCACTATTTATTATTCTTAAAACAATCGCTTCCGGTAAGGTTTATATTTTCTTTATTAATGGTGGGTTGCATGAGCATGATAAGCCTGCTTTGGTACACACAGGAAGAACAGCAGGAAATGGAAACAAGAAAAACAGAGGCAGAAAGATTAACGAAGGAAGCGGAGTTATTTAAACTGCGGCAGCAACTGCAGCCGCATTTTTTATTCAACAGTTTAAATTCAATCAGCGCTTTAACCGGCAGCCAGCCGGAAAAAGCCAGGCACATGATTCAACAGCTGAGTGATTTTTTGAGGGGTACATTAAGAAGAGACGAACAGCAATGGAGCACCTTGAAAGAAGAACTGGAATACCTGCAGTTGTATCTTGATATTGAGAAAGTAAGATTTGGTTACAGGTTGCAAACCACGATTAATTGTGAAGAAGCAACCTTACAAATGAAGTTGCCATCACTGCTGCTGCAGCCAGTAGTAGAAAATGCTATAAAATTCGGGTTGTATGATACGGTTGGAGAAGTGATGATAAGCATCAGCGCAGTAAAGAAAAATGAATTACTGGAAGTAAAAGTAGAAAACCCGTTTGATGCAGAAACTGCACAACCATTACAGGGAACAGGTTTTGGGCTTGCCTCTATAAAAAGAAGGTTGTTTCTGTTATTTGCAAGGCATGATCTTTTAGAAACCACATCGGGCAACGATCTGTTTATTACAACGATAACAATACCACCATTGCAATAAAAATGTAAAAGGATGAAAGTTATAATCATTGATGATGAGCCACTGGCAAGAAGTATTGTAAAAGAATATTTACTACAGTATCCTGCCATTGAACTGGTGCAGGAATGCAACGATGGTTTTGAAGGTGTAAAAGCTATTAATCAGCACCAGCCAGATCTTATTTTTCTTGACATACAAATGCCCAAGATCAATGGTTTTGAAATGCTGGAACTGATCGATAGCCCGCCACAGGTAATTTTTACAACAGCTTTTGAAGAGTATGCCATTAAAGCATTTGAAACACATGCTGTGGATTATTTATTAAAGCCTTTCAGCAAAGACCGTTTTGATAAAGCCATGCAAAAATTATTTGCACAGCAAAAAAATAATACGGAGAAAACAAAAGAAGTGCTGGAGGAAGTGGCAAAATCTCCTGCACAAAGCAACCGTGTTGTTTTAAAAGATGGTGGTAAAATAAAGATCATTCCCGTAACACAGATACAATACCTGGAAGCGGCGGATGACTATGTAAAGATCCACACTGCTGAAGGTGGTTTTTTAAAAAAGAAAACGATGCAATTTTTTGAAGACAGTCTTACTGCATTTCAGTTTGTTCGTGTGCACCGTTCTTATATCATCAACACACAATTGATAACGCGGATAGATGTACACGAAAAAGACAGTCATCTTGTATTGCTGAGTACGGGCATAAGAATTCCGGTAAGCAAACAAGGCTATGCAAAGTTGAAAGAAGTGCTGGGGTTGTAGTGCGCATCGTTCCTTGCAGCAGACGATGCTAAACATTCAGCCATTTAATTTCAGTTTATAAATTGCAGAGCAGCTTAAAAGATCCCATTATTACAACAGATGAAGTGCTTGCGACGCAACGAAGATGCCATGAAACGATATAGCCGGTATCAAAAAAAAATGTAGTTTCCAGGAAATAAATATTATACAATTTATAACCATCCCGCTTTTCTGAAAAATAAATAAACAATAATACAGGAGCTGATCGTAAGCGTTACCACAAAAGGATAGCCATATTGCCATTCCAGCTCTGGCATAAACCTGAAATTCATACCATAGAAACCTGCCACCAATGTAGGCACGGCAATAATTGCGGCCCAGCCCGCCATTTTTTTTGATACTTCGCTTTGCGAAATAGAGATAAGTGAGAAGTTAGCATCCAATGCAGTATTGAGTAACTCACGTGCATTGTCCACCATTTCATTGATGCGGATAGCATGATCATATATGTCGCGAAAATAAGCCTGTGTTTCTTCTGCTATCAGTTTTTTATCAAAACGCATCAGCCGGTTACAAATATCTATTAACGGAGATACGGCACGTTTTACTTCCAGCAATTCACGTTTCAATTCATAGATCTGTTCGGTTGTTTGCCGGCTTGGTTTTTCGCTGAATATTTTTTCTTCTATGGCAGTAAGTTCTGTTTCCAGCGCGTCTACCACCGGAAAGTACTGATCAACGATTGAGTCCATCACTGCATATAAGGCAAAGCCTTGTCCTTTGCCTAATAATTGCGGTGTGCTTTCGCAACGGTTACGAACTTCAGTATAAGCAAGAGAAGAACCATGCCGTACCGTAACCAAAAAATTAGCGCCCACAAAAAAATGCGTTTCCCCAAAATCTATATGATGCTTTTCATTCATCTGCGCAGTACGCAATACAATAAAAATAGTTTCTCCGTATGTTTCAATTTTAGGGCGCTGGTGCGCATTGTGTGCATCCTCTATTGCAAGATCGTGCAGGCAGAATTGTTGCTGCACTTCATTCAACATTTCTTCGCTTGGTTCATGTAAACCTATCCATACAAAATGATCATCCTGTTGCAGCACATGTTTAATATCTTTCAATTCCACGTTTGCAACACGAAGGCCTTTGGAGTAAGCAGCGCAATTAATTACTTCATTCATGGCAAACAATTATGAGGTGAGAAAAACACTAAGCAATCAGCCGGTATAAACAATTCCGGTAAGGCTCTTACAAATGTAATTTTTTACAATTGTGTTTCGCTTTTTGTTTACGCAGATTTTTTGGGTATGGGCTTCAGGCACTTTGGGCATCGCCTGTTGTGTCACTCACTTGTGCATTCTGTTCATTGTTCAGCAAAGAAGAATATTTGTTCGTTTAAATAGCTACTGCATTGTACATTAGTAAGATCAATAATCTTGCAGCATCAAAAGACAATTCTTAATACATTTATTATTGCCACAGCATTTATTTCCGGTTTTGCCTTCAAGGCAATGCTTGTACAAAACAATAATGAAGCGCAGGATGCAAGAAAGATTACCGGTATTGGCGGTATATTCTTTAAGTGCAAAGACTCCCCAATATGGAGCCGTGTTTGAATGGCGGCAAGGGGCAGACACCAAAAAGAAAGGTTTACACAATGGAGCCCGTTTAAAGAAACAACAAAATACTTTGAGCCATCTGCTAAAGGTTTTATGATCAATTACCGTGTCGAGAACCATACAGTACTTGTTAATGAATTATAGAAAAATGGCGTAACAGTTTTGGATACCATTGAAACATACGAGTATGGAAAATTTGTACATATTCTCGACATAGAACAAAACAAAATAGAAATATGGGAGCCCAATGATCTTGTAAAATAAGAAATAGGCAAACAGAAAAGTGCTGCAACTACGATAAATGGATTTACGCTTTTAATAGCCCTACAGTACCGATTAAGTGGGAAGAAGCCGTTAATGTAACGAGACTGCAACCTTAAGCTATGGATATTAAACCGGACCCCGATTCATTGTTCATGAAAAAAACGTAGGTGTACGCTTTTTTTACGTACTGCTACGATTTTTTGTGCACCAGCTCCTTCTTAATTTTAAGTATGGCAAAGCAGATAAGGCTACATTTTATTACAGGTACTTATGACAACCTCTGTTTTTATAAAATGGATGGTAAATATTATGTGCGTTGCAAAAGCACCCTTTCGGGTAAACGTGTGAAGTGCGATCCGGCTTTTAAAAACACAATGTACTATGCAGCGCTGATGGGTAACGCTTCAAAAGTTGCTTCTGAAATTTACAGGCAGATACCGGCAACAAAGAAAGTAAAAGGTTTATACCGCAGTATTACGGGTGCAGCGATGCAACAACTGAAAGCGGGAGAAAGTACAGAACAGGTTTTAAAAAACCTAAGATCTTTTTATTTAAAAAAGCCCATTGAAAAGAAAATCGTAAAAATCATTTCAACACCTGACCTGTTATTTGCAGAATTGCTATTAGCATACTTATTTACGGACTGCATGGTAGCAACAGGAAATTATTCTTCTATCGATTTTGTTCCTGATCCTCCATAATAACAAATGTGATCAGCTTTTATAACGGCACCATACACTGATTTTTTACAGGATACAATGATCTTTTAGCACACCGGGAAAGGCTGTAACAATGTTACCTGCCGCATCGGTTATAACAGTAAATTCATTAACGGTGGTTCCGCTATAGTCGTGTCCGATGGGTGAAGTAACTTTTAGCACGCGATAAAAATTAAGGCTCCCGGAATTGCCTGCGGCTGTATGTCGGCGGCGAGTTTGATATGATTAACAATGTCTGCAACAGGTATGGTAAATTTACCAGATTGCGGATGACGACTGACAGCATTATAATGTTTTTCGATAATATGTGCCAGCGCACCAATAGAGAGATAATATGTTTTTCTTTGAAGTTTGCTTTTGTCTTTTACAGGTAGCGGCATCAATGCATCCCTGGATAATTTATCTACCCATAACTGTGTATCTGCGAGCAGGAAAATGAGTCTTATGAATTCAGGTTCGTTGTACATGGTTTTGATAACCGTTTGTTGGTTGTTTTAATCTTTCTTTTTAATGCATTGGCAAGCTGCCTGATCTTTTTATTTTTTGCATTAAGCATGAGTTGTGCAGCATTGATAAACTGCAATTGCATGCTGTAATCTTTGAGATAATAAGGTTCCACCCCGAGCAGCGTGCCCAGTAGCTCTGCCTCCTGTTCATCTATGATTGCACCTGATTCCATATTGCTGTATTCATATTCCGGAATTGCGGTTTGCTGACAAACCATGCGAATACTAAAACCGGATGTTAGCGGCAAGGCTGGAAAAGTTGCTGAAAAGATAAATTACAAAAATTAATTCTGTATGACCGCTTTTATAAGCGGTCTTTTTATGCAATAGAGTCAACAAAGAAATTTTATGTAATAAATATATTTTAGTATTATTGAAAAACAAAGCCCTTACCCTGCAACCCTGTGAGTAAGAAAGCGAAGCATTTTCATCAAAGGGAAAAAAAGACAGATATGTAACCCTGAGTCCGGTGTTACTTGACTTACTTAGAAGTTATATCAAGAACTACCAACCAAGACCGGTTACTTATTTATTTGAAAGCGAACAAACAGGTAACGCATACCCGCCCAGAACAGTACAAAATCTTTTACAATGCGAAACTGAAAGCGGGAATCAGAAAAGAAGTTGGCATTCATAGTTTACGCCACAGTTTTGCAACCCATTTGCTTGATAAGGGAACAGATATTAAATATATAAAGGAGTTACCGGGACATTTCGATATTAAAACAACAGAAAGATATTTACACGTAAGTAAACAAAAACTTGTAAATATTATAAGCAAATTAGATGATCTATTGAAGAATGAAAATATAGAATGGTAGGGTGGATTGTCCTAACGACAATATAAAATGTATAACGGCTAAATGGTTGGTTTTCAATAACACAAAAAATATTACATTGCGTATAATAACGCCAATACACACGTTGTAAGCCATACTATCATGACACACCAAACTAAATTAGCCATCCTAATTTTATTGATTTTTTCTTTGCACACCTATGGACAAAACTCAACAGGATTCGAAATAGCAGGAGAAATTGAAAACGCTGATGGCAAAAAAATCTATGTAGCTCCAACGGCACAAGCAAATGCAATTGACTCTGCAATTGTAAAAAGTGGAAAGTTTACTTTAAAAGGCAAAGTAAAAGAGACCGATTATTACTCTTTATTGGTAGAAGGGCAACCGGCTTACTTCCCTTTTATTTTAAGCAATGACAAGTTAAAATTTAAAGGTAATGCTGACTCATTACGACAGGCTAGTATCAGTGGTTCTAAAGAATTAAAATCTGCCCAAAAACTAAGGGCTATTATTAAACCCTTTTTTGCATCTCAATCAGCATCCTTTGACAGTGTCTTTGCTGCATATAACCGTGGCGACTCTGCAACAGGTAAAAAGTTTGAAAAACTAAATGTTGCGATTACTAAAAGAATAAACGACTCTATTGCCCGCTTTATTAAAGCACATCCATCATCTTACATTAGCCTTGCTCAACTCAATGAACTTCAAAAAAGCTATGGAATACAAAGAGCAAAAAAGCTTTTCATGTCGTTGTCGCCTATCTTGAAAAATCATAGTGTTGGCAAGCAGTTGAAGTATCAAATATTTGAAGCGGAGCAGCTCACGGCACTTAACAAAAAAGCAATTACTTTTCAACAAGCTGACACAGCTAATAATATTGTTCGTTTATCAGACTTTATTGGAAAATATGTTTTAATTGACTTTTGGGCAAGTTGGTGTGGACCCTGCCGTGCTGAAAATCCCCATCTAAAAAAAGCTTATTTAAAATATTTTCCTAAAGGCTTTGACATATTAGGTGTATCACTTGACAATAACAAAGCAGCTTGGATAAAGGCTATTACCAAAGATGAACTTCCATGGAAAAACGTATCTGATTTAAATGGCTTTAAAAATTCAGTTGCAAAAAGTTATGCAGTAACAGAACTACCAACCAATTATTTGCTTGACCCACAAGGAAAGATTATTGCGAAGAATTTAAAAGGTGACAGTCTAATTGAAAAGCTAAAGTCTCTATTTGGAGAGTGAGAAGTACGGCTTACAACATTGGTATTGCCAATAGTGCGGCTGGACATTGAAACAATTAGCAGCAATAATTTTGTTGTACTGCGGTTCGGGGCTCGACGAATAATGCCCAGCTTTAGTTCTTAATATTTAACTTTATCAAAAAGCCAGGCAGTTGTTCCCGGCGGACGAAATTCTATTTCCCCACCATCGGCAATACCTGCCCGTTAGCGGTTATTTTATGGTGACACTTCGCAATTTCATATCGGCATCTTTAGGGCTGTTTCTTTTGGCACAGTGCAACACTAAACAAGACAGGAATAGTGCGACACAGGTTTTATCGTCATCAACCAAGACACAAACTCAAAATTCACTGACTGGTGCGTGGAAATATAGTAACACCATTTGGTACTCTTCTGAGTTGACACTGCAAGACAATGGAACTTTTAAATTTCATGACCAAGGTTGTTATGGACAAAAAATCTCACAAGGGCAATGGACTAATGACAATGGAACAATTATCCTGACCAGTTTTGACACCTTTAAACAAAAAGAACAGACGGACACAATCAAATCAACAGAAGTCGCAGAGCCTAAAAAAGCAAAACGAAAACTAAAAAAAGGAGAAGTTGAATATACGTTCGTAGGTTTCAAAGATGCTCCGTCACCTGTTTTGCCGGGGCCTAATGACACCGTTCGTATTTACTTAGACAAAATTCAACTGCAATTAAAAAACGACACTTTGTTTTGTGTAGGTTCTGACAAGTTACCCGAAGGAGCAAAGTTCTATCGGACTAAAAACAACCGCTAACATTGGGTTTTATGCAAGTTGGGCACGACAAACAAACATCAGCAAATTGCAAATCCAAGCTGTAGTTCGAGCTGGACAAACAACTTTCAACTTTAGTTCTTAAATTCAACTTTATATTTTCAATCAGCAGCGGTTGTCGGCAGACGGAATGCTATTTCCCAACCTGCATAAAGCCCTGCTCGTTGGCTGTAATTGTAGACCGACTTCAACCATAAATTGACCTTGACATGGTAGCAACATCATCAATTAAGCCTTATAAAATGATAGTTTTACTAATTGTATTATTTAGTTTGAACACTAAGATGAATTTTTCTCAAGTGCAAACAAATACAGGAAGTATAACTATAGCCAAGGGACAATTATTGGATTCAATTTTCCCAATAGACAATATTGTAACTATAAAAGTTAAAAATTACAGCGGTATACATACTTTGACGACAAAGGAATTTACGATTTTAAAAGAGCAACTTAAGAAAGCAAAGTTTGCTGGCGGACTTTTAATTAAGCCAGGACATATTATACTTGAAGTTAAACTTAAAGACAACACTTTTCTATCATCAGGACTGGTTTATGCTTCAACTGGTGCAATACATTTTGACGATGCTACCGACAAGAATAAAAACAAATTTAGTGGGACATTTTATTTGCCAACTAAATTGAATTTTGACAATTACAAATAACCTGGGGACAAAACAACTACAGCCAACCTTGCATTGGCAAAAGCACGGCGGACGAATAACGCATCGGCTATAATTTCACGGAGGAACGGTTGTTTCGGCGACAGTGGTGCTACTGAAAATTGGTAATATTCAATCAGCTATTTATAAACAATCAGCTTTGGTACCAGGCGGCATAGAATAAATGCCGTGCCTTCGCCAATGCATGTGCGTTGTGTGCCATGTAACCGACCATTCTACTAATGCGGTATTTATTTGTAGTCATATTATTTTCCGTTTTGACTTCTGCTGACAACAAAGTATTCAGCAGAGTAAACTCAATTGATACTAGCCATTTTTATTCAATAGTTGACAAGGGACAATTTGACACATTGAAGGGCTCAGACTTTACTTGGATTATTTTTCAACCAATCAATGACACATTATCCGGTGACCCTGAAAGGAGAGCTGTATCAGCGGGAATACTTACCGACAAACAAAAGGCTTTGTTTTATATATGGGAACTTGAAAGGGCGGTTATTGGCGGCGAATTAGGCTTTGCAAACTTTTACTACAATTACAAGTCTTATTACTCGGAAACGGTCAAAGCATTAAAGCTTATCAATGATACAAGTATGCTAAAAGTTGTTGAGGGTGTGAACAGAGTTTATTTGGCAAATAAAGCTTCTATCACGCAAAAGTTTAAAACTTGGGACTGGAAGTATATCCAGAGAAAGTTCAAGCCCTATGACAAAGCTTTTATTGCTCAACATGAAAAGACAATGAAGCTGCTGGAAACCTTTGTCAGATTACACGCAGATGAATTTGTAAGATTTAAGAACCGATAAACACGGGCACACAACAGGTGGTGACTGATGCACAACTACCTCAAAAAAATTAATCGATTACTATCTGGCTGTTATTAAATCAGTTTATTGTTGTTATACCTGATTTTGTTTTTTTACGAGGTGTAAATGATAGGTGTCTCTATACATACTGACAAAGCTTAAAACAAATAAAAAAGTGTTTTGCAGATTTATCTGCAAAGCTTTTGTATCAATCTGTACTTTTCTTGTTGTAAACCTCATCAGTTTTTTAATATTATAAGCAATAGCTGCCATCAGCATACATTTATTAGCCTGTCTTATACCCCTTGTGTTTACCCGCCGCATGTTTAAGAAGTTGACCAGTGTGCCAAGTACAGGTTCAACTGTTGCACTCCTTATCTTTTTCATCCGTTTGGCTTTATTAGTTTGTAGTCTTGCATGCATACGATCATATAAAGGTTTATCAACAGAATCATCTATCTTTTTAAAGTCACTCTTGCCGATGCATTTGCTTCTTAATGGGCAGTGACCACAGTCTTTACTACTGCTCCGGTATACTTTCATCTGGTAACCAAGACTTGTTGTTGTAAGTTTTTTAAAAGGCAGATGCACACCTCTTGAACAGGTGTAACGATCATTTTCTTTATCATAAGTAAACCCGTCCCTTGATGGTTTGTACTGACCAAAGTTGGGTATATATCCTTCAATATTATTATCTTCCAATGCCTGCAATGCTGTGCCGCTGCTATAACCTGCATCTGCCAGTACTTCGTCTATTTCAAGATCGTGCTGCTGTAAATTATCAATAGTATTCTTTAATAAGGAGGATAAACACTGAGAGTCTTTTTTATTGGCATGATCTGCCTGTATCTGTGTAATGACATGATGCGCTGTATCTACTGATACCTGTGCATGATAATTTAATTGCCTGGGCTTACCCGGCTTTACAGATATTCTTGCATCTGCATCCGTAGTGCTGTAATGCGTGTGATTGCTTACAAATTTTGATGCTGCCTGCTGTTCTTTGCTCCCTTTGGGCATATCCTTATACGCCTTGGCTTTCCACCCATGATGAAGATCAACAGATCTTTTTCTTGCTGATGATACAGTTTTGTTTTGTTTATCGCCGTCATCCGTATCATTGAGCTCATCTGTATAATCATCCCCGTCATCGAGTACTGCTTTTTCTGCAAGCCTGCTCATGCTTGCATTAGCTTTTACGGCAACACTATCCATAGCTTGTCTTCTGCCTGCTACCATGCCTTTATCAATACATTGCTTTAATACCTGCCTGAACAGATCCTTAAATACAGACTCTCCATACAACTGTCTTGTTCTGCTTAAAGTACTGTGCCATGGTAAGGCTTCGTCTATATCATAACCAATGAAAAAAAGCATATCCAAACGCATGCTAACTGTGTTAATGATGCGTCTGTCGCTACCCAGGTTCTCTAAATAACCAATAAGAATTAGTTTGAAAAAAACAACAGGGTCAATGCTCTGTTGACCTTCTGTACCATAATACTTTTTTGTAGTGGTATATAGCCATCTAAGATCAAGCAGCTCTTTAAGTCTGCGGTAAAAGTTATCCTCCGGTACACGATCTGATAACTGAAATGATTTAAAGAGTTGTTCGTTGTATTGTTTTTTCCCTTGCATAAAAAATATCAGCAAAAATTATTCTGCTTCTTCATTCATTCACATAGTGTGAGTATCTTAGTTGTGCAACACGCACATTGGGTTTTATGCAAGTTGGGCTCGACATTGTAACATCAGCTAATTGCAAATCCAGGCTGTCGTTCGGGCTCGACGAATAAATCTCAACATTAGTTCTTAAATTCAACTTTATTGCATCTATCGTCAGCAGTCCGGGCCAGACTTTCATCGTTCAGCATTTGTACATATCTTCATCTACAGGTTCGCTGTTGGGCTAACTTTCCAGGCTGAAGGAAGTCGATTTCCAGCACAGCAGCAAGCCCTACCGTTAGCCACCAGTTTAAAAAGACACTGCATCTAAAATGTTAGAATTATTAAATTATATAAATAAATTTCAAAAACTTGATAATGAGACAGCACAGGCTGTACAGAATCTATTTGTAGAAGAAGTATACAAGAAAGATGAATTACTTGTGGAAGCAGGAAAAATTTGCACTAAGGTATTCTTTATAAAATCGGGCTTTGTACGCAGGTTTTTCATATACAACGAAGAGGAAGTAACTATTTGGTTTTATGGCAGCAATCAAATGACTACTTCTATGCCCAGTTTTTTTGAACAAAAACCTGCATATGAATATTTACAGGCATGTGAGGATACTGTGATTTATTCCATCTCTTTTAATGACGAACAAAAACTCTTGGATAAATATCCATTGTTTACTAAATTTCATACAAAGCAGTTAAGATACTTTCTTGCCGGTATTGATGAAGTTAACTATAGATTTAAGTTAATGACAGCGAAAGAAAAATATAATGCCATGCTAGCTTTTGCTCCCGAAATCATGCAAAAGGCAAAGTTGAAACATGTCGCCTCATTTTTGGACATTACCCAAGAAACTTTGAGCCGCATCAGAGCTTCAATTATTTGACCTAATGTCAAATAATAATCTCCCTTTTTAGTTCATATTTGGCTCTAAATTCTTGTTATGAAAATTTCAATAGTAGTATATGATACAAGGGGGGGAGTTCAACCAATGCTTGCATTAGCAGATGGATTGATAAAAAGGGGACATGAAGTATTGTTTTGCGCTAATCCGGAGAATGAGAAGTTAGTAACAAGTTACAATTGTCCTTTCAGACCTTTCGGTCCAAATGTGAGAGAACAAATGAAAATAAATGCCGCCGCTAAAAAATCGCCGGATAGTTTTTCGTCTGCTAAAGGACTAAAAAAGGAGATCGAAAAACAGATAGAGTTTCTTCCGAAAATTATTCAGGGGTCAGATTTAGTGTTAGCTTCCGGAATTGTTTTTGGCGTAAGGTCTGCTGCTGAAATTGCCAAAGTCCCTTTTCGATTAGTAATTTTTTACCCTTCGGCATTAGGCCCAGGAAACACCGGTTCTTTTCTGGAACGTTTGAAATTTAATATGGGCATGTCAATGCTAAATAAACTACTAAAAGGCACAATAAATAAAAAAAGAAAAGAAGGAGGGATATCACCTATTAATAATGTAGTTAAATATTTTGGAGGTGATAACATAATTGTTGCTTCTGATGTTGTTCTAAATAAAGTACGAGATGGTGTTAAGGCAACATACACCCAAACGGGTTATATGTTTTTATCTCCATTGCAAGAATTATCCAAGGATGTTGAAGACTTTATCACAGCCGGGAAACCTCCTGTATTTATTAGCTTTGGCAGTAACCCAATATCAAATCCTGGTAAGTTAACTGATATATTTGAAGAGGTATCAAAGAAAACAAACCAACGATTAATAATATCAAAGGGATGGGCAGAACTGGCAACAATTAATTCTTCACCCAACGTCTTGTATGTTGATGATGTTCCGTTTGATTTGTTATTTCCTAAAATGACTGCAATCATACATCATGGTGGAAGCGGTACGATGGCGTATGCAGCAAAAGCAGGTGTTGCCCAAGCTGCATTTCCCTATATGTTTGACCAGTTTGAGAACCGTAAGACAATTGTCAAATTAGGATTGGGTCCACATTCTTGTGATTTTAAAAAGATATCAGTTTCTGCTTTAATAGCCGCAATCAATGATTGTGTAAACAATAAGAGGTATAAAGAAAACGCATTAGAGATAGCACAGAAACTACAAGACTCAAAAGGTTTGGAAAAGACGATCGCATTAATTGAAAAGATTTGAATAATAAACCGGTGGCTAACAAGTGCATTTGTAAAAGCATGGCTTGACCAGCCGCAATGAGCAGCAGTAATTCTTATCATCTTTTGTTATCAGCCGACATTACGCTATTGAACATTTGTAATTATCTTCAACCTTAGTTTTTCAACTAAACATTTGTATCAGGCTGACGGAACGAGAAATTCCATGCCTTCACAAATGCTTTAACGTTAGCGGAAACCCTGGGGTGACAGTCAAAAGAATTACAAATTATGCATGAAATATTCTATCGGTTATTGGGGCCAGACGATCTTGGCGAATATCGTAGGATTAGAATCAATTGCCTCGAACAATATCCAAATAATTTCGGAACAACTTCCCAAGAAGAGAGAAATTCTGAAGTTTTGAAATTAGATAATTCAATTTCCCAACCTGACAGTTATAATTTTACAATCGGCGCATTTAATACAGATAAAACATTAATTGGCATATGCGGTTTCCTCGCTGAAACAAGGCAAAAAACAAAACATCGTGGCGAGGTAGTTCAAATGTTTGTTGACCCTAACTATAAAGGACAAGGTGTAGGGCAAATCTTATTACAAAAAACCATTGATAAGGCATTTAGTAGCGAGTTGATTGAGCAAATAATTTTGAGTGCTGTTTTCGAAAATGAAAAGGCAGTGAAACTTTATAAAAGGGCAGGTTTTGTTGAATATGGCCGGCTTCAAAATTATTTCAAGTCTGCCACAGTATATACAACTCAATCATTTTTTGTCTTAAATAAGCCGGGCATCCGCTAACATGGGGTCACTGTTGCACAACCATAATTTCAAAAAGTTACATTTATTCTCCATTTCAAAAAGCATTTAGAAGCTATTAGAGAGAAGCTATTTTTACTTTCCTGTAAAACACATTTTACAGACAGAAAATTTTAATGCCGCTATTGGGCTTAAAACAAGTCGCTGTACAATGATTTTTAAAAAGTCAAAACCTGCTGCCTTGTTTGCTTTTATAAGTGCCATTGCTTTGATTGCTGTCTTAGGTGCATTATACCGCAACCATTTCTTAAGGTTATATACTGTAGCCGCCAGTAACAGCATTTTGTTGGCTGCTTTTATTCCTCTTGCATTTAAACGCTTCATGCCGGTAAAATTGATCAGTGTGCCCCATACCGGTTCTACCGTACTACTGCCCTTTCTCTTCATCACCCTTGCTTTTACGGTCTGTTGTCTTGCCTTTGCTCTTTCCAGTTCTGCTTTGTATATACTGTGCTGTACTTTTTTTGTTTTGGCTTTATCACTGATGCAGGTCTTTCTTAATGGACAATTTTTACAATCACTTTGTAATGAAAAATATTTCTTTACCAGGTGACCTCTTCCATCGTCTACTACTCTGCCACTTCCTTTTAATATCTTATTGTTTTGACAGATATACCAATCATTCTGTTCATCATACATAAATCCTTCACTGCCGCTTAATGCTCCACCCAGTAATGGTATATACGCTGTGATGTTTTGTTGTTCCAGGTACTGATAATTTTTCTCCGCTGCTATAGGCTGCATCTGCAAGTAGTTTTTCTATCTCCATCCCATGATGCTGTAGTCTTGCCTGCAGTTGTCTTGTTACCGTTATTAAATCCCTACAGTCTTTAACATCTGCTGTAAAACTCTGTGCATGGGTAATTACATGATGTGCTGTATCTACTGCTATCTGACCATTGTAATACAATTCTCCTGGTTTACCTGGCTTTACGGCTATTCGTGCATCCGGATCGGTGGGACTGTAATGTGTTTTGTTGCTTAAAAACTTACCCCTGCTTTCACTGCCCGGCATCTCTTCATAATTTTTCTCCTGCCGCTGATACCTCGTATCTAATTCTTTTAATTCTCTCGCCTGCTGTTCATCATCGCCATCCATATGTTGCTGATCTTCATCTGCCCTGTTTATTTTTGCTGGTCTGCGTGCTGTAGTATTTGCTTTTATGTTTTCCAGTAAATATTCATCCACACTTTTATTTACCTGCTTTATTTCCAGACTATCCTTGCTTGCATTGGCTTTTAAAAATGCCCCATCTACTGCCTGTGTGGGGCCTGCTATCATGCCACTCTCCATGCATCTTTCAAATACCTGCTCAAAGAGTTGTTTAAATACTTCTTCTCCATACAACTGTCTTGTCCTGCTTATTGTACTGTGCCATGGCAATGCTTCATCTATATCATAACCTAAAAACAATCTTATCCCTAAACTGTCTGAACAAAATTCTATCAGCTTACGATCACTGGTTATGTTGTTGATATAACCTATTAAACACATCCTGAAAAACACTACAGGATCTATGCTTTTCTGACCTTCACTGCCATAATACTTTGTGGTGGCTTTATACAGCCAATCCATTGCTATTACTTTTTTTAACCGCCGGTAGAAATTATCCTGCGGCACCAATTGCTCCAGCGTAATCGTATAGAGCATTTTTGGTTCTATTTGCTTTTTGCCTTGCATGAATTATTCTCAACAAAAATTATTCTGTTTCTTGCTTCATTCACATCATGTGGGTATCTTAGTTGTGCAACAGGTACATTGCATTTGTGTTATGTCGGCGGACTGATAACGCCGTTTCAACTGTGTGCTACTATCAGCTTCTGCCCCAGCCCGATGTTATACATTGAGCAATAGAATTAACAATGAACTTTTGTATTTTACATCATCATTTGTACCAGGCTGACAGATTTAAAATTCCGCCACAAACACAAATGCTTCAACGTTAGCGACCATTCTGCTTTCCGACAATTATCAAAATGACCTGGGTTGAGGATATCAGAGAATGTCATCTGTGTCTACATTTGTTCGCAAAAGAAATAAATAGTTTAACAAAATAATACTATATACATCAGCCGATGTAAAATTGCATTACAGAAAGATTGAATTATTTGTTTATTTACGTAAAGGCGAAGAATTGGAAAGAGCCATTTTGTTACCCGTATACAGGGAGAAAATTAAAAGTTACATTACATTCACCGATAAGGAATGGGAAGTATTTGCTGACTTTTTAGAAATTAAAAAACGAAACAAGAATGAGTGTTTTGCAACAACCGGTGAAATTTGTGAAGATTTGGGTTATATTTTTAAGGGCTCAGTGCGTTACTGCAGTATAGTTGATGGATTAGAAATAACAGGATATTTTGCTTTTGAAAACAACTTTGTTACTGCTTTAAAAAGCTTTCTTACAGGCTATCCCTCTCTATATGATATCATAACACTGGAAAAAACAATTTTTATAATCATTTCAAAAAAGAACATGCAGGTTTTATTAGAACATCCTTTGCTGTCTTTTAAAATGGAAAGATTGGGGAGGTTAATATCAGAACGGTTTAATATACTTTTTGAAGACCGCATAAAATCATTTATTGTAAAAACGCCTGAAGAAAGATACCTTGATTTATTAGAATCGGGGCAAGACATTGTAAAACGTATACCGTTGCAATACATTGCACAGTTTATAGGCATTACGCCAGTGTCACTTTCACGTATCAGAAAGAGAATTCACCAGTATCATCACAGCTGAGTACATTCATTTTAAATAATGTTGACTGCATTATTTCTTATCTTTTGTTTAGTGATGTTGATTTGCCTTTCTCGAATTTTGAAAAAAATTAAAAGGCATGCAAATAATTATTATTTCATTTCAGTTGTTTCTTTGTTTGGCATTACTCATCGCTGCTTCTATTGTTACCCTCCGGCCGCAAATGTTTAAGCAATTAGAAAACATCATCCCAAAAACGCGCTGGGGGCGCATCATACAGGCTTCGTTTTTGTGGATTGCTTTTATTACAAATGTGGCTGGTATTCCAGTACCCTTTCTTGTTTTTTTTGCATGTTGCATTGCCTTTGCCACTACCATTCCTTTGGTATGCAGAGCAGCCCATTTAAACGTTGCCAAATTGTGGGTGTTGCCTGCTTTGTTAATGATTTTATCGGTGCTGGTTGGTATAGCTAAGCCGCTTGGCCTTAAAGTGATTGCCCTGCCAAAAGCAGACGAACTGCCTTTAAATATATGTTCGGCTCGTATTATTAAAACCTACGACGAAGGCCTCTGGTTTGAAGGAATTGCTGCAGGAGAAGATGGCACGCTTTATTTATCAGGAAACCGGGATATCGATTTTTCAAGAGACGATTATTATCACGTTGCACAGGGAGAGTTGATTGAACGAAAACCAGATGGCTCAGAGCATATCTTGTTCAAGGCCCCAAAAGGAAATACATCTGGCGTTCCTTTTTTAGCGCCCGATAAATCAATCTATCTCACCAGCCACGGAGAAACCTCTTATATATGGCGCATCAATAACGGCAACAAGCCAGTGCAAATAGTTCAGTTTCCGAAAAATGCCTGGCCCAATGGTTTAGATGAAGGGCCAGATGGTATGCTGTATTCGGCAGACAGCCAGCTCGGTGTAATATGGCGAATCGACCCCAATACCGGCCGTTTCGAAGAAGCAATGCGTGACCCTTTATTACTGGCCCGGCCGTTTATTTCACTGGCGCCAGGAGCCAATGGATTACATTTCAAAGGGCGTGATCTGCTTGTAACAGTATCTGACCGTACCACACTGCTTAAATACGCTGTGGATGAGAAAGGCAAGTTTGGTAAGTCAACGGTAATTGCCACGGGTATCCCTGGTGATGACTTTGCTATAGGTCAGGATGGTTCTTTATTTGTAACTACCCATCCTTATAATACAGTTGTTAAAATATCACCTGCGGGCGAGCGAACAATTATCGCAAAAATGGAACAGCATATCAATGGACCAACTGATGCCATTTTTGGTAAATCAGCACAGGATATTCATACCCTTTATGTAGTAACGGATGGTGGAGCTTTTACTGGCGGCCCCAAGACCAGGGGACAACTTATTGCCCTGGAGCCATAGCGTAGGAAATAATTTCACCTGGAAAGTTACAAATAGGACAATTGCCTTTGTCCGTTTTATTGCAGGCAGGGCAAACATTTTATAATTCAATTGTAAAGCATACCTAATAATTGAACGTTTATAAAAATGAACTAAAAAAAACGAGCCGCTAACATCAGGCTCCTAAAGCGTTATGAGAGGTTCAATATATTTATTAATGGTACTACATAGTTATAGTTGTACACTGTGGATTTGGATGATTGTGTGTTCAGTTGTTGATTATTGATACACCAGTTGCTGTTCAATCATTCAAAGACACAGTGGTATTTTTTATAGTCAGCTCCGCATCCTATTTGTAGTCTATCCTTTCAGAGAGCTACCTGCATCAGTTTTAGTTTAAGTAAAAACAGCTGCCTGCTTTGCGATGTGATCCTTCACTTTTTATTGTAATGCCACTCCTCATGTTGTGCAGTCGGCTTTGGTTTATGCTTTAATGATGAGCTTGATTATAGTTGTATAATTATTTTACAACTCCGCTTTGATATGGTATTCCGCTATTGATCACTGCACGTATACGGCTTAGTAATTTGTGCGCTACTTTAATGATTGACTTATTAGGTTCTTTATGCGCATGTTGACGGTAATATTGTTGCAGGGCCATATCTGTTCTTACTGCTACCCAACTGGCTTCTATCAATAAGCTTCTTAATTGATGGTTGCTTCTTTTGGTTAACCCCAAATTGATCTTGTTCTCACTGCTCTGGTAAATACCCGGTACTAATCCTACAATGGCTGCCAGTTCATCTAAACGGTTAAATCTCCTGATATCTCCCACTTCGTGACCCGCAAAATTCTTTTCAACGTAGTTTATCAGAACAAAGTGATCTGATGGCATTGTTACAGTTTTATTATCAAATAAATCTGTTTTAAAATGTACTGTCCAGCTTTTTTTGTGAACGTCCATACCAATAAATAACTTTGGTACAGCGGTAGTTTGAGTGTAATTCATTTTCTTGAATTTTAGGACTCTCAAATTATCGCTTTTACATAGATGCTTGGCAATAGCATGGCTGGACAATGTAACATTAGCTATGCGCAAGCATCAGCATCGGTTCGGGCTCGATGTTCAATTTTCAGCTTTAGTTCATAACTTCAACAACATATTTCCAATTGGCATTTGTACCGGGGCTGGACAATCAACGAATCCCCTGCCTTCGCAAATACTAGAACGTTAGTGGCCATTTTATGCAACCACCCTAATTACTGCATCTTTCAATAAAAACATGACACGCCTTTTTCTTCTCATCATCCTTTTTATCGGACAGACCTCTTTTGGGCAATCAGATACAAGTTTTGGCAAACCAATCTTTTGGTATCGTGTTAGCGACCCGTGGGCTATGTTTATGGGAGCAGAGGGCCCGCCCTTCATTTTGTATGACAATGGCAAAGTTCTATTTTGGAAAGGTGGTGGTTATAATGTGACACACCTTGACGAAAGCGAAAAACAGGAACTCATTGATGAACTAAATTTAAGAGATACACTTTTTCAAAAAAGCAGGTTTTATAATGCAACCAATCCTGACCCTGATGGTGAAATAATGGCAACAGACAATCCTTCTTATAGCGTTTTCGTAAGGCTTGACACCATGGTTCGGGTATCAGTTTACGGATATATTTCATCAAGAGATTATCGGAAAAGATTTCCATCGCAGGTTTTAAAAATTCATGACTTCGTTTTAAACTTTGACGCTGATAGATACACAAAGTGGATACCCGACAAAATTGAAGTAATGTTGTCTGACTATAGCCATTCACCAGACACACCAATTCAATGGCCTACAGATTGGCCTAACCTCAATAGCCCAGACACAAGAAAGCAAGAAGGCTATGTAACAAGCATATTCTTAGACAAAAAACATTTTAGCCAGTTGACAAAGCTCATAAAGAAAAGACGGGAAAAGCAAGCGTTTGAAATAAACGGTAAGAAGTATTTTATCGGTTATAGATTTCCAATACCAGGACTTTATTAAAAACGGCCACTAACATTGCATTGGCAATATGGCGGGGCGACGAATAGTTCTTAGCTTTTAGTTTATTGCTAAAACCTAATTTTTGTAAATCCAGTTTATCTACAAAAGCATCCATCAGCCTTACAGGATTATCTGCTGCTACATGGTCTTCCATTGTAGCAAAACAGGTTTGATTGCGGCTACTGCCTTGTATGAATTGCATACCTGATAATTACAAAAATCATACATGCTTTAGCCTGTTCACATTGTGTGTATATTTGAGTAACAACTGAAGTTTTTTCACAAACTGACGTTACCAGTAATTGCACAACAACACTCTGCTGCTTCAAACTTCCCCACATTTTTTCTTTGAAAAAATATTTTCAAAAATAAATTTGCGAAACCGAATAGTTGCGCATATATTTGCAACCGATTAGCTGCGCAAGTAAAAATTTAAACACAATGAGACGAGACATTTTCCAGGCAATAGCCGACCCGACAAGACGGGCAATTATTACCCTGATTGCATTGCAGGCAATGACACCAAACGCCATTGCTGACAACTTTCACACTACCCGGCAATCTGTTTCCAAACACCTGCGCATACTTACAGAATGCGAACTGGTAAAACAGGAACAACAAGGCAGGGAAATTTACTACTCACTTGAAATAGATAAAATGAAAGAAATAGACATATGGCTTGAGCAGTTTCGTAAAATCTGGGAAACCCGTTTCAACCAACTGGACAATTTATTATCAACAATTAAAAAAAAGAAAAAATGACAAACGAATTGCTATTTGATTTTACCGTTGACAAAACGAAAAAAACGGTATACATAACCAGAGAATTTGATGCTGAACTTTCACTGGTATGGGATGCTTTTACAAAAAAAGAATTACTTGACCAATGGCTGGCGCCTAAACCGATGGTATCTAAAACGAAATACCAGGATTTTAAAGTGGGTGGCAAAAGATTTTATGCAATGATAAGCCCCGACGGGCAAGAGCGTTGGGCGCTACAGGAATACACTTCCATTACTCCAAAGACCAATTTTAAAATGTATAATGCTTTTGCAGATAAAGATGAAAATCCTGAATTACCGGGTTCTGAATGGGATCATACTTTCAGCGAACAAGACGAAAAAACTACAGTTAGCATTACTATTTATAACGAATCGCTGGAAAGGTTAGAGAGAATACTTGAGGGCTTTACGCAAGGAATGAAAATGTCATTGAGCAACCTGGAAAATCTGTTGGCAACATTATCGAAAAAGCAGTAATAATTGTAATTGAAATGATTTATGTGTTTAAAACTTCTGTTAAGAACAAAAAACATATCAGGCAACTAAGTCCGCTTTTAAATAGTTTGTTACAACAGTCAAAATGGAATTTTGACCTTGAAGACTGCGACAAAATTTTGCGTATTGACTGTGATGAAAATGTAGTTTTTAAAATAATCGACCTGCTAAATATTCACAAATTTTACTGCGAAAAATTGGAGTAAGCATGAACATACAACAACAAATCAAAGCGTATATTTCCAGCCAGCCTGAACCAAAGCGTGGTGAGATGCAGGAGTTGCACCAACGCATACTTCAATTGCTGCCAAACTGTAAATTATGGTTCTTAGATGGCAAGGACAGTAAAGGAAAAATTGTTTCTAATCCTAATATAGGATATGGATCTTATAGCATAACATATACTGACGGAACGGCCAGGGAGTTTTACCAAATTGGTTTGAGCGCAAACGCAACCGGGATCTCTGCCTATATCATGGGTATTAAAGATAAAACATACTTAGCTCATACATATGGAAAAAAACTAGGCAAAGCAAGTGTGACCGGTTATTGCATTAAGTTCAAAACTTTGAAAGACATCAATATTGATATTCTCCAAGGGGCAATACTATATGGGGTTGCAGCAACGAATGAAAAAGGGTAACCTGATGAAATAGACTACCTGGAATAAGAAATAAAAACAATTTAAAAAAATAAAATTATGGCTCTTATCAATCCTCACATTAATTTCAACGGAAATGCAGAAGAAGCATTTACATTTTACAAATCAGTATTTGGTGGAGAGTTCGCAAAGATTGTTCGTTTCAAAGATCTGGCGAGTTCCGGATTTCCCGTTGCGGAAAAGGAAGAAAATAAAATTATGCATATTGTTTTGCCAATTGGTAAATATAGTATGTTGATGGCAAATGATGTTCCTGAAGCGATGGGAAGAACAAACGAAAATGAGAACAGAAGTAAAATTGTAATAACTGCGGAAAGTAAAGAAGAAGCAGACAAATTATTTAATGGGCTTTCAGCAGGAGGGCAAATAGAAGGTCCTATTGGCGATAGCCCCTGGGGTTCATATTTTGGTTGCTTTAGAGACAAATACGGTATTGAATGGATGGTAGACTTTGATCCAAAAAATAACGAACAAAAATAACCAAAGAAAAACAACGAACCGCTTACGTGGCTCTTGCTACAATGCTGGCAGGCGAATATATCTTTTCGTTGGTCAATTAACTATATTGCCAACAACTTTATAACACAACTTTTTCTGCTGCGATGGCTGCAAAAAAATGGCTGTGTAAATTGACCAGCCCCACGATTTGATGCACCAGCGAAAATGAAATCTTTTATTAAGCCGGTATTTTGTATCACAGGTAAATTATCATTGCTGCTCATATGCATCTTACAAATACTGCTGTACAAGTGTGCGACGCAACGAAGATGCCACCTGGTTTACAGCCGGCTCATAAAATAAATACCTGTTAAAATTATTGCAGTAAATGAGAGAGTATAATACCCGTTGCCACTGCGGCATTCAAAGATTCTGCGTGCCCGCTGCCGGGTATGGTTATAGCGTGTTTGATAAACGGCAATATATTACTGCGAATACCTTTTGATTCGTTGCCGATGACAAGTATGCCTTCTTTTATTTTTGTTGTTTTGTATATACTCTGACCATTAAGCAACGCCCCAAACACCGGAACTGATGCAGTGGACAGCCATTGCTCAATGTCTTTGTACCAAACATTAACCCTTATAATGCTTCCCATGGTTGACTGTACTACCTTGGAGTTGTAAACATCGGCTGTGTCTGTATTTGCAATGATTTGGGTTATGCCAAACCAGTCTGCTGTGCGTATAATGGTTCCGAGATTTCCGGGGTCTTGTATCCCATCCAGGACAAGTGTGATCTTATTTTTTTCAATTGGCTGGTGGGTTAATTTTTTTTGCTCTACGATAGCCAATACCTGGTTAGGCGTGGAGAGATTGCTGATCTTGTCGAGCTCATGCTGTTCGGTAATAATAGTAGCGGGGAAAGCTGCAGTGCCAGCCCATTCTTTTGTAGCATATATCTTTCTTATTACAAAAGGGCTGTTTAATAATTCATCTACCAGCTTTATACCTTCGGCAATAAAGAGTTCTGCTTCGTCACGCACTTTTTTGTGGTATAAACTTTGAATATATTTGATCTCATTCTTACTGATCATCTTTATGCGTTTTACCTGGAAACTGAGTAATAGTTTATTTTACCTGATACTTTTGAGTGGTTTTATAAGTTCCTGTACCGTTGTGAAAAACGCTCCTGCCGGTAAGCCATTTGTTTTTGACAATCAAATAAATATTACCGGTAATTTAAATAAAGATGAGAAAAAAAAGTTAACCAATGAACTGGGCAATTACTGGGATGATAGTTTGTTTGCACGAAAAGTGCAGCAGCTTGGCGTAAGATTCGTATTAAGAAACCCACCTGTGTTTGATACGCTGAATCTTATACGCACAGAAACTTTAATGAAAGGTTATCTTAACTCGCAGGGCTATTATAATGCAACATTTACAAATATTGATTCTTCTTACAGTTTTGATACTGTAGAAAACGAAATAAGAACAAAGATCAGTCTGAATATAGATCCCGGTAAAAGCCTTGTTATAGATTCGCTTTATTATGACCTGCAGGATAGTTCGCTTAATAAGATATCCACCAACAATGCCAGGAAGAGTTTTATTAAACAAGGTAAAACACCTTTCTCAAAGCAGGTGATCGCTACAGAGCTTGACCGCGAAGTAGCGCTTTTCCGCCAGCGTGGTTATTTTTTGTTAACCCGTGATAATCTTTTCGCAGAAGTAGATACCACAGACCTCTCCTTACTTGCTGTGACGCTGGATCCTTTTGAGCAGGCACAAAGAATTGCGGCTGCTGCGCAACGCAGATCCCAAAATCCTACCTGTATTGTGGCGATTAAAAAAAGAGAATCCAGAGATACGCTTCCTATATCAGAAGAATTACCTGTTTTTAAAAAATATTATATCGGCAATATTTATTATTATCCGGAAACAGGCCGTTACGACCAACCCGATAGCCTTATTACTGATACGGGTTCTATGAAAAGAATACATGTGAATTTTCATACGGAATTCTTTAAAAGCCCAACGCCGTATGTTCGTTTCAGGCCACTGAAGGAACACACCTATCAGCGTAAAGGCATTGTTTATAACGAAGAGAATTTTTACAAGACGCTCAATAATTTTAACCAGATTGGCGCATGGGAAAGGGTTGACTACAGAACTTTCATACGCGAAGACACTGTTGACTTTCACTATTTTCTTACTCCTGCAAAAAAACAAACCCTTGGTTTTTATATTGAGGCAAGCCGTAATACCGGAGACCTGCTGACCTCCGGAACGCTTATAGGTCTTGCGCTTAATACCAACTATATAAACCGCAACGTGTGGCATTCTGCTATACAATCAAATACCACATTTAGTAATGGTGTTGAGTTTAGCTTCCTGCAAAATAATTCGCTGCTGCAAACCTTTCAGTCAACGATCAATCACAGTTATACTTTTCCAAGGTTTATTCTTGTACCGCATTTTCTTGTTCCAAATCCTTATAAACTGGACGGCATAAAAACAAAGCTTGGCTTGAGTGCGTCTTATGTAGACAGAAAAGATTTTTACCGCTTACGTTCATTTGTTGCCAACTGGGGTTATGAATGGAAAAAGAAAAATATTTTATTTGCTGTAAAGATCCCCAATATTGAATTGTATTCTTTAGACACCCTGAAGTTGTTGGACAGTGCATTTAATGTGAACCCATTTCTCCGAACATCTTTTAATACAGGTACTGTAGTAGGTATGCAGGGAAGTATGATAATTTCTTATGCCGGTAAATCAACCAGGGTTAATAACCTGGCAAGATTTGCAGTAGAGGAGTCAGGCGCTGTTTTGGGAAGGATATCATCCTTTCATGATAAAATATATCAATACATAAAATTCGAAGCAGAATACCGAAAACTCATTACTTACCGTAAAACAGCCCTTGCATTCCGTGCCTTTGGTGGCGTTGGTTATAATTATGGCAAAGATGAACGATTTGGTAAAACACTGCCCTTCTTTAAACAATTTGTCGGAGGTGGGCCAAACAGCATGCGTGCATGGGGGCTGCGCCTGATTGGTTTAGGCTCCTCTATATCCAGTGATACAGCAGCATCGTTTCGCGACCGCTATGGCGATATGCAACTGGAAGCAAATACCGAATATCGTTTCAATATTGCAGAATTCAGCGCAGTAAAAGTGGGCAGTGCATTATTTGTGGATGCTGGTAATGTATGGAATCTTCATGCTAATGATGCATCTCAAAACAGCGAGTTTAGTTTCAACCGTCTTGGAAAAGATATTGCCATTGGTGTAGGCACAGGGCTTCGTTTTGATTTTGGTTATTTTATGATACGTGTTGATATGGGTATAAAACTAAAAGACCCTGCCCGTTATGAAAATAATGGATGGCTCAGCATTAAAGATTTTACCTGGAAGAACTATGAATATACCGATAAGGGTGCCCCCTCACGTAATAATTATGCCGTTCAGTTAGGTATTGGCCTGCCCTTCTGATGATCGTTTCAAATATTGTATATACTGTTCAAATGTTTCCAGTGTGTAAGCATCCCCTACACTAAAGTCACCAATCTTTGTTCTGCATAAACTGCTTAAATAGCCGCCGCAACCAAGTGTTGCGCCAAAGTCATTGGCAAGGCTTCTTATATAAGTACCCGTAGAACAAACCACCCTGAAATAAACTACCGGCATTTCAATTTTAGTAAGCTCAAAAACTGAAATAGTAACAGGTCTTGGTTCAGCAATTACTTCTTTCCCTTTGCGTGCAAGCTCATATAATTTTTTACCGTCTTTTTTTATCGCTGAATGTATCGGTGGTACCTGCATGATATTACCGGTAAATTTTTCCGCAGTGATCAGCAACTTTTCTGCTGTTATATTTTCTGTTGACTGAATATTCTCCGGCTCGCTTTCCAAATCAAATGTTGGCGTGCATGCACCAAGTGTAATGCTGCCGGTATATTCTTTTTCCATGCCCATATACCCGTTTATCTTCTTGGTAAACTTACCTGTGCAAATAATAAGTAACCCTGTAGCAAGCGGATCAAGCGTACCTGCATGGCCCACTTTTGAAACACCGGTAAGAATGCGTACTTTTTTTACAGCATCAAAAGATGTCCAGCGCAATGGCTTATTGATCAATATTACTTGTCCCTCCAAAAAAGGCTGCATAGCAGTATGCACAGGCTTTTGCTTCATTACAATTATATAAGGTGCGCAAAGGTGCAGTAAATTTTTCGAAGAAATATTTTTATGGGCCGGACTTGAGAATAAGCATCAAGCTTTCGTTGCGTCGCACTCTTGTACCCGTATCTATATATCATCAACCACACTAAATTCATTGCTCACAAACGATAGGTATATTAGTATAACATTTACTTACATTGCAATTGCAAATAAACATCAGTAAAATGTCTGCAATTATACCACCCGGCGTAAAAACTGTTGAAGGAGAAATAGCCACCTACTGGTTTAACGAAGGTATCCTGGTCTCACTTTCTAAAAGTACAAAACGAACAGTGGAAAATATTAAAAATAATGTTGCCCTGGTAAAACAAATAACCCATAACAAAAGAACTCCATTATTAATTTATCTTTCTAATTCTCCCGTGCCAGATAAAGAAACAAGAAAATTTTCAACAGAGCAATTACCTGTTATTTATTCAGCCATGGCAATGGTTTCAAAACCTGGTCTTTCAAAACTAATTATGAATATGTTGTTTAAATTTAAGCCACCACCTATTCCAGTAAAAAGTTTTACAGATGATAAAGAAGCAAAAGAGTGGCTGAAACAATACCTGTAATTAGCAAAAAAAAATTTATCACCTGTCCAATTGATCAAAACTCATTTGTTATAACTGTATAAAACAAAATATTCAATAACATTAAATTTTAAAAACAATGGACGAGTACGCATTAATCATGAGACATGAAGATGGCGGCAAAATAGCATCGCCTGAACAAATGCAGATATGGATGAAACAAACCATGGACTGGATCGGTGGCATTGCTGCACAAAATAAATTCAGCGGAGGCACTGGTTTACCTTTCGAAAATTCAAAAGTTGTATGGCACAATAATGTTGTTACCAACGGACCTTTTGGCGATATAAAAGAAACAATCGGTGGGTTCATTACCGTTAAAGCAGATTCTGTGGAAGAAGCAGTGGAGTTTGCAAAAGGCTGCCCTGTTTTACAGGGAGAGGGCAATAGCGTAGAGGTAAGAAAGATCGCCAAAAGAGATGGTGTTCACTAAAAACTGTAAAAGCCCTTGTAGATATTTTATTTTTACAGGGCTTTTTTATTTCTATGAATCAACAGGAATTAATACCGCATTTATTCAGAACAGAATTCAGGAAAATAACCGCTGTACTCTGTAAGCTTTTCGGTATTGAACATATTGAAATTGCAGAAGACCTTGCCAGTGAAACTTTTTTAACAGCCCTTGAAACATGGACCTATAAAGGAATTCCACAAAACCCAACAGCATGGCTTTATTCGGTTGCAAAAAACAAGGCAAGGAATTACATTACCCGCAATAATATTTTTGAAGGAAAGATTGCAAAGCAAATAAGATCATCCCCTTTAGAAACAGAGGAGATTGAAATTGATCTTTCTGAACAAAATATTACAGACAGCCAATTGCAAATGTTGTTTGCTATTTGTCACCCGGCTATTCCAACAGAAGCACAAATAGGTTTGGCATTGCGTATTCTTTGCGGATTTGGTATTGATGAAATTGCCAATGCTTTTTTAACTAATAAAGAAAACATCAATAAAAGATTATTCAGGGCAAGAGAAAAATTAAGAACCGAAAAAGTGGAGATCGGATTTCCTTCCAAAACTGAAATAAATAAACGGTTAGAAGCGGTACTTACAACATTGTACCTACTCTTCAGTGAAGGTTACTATTCTGAAAGCAATGATACCGTGCTGCGTGAAGATCTTTGCCAGGAGGCCATGCGATTGATTTCCCTGCTTATTGAAAATGAACAAACCAATTTGCCGAACGTAAATGCTTTGTATTCTCTAATGTGTTTTCATGCTTCGCGGTTTGAAGCAAGAAAAAATGAAAACGGCGAAATAATTTTATACCAGGACCAGGACGAAACACTTTGGAACAAAGAATTAATTACAAAAGGTATTTATCACCTGAATCTTTCATCACATGGAAATAAAATTTCAAAATATCATTTGGAAGCCAGCATTGCTTACTGGCATACTATTAAAGCAGATACAAAAGAAAAGTGGGAAGCGATACTTCAATTATACAATCAATTATTGCAGATAGAATATTCACCTGTTGCAGCGCTTAACAGAACCTTTGTACTTTCAAAAGCAAACAGTAAAAAAGAAGCGATCATTGAAGCAGAAAAATTAAACTTAACAAGCAATCATTTCTATTTTGTCTTGCTTGGTGAATTATACACCGGCGTTGATAATGTAAAAGCAAAGCAAAATTTTCAGCAGGCACTTGTACTTGCAAAAACGAACACTGATAAGCAAACCATCCAAAAGAAAATTGATAACCTTTTGCATCACTAAAAGTTGCATTAAGCACAACAGTACAAGAGTGCGACGCAAGAAAAGCTTAATAGATATTCTTTTGTTGGGTACATAAAAAAACACCACGCTTTTCAGCATGGTGCTATATAAAATAAACATGGAAACTTTATTTACCCATCTGTGCAATAACTTCTGGTGTAACACCTGTAAAACTGAAACCACCATCATGGAAAAGATTCTGCATGGTAACCATACGTGTAAGGTCGCTGAAAAGCGAGACACAATAATCAGCACATTGATCACCGGTCGCATTACCCATTGGACTCATTTTTTGTGCGTAATCTATAAATCCATCAAAACCTTTAACGCCACTGCCTGCGGTAGTTGCGGTAGGTGACTGCGACACAGTATTAACACGCACTTTTTTTCTTACGCCATAATGATAGCCGAAACTTCGTGCAACACTTTCGAGCAATGCTTTTGCATCAGCCATTTCGCTGTAATCAGGAAACACACGCTGTGCAGCAATATAAGTAAGCGCCACAACGCTGCCCCATTCGTTAATAGCATCCATGTCCCATGCCGTGCGCAATACGCGGTGCAGACTCATAGAAGAGATATCAAGTGTCTTTTGATTAAAACCATAATCGAGCTCTGTATAACTTTTGCCCTTGCGCACATTCAGGCTCATACCAATAGAATGCAATACAAAATCAACACCACCATTAAAATGTTTGGTAGCTTCTTCAAATAATTTTTTGAGATCATCCATGCTGGTAGCATCGGCGCCAACAACAGGCGCTTCTACTTTTTCAGCCAGTTTGTTGATCTCGCCCATGCGCATGGCCACAGGTGCATTGCTTAAGACGATCTGTGCGCCTTCTTCGTGACAGCGTAAAGCAGTTTTCCACGCAATGGAGCGTTCATCAAGTGCACCGAATATTATTCCTTTCTTTCCTTTTAGTAAGTTGTATGACATATCAACGGGTTTGCATTAGATAATGTGGTAAAAATAATACTATGCTCGTAGTGAAAAAAATTTAAAAAATGTGAGCATACAAATGAAGAACCAGCCAAACGAAACACACAGCACTGCAAGTGCCCACAAGATGAACAATGAAAAACTTTTGCGTGGGTTGATTTTCTTCCCGAAATATTTTGCAATAAAATAAATGGGCAGCGAAAAGAGTAATGCAGGCGTTATAGTATGTATCAATGAATCCAGGTTCATGTCACATAAATAAATCAAATGGTTGAATTATTTTGATACCAGCAGCAATTTTTTATGGCATCACCCCTTGCGTCGCAATCCTTTCATCTGCAATGCAGGTATTATACTTTTACAATTGCAGTATAAAATTTAATTCATCAGCATTTCCCTTGCATTCGCTAATGCAGCAGCAGTAGGCTTTTCACCGCTTAGCATTTGTGCAATGGTGGTAATACGTTCATCTTTTGTAAGCAACCTGATGTTCGTTTTAATAGCATCGCCTTTTATTTCCTTATACACAAAAAAATGCGCATCTGCTTTGCCTGCAATCTGCGGCTGGTGCGTTATTGCTATTACCTGCCTGCTTGATGCAAGCTGCTTCATAATAACACCAACCTGCTTGGCTGCTTCACCGGAAATGCCTGTATCTATTTCATCGAAGATCAGCGTAGGTAAGTCAATTGATTCTGCTACCAAAGATTTAATACACAGCATCAGTCTGCTTAGTTCACCACCGCTGGCAACTTTTCGCAGCGGCTCAAAACGGTTGCTTTTATTGGCGTCAAAAAGAAATTCTATATCGTCTTTTCCATATTCGTACAGCGCTGTTTCTTTCACTTCTATTTTCAATCTTGCATTGGGCATGCCTACCTGCGTAAGTAATGTGTTTACCTTTTTGCAAAGCGGTTCAGCTTGTGATGATCTTGCTTTTGAAATCTTAGCAGCCAAGTTTTCTGCCTCTTTATGCAGTTGTGCGTTTTGCTTTTCTTTTGTGGCAATATCGTTATCAATATTTAATACGGCCTGTAATTTTTCTTCCAGCGATTGTTGTATCTGCAATAATTCATTAGTAGTCTGAACCCCGTGTTTCTTCAGTAATTTATACCCGGCAGATAATTTTTCATTGATGTGGCCAATGCGTTTTTCATCATAGCTTACTGAGTTATCAATATGCTCAGCATCAGAAGCAATATCCTGTAATTCTATCTGTGTGCTTTTTAATCGCTCTATCAATGCAGCTATTTCATGATTGTATCCTGCAAATGGTTGCAACTGGTTAATGAGCTGCTTGATCAATTGTGCCACAGGTATTTCACTTTCTTTTAATTCATAATAAACTTTTGATAAAGCGCTTTTGATGGCTTCTGCATTGCTAAGCACCTGCAGTTCAGCATCAAGATCTTCGAGTTCATTTTCTTTCAGGCTAACCTCGTTTAATTCATCAAAAAGAAACTGGAAATAGTCAAGCTCTTTATTAAAATTATTTTTTTGTTGCTGCAATTGCTGTAATTCTTTAGAGACGCTTTGCCATTGGGTGTATATCTTTTTGTATTCAGCAAGCAGTTCTGCATTACCTGCAAGAGCATCTAATACTTCACGTTGAAAATCTGAATCGCCAAGTTCTAATGTGTCAAATTGCTGGTGCAGATCTACAAGCAAAGAAGCAAGTTGTTTTAACTGCTGCAATGTTGCCGGTGAATCATTAATAAATGCACGTGATTTCCCATTGGCTGCAATTTCTCTCCTTAACACCAATTCATCATCTGCATCAAATTCCTCTTCGGTCAAAAATAATTTTACCGGCTCTTTATTGTCAATCGCAAAGAATCCTTCGATAAAACACTTTTTATCTGTTTTCATCAATACAGATGTATCTGCCCGTTCTCCCAGTATAAGGTTTAACGCACCCATCAGGATGCTTTTACCGGCCCCTGTTTCTCCTGTTATAATGTTAAGCTGTTTGGAGAAATCAATTTCTATCTCATCTATTATCGCGTAGTTCTGTATGTGCAGTTTTTGAAGCATAAGAGTAATGTGCTGATGTGCAAATTAGAAAATGTGCTGATGTACCGGCGTATCAATTTTCTAATGTTAATAAATAATGATACTGCTATCAAATTTGAAGATCATGTGCCTTCACACCTGGCAATACCAGCTTTAGCTTTTTGATCGAGGGAGTCTTTGTAATCATGATCTTTCATATCCATACACTGCGTATAAAATTTTATAGCGGCATCTTTCTTACCTTGTCGTTCATATATCCATCCTATTTGCAAGGCAGCCCTTGCTGCATAATATTCCGTTCTGTTTTGTCCTAACTTTATTGCAAACAGATACATTTTTACAGCTTCGCTGTCACGGCCAATGTCATCGTAAATGCGGCCAACGCGATAAGCAAATTCCAGTTTCTCTTCAGGCTTTTCAAAATTATTAGAACTCTTTCCATTTAATAAACCCAGTGCTTCTGTATTATAACCACCGTCATTCAACAACCTCACTTTCAGCAATAAAAGATTGGGCCAGCCTGCTTCTTTAGCATCTTTAGAAGCCTGCTTATCTGCATCTGTCATTTGGCTTCCTTTTTCTAAAACCTGTTTTCTTGCATTTTCAGCAGCAGCTACATTTCCCTGCAGGTAATAGCACCAGCTTAATTTCTCATACGCATCTTTTACATAGAATTTCCCTTTGAACTTATTAAAGAAGCGCTGGAAATACTGAATAGCTTCCGCTGTTTCAAGATGATGCATCTTTACGTAAGCCATTTCAAAATCCCAGACAGCTATGTTTAAATATTCAGGTGACTGATTCCGGTTGAGGATTACATTTTTTGCGTATTCAGTCTTTTTGTTATTGATGGCAAGGTTGGCTGCCATATATGCCAGCAGGTGGTTGTTAACTACATCCAGCTTTCGCTGGCTAATAAATTGAAATACTTCTTCCTGCTGATTTTGCACATAAAACAGAATATAACAATAATAAAAACTTGCTTCATTAAAAAATAGTTTTGCCATTGCATCATTGCTGTTCAAAAATTGTTGCATCAATGCCATGCCATCTTTTATAGAACCCTTTATACCAAAGATGCTGGCCAGCCATTTATAACCGGGCGGTATGGTGCCCGCAGCTACCTGCATCGGACCATAGATCATATTGTTTAACTGGAAAGCAGGATAATCTTTTTTATTTTCTTTTATAAGGCTAAATGCTTTTCTGAAACTCCATCCTGCAGACCATTGCCTGCCAAATTTTATTTCTACACAAGCCTTTTGCATATAAACTACGGTGCGACAATAATTATAAAATGGAGAAGTTTCCGGGCCTTCTTCTATCTTTTCTAATCGCTCAGCAAAATGTTCAAAACGCTTATCATATTCACTTTGATCTTCATTAAAAAACAACACATAAAAATCAATATAACTTTCCAGCATTTCGGGAATAAGGTTATCTGGATTTTCCTTTCTTGCCTGCTGCAGCAATTGCTCGCCTGCATTAAGTTTCAGGCTACTGATCTGTTGGTAGGCAAGTTGACAGGTTGTGCTGAAATCAAAAACTTTTTCTGCTTTTACGGAAATGAAAGAAAAGAAAGACAAAACTGAAAGAAATAAATATTTTCTGAACACAACTGCATTTTGCCGAATAGCATTGTTACCGCACAAGTGTGCGACGCAACGAAAGCGATATAGTAGTAATGCTGTCCGGCTCATAATATGCTTCAAAGGTATTTCCATAGATTGCCCGAAAATAAAAAAGGATGCCGAATACAGCATCCTTTTTAAAAGGTTTATTACGCTTTAACGTTATTTTACTTCTGTGGTATTATTCAATTCGTCGTCTACAAGTATGCGTCCGCAGTTCTCGCAGATCATTACTTTTTTGCGCTGGCGAATTTCGCTCTGGCGCTGTGGCGGAATAGCGTTGAAGCAACCACCGCAGGCATCTCTTACTACAGGCACCACGGCAAGTCCGTTGCGGTAGCTTCTGCGGATACGATCGTAAGAATACAACAGGCGTTCGTCGGTACTTTTACGGGCGCCGTCTGCAATATCCAGGAAATGTTTTTCTTCTTTTTCTGTTTCCGCAATGATCTTGTCAAGCTCGCCTTTTTTATGAGCAAGTGTAGCTTCTCTTGAAGCAATCTGTTTTTTAACTACTTCAAGTGCCTTTGCCTTATCTGCAAGTTCTTCGTTGGCATCCCGAATGTGTTTATCAGCCAGCTTGCCTTCCAGGGTTTGCATTTCTATCTCTTTGTTGATAGCTTCAAACTCGCGGCTGTTCTTTACTGCTTCGCTTTGCTTTTCGTATTTTTTTACCAGCGCTTCAGATTCTTTTATAGCAAGTTTCTTTTGCTCAATAAATTCTGAAATACCGTTGATCTCTTCTTCAACACGGGTTCTGCGGGCATTAAGACCCTGCAGTTCATCTTCAAGATCGCTAACCTCCATCGGAAGTTCGCCTTTCAAAACTTTGATCTCATCTAATTTAGAATCGATCTTCTGCAACCTTACGAGGGCTGAGAGTTTTTCTTCAACAGAGTAATCTTTAACTGCTGCCATATTTTTATGTACGATTTTAGATATTCGATACCGGCTTTTGTGCTTCGTGTCATCGCCTGTTGCGTCGCAATCACTTTATCGTTCTGTTCAATGGTCATCCTCTACAACCTGAATTCACTTTCACATTTCACCTTTCACTGCTCACTTATAATAATTAACCGGGTTTGTCTTCACTTCCGTTTTAAGGACGGCAAAGGTAGGGAATTTAGCTTTTAAAATATCAAACAACAAGTCAATGGTAAACTGCTCACTTTCCCAGTGACCAATATCGGCAATTACCAGCCTGCCGTCGGCATCAAAAAACTCGTGATATTTTACATCTGCTGTAATGTAAATATCTGCTCCTGAAGCAATTGCCCTAGCTGTAAGAAAGCTACCCGCCCCGCCGCAAAGGGCCACCTTTTTTATTTTTTTGGCCAATAACGGCGTATGTCTTATTACCGAAAGTCCAAATGCAGTCTTGATTTGCGCAAGGAAAGTGCTCTCTTCTACCCACTCGGGAAGTTCTCCAACAAGTCCGCTGCCCACCTGCTGAAATTCATTTGCCAGTGCCACCACATCGTAAGCCACTTCTTCGTAAGGATGTGCTTTTATCATGGCAGACACTATCTTATGCTGTAAATAAGCCGGGAAAATTGTCTCTATTTTAACTTCTCTTTCATGATGTTGTATGCCCACTTTGCCTACAAAAGGGTCCGTACCATCACCAGCTTTAAATGTGCCCGTACCTTCTGCATTAAAACTGCATTCGCTGTAATTACCAATATTTCCGCCACCTGATTCAAAAATTGCTGTCCTTACTTTTGCTGCATGTTCTGTTGGCACAAAAGTGAACAGCTTCATTAACTGGTTTGATTTAGGCGCAAGAATTTCCTTATTGATTAAACCCAGTTTATCAGCCATTTTATCATTTACACCATTTATGACATTATCGAGATTGGTATGAATAGCATAAATAGCAATATCATTTTTGATGGCAGTAATTACAGTTTTCTCCACATAATTCTTTCCTGTAATTTTTTTTAGCCCGCCAAAGATGATAGGATGGTGTGACACAACGAGATTGCAGCCTTTACTTTTTGCTTCGAGTATTACATCTTCTGTTGCATCAAGGGAACATATAATGCCGGTGCAATCCCATCCGGCGTTACCGGTGAGCAGGCCTGCATTATCGTAAGATTCCTGGTAAGATGGTGGCGCTGTTTGTTCGAGTAACTGAATTACTTCTGCAATCTTCATGATTGCAAGTTAAGAAATGTGTTGCCATAAAAAACTTCACGTACAAGTGTGCGACGCAACAGACGAAGCCATGAAAAACTACAGCCCGGTACATAAACATTCTCTATCAAAGTCAGGCAAGCGACAATAATATTTTATGCAATGTTTTCTCTTTGCACAAATAGTTTAGAGCATGGACAACGGTGAAAAGGTTATTTGCCCTTTGTGCAGTGATGCAGTAGATAAATTGCTGTACCGTTTTCATATTGACAGTGAACGCAGCGTGCTTGAAAAAATAAAAATGCAAAATCCATCATGGACATTAAATGATGGTTTATGTGGAAGATGTGTTGATTATTATCACACAGCAATTGTAATGGAGCAACGCATATTGCCGGAAATTGGCCCGCATTTTCCTATAAAAAGCGCCGATGATTTTGTGATCTTGCCTACACCATTGCGTGTGCACGCACATCCACGTTATACAGGAAAAGGGGTAACGATCTGCTTTATTGATAGTGGTTTTTGTGCGCATCCTGATTTAGTTGCAACAAGAAACAGGATAAAACTGATGCTTGATATTACTACAGGAGAACTTATTGACTCTACAACTATTGATGCATCATCTGCATGGCATGGAACAATGACCACTGTTGTATGTGCTGGTAATGGTTACTTAAGCAATGGATTATATAAAGGCATTGCATGTGATGCAGAATTGGTGCTGTTGAAAGTACAGGATGTAAACGGCAAAATAACTACAGAAAATTTAGTAAAAGCATTGCAATGGGTACATGATCATCACAAAGCATATAATATACGTATCGTAAATATTTCTTTGGGCGATGATGAAACAGGTTCTTATAAAGAAAGTAAAGTTGATCTGCTTGCTGAAGCATTGATAGAAAAAGGGATAACTATAATTGCGGCTGTTGGTAATGATGAAAACGGAAAGATTCATCCGCCTGCAAATTCTTTACATGTAATAGCCATTGGCGGCATTGATGATGGCAATGAACTTAATAATAATATCAAAGCTTATCATTCAAATTATGGTGCTACGGCTGATGCATTCATGAAACCTGAACTCGTGGCCCATGCTATCTGGATAGCAGCGCCTATACTGCCTGGCACAAAAGAACATACAGAAGCAACATCACTATACTGCAGCATTAGTGAATACAAAGACATTGAAGTAATTGCCCGTATACAACAGGCAAAATATATTTCAGCCAATTATATGCATGTTGACGGAACTTCATTTGCAACACCGATAGTAACTGCAGTAGCAGCACAACTACTGGAAGCAAACCCGTCGCTCACGCCAAAATCTATAAGACAAATACTATTTAGTACTGCAAAAAGATATGAGAGCATATTACCTGAAAGACAGGGCTATGGTATAATACAGCCACGCAAAGCAATTTTAAAAGTTGTAAAAAAGGCGCAGGTCATGAGACCACAAACTTCACCACTCATCGATCGCAAAAAGAACAGCATTGAATTTTATATACAGCATGATTGCGCAGAACAGATATCGCTGGCAGGTTCTTTTAATAATTGGGCTCCGGATGTATTGTTGCTTGAACCTTCACAGAATGGCATATGGAAAATTGAAATACCTTTATTAGCAGAAGGAAGATATGCCTATAAATTTTTAATAAATGAAGAACTTTGGATGGAAGATGTAGAGAATCCTTATCGCGAACCCGATGGCTTTAATGGTTTCAACAGTCTGTTGTTTATTCAAAACTAAATACATGCTTATCACATTCATATCGATCATATTTATCGCAACGGCAATTTATCTTGCGGCAGGCATATTATTTACCATTATTTTCCAGGCAAAAGGTTTATCAAAAATTGATGAAGGTGTACATGGCAGCAGTTGGGCTTTTAAAATTATTATTATTCCGGGCTGCATTGTGTTCTGGCCGGTGTTGTTGAGAAAATGGATTAGAAGTAAATAAGGTATATATAGTTTATAAAGTATTAAAACTTGTGAGCCTGGCCGAAGAATAACTATTAAACATCCGTTGCGTCGCACACTTGTACTGTAACAATTCTATTGAGAAAGCATCATGATCAAACCACTTCGTAAACGGCATTTACAAATATGGACTGCGTTAGCAGTCTTAATACCTATTGGCATTATTTCTGCCTGGCTTTCTATTCCAACAGCGGCAAAAGATAAATTGCTGCAACCTGCATCAGCTAAGGCTTTGCCAGTAGTACTGCTAGCGGCAGAGAAAGATGATTATACTGTGCGCATCAGAAGTTATAGCGATACTTCGCAATTACAATTAGAGTGGATCAATAAAAAAACTTTGACTCATCCAACAGCAACAATCTACAAAATTCAAACAGGTGTAAAAGATATACACAACGGCATATTAGTTGGAAGAATAGAAGCAAGAGGAAATTATTATTTCAAACTTGATTCTACTCTCAAACCTGTCAACGCTTCAACTTATCAACTTTTACTATATGATTTTATTCACAAACAGGTAATTGATACAATAAATTTTTAAAAAATGGGTGCATCATATTCAGCAGTAGGTTGGAACAGGCAGAAAAAAATTTATGACTGGATCATTTTCAGTTTTTGTGTTGTGTACCTGGCAACATTTATTGTACTTACTGCAATCTTTAATCCTGATTATACTTTCGAAACTGTATTAATTCGTTCTACCTCTACGCTTGCGGTTTTGATATTACATGTTATATTAAGCATCGGGCCATTGACAAGATTAAATAAAAAATTCTTCCCTTTATTATATAATCGTCGTCATCTTGGTGTTACTATGTTTTGTATTATATTGGTGCATGGTGCATTTGGTATTCTGCAATTTCATTCATTGGGTAATGTAAATCCGTTTGTATCATTATTTACTTCCAATACACATTATGATTCCATAGCAGATTTTCCTTTCCAGGCTCTTGGGTTTTTTGCTTTGATCATTTTCTTTTTAATGGCCATAACCAGTCATGATTTCTGGTTGCATAACCTTTCACCAAAGATTTGGAAAACGCTGCACATGTTTGTTTACCTGGCCTATTTTCTTGTAGTAATGCATGTGATGCTTGGTGTTATTCAGTATGAAACAAATCCGGTATTTATTATCATCATGATCATTGGCGCAATAACCTTGATATCGCTGCATCTCGTTGCAGGCCTAAAGGAAGCTAGAAAAGATAAGATAAACTACAATTTAAAAGAGGAAGGATTTGTATTTGTTTGTGGGGTAACCGAAATTGAAGAAAGCCGTGCAAAGATATTTTGTATTGATAAAGAAAGAATCGCTGTATACAAACATGAAGACAAATTATACGCGATACATAATGTGTGCAAACACCAGGGCGGGCCTTTGGGAGAAGGCAAGATTATTGATGGCTGCATAACTTGTCCCTGGCACGGTTATCAATATTTACCACAGAACGGGCAATCACCGCCGCCATTTAAAGAAATGGTGAATACCTATGATGTAAAAGTGAAAGACAACAAAGTTTGGCTAAATCCTATGCCATATGCAGAAGGAACGGAAAGACCCGGAGCGAATATTAGATAAAAGTTATACTGTACAAGAGTGCGACGCAACACAAGTTTAATAGATATTCAAGAGTTGGGCTCAAAAAAATAATTGATCACAATGCAAAACGATGAATTTTATATAGGTTGGATGCAGGAAGCGCCAAAAAGTTTTTCTGCATGGATAAAGAAATATTTATTCGTGCTTCTGACAATAATTATTATGTTAGGGGTTTTACTCGCTTTATCGCAAAAAAAATTTGACAGCGGCAATTTTGAATTTGGAAAGCTTACAGAAGTAAAAGGAATTTATTTCAGCAAGCCCGTACCTGTTATTAAAGTGATTGATGGAAAAGACATTTGGGGAAATGAAAATTATATAACTGTTCCGCTGATAGGCTTTGGCAAGCATGGTGCAGACGGTGTAATTGCTGACATTGAAAAAGAAAAAAATATTTCACTCGAAGCAAAAGAAGTTACGTTGAAAGGAACGTTATTGTATAATGATGGGAAATTATTGATGCAGATTGATGCCAATGATGAGCCACTTATAAGTGTTGCAGATGCTGCCATAAATATTGCTGATCTGCAAAAAATCAAACAGCTTGGAACAACGGATATTAAAGGAGAGATCGTTGATCCTAAATGTTTTTTTGGTGTTATGAAACCCGGCGAAGGCAAGCCGCATAAGGATTGTGCGATACGTTGTATTCTTGGCGGTATTCCACCGGTATTGAAAGTAACGAATGAAGAAGGGCGACAAAACTATTATTTGATCGTTGGGGCCGATGGAGAAAAAATGAATGACATGGTGCAGGATTATGTTGCTGCGCCTGTAACCATACACGCAAATGCAGTTGAATATGGTGATTGGATCGTTTTGTATGTTCAGCAAAATGGTTTGCAACATTATTCTTATATACAGGAACATTATAATTCCGCTTATGTTGCCTGCTCAGCAAATTGTTTAAAATAATTTTGCATACACATTATGTTGAAATGTTTTGTAAACTGCACGCTAAATCATTTTGCTGACTATGTTAAATAACAAAATCAAAATACTGGGTATATCCGGAAGTCTTCGTACAAATTCTTCTGCAACATCTGTTCTTAAACAAACAGCTTCGCTCCTACCCGCTAATACAGTTCTTCAATTGTATGAGGAGCTAGGGCGATTGCCGCATTTCGATGATAGTCTTGAAGTTCCTGCTGAAGTAATTCATTTCAGGCAATTGGTTGCGGAAGCCGATGGTGTATTGATCTGTACACCTGAATATGCTTTTGGTGTGCCGGGTTCTCTAAAGAATGCGTTGGATTGGACAGTTGGTTCCGGTGAATTTGTACACAAGCCCGTTGCTGTAATTACAGCTGCATCTGTAGGTAAGAATGCACATGCATCGCTCTTGTTAACACTTTCTGCTATTACTGCTAATGTGGCCGAAGATGCAAAATTGCTGATCCCATTCATCCGCGCAAAACTGAATAAAAAAGGGGAGATCAATGATCCTGCTTTGCTTGCTGATATGCAGCGTGTAGTTAATGCTTTTGTATCGTCTATTGAAAAGTGAAATAACTGGTGCCTGCTATGAGAGAGATAGTTTTAAAAAACAATTCAATCGTAAACATAAGACTGCTGAATAAAGATGATGCAGAACCACTCTTTCAATATCTTGAAAGCCTTTCTGCTGAAAGCCGCTCCAGGTTTGGTCCGCACGCATTTGACAGGGAAACAGTGACTAATATTTGTAATAACCTGGATCATGACGATGGGCAGCGATTTATAGCTGTTGCCAATAATCGTATAGTTGCTTATATGCTTACAAAGAGAGGTATGCTCGATGCGGATGCTGAAAGATATGCACAGCATAATTTGTTCTTTGATGCAGCAACAACAATAACCTATGCGCCTTCTGTTGCAGATGATTTTCAAAATACAGGGTTGGGTACAAAAATGTTTACTGAGATCTTACAGCAGTTAAAGCAGCAAAGTTGTAAAACAATTATTCTTTGGGGCGGTGTGCAGGCCTCCAATGCAAGGGCAGTTCATTTTTATGAAAAACATGGTTTTGAACCCAAAGGTAATTTCTGGTTTGATGAAAAAGATAATATTGATATGCTGCTGAATATATAATTGTCTTAGCTTCCTGCCCATTGGTCATCGCCTGTTGTGTCACTCACTTGTACTTTTAAACTTTGAGCGGCAAGCGGTGAGCTCAGGGTTATTTGCTCATAGTTATTCTTACGTACAAGAGTGCGACGCAAGAATGCTTTATACAACTACAATAGCCGGGAGCCAAAAAATTATATTCACTGCTTACTGCCGGGCCCGTTAAGACTACCAAAACAAACTTCACTACTTTTGCGGCAATGCAACAGAAAAAATATTCTTTAGAAAAGATACTTGCCGGACTAAATATTGATGCGCTTAACAAAATGCAATTGGCTGCTTTGGCTGCAACTGAGAAGCATGATAACGTGATATTGCTTGCTGATACAGGCTCAGGCAAGACACTCGCTTTTTTACTTCCTATACTTCAGTTGTTAGAAGCCGATAATAAAAAAACACAGGCCATGATCATTGTGCCATCAAGAGAACTGGCATTGCAGGTAGAACAGGTATTTAAAAAAATGAGCACGGGTTTTAAAATAACCTGCTGCTATGGCGGGCATTTAAGAGAAACTGAAGAAAATAATTTAGTGCAACCGCCTGCAGTAATCGTAGGAACACCTGGCAGAATTGCAGATCATATCCGCCGCGAAAATATTACTACAGATAGCATCGAAATATTGGTGCTTGACGAGTTTGATAAATCTCTGGAAGCAGGATTTGAAGAAGAGATGTCGTTCATCATTGGTTCATTGCCATCATTGAAAAAAAGAATACTTACATCTGCTACGGAAGCAGTGTATATACCTGATTTTATTGGCTTACAGGAGCCTACAAAGCTTAATTATTTATCCGGCGAAATAACAAATGGGCTCGCTATTCAAACCGTAAAAAGCGATGATAAAGATAAAATAGACACACTGTTTAATTTGATCTGTTATCTTGGAAACCGCTCTGCTGTTGTGTTTTGCAATCACCGGGAATCTGTAGAACGCACCAGCAATATGTTGAAAGAAAAAGGTATTGTAAATGTATTTTATCATGGCGCGATGGAGCAACAGGAAAGAGACAGTGCGTTGTGTAAATTCAGGAATGGAACTTCGAATGTATTGGTTACAACAGACCTTGCTTCAAGAGGACTTGATATTCCCAACATACGTTATATCATTCACTATCACATGCCGGCTTCAGAAGATATTTTCACGCACCGCAATGGAAGAACGGCACGGATGGATGCAAGCGGCACTGCAATACTTATTTTATCGCCCGAAGAAAAATTGCCACCTTACATTACTACAAACGTTACAGAAATAAAGTTGCCTGCAGAAGCAGTGTTGCCAGAAAAACCAAAGTGGTCAACTATATTTATTGCCGCTGGTAAAAAAGATAAAGTAAATAAAATTGATATCGTTGGTTTTTTAACTAATAAAGGGCAACTGAAAAAAGAAGATATTGGTTTGATTGAAGTAAAAGATTTTTTCTCATTTGTAGCTGTAAGAAAAGTAAAAATGGCGCACACACTGCAACTGATCAAAAACGAAAAAATAAAAAACAAGAAAGTAAAGATCGATATTGCCAGGTAATACTTTTTTTTGAGCCAGGCATTTGAATCCTTATCAGACCTACGTTGCTTCGCACTCTTGTACTGTTACTTATAAATTCAGCAGGAACTACTTATTCAATAATCTTCTGTGATAATTTATTTGCCCAAGATGATAATCCAAATGTCCATAAAGGTGAATAAGAAAACTTTCTGTTGTCATTTCATAACCAAAAACATTTATAGGATAAATACTTTTTATAGTATCATCGTTTAGTTTTGGCAACGTACTCATCACCGCTTCTTTTGTTTCTTCAATACTCTGCAGCAATTGCTCCTTAGAAACATCTTTATCTGAAAATTCTTTGTCGCGTTGTCTTTCGTAAGGAATATTGCCCAACACTTTACCAACAAAATGTTTTAGGTTACCTACAAGGTGTAAACTTAAATTACCTGCACTGTTTAAAATGCCATCCTGTATTTTCCAGAGATCAGTTTCATTGGTATAAGCAGCTATTTCCTGTTTCAATTTATTAAGGTCCCTTTCAAAAAGTGGCAAAAGTGTTTGTTGTAACATAAAAAAATTGATTGACGTTATAATTGAATCATTAAAGATAAAGATGTATAAAATTCGCGACTCTCCGTTTGTAAAAATTGTTTAGTATATAACAAAGCGTTCAGGAGTGCGACGCAAGAAAAGCTGCATTGCATATTGCAGATGGGCTTACAAATAAATTACAACTTCCAGGTATGAACAAAGTTTGCAAAATTTGGAATAATATCCAGCATTGCATGAATGGCCATAATGAGATAAAGGTTTTTTGTTTTGCTCCAGATGATACCAATAAAAATACCGCCTACAGACATTGTGCAAACAGTGTAAGCAGCCCAAAAAGCAAAAGGTAATGATTCAGTAATGCCTTCTGTTTCGCCAAACCCGCGCAGGTAAAGCCCCGGCGCATGCGCAAGGCCAAAAATCAAGCCGCTGATAAGAATGCCGCCTGCATTGGATTTTAGCAATGCACTCATTCTTGATTGCAACAAACCACGAAAGAAAAATTCTTCCACCAGGCCAACTTCGAGAAAAAGCCAAATGAACAACAGTGGAAATCCTGCAAGCATTTGTGCAAAAGAAAAATTGCCCTCACGAAAATGTTTGCCGCCATTGCTCATGAAATATTGAAACGCCAGTACGATCACCGAGATTACACAAAAGGTTATCAGGCTCTTCTTTGAAAAGATATTTTTAATGGGCGCTTCCAAACCAAAATCAGTTAAGGAAAATCCTGCAAGCCTGTATAATAAGAGTGGCACCATTACAAACACCAATAATTTTCTTGCAAGAATAACAAATGCATAAGCCCGGTCATTTTGCAGGATAGAAGCTGGTACTAAATGGTCAACAAAACTGCTGCCATATGTTATATAAAGTATTATCCAAAATATTAGTGCGAACAGAAGCCATGCTTCATTTTTAAAAGGATGTTTATCAATTCCACTATTGCTGATATTTTTTGTAAGCAACCAGGCTACAAGCGAAAAGCCGATACCAAATGAAAATAATCCTGTTAAAATATCTTCAACAGGATTCTGAAAAACTACCACTAAAACCAATGCAGCAATTATGTAAATAAATATATAAGCACTGATATAAATTTTGTCTTTACGCATCAACTTATCAGGCATTGTTGTAAACCTTATATACCGGCTCTCTTATTACAGAACCTTTTTCACTACAGATAAATTCAAGTATATCCGCAAGCTGCTCCGGTTTTACCCAATCAGCAGGATTTACATCAGGCATACTTTTTCTGTTTATCGCTGTATCAATAGTGCTGGGCACCACAACAGAAGCAACTACATTAGTGCCTTTGTTTTCTTCATTGATAAACTCTGCAAGTTTGAAGAGCAGTGATTTGGTTAATGCGTAAGCCACCAGAGCCTTGCCCTGTGCAGGATTAATAGCAGGCCTTGCGCCAATAAACACTAATCTCCCATATCCATTTTCCTGCATATGCTTATGTAAGGGCTGTGCTACGAAATATGCTGTTTCAAAATTCAACGAGAATTGTTTTAGTATGTCTGCGCCATTTGTATCGTTTACAGTCCCCATGGCAAAACCGCCAACAAGCATCAATGCAGCATCTATCTTTCCATGCCTTGTTACAGTTGACTTTATAAATTCTGCAGTCTTTTCTTCATTGGTAAGATCAATGGAATGAAATTCAAAATTAGTATTGTTTAATGCAAACTCAAGATGATCATCTTTTCCATCAATAGCAACAACTATATATCCCTCATCTAAAAACTTTTTTGCAGTGGCAACACCAAGGTTTCCGTTAGCACCTGTTATAATAACTGTCTTCATGGCTTTATTTTGTATGGAAGTTAAGACATCTTTTATTTAAATTTTACTGCCAGCAAAACCTGCCACCAGTTTCTACTCTTATCTTATACAAACTACTGTGGGCTGTCAAATATAAAGTCTTGCCATCTTCATCACCCCACGCCATATTAGCTGCACGCTCCGGTGTTGTTATCTTTCCTAATAATTTTCCTTCAGCAGATAATATCCAAACACCACCTGGCGCACTTACAAAAAGATTTCCTTCTTTATCCACTTTCATGCCATCAAGCGCTTCATCATCTTCTGTTAAGTTCCAGTCGAAAAATATTTTGCCATTCTTTAAACTTCCATCTTGTTGTACTTCATAACGCCATAATGTTTTGGTGTGATGTATATCACGTATATCCCAGTTTGTAACGTACAAATATTTTTCATCAGGTGAGAATGCAATACCGTTTGGTCCGCCAAGATCTTTTGATACAACATTAAGCTTTCCATCCTTTATCATAAACACTCCTGAATAATCTAACTCTTTTCTTGCATCATTGAAGAATTTCGGTAAGCCATAAGGCGGATCTGTAAAGTAAATTGTGCCATCACTTTTCAAAACAATATCATTCGGACTATTAAATCTCTTACCATCAATCTTATCCGCTAAAACTGTTAATGGTCCTTTCTTTTCATAACGCACTACTCTCCTGTTTCCATGTTGGTCAACAATCAATCTTCCTTCTTTGTCAATTGCCAAACCATTACTTCCCGGCTGACCATACTCACCAATATCTGCACCCGTATAACCGCTATGACTCATATAAACAGTTACATTATTATTCTTTGGGTTGTAACGATAAATTGTATTCGTGTTAGGATCACTAAACAATAAATATCCATCGGGGTGCCACACAGGCCCTTCCGTAAACTGAAATCCATCTGCAACTTTATCAATCGTAGCATCTTTAGAAATGATATGATTCAATTGTTCATCAATCACAGAAATTTTTCCAACATTTTTCCATGCTGCGTTCGATGGCAAGCCGTCTTTATAAAAATCAACAACCGCATTTCTTACCCATATATAATTATCTGGTATCATTCCCAACGGGCCATTAATCCCAAGTATTGCAATCGAAAAATGATCACCAGGTTTTGCATTATCAGTAAGTATAACCCTGTTGCGGGTATTGTATCCACTGATCACACCGTTCCCACTCTGACCAAATCCATGCATCTGTTTTCCATTCACCCAAATCTCGCTGTAATCATCAACTGTAATTTCAAACACTGCAGTGCTGCCTGCAGTATTCAATTTTCCAATCGTTGCAGGAATCGTCAATTCTGTTTTAAACCACACGGTTGAAACAAGTCCCATGCCTTCACGCATTTCAAGATCAATTGGTTTTATTGCAATAAAATTTTTATCAAAATCTGCAGCGCTAATCTGCGGATGAATGGTATGTGTTGAGATCGTCATTCCTGTAGGATACAGCAGCAGCGGGTCTTTTGATGATGGTCCCGGAGATTTGAAACTCGTTTCCTGTATGTGCGCTGGTTGCACAAACCATTTCGCATCTACTAATGCGGCACCCTCTGTTGTCTTCAAATCTGCAATTGCAGTTGGTTTTTCAACTGTTAATTGGCGTGTTTCCTGCGCCATTGCAAACGCACTTATCAAAAGCGATGGAAACAACATTCGCATTTTTATGTTTGTAAATTTTTCCATGTTGAATTTTTTGTTTGTCAGAAGATGTTCTTCGTGGCATCGCCTGTTGTGTCACTCACTTGTACCAAAGAGCCACGAGCGGCGAGCTATGAGCTTCGAGCTTTTTTCTTTGCTCGCAGCCAAAAGGTCATAGCTATTTTTCAGTACAAGTGTGCGACGCAACAAATGTTTAATGCTTATTCAAAAACATGGCACATAAAATTTCTTCCGCACTTTTTGACTTTGGAATTTTTACTTTTACTTTAATCAATACTTACTTTAGCACCGGCATTAGCCATGTCTTCATCCTGTTGCGCACTTGTACTACCGCTAACACCTACCGCACCTACAACCTGACCATCAACAATGATTGGAACACCACCTTGTAAAAATGTATGACCAACAGTAATGAGCGCATCTCTGCCACCATTGATTGCATTCTCCAGTTTTGAGGAAGGCGCTTTGAAAAGCGCAGCAGTATTGGCTTTTTTGATTGCCACTTCACTGGCAGCAGCGAAAGTATTATCCAGTCTTTCGAGGTAAACAAGATTACCGCCGTTATCAACAACAGCGATTGCACCACCGGGAGCATTGTTTGCTTTTGCATATTTCACTGCTTCTGCAACAACTTTTTTTGCGGCATCAAGTGAAATATTTTTTGTTGCAATTGTTTGTGCAGAACATACTGAAGCAATACCGATTGCAAGAACAATGAAGAAAAATATTTTTATCATATAAATGTTTTGAGTCTTTTATTATTTAGCGTCTGTAGTCGCTGGTTTTGCAGGAGCATCAAATTTTACTTTTTTACCTGCATGTTTCCTTATTTGGCCAGGCCAGTAACCATCTGCTTTTGCAGTGTTGCCTTTTGCGTCTTTGTTGAACTGATCATACGCATCCTGTGTGTGCTGCAAAATCAAACGACCATCAACAATCTGCCAGATGTTCGGATCAATTGGGCGAAGTTTATTTAGACTCATCGCATAACCGCAGAAGGCACCATATTGTGGAGCAAACATTTCAGGATGATCTTTAAACATTGAAGCATGTGCTTCTGATGCAAACCAATAGGTAGCACCATTATAACGTGCAGAATATTTTGGATCGCCTTTGGTTGGTTTCATATCTGTGAAGTAGGCAACGGCATCATAACCCTGGAGTGTTACTCCATCAGGGTCGGTGTTATTTAAAAATGCTTTCTCGGCATCTGTTTTAATTTGTTTGCCACCACCAGCTGTAACCTCTGGCCAGTATTTATCTGCGAGTGAAAGATTGCCTTGTACATCTTTATTCCAGCCGTCAACAGCACGTTGATTGTGTTGTATAACAAGCCGATTGTTTACAATAGAGAACGTGTTTACATCAATTGGTGCAACCCGGCCGAGTGATACTGCATAAGCACACCAGCCACCAAATTGTGGTTTGTATTTTTCCGGGTTTGCTTTGAACATATCAAGATGTTCCTGTGATGCGAAATAATAAACAGCATCATCATAATTGTATTGAAATTTTGCATCTCCTTTCACAGGTTTGTCATCTGTAAAGAAAGCAACGGCATCATAACCATCAATAATAACACCATCGGCATTGAGGTTATTGAAATATTTTCCTTCATATTTCTGTGCGTTAGTAAAAGATGGCAACGCAACCAACATCAAAATAAAAGCAGAGATTGCTTTTATGTTCATCATGATCTTTTTCATTTTTATAATTCTTTTATTTACGATACAAAAGAACTATGAATGTGAAAAGTGGGCTGTCGGTTGGATTACAGTTTAAAAAGATTTGCAGGAGTATATTTTAGAAAGATTGTTTTCTGCCGAATAAAATTGTACTTGTACAAGAGTGCGACGCAAGTAAAAATGATGTATATACAAAAGCTTGCATCAAAAAAATATCACCTGAAGGTTCACTTACAAACATTTTGTCCGGTATCGAACATTTTTAAAAATAGAAAACACACTAATACATTCGTTAGCAATCATTTAGGTTTGGCACTTCTATTGAAACATATTTGGCCAAAATAGGTTTCATGGACATCAGTATAGAAACTCAGGTAAGCGGAAAAAAAAGAAAGAAAGCAGTTACAATCATTGTTGTCATTGCTATTGCTATTATTGCCTTAATCCTGCTACTACGTTCCACTTTACAATCATCTATCACAAAAAAAGAATTTACTACTGCCGTTGTTGAAATGGGTAGCATAGAAAACACTGTTAATGCATCGGGTGAAGTATTGCCTGAATTTGAAGAGATCATTACTAGCCCCATCAATGCTTCAATAAAAAATGTAGTGATGGATGCAGGCACCAATGTAAAAGCTGGTGAATCTATTTTAACGCTTGATAAATCTGCCACCCAAACTGAATTAGAGAAACTGAAATTTGAACTGGAAGTAAAACGCAATAATATTCATAAACTAAAACTTGAACTGGATAAAAGCTTTTACGACATCAAATCAAACAACGACATCAAGCAACTACGTATAAATAGCCTGGAAGCAGATGTTGAAAATGCAAAACGTTTGTATAAAGCCGGTGGCGGGACACAGGAAGATATTGAGAAAGCTGAACTGGATCTGAAAGTTGCAAAACTGGAAAAACAACAACTGGAAAATGAGATCAAAAGCAAACAACAAACCATGCAGGTGGAAATGCGTGAATCTGAAATTGATGCTGCAATAAAAGAGAATGATTTGAAAGAGTTGCAACGCAAACTTGATCTCGCCAATATTGTTACGAGCCGCGCTGGTGTAATTACATGGATCAATAAAAATATCGGCGCTTCCGTAACTGAAGGCGAAGCACTGGCAAGGATCGCAGATCTTTCTGGTTTTAAAGTTTCCGGCAGCGTTTCAGATAATTTCATGAGTGATCTGCACATAGGTATGGCAGCAATTATACGTGTTGGTGAGTCTCAGATGCGTGGGACCGTAAGTAATATTTATCCATCAGTACAAAATAACATTGTAACATTTGATATACGGCTTGATGAACAAAACAATAAGCTGCTGCGCCCTAATTTAAAAGTGGATGTTTATCTGGTTACAGCTGCAAAAAATAATATAATGCGTGTAACTAATGGTCCCGGCTTCCAGGGGGCTTCTTCACAGAACATATTTGTGGTACATGATGGAAAAGCTGAAAGAAGAAGTGTGCATATTGGCATGACCAATTTTGATTTTGTAGAGATCAAAGACAATGTAAAACCGGGCGATGTGATCATTACTTCAGATATGAGCAAGTTTAAAAATGTACGGGAAATAACGATCAGGAATTAAGACAGAAAAATGAAGACACAACTACATTATATTATTTTTTTACTATTGCTGTCAGGGAAAATATTTTGCCAGGATAGTAGTGACACTGCAAGATTGAGCCTGCAGGATGTAATAGCAATGGCAAAAGAAAAATCAATTGAATCGAAACAGGCAGCAACGGTCAAAGAGACAAAGTATTGGGAGTGGCGTGTGTACAGGTCAAATTACCAGCCACAACTTTTATTAAATGGTTTATTGCCTGCCTATAGCAAAACATTCTCGCAGGTAATTCAACCAGATGGTACCATTTTGTTTCAACCAATACACAACAACAACTCCTCATTAAACCTTTCCTTCAGCCAAAGCATTGCAGCCACCGGTGGCACTGTATTCGGTACCACACAATTACAAAGGTTCGATGATTTCGACAGGAAGAACCAATTGTATAATACAGTACCGTTTGGGATTGGTTATAGTCAGCCGTTGTTCCAGTTCAATACGTTGAAATGGGATAATAAAATTGAACCACTAAAATATAATGAAAGCAAGCAGGCTTATATAGAATCCATGGAAGGTATTGCGATTGTTGCCAGCGGTTATTTTTTTGATCTCCTTTTGGCACAGGTTAATTACCAGATCGCTCAAACAAATTTGGAGAACACAAAAAAGATCATGCAGGTGGCCAATGAAAAATTAGACATTGGTAAAATAGCAAAGAATGAAATTCTTCAATTACAGCTTGAGCAGTTAAAAGCAGAAAAAGCAACTGGTGTTGCTAAGCGTGATATGGAAATTGCCTTATTAAATCTCCGTACATATACAGGCCTGCAAAACACTGATAAAATTGCGCTTGACCTTCCATCAACGATTGTTGATATGCAGGTTACAGCAGATAAAGTTTTGGAGCAGGCTTATGCAAACAGGGCTGATGCTATTGGGTTTGCAAGAAAAATTGCAGAAGCACAAAGAGACGTTGTAAAAGCCAAAGCCGACAATGGTTTGAACGCAACACTTACTGCACGACTTGGCTATACACAAACAGCTTCAACCATACCAAAAGCCTATCAATCGCCGCAGGATCAGCAATTGCTGCAACTTGAATTTGCCATACCAATAATGGATTGGGGAAGATCAAAATCAAGAACAAAAACAGCAGAAGCTAATCTGAAGTTTGCAGAATATTCAGTAGAGCAGGATAAGCAAAATTTTACACAGGAAATAGTAACACAGGTTACATTGTTTGACATGATGAAAGGGCAGGTGGAGCTTACAGCAAAAGCAGACAGCATTGCTTCTGAAAAATACAATATTGCACAGCAGCGCTATGTACTGGGCAACTTAAGTATTACTGATCTTAGTATTGCCTTCCAGGAGAAGGACCAGGCCAAAAGAGATTACATAGCAGCATTAAGAGATTTCTGGGGTGCTTATTACCAATTACGCTATCTCTCCTTGTATGATTTCGAAAAAAATGAAAAGATCACTTATAAATAACTACCAAAAAACAATCGCATGATACAGTTACAAAATATCGAAAAAGTTTATCGCACCGATACGGTACAAACACTGGCATTAAACAGTATAAGTCTTGATGTTGCCAAAGGAGAATTTCTTTCCATTATGGGTCCTTCAGGTTGTGGCAAAAGCACGTTGCTGAATATAATGGGTTTGCTTGATGCGCCTACAAAAGGAGAAATAAAAATCGCAAACCAAAAAACGGAACATTTAAGCGATAAGCAGCTTGCGCATTTCAGGAACAATAAACTTGGATTTATTTTTCAAAGCTATCACCTCATCAATGATCTTAAAGTGCTGGATAACGTAGAACTGCCATTGCTGTACAGAAAGATGTCTGCTAAAGAAAGAAAAGAACTAGCGCTGGAAGCATTGGGCAAAGTTGGCCTCAGCAACCGTGTCAAACACTTTCCAACACAGCTTTCCGGCGGACAGAAGCAACGGGTAGCGATTGCACGTGCAATCGTTGGCCAGCCGGAAATTATTTTGGCTGATGAACCAACGGGCAATCTTGACAGCGCCATGGGCAATGAAATCATGGACATTCTTATTCAGCTGAATGTAGTGGAAGGCACAACGATCGTAATGGTTACACATGATGAGCATATGGCAAAGAAAACACATCGTTTGGTAAGATTGTTTGATGGCAGCCAGGTTCAATAATTATTTATGAGCTATGCTACAGTACTGCTATTAAACTTTTCTTGCGTCGCACACTTGTACACTTAGTTCTTTGCTCAACATATTTCCGAACGTACAAGTGAGTGACACAACAGTAGTTGATGAAAGAACAAAAGCTGGCTCAGTAAAACATACAATTTAAAGTATAACATATGCTAAAGAATTATTTTAAAATAGCCATTGCAGTTTTAAAGCGAAGAAAATTTTTCACGTTCATCAGCTTATTTGGCATAAGCTTTACGCTTACTATATTGATCGTGGCAACTGCATTCGTTGATAACGTTACCAGCGCTAATTATCCTGAACTGAACAGGGATCGATCTCTGTATATTAATTTTCTGCAACAAAGGAATTCTAAGTATGGATATACGCAAAATGGACCTGCCAGTTATTATTACATGGATCAGTATGTAAACAAATTAAAGACGCCGGAAAGTATTGGCATCTCATCTTTATTTGTTCCGGTGAATACTTATGTAAACAATAAGAAACTTGTAGTAAACATTAAATACACTAATGAAGCGTACTGGCATGTAATGCAGTACCAGTATATAGAAGGCAAGCCCTATACACAACAACAAATTGATAATGCAGAACGTGTAGCCGTTATTTCAGATGATCTGAAGAAGGATTATTTTGGTGATATACCAAACGTTGTTGGTAAATACATTGAAGCAGATAATGTTCAATACCGCATTACAGGCGTAGTTAAAAGTGTACCTGTAACAATGGCTATCTCATACGCAGATCTATATGCGCCATATACCGTTTCAAAAACAGATTACAGAACCAAAGGGCTCAGCGGCAATTACAGTGCGATATTACTGGCACGTTCAAAAGCAGAACTTCCAAAAATAAAAGAAGAATACGCCGGTATTGTTGCAAAAATAAAACCGGAACAAAAAGATTTTGATCAGTTCATAAGTTATGCGGACAGTTATGTTACAAGCTTTACAAGACAAATGGCCGGTGATCCTACAAATTCATCGGGGTTAAATATTTTGATAACGGCCGCAAGCGCATTTATTCTATTTTTCATGTTGCTGCCAACATTGAATCTGATCAATATAAACATAAGCCGCATCATGGAGCGATCCTCTGAAATAGGCGTACGAAAAGCATTTGGAGCTTCTTCAAAAACTTTGGTTTGGCAATTTATTGTGGAAAATATCATTCTTACTTTTTTTGGTGCCGTGATAGGCATCGTGCTTTCTTTTATTATTCTGCAGGTAATTAACAACAGCGAACTTATTACTAACATGCATCTTTCTATCAACCTGACTGTATTATTGTACAGCCTTATTGCATGTTTGTTCTTCGGGTTATTATCTGGTGTTTATCCCGCATGGCGCATGTCTAGATTAGAAGTTGTAACAGCATTAAAAGCGCAATAAAATATTTATTTTTTAAAAGCATTGTATGATAAAGCATTTATTTAAACTGATATGGAACAAAAAGAAACAGAACTTTCTTTTAATAACAGAAATGTTCGTTTCCTTTATTGTAATGTTTGCTGTTTTTACGCTGATTGTGTATTACTATAACAATTATAAACAGCCAATGGGGTTTGATTACGATAATGTTTGGGTGGCAAATTATACACCGCCGCCAAATATTCAAAGCAATGATTCTGCCCAGCTTTTTCATGATGTGCTTGAGAAGATGGTCAAATCAATGCCCGAGGTAGTCGATATGAGTTTCATGAGTAATAATGTGCCTTTCTCTATGAGCACATCAAACACTGAAATAAGTTATGGTGATCACAGGAATGTACGCACAAATATTTATACTGCTGAAGATAGCTACAAAGATGTACTGAACTTTAAAATATTAGAAGGAAGGTGGTTTACAAATGCTGATATTGTAAAAGGTAGAGATATACCCATAGTAATAAACAAAAAACTGAAAGAAGAATTGTTTGGAAATGAAACTGCAACGGGAAAAATAATTGGTGAAAACATGATAGATAAATCGCAGCAATCTGCCAGGTACAGGGTAATTGGCGTTGCTGATAATTTAAAAGACAAAGGCAGTTACCAGGCTATTGAAAATGGCATGTACAGAAATATAGATACTGGAGCCATGCATTGGGTAGGAAATATCGTACTGAAAGTTAAACCGAATGTTGATGCGGCTTTTGAAGGAAAGCTCTTTAAAACACTTTCCAATGCTATTGGTACAAGTATAGAAATAGAACACTTCGATAAAAAGCTTGTAACCAAAAACAGGATCATGCTGGTGCCCATGATTATATTATTAATTGTGGCCGGGTTTCTTATCATCAATGTTTCTCTTGGATTGTTTGGCGTGCTCTGGTATAATATCAACAAAAGAAAAAGTGAGATTGGTTTGCGAAGAGCAGTTGGTGCAAGTGGCAGCTCTGTTTCAAACCAGTTGGTTGGCGAAGCTTTGGTGCTGGCAACTATTTCACTGATACTGGGTTTGTTTTTTGCTGTACAATTTCCTTTGTTAAATGTGTTTGATCTTGCATCTAATATTTATTTGTGGGCCATAGCATTTTCTGTTTTGTTTATTTATGTGCTTGTAATTATCTGTGCATTATATCCCGGAAAGCAGGCTGCAGCTATTTATCCGGCTGTTGCGCTTCATGAAGAATAAAATGGTTTGTTGTATTATTTTTATATACCGGGCTTTAAAATATGTATTAAACTTGTGTTGCGTCGCACACTTGTGCTTCCGGTTGAATAATGAACAAAGCGTACAAGTGAGTGACACAACGAAGATGATAAATGGTAAACTGCCGGCTTCAAAAAAATATTAATTTGCTGCATTAATTATGATACTGATTATTGATGATGATATTGCTGTAAGAACCTCGCTATTGCTCTTGTTAAGAAACGAAGGTTATAATGCCATGGATGCATCTGCACAGGAAGAAGCATTGTCTGTAATAAAAAAAACTGAACTCTCACTTATTATACTCGACCTGAATTTTTCGATCGAAACATCCGGCCGTGAAGGCATGGAGCTATTGCAACAAATAAGAAGGTTGAATGCAACGGTACCCGTTATTCTAATTACAGGTTGGGGCAGTATTGAACTTGCGGTAGAGGGTATGAAACATGGCGCCAATGATTTTATAACCAAGCCATGGAGTAATGAACATTTGTTGCAGTCAATAAGAACACTGCTAAACCTGCAGGATAAAAAGAAAGAACATCATACGCGTAAACAATTAGACAGCCTTTATAATTTTCAGCACATCATTGGTGAAGATGAACAAATGCTGGAACTTTTAGAAACAGTGGGTCGCGTGGCGGCAACAGATGCTTCTGTGCTAATAACCGGTGAAAGTGGAACAGGTAAAGAATTAATTGCAGAAGCGATACATCAAAATAGTTTAAGAGCGCACAAACCTTTTATAAAAGTAAATCTTGGCGGCATCTCCACTTCATTGTTTGAAAGCGAAATGTTTGGACATGTGCGTGGTGCATTTACCGATGCAAGAACAGATCGTGCAGGAAGATTTGAACTGGCTAATAAAGGCACGATCTTTTTAGATGAGATCGGTGATCTTGATGCAGGCAGCCAGGTTAAATTGCTGCGTGTGTTGCAGGACAGAACTTATGAAGTGCTTGGTAGCAGCAGAACAAAAACAGTTGATGTTCGTGTTATAAGCGCTACTAACCGTAAGCTGGAAGAAATGGTTAGTATGAATACTTTTAGGGAAGATCTGCTTTACAGGATAAATCTTATCACCATTCACTTGCCGGCTTTAAGAGAAAGAGCAAAAGATATTCCGCTGCTGGTAAATTTCTTTATCACTAACCTGAAAGAAATTTATAACAGGCCATTACTAACTGTAAGCAAGGATGCCATGAAATGGTTACAGCAATTGCCATTACCTGGTAATACACGGCAGTTAAAAAACCTTGTAGAAAGATCTGTACTGGTAAGTAAAAATAATAACCTTGACATAGAAGATTTTCGTAAGCAATTAGAATTATCTCCGGGTAAGAAAGGAAATATTCAATTACCTGATGTAGGCGTATTAACTTTGGAAGAGACTGAAAAGCTGATGATAAAAAGAGCAATGGAATTTCATAAGAACAGGATCTCCAAAGCCGCCGTATCATTAGGGCTTACACGCAGCGCACTGTACAGGCGATTAGATAAATACCATATTCCTTACGATGAAGCTTCGGACTAAATACTTATTGTTTGTTATAATACTGCACCTTACTGCATTGGTGTTATCCTTTTTTATTTTCAAAGACGATAAACTGATCTTTATTATATCGGAAGTATTCATCCTGTTATCAGCATTTATTTCCTGGCAATTATATAATGAGCTGATACAGCCCTTAAAAATGCTGATGCAGGGAACAGAAGCCATCAAAGACCGCGATTTCAATATCAAATTTGTTGAAACCGGTAAATATGAAATGGATCAGCTTATCAATGTGTACAATCAAATGATCGACCAGTTGAGAACGGAAAGAACAAAACAGGAAGAGCAGCATTTCTTTTTGGAGAAACTGATACAAACTTCTCCAACAGGAATTATGATACTTGATTACGAAGACCGCGTACAACAGATCAATCCAATGGCATTGCAGTTATTGAATATAAAAGAGAAAGAAGTTGTTGGTAAATCTATTGATGCAATTGAACATCCTGTAATGAAACAACTGAAGCTGCTTCCATCAGGGAAATCGGCCACCGTAACTTTTGATGCAGTTACCACTTATAAGCTTCAAAAATCTCATTTTATTGACCGTGGTTTTCCGAGGCATTTTATAATGATAGAAGAACTGACGGCAGAAATTCTTGCAGCAGAAAAAAAGGCTTATGGAAAGGTGATTCGTATGATGGCGCATGAAGTGAATAATACCGTAGGACCAGTAAACTCTATTATCCAAAGTACTTTACAATCTCAAAATATCTGGAAAGAGAATGAAACAAGTAATTTACATAACGCTTTGCAGGTTGCATTTGACCGCAACAATAACCTGAATATTTTCATGCGCAATTTTGCAGATGTGGTAAGGTTGCCTGAACCTCATTTAAAAAAAGTTGATCTTATAAAGATCATACATGGTGTTTCTCAATTAATGCAAATGAAAGCCGGAGAAAAACAGGTTGAGTTTATATATGAACTCAGGACAAATTCATTTTTGATTGATGCAGATGAACAACAACTGGAACAGGCACTGATCAACATTGTAAAAAATGCTATTGAAGCAATTACTGATAAGGGGAAAATTATTTTCGATTTGAATGCGCAAGCCCGTCAGCTCGTTGTAACAGATACAGGGTCAGGTATAAATGTCGATGTTGCAAGTAATTTATTCAGCCCTTTTTTTAGCACTAAAAAAGATGGGCAAGGTATCGGTCTAACACTTGTAAAGGAAATATTATTAAATCATGGTTTTACATTTTCTTTAAAAACAGTGAAAGACGGGCAAACAGAATTTGCTATTCAGTTTTAATAAAATTCTGTTCATTTAATTATTACGATCAATGTTTAGTAAGCTCCATTAGTTTTTCTCTATCAAGAATTGTAATATTTTTACCATCAACTTTCAGCAATTTATCTTCTAACAATTCATTAAGCATCCTGAAAACAGTTTCATAAGTTGTTCCAACAAATGATGCAAAATCCTGGCGACTTAATTCAATATCTATTGATCCATCTTCTTTCACGCCAAACTTTTCTTTCAAGGTAAACAATGCCTGCGCTATGCGACCTTTCACCGGCATATGTACCAGGTTGCGCATGTTTCGTTCTGATTCTTTTAATTCACTTGCAAAAAACATCATGAGCTCATACATAAAGTCATGATTCACTTTCATCGTCGATTTAAAAAAATCAAGATCTACATAACAAACATTAACCGGCTCCAAAGCTGTTGCAGATACGGAATACAGCATATCGCCACCCAACCCACGATGCCCTGCTATAGCGCCTTTTCTTGCAAAACGCAGTATTAGTTCTTTATCGCCCCATTGCTTGTGCACTTTCACCGTTCCTTCATTTATAAAATAAACACCTTTCAATTCCTCGCCCTCTTTAAAAAGTAATTCACCTTTCTTATAGTGAAAATTTTTACGGTTGGCTTCCATTGCAGGCTTCCATTCTTTTATACAAAGCCTGCACATCATGCAGCTTTCAAGATCACAATGTTTTTTACTTTCTTTCATATTTTTGGTTTCGGCAATATAGCTACTATGATGCTTTCCTTGTGTCACTCACTTGTACGTTTGGAACTTTATTGAGCAAGATGAGAGAAGATTCAAACTTATTCAACATAACTTAATGCAATATAATTGTAAAACAGTAAATGAAGTGATCAAACCTAATAGGTCTTAAAGACCTGTTAGGTTTATGGTAAGAGTATGGTTGACGGAGACTTTTAAAGCAGATGGGTAACCTGCTGATAGATAATTGTTCAGAACGTACAAGCGTGCGACGCAAGAGGTGATGCCATAAGCAATACAACCGGGCTCATAATATTTCTACTTCTTATTAACAAATACATTGCTATAGTTATTTGTATTCATTGAAACCTTTTGCGCTAGTTGTGAAGGATGCAAATTAACCACCTCTCCTACCATAATAATTGCAGGATTACCAAGACCAGCGTGTTGCGCTTTAAATGCAATATCTCTTACCTTACCGATCACTATCTTTTCTTTGTTGGTTGTGCCATCCTGAATAATAGCGACAGGCGTTTCTTTTTTGCCATGCGCTGCAAAAATATCCATGATAGCTTCGAGCTTGCTCATTGCCATAAGAATAATAACTGTTGCAGATGACTGCGCGGCAAGATGAATATCTTTCGAAATTTCTCCCGACATAGTTGTGCCTGTTGTTATCCAAAAACTTTCGTTGATACCGCGGCAAGTAAGGGGAATCATCTGTGAAGCAGGAACTGCAATTGCGCTTGATATGCCAGGAATAATTTGCACTTCAATACCTGCGGCTCTCGCAGCATCTATTTCTTCCTGTGCCCTGCCAAACACAAAAGGATCTCCACCCTTTAACCGCACAACATGCCCGTGCGAAAAAGCATATTCAATTATAAGATGATTGATCTCTGATTGTGATAACGCATGGCATCCATAACGCTTGCCAACAAACTGTTTTATTGCCTTAGGTGATACATATTCCAGCAACGATTCGTTTGCAAGGGCATCATATAATATTACGTCTGCCTGCTTTAGTATATTAATTGCTTTTAATGTGATCAATTCTGCATCTCCCGGACCCGCTCCTACTAAACTTAAAATTGATTTTTTCATATTATAAAAATAATTATTTTATTTAAGTCATTATTTTAATACTCAAATTTAAAACTATTTTCATAATTTTATGACATAAATAATATTTAATATATCATATAGTGATTGCTTTTAGGTTTTTCACATACATATAAATATTATAAATACGATTGTTTGCCGATAATTCGATTCATCATTTAAATGGCAGGTTAAATGAAAATAGTAATTGTCGGGAATGGTATGGTAGGCTACAAATTCTGTGAAAAGCTTGTAGCCAAAGCAAATTCAAACGAATTTGAAATAACAGTATTCGGCGAGGAAAATCGCCCGGCTTATGACAGGGTTCATCTAAGCGAGTACTTTGCGGGTAAATCAGCCGAAGACCTTACAATGGCGCCCCCAGAATGGTATGCGTCGCATAACATTACGTTGCGCCTCGGCGATCCTATAACATCTATAAAAAGGCAAACCAAAACAGTTCACTCCCACACTGGTCTCGCAGTTACTTACGACTATCTCATTTTAGCCACAGGTTCTTCTGCATTTGTCCCACCTATTCCGGGTACGGATAAAAAAGGAGTATTCATTTATCGTACTATAGAAGACCTGGAAATGATGACTGCACATGCAAGAAAAGCAAAGAAAGGTGCAGTCATCGGTGGAGGCTTACTTGGTCTCGAAGCCGCTAAAGCAATGATTGATCTCGGTGTTACCGACACACATGTTATTGAGTTTGCGCCTCGACTAATGCCACGCCAGGTTGACGATGCTGGTTCCTATATGCTCAAGGCAAAACTCGAAGAGCTTGGATTAAAAATTTTTACCAGTAAAAACACTTCTGCTATTCTCGGCGATGAATCGATTGCAGCAATGCAATTCTCAGATGATACATATATAGATGTAGATATGTTGGTGATCTCTGCGGGCATTAAACCGCGAGACGAGCTTGCAAAACAATGTGGACTCACAGTTGGTCCACGCGGTGGTATTGTTGTTAACGAACACATGCAGACAAACGATGCAAACATTTTTGCTATTGGTGAATGTGCCTTATATAATAATATGATTTATGGTCTTGTCGCACCCGGTTATGAAATGGCTGATGTAGTTGTTTCAAATATTATCGGTGGCAACAAAATATTTACCGGTTACGACATGAGCACCAAACTAAAACTGATTGGTGTTGATGTTGCAAGCTTTGGAGATCCCTTTGTTTCAGGAAATGAATGCCACACTATAGTTTTTGAGGACAAGATCAAAGGCATTTACAAACGCATCAACATTTCCAAAGACGGTAAACAGTTATTAGGTGGTGTACTTGTTGGCGATGCAGAGCAATACAATATGTTATTACAAACATGCAAGAACAAAGTAGTACTGCCACCAAATCCGGAATATATAATTCTTGGCTCAAGGGGCGGCAGCGAAAGTGAAGGTGGTGCAGGAATATTAAGTCTTCCTGATGATGCATTGATCTGTAGTTGTGAAAGTGTAACTAAAGCTGATATCTGCAATGCAGTGAGTGAAAAGAATTGCGAAACAGTTGATACGATAAAGAAGTGCACCAAAGCCGGAACCGGCTGCGGTGGTTGTGTTCCCATGTTGAAAGACCTGATGCTGCACACCATGAAAGCACAAGGAAAATATGTACGTAATATTTTGTGCGAACACTTCAATTACTCACGCCAGGAGTTATACGATCTTATAAAGATGAGGCAGATCAAATCTTATGATGATGCATTAAACGGGATCGGTCATGGAGATGGTTGCGAAATATGCAAGCCTGCTATCAGTTCTATCATGGCGAGTTTGTGGAATGAAATGATCCTGAAGAAAGGTAATGACACTGCACAAGACAGCAACGACCGTTATCTCGCTAACATACAAAAAGGTGGCACATATTCCGTAGTGCCACGAATTCCCGGCGGAGAAATAACTCCCGATAAATTAATCGTAATCGGTCAGGTTGCGAAGAAATATAATCTCTACACAAAGATCACCGGCGGACAGCGCATAGATATGTTTGGCGCGCATGTAAACGATCTTCCCGAAATATGGAAGGAACTTATTGATGCAGGTTTTGAAAGCGGTCATGCTTATGGCAAGGCATTGCGTACTGTGAAGAGTTGCGTTGGTTCTACCTGGTGTCGTTTTGGTTTGCACGATAGTGTAAGTTTTGCTATTCAAATCGAAGAACGTTATCGTGGTCTTCGTGCACCGCATAAAATAAAATCTGCTGTTAGTGGTTGCATTCGTGAATGCGCCGAAGCACAAAGTAAAGACTTCGGCATCATCGCAACAGAGAAGGGATGGAATCTTTACGTGTGCGGCAATGGCGGCAGCAAACCACAACATGCATTGTTACTCGCAACAGATCTTGATAGCGAAACATGCATCAAATACATCGATCGTTTTCTCATGTTCTATATTAAGACAGCAGATCCGTTAACGCGTACTGCAACATGGCTCAACAAAATGGAAGGTGGCATTGATTACTTACGCAATGTCGTTATCAACGATAGCCTTGGTATTGCTAACGAACTCGAAACAGAAATGCAATCACTGGTTGATAGTTATAAATGCGAATGGAAAGAAGTTGTTGAAACACCTGAATTGCGTAAGCGCTTTAATCATTTTGTAAATGCTCCCGAAGAAAAAGATCCTACAATACAGTTTGATGAAATGAGAGAGCAGAAGAAAGCAAAAGAATGGAAGTAGTGAACAAAGAACAGTAAACAATGAATAATAATTATGAGCCAAACCAATTGAACAAATATTAAACATCGTTGCGTCGCACTCTTGTACTTCTGGTTCAATAATGATCTGAACGTTGAAGTGAGTGACACAACAGGCGATGACCAAAGAACAAAAAGTTAAGTACCTAAAATAAAAACATCTTTTATGAATACAACTATCACAGAAAATATTACCTGGTTTCCTGCATGTAAAACACATGATGTTCCTGCAAATGGTGGCGTGTGCGTAAAATATAAAGACCAGCAGATTGCATTGTTTCATTTTACACGGCGCGATGAATGGTATGCAACACAAAACATGTGTCCGCATCGTCGGCAAATGGCACTGAGCCGCGGAATGCTCGGCTCTCAAAACGGAGAACCTAAGATTGCCTGTCCATTTCACAAAAAAACATTCTCGCTTGCTACAGGTGAATGCCTTAGCGGTGATGAATGCAGCATTAAAACTTATCCTGTAAAAGTTGAGCACAACATAGTGTTCATAGGCATCACAAAGGATGAGGGATTTGAAGAAGCCTTAGTTTAAAAAAGAAGCCCGGAAGGTGGCAGCCTAACCGGGCAGGTTTCAAAACAATAGTTGATCACTTTAAAACCAAATCAAATGTACAGGAAAAAATCTTTTACCAAAATAGCGCTGTGTCTAACGGCATGTTTTGGTATGCTGCACCAGGCAGAGGCGCAGCTAACGTTATCGGGTCAATTGCGAACGCGAACAGAATTCAGAGATGGGCAAGGTGCACCGCTTCCAAAAGATGCAAAAGCTGCATTGTTTACATCGCAGCGTACAAGACTTTCTTTGAACTACAATATGTATAGAATAAAATTTGGAGTAACGGCGCAGGATGTACGTGTATGGGGACAAGACGTTTCAACAATAAATAAAACTACGACTGCAGATAACAATGCCTTAATGCTTCACGAAGCATGGGCAGAAATTTTATTAACAGATACAATAGTAAAAAATAAAACATTCAGTTTAAAAATTGGTCGCCAGGAACTTTCTTATGATGATGAAAGATTGGTTGGCAAACTGGATTGGCTGCAACAAGGTCGCAGACATGATGCCGCATTGTTGAAATACGAAACAAAGAATGGTTATTTATTACATACTGCATTTGCATTTAACCAGAATAGAGAAAACGCATCAGGTACAATTTATAACAGCACACCTCCGGGAAATTATACTGCATCAACAAATGGCGGCACGATGTATAAAAGCATGCAGATGTTGTATGCAGGTAAGAAACTAGAACAAGGCAACGCGTCATTCTTATTTCTTGCAGACCAATTCAGTAAATATCACAGTGATTCACTGAATGCAAAAATTTTTGAAACAGGAACATGGGCAAGATTTACAACAGGTGTTTATTTCAACAACACGTTTAATAAAATTGCTACAACAGCATCTGCTTATTACCAGTTTGGTAAAACATCAACAGGGCAAGAGTTGAGCAGTTATTTATTAAGTGGTAGTGCACAATATTTATTCAGTAATAAATTCAATGCAGGTGGGGGTGTTGATTATTATAGCGGCGGTAGCAATGGAACCACAAGCCACACATTCGATCCGCTCTATGGCACGCCACATAAGTTTGCAGGTTTTATGGATTATTTCTATGCCGCAAGTGGTTTTGGTAAAGGTGGTCTTGTTGATTACTACGCAAAAGCAAAATACAAACCGTCGGATAAATTTCAATTAGCTACAGATATTCACCAGTTCAGCAGTGCAGCAAGTATAAGTGGAACAGACAAAAAAAGTCTTGGACAGGAAGTTGACTTAGTTGGTGTTTACAGCTTAACAAAAATGATTGGCTTTGAAGCAGGTTATGCTCATTACTTTGGCACATCGCTTATTGCGTCACCAACGGTTAAGAATGTAACCAACGCAAACCTTCAAAGTAACTGGGCTTATTTACAGATCAATATAAAGCCCGAGTTTCTTTTAAAATAAATACGATCAGCTTCTCATGTGTACTCTAACGGTTGCCCGCCATATGTTTAAATAATTTAAACACATTCAAAACTTACCACAATGTCTGCAAATATTATAAATACGCCACTCGAAAAACTCAGCATCTTTAAAGGCAAAGGTGTGCAGATGCGCACGTTCCATATAACATGGCTAACATTTTTTGTATGCTTTTTTGGCTGGTTTGGCATTGCACCATTAATGCCAACTATCCGTGCAGATCTCAACTTAACAAAAGCAGAAGTTGGTAACACGATCATTGCTGCAGTTTCTGCAACGATCATTGCACGTTTATTAATTGGTAAACTCTGCGATACCTGGGGACCACGAAAAACTTACACAGCATTATTATTGATCGGGGCTATACCTGTAATGGGTGTTGGACTTGCGCATGATTACACAACATTTCTTTTATTCCGTTTGGCAATTGGCATTATCGGCGCATCATTTGTTATCACGCAGTTTCATACATCAATGATGTTTGCGCCAACGATCAAAGGCACTGCAAATGCTGTTGCAGGTGGTTGGGGTAATCTTGGTGGAGGCATCACCAATATGTTAATGCCATTGATCTTTGCGGCTATCGTTGGTGCTGGTTATACAAAATCAGAAGCATGGCGTTATGCTATGATACTTCCTGGAGTGTTATTACTCGTTATGGCTTTTGTGTATTACAAGTTTACAAAAGATACTCCCGCAGGAAACTATGATGAGATCGGAAGAACAAAAGCAACAAAAACAAAAACTGACTATACTATTTTGAAAGACTGGCGTATCTGGAGCCTTGCGTTGGCTTATGCGGTTTGTTTTGGTATGGAAATAACTTTTGACAATGTTGCCGCATTGCATTTTGTAGACACGTTCAAACTCTCTCAATCAAGTGCAGGTTTATGGGCTGGAGTGTTTGGTTTCATGAACATTTTTGCACGTGCACTTGGTGGCATCTTCGCGGATAAAGTTGGTAACAAATATGGCATGAAAGGAAAAGGTTTGTTACTCGCATGTGTGTTGCTACTTGAAGGTATTTGCCTCTTGTTGTTTGCGCAATCAGGCAATCTTGCAATGGCAATTGTAACGATGTTATCATTTGCGCTCTTTCTAAAAATGGCAAATGGAACTACGTACGCAATAGTTCCTTTTGTAAATGAAAAAAATGTTGGGCTTGTTGCAGGCATCGTTGGTGCAGGGGGAAATGTTGGTGGTATGTTGTTTGGTTTTCTATTCAAAAGCGAAACCATCACTTACGTACAAGCCTTTACCTATATAGGTTTCGTCGTTATGACAGTTTCCGGAATTGTGTTCGTTACAAGATATCAGAAAGCGAAAGTAATAGAAGCGGTGGAAGCAGAAACTGAATTTGCAGCAGCGTAGTTCAATTTGAAGATGTGGTGATTTGAAAATTTGAAAACGAAGAAAATTTTTATGCGCCAGGGTGAAGAATAAGCATGAAGCTTTCGTTGCGTCGCACTCTTGTACTGAAAAACAGCCATGAGCTATTAGCTGCGAGCCACGAGCAAAAAGAGAATGCTCGAAGCTCAAAGCTCGCTGCTCGCAGCTCCACAGCACAAGTGAGTGACACAACAGGCGATGAATAAAGTATCAACAGTTGGTCAATAAAAAATAAATGAGTAATTCAACATCATATAAAACGACTTGTTGCTATTGCGGTGTTGGTTGCGGTATTGTGGTAAATAAAGATCGCAATGGCAGGTTGCATGTGGAAGGAGATAAAGATCATCCGGTAAATAAAGGCATGCTTTGCAGTAAAGGCATGAACCTGCATTATACGGTAATGGATCAAAGTGATCGGTTGTTGTATCCTGAAATGCGATATAGCAAAAACATGCAGCGACAAAGGGTTTCATGGGATGTGGCATTGGAAAGAACCGCTGCGGTCTTTAAAACATTGATCGAAAAATATGGACCGGATAGTGTTGCATTCTATGCATCGGGGCAATGTTTAACAGAAGAATACTATGTGGTGAATAAACTTATAAAGGGTTTTATCGGCAGTAATAATATTGATACGAATTCGAGGCTGTGCATGAGCAGTGCAGTTGCTGCCTACAAAATGAGTTTAGGTGAAGACAGTGTACCTGTTTGTTATGATGATATTGAAGAAGCAGATTGCATTTTTGTAGCTGGCGCCAATCCTGCATGGTGTCACCCGATTATCTGGAGAAGAGTGGAAGCAGCAAGAGCAAAGAATCCCAACTTAAAAATTATCGTAAGTGATCCGCGCAAAACACAAACCTGTGCTAATGCAAATGTACATCTTCAAATAAAGCCAGGAACTGATATTGTGTTGCATCATGCTATCGGCAGAGTGTTGATTGAAAATGGCGATATTGATTTTTCCTTTATAAAAAATCATACAGAAGGTTTTGATGCGTACAGTAAAAAAGTAATGCGGCGCAGTATTGCAGAAGCTGCCTTGATCTGTGATATTCCTGAAGCTGCGATAAGAGAAGCAGCGTCATACATCGGTAATGCCAAAGGTTTTATTACCATGTGGACGATGGGGTTGAATCAAAGTGTGGTTGGTGTAAATAAAAATCTTTCACTCATCAATCTCAATTTAATTACAGGTCATATTGGTAAGCCGGGCAGCGGACCATTTTCATTAACCGGTCAGCCCAATGCAATGGGTGGTCGTGAAGCCGGTGGCATGGCAAACATATTACCTGCGCACAGGGATCTTTCAAAAGAAGCGGACAGAAATTTTGTACAAACATTCTGGGGCGGGACAAATATTTCTGCAAAGCCCGGTTACACCGCAACAGAAATGTTTGAAGCATTAAATGATGGAAGATTGAAAGCAATATGGATCATATGCACGAATCCTTTGACAAGTTTACCTGATGCACGCATGGCAGAAGCTGCATTGAAAAAAGCAAAGTTTGTAGTGGTGCAGGAGATAAGCAACAAACCAGAAACATTGCCATATGCAGACGTTGTTCTGCCTGCTGCTGCTTGGGCAGAGAAAGAAGGTACCATGACCAATGCAGAAAGAAGAATTTCTTATTTAAATAAAATTGTTGATGCGCCGGGAGAAGCACTACCAGATGCAGAGATCATTTGCAGGTTTGCAAAGAAAATGGGTTATCATGGCTTTGATTATAACAATGTAGCCGAAATTTATGCAGAGCATTGCAAATTAACAGAAGGAACAAATATTGATATCAGTGGTTTAAGTCATGAAGTGTTGAAAGAGAAGCGCGGTGTGCAATGGCCCTTCCCATCATCGTCTCCCGCAAGGGACGATGATGACAACTTCTTTGGTACGGAAAGATTATTTGCTGACAAAAAATTTTATACGCAATCAAAGAAAGCAATTATACATGCTGTTGATGACAGCAATCAATCTGAGGCTACTAACGAAGATTTGCCTCTCACACTAACCACTGGCCGCATTCGTGACCAGTGGCATACTATGAGCAAAACAGGAAAAATAAATAAATTGAAACAACACATCTCTAATGCATTTCTTGAGATACATCCTGATGATGCAGAGAGGAGAAATATTAATGAATACGACCTGGTTGAAATATTTAATGGCAGAGGAAAAGTAAGAGTAAAAGCAAATCTTTCTACCGATATAAAACCCGGTGTTATATTTCTGCCAATGCACTGGGGGAAAATATTGAACAACGATCTCAATCGTGCAAATAATCTTACCAATAATCTTGTTGACCCAATTTCTAAAGAACCTGATTTCAAATTTTCAGCAGTACAGGTAAAGCGATATAAAAAAGCAAAACAAAAAATTATTGTGATTGGTGCAGGTGCAGGTGCATTTGGCTTTGTAAAAAGTTACCGCGCATTAAACACAGAAGATGAAATTGAAATTTTCAGCAAAGAAAATTTTCCTTTTTACAATCGTGTAATGTTGCCTGATTATATAAGTGGTGCACAGGAATGGCTCCAACTGGTAAAAATGAAAGACGAAGAAGAATTCGATTTCAATATCAAATTGCATCGCGGTGTAAGTATTGAAAACATAGACAGAAAAAATAAAACTGTTATTGATAGCAAAGGCAAAACACATTCCTACGATGTATTATTATTAGCAACAGGCAGCCGCGCAACGATGTTGAGAGATGTCCCTGATATGAATGGCATTTTTACCATGCGCAGCAGGATTGATGCAGATAATTTTAAACATCATGTCGATCCTTCAAAAGAAAAAGTGTTGATCGTTGGCGGCGGTTTGCTTGGTATTGAACTCGCCGCATCGTTAAGAGAAGTGAATGTTGGGGTTTGCATTGTGCAGCGTATCTCAAGATTAATGGATCGACAGCTAGATATTTTAGGAAGTCAGCTCTTGCATGAAGAGCTTACAGATAAAGGCATCGATATTTTTTACGATGATGAGATAGAACGCTTTCTTGGCAAAGAAAAAGTAGCAGGCGTTCGTCTAAAAAGTGGACAGGAAATAAATTGCCAGGCAATCGTTATTGCAATCGGCACTACACCAAATATAGAACTGGCAAGGGCTTGTGGTATTGAATGTAAACGCGGTGTTGTAGTGAATGAATATCTACTTACAAATGACCCTGACATTTATGCTATTGGTGAAATAGCAGAGTTCAAAGGATTCTTATATGGCATAACTGCTGCTGCAGAACAGCAGGCAGAGATTGTTGCAAGACATTTAAGCGGCGATATTGCACACTATTACGAAGGGTCTTTATTGATGAATATTTTAAAAATGCATGGCACAGAATTGTGTTCACTTGGTATACCAGATGCACCTGTAAATGATCCTGCTTATGAAGAAGTAGTTTTCATTGATAAAGCAAAACGCTATTACAAAAAATGTATTATTCATAATGACCGTTTGGTTGGTGCAATATTGATTGGTGATAAAACAGAGTTCTTAGAATTCAAAGATCTCATCAGCAATAAAATTGAATTATCCGAAAAGCGTTTGGAGTTGTTACGTTCTGGTAAAAAAGCTGAGCCTGTTATTGGCAAACTTGTTTGTTCTTGCGGAAATGTTGGCGAAGGAAATATCATCCATAAGATCAATGAAGGTTGTACAGAGTTGAGAACATTGTGTCAGGCTGCAGGTGCCGGTATGGGTTGCGGCAGTTGCAGACCAGAAGTACAGGCGATATTGGAAAAAGAGCTTTCAAGAGCAGAGAATGAAAATGTTTTGAAAACGATAAGAGCTTAAATAATTTTTGGATAACCGGCTTTTAAGTTTCAAATATGCATTGTTGTGTCACTCACTTGCACTGCTAAATCATTGTTGAGCAAACATACCGAAAGTACAAGTGTGCGACGCAAGAAGTGGTGATATTAGCAATGCAGTCTGGTGCATAAAATAAAAAATCATGACAATAACGATCAATTTTACAGGAGGCATTGTTTCACCGGGATATCTAAAAGATATTCTTGAAATAGCTGCTGCATGTGGTGTGGGAGACGTAAGTGTTGGTCGCAGGCAACAACTTAAAATGGAAGTACCTGCAAAACACACTTCACTGTTTAATAAATTATGCGCTGAAAAAAATATTCAATTTTATAAAGCTGGTGAAGTGCTTCCCAATATTGTAAGCTCCTACCCTGCTGCGAATATTTTTACTACAGACACATGGTTAAAAGAAGGCGTGTATAAAGATATTTTCTACTCATTGGATTATACTCCGCAACTAAAAATAAATGTGTGCGACAGCAGCCAGAGTTTTGTTCCATTCTTTACAGGGCATATCAACTGGATCGCTTCTCCAAATATTCATTACTGGTATTTATATATCCGTTTTCCCAAAACACATAAGGTGTATTGCTGGCCCGAATTGATCTACACCAACGATGTGGCGCAGGTTTCAAAACAAATTGAAGCCTTGCTATTGCAGGATAAAGAAACATTTTATGCAAATGCCAATGCGGATGGTAAAAAATTGTTTGCAGATTTTAAAGCACAACACAGTTACATTGGCAAGCAACCAGAAACAGAATTGCTGTTACCAAAATTTTATTTGCCTTATTACGAAGGCTTCAATAAAATGGACAATCATTATTGGCTGGGCATTTACAGAAGAGATGAATTATTTCCTGTTTCCTTTTTATTGGATGTTTGTGAGATCTGTCTTGAAACAAAAATTGGGCAATTGTACACAACGCCATGGAAGAGCATTATTGTAAAAGGTATTGAACAAACAAACAGGATTTTATGGGATCGCGTGCTAGGCAAGTATCGCATTAATGTGCGTCATGCTGCAAATGAATTGAACTGGCAGGTGGGTGATACCGGAGAAGAAGGATTGATCTTAAAACGGCATATCATTCGTTATTTTGATAAAGAAGATGTACGTACGTATGGTTTAAGTTTTGCAGTACAGATATATGCTTCATCGAGTATGTTTGGTTCTGTTATTATTCGTAAACAGCAAAATAAAAACCCACATAAATTAAAATCATTGGAACGCTTTGATATTTTATACAATCCAGATTTTAATCCCAATTCAGGCGAGCTCATTATCTATAGAGACGGTGTTGAGAAAGATCATATAGGCACTTATCTTGTTTCGCTTTGCAAAATGTTTTATGAGCAGGAAAGTAAAAGGCATGTATTGCAAAGCGCCGGTAAACAACCAGTCCCACCCGCTGTAACAGCTAAGTCAGTGAAAATGGTTCATCAATGCAAACACTGCTTTACAATATACGATGAACAGCAAGGCGATGCAGAAAATAACATTGCAGCAGGCACCCCATTTGATAGTCTTCCTGCTGCATATACTTGCCCATTATGTGATGCAGGCAAACAAGATTTTATCGAAGTAGAAGAAAGTAATTTGTCAATAGCAGTATAATATTTTTTTTTGAGCCGGGCTTAAGAATAAATATTAAGCTTTCGTTGCGTCGCACTCGTGTGCTTTCTGAACTTTATTCAGTGTTATCTGCATTTTAGTTTCCGCTGCGTTTTATGCTTAAAATAAACTAACTAAGCTCCTGCACATTCACTCTTTATTATATCATCCTATTTAATGCATAATTTAAAACTAATGGACACCCGGAAAATTAAGATAGACCTGGTACACAATTGGATTAGCATATGTAGGCACAAATCCTTTTGGTGTTGTACCAGAAGTTGGTCCCATTGAAACGATACCTCCGAAAATATAACCAACCATACTTTGTAATGTACTGTCCGCATTTATTTTATTTACATCCAATATCATAGGGTTTCCTGCCAACGCAAATTGTTGCACAGGAATAAAGATCGCATTGGCACCAATAAACCCGGGAAGTAAAGGCGAATTGGGTGGTATTTGAATAAATTCCAGGGAGTTATTTATTCCTCCGCCAGTAACAATTGTAGAAGCAATATTTGAGAAAGGCATTGGTACGCCATGGTCTCCAACAACAAGCTTACCTGAACTTTTATCAAACATTTTGTAAGTAATACCGCCAAAAAAAGAAGTTGCGGAAACAGAAAATGAGCTATCAGAAAAAGTAGCAGTGGCACAAGAATATTGGTTAACATTCTGCTGCATAGAATCTACCATAATTGAAGGGTTGCCAGTTGACAGACCATTTATAAAAACTGCATTTCGAAAAGCTTCATCTTTTTTTGTAAAAACACCACCGTATAAAATAACACCCTGGTCATTGCCCGGGGGACCAGGCACAACATTCATATCTCTCCGGTGCAGGTTAACTGTGTCTATAAGCGAAGCTGTATCACTTATAACCCATGTGCTTTGTTGCTGCTGTAAAGTAAATTTGCGTATAGCATTAGTATAGGCTCCTGTAGTGCCTGAATTATAAGTAGTGCTATAATTTTGCCCGCCTATTAAATAAAAAAATCCATTGTTATAAACAAGCGCGCCGCCGGTTACTTGTACAAAAGGGTCTTGTATTTGTTTTGTAATTACACTACTGAGTGATGCGTTTCCCCCATTTTGAACGTAGCTCACCAGTGCACTCAGATCAATTTCCAGAAAAATATTTGAGGTGTAGTTGAAGTTGGGTGCTGCAGGGTTACTCTTTGTAAAACCACCACACAGATATAGAAGATTACCAACCTGGCAATATGCAGAATTGGTGGCAGATAATATAGCACTCAAAGAAGAGGGAACGGCGATGCTCCAGCTTTGCTGATGATTTATATCAATAACCCAAATTGAATCATTAGCAACTTTTGATCTAAATGGTGGAGGGTCATTGTCAGTACCATGAAACCCCTTCTTTTCTCCTCCAATAAAAATCCATAAACCATTATACTGGCCAAATACAAAAGACTGCAAAGCTGGAATCCTGCAATTAAGTATAGACGGTTCAAGGCTATAGTAAAAAGTAGCAGGCAAGTATTGGCTTGTGTCTGTAGCTTTCTTAACAGACATCATCTTAATATCCATTTTCTTCTTTACGCTTTCTTTTTTTTGAGATGATGGATTATTACAACTGCAAAAACACGCAGAGAGGAATAAAATAATTACGATTGAAAAAAGTGATTTATTCATAATGAGTAGTTTGCTTTTTTAATTGCTGTGATTGTTTAATCCACATTTGCAACAATTGTCTTTGCGTAGCAGACATGTCTCTTGTAATTGGCATAAACAACGGTTGATTCCAATTACTTTCATCAGTAAGCATAAGAATTTTCTTTTGAATAAAAGGATCGCTCCATGTTTGCTCGTTAATTGGCAACACGATATCCATGATGGGATAAACTGTTTTATATAATTGTAAAACATTCGTAAAAACAACTTCCCATGTGATAGGCTCTTGTCCGCTTAGATATGGCGCTAATTGCGGCTCTTCAGATAAAACCCTGCAAACAATAAGGGAAGTATTCATTGCCAAATATGCAAAAGCCGGTAGGGAGAAGGCTGTTGGAAATTTTTCATTGGAATTAGTAGGAAACAGATAAGTAATGCAACCTTCCTGGTCTACCGGAAAAGTATATTGAAGCCCGTCAAAAACCTGAATGTTTGTATTGGTAACGTTCATAGTTGAAAGATTAACACCCTGGACCGTCGTTGAAGCCGGAGTAAGGTTGCTTACGGGAACGCCTCGTGAAAAAACTCTTAGAGTACATGGAATTCTGGGTAAACCATCGGACATATATAAACCAGGAGGTGTTTGATTCTGCTCTGCGTAAATGCCTTGCTGATCAGTAATTATATACAGATCATCTTCCGTTAAAAAATTTATATTATTTAAACTGAGGTAAAAATATCCGGTGCTATAATCCCCCGATGGAAGAGAAATATCCACCATTCCTGCAGTGTTAATAAATTGCTGCATGTTGTAATTGTCTGCATAAGTTATACTTCCAATATTTGACGGGCTTCCACCTGCATCAGGTTGAAACATAAGATTGAAAGTTCCATAATTATAATTTATAAAATCCTGGTAAGGTGGAATATCACCATTGCCTGAATACGGTGGCATAGTTCCCGGATTCGCTCCATATTCATGCAACATATTGGAAAGATCAAGCGAAATAAGATTGAGGGAGGCATTAACAATAAAAGGAACAGGTGCAAGATTAACTGCTGAAGGAATTCCAAGTGGACCGTTGGCGCCTTGCGGTATTGGATTATCTATGCCATTGCTGTTAATTGCAACAGTTGCAGATGGTGCATTTTTTAATATCCTGGAAATTGATGTTGTTTTCATATCTCCATTACTCCATGGAGTTATGGAACCTGTAATCGAAACTTTTGCCGGGTTTTTTGGTATTTGCACTTTATTACCGCTAACTGTCGTAACATCTGCAATTGGCATATTGCTGTAATCAGGGTCGCGAACCTCATGTACTTCATGAATAAGTATCTTTATAAAGATGCCATTTACAGCTCCGTTTCCATATTTGGAAAATAATTGCGTTAAGTTGTTACTACTGTCATCTTCTATCGTTGTATAAAAACTGGCAGAGCCACCCATGGGAACGATATTCGCATAATTTAATACGCGAAAAAGATTCATGAAATGGACGGTAGACTTCACAGGGTGCCCTTTAAAAAAGGTTATGTTGCTACCATTTATTGATTTATACAAACCGGCTTGTCCGTAAAAAATTTGTGTACATAATTGTCCTTCAGAATCTACATCACAAAGGAATGCTGTAGTACGCGAACCCTTTGTAAAATAATCTGAATTGAAAGATAACTCTGCGCCTATCAGAATAGAAAGATCTTCGGGACACAGATCTATATTATCGGCTGAATATGTTACAGGTACATTATTGTTATTAGTGTCCGGCACAGTTATGCCTGTAACAACAACATTATCTAATGCCATGCTTATATCGCCATAATAATTCCAGTAACCGGGATTCATTCCATAGTTGCCAACAGCCTGGTAAAACTGCTCATAACCTGAATCTGTAGAGAATGTTCCTAACGGGGTAGTGCACCATTGCTGAAAGTTATCTCCTGTAACGCCTAATGGGTAAATATAATCCTGGGTTCCATTACTGCCTGGAACAGGCTGAGGGTTTGAGCCAGTCGGCGCTGTTATTTTTGTAGGATCAAAAGTGATCCAGGGCGGTACAAATACACCTGATTCACTCTGGTTAAAAAGTATAACATTGGGGATGTACCCATTATTTGCAGTCGGAGTATCTAGAAAGGCTTGCCCATGAAAATTTATCCTGGGAAAATCAAACTGGCTCATGTGTTATAGGTTTAAGTGGTGATTATTATTAAGTAAAATTTTTAAATAAAACTTCAACCGCTGAATAATGATCATAAAGTACAAGAGTGCGACGCAACCGCAGTTGAATAAAGAACTGAAGCCGGGTACAAAATATCTCTCACAAAAACATTACTACATTTGATTTTTCAATGGATAAGAAATGGGTAATAATGTCAGTAAATTTTTACAGGGGAATCGTAATGACAAATTCTGTAAAACTTCCTTCTTTTGTATTTACTGTCAATTGTCCATTATGTTCTTTTACAATTTCGTAACTGATGGAAAGACCAAGCCCTGTTCCTTTGCCGGTAGGTTTAGTAGTAAAGAATGGCTGAAATATTTTATTTAATATTTTTTGTGGTATCCCAGGGCCATTATCCTGAATAGAAATTTGAAAAGTATCTGTATTTTTTGTTGTGCTAATTGTTACAATAGGGAAATATTCATTAAGTGCTACTAATTGCTTTTCATTAACTGCATAAAATGCATTATTTAAGAGGTTGAGCAATACTCTTCCTATATCCTGCCGGTTAATATTTACATTACCAATACCGGCATCATAATTTTTGACAATTTTAGCATTGAAGTTTTTATCCTTTGCTCTCAAACCGTGAAAAGAAAGGCCAACATATTCATCACACATCATGTTTAATTCCACCATTTCTTTTTGACTGGAATTTGCACGTGTGTGCTGCAACATGCCTTTTACAATTGAATCTACTCTTATGCCATGAGACAATATTTTTTCTGAATTACACTTGATATCTCCTGAGATTTCTTTTGCTGCTGCTATATTCTCTGAATTAAGTTCTTCCTGCAATTCCATTATAAGATCTGTATTCAATTCGGAAAAATTCTTAATGAAATTGAGTGGATTTTGAATCTCATGTGCTACGCCCGCCGTTACTTCTCCTAACGATGCAAGCTTTTCCTGTTGTATTAATTGTTGCTGGGAGTCTTTTAGCTCTTTTGTTCTTTCTTCTACTTTTTGTTCAAGTTCACGGTTGGCTTTATCCTGTAATTCCCCATATAGTTTTAATTGCTCAATTATTTTTTGCTGGCTTTCGTCATTTTGTCTTTTCAAAACATTGATCCTGTTTCCCAAAGCAAAAGAAAATAACACAATTTGAATAGCAGAACCAATTGGTATTGAGAAATTAAATAGAAAACCCTGGTCCATTTTAAAAATAGCTAATGATAAATAAACAAAAATGCTTATCATGAATATGCCATTAGCCAATAGAAAAATACCTGATGATGGATACCTTTGTTTGTAGCTCCTTATGGCTGCTATTAAGGTTATCGCAGATGTCAGCATACCTAATAATCCGGAAATATTTGTTGCAACAAAAGAATAACCAAATAAGGCAGGTATTAGTACAAGCACCAATGCCACCATTATGAAGCTGAATATTTTATCTGTTACAGGCGAATATGTTTTTGTTTGAAGAAAACTTCTTGTAAATAACAGGATGGCTATGCCAAACAGAGAAGAGCTTACCAAATCAAAATTTGTTATCCACGAAGGAAATTCTGAAACACTCCGAAATATCTGAACAGTGTAACCTGTATTTTCCCAAATCGCAAACAGGGAGAAAAAAATAAGGTACAGGTAATAGAGGTAACTTTTTTCTTTTATAGAGTAAAAGACAAATAAGTTGTACAGCAACATTACCACGTAAATACCAGAAAAAAAATAGATGATACTAATAACTCCTTCCTGGTAATCTAAAATTGATGATTTGGAATACACAGCGCATGAAAGATCATCAGGCCTTTGCATATAATCATAGCCTGTTGTAAGCTTTACATAAATTTCTCTTGACTGAGCATTGTTTATCCTTATATCAATAAGATTTCTATTTGCCAGTTTAAAATCCTTTTTATCAAAAGGAATAGTATGCCCGGTTATTTTTTTTAAAACCCCGGAAGCACTGTCGACGATGTACATTTCAACAGATTTCCATTTGTCATACTCAATAAGCCATTCGTTATTGTTATTCGAATTATTTTGTAACTCAAACTTTACCCAATAACAATTGACATTATCTTCAACGGCGGCTTGCTCAAGATTCCCCTGATGAAAATATTTTGAAAAGCCGGGAACGCTTACCTGTTCAAAATTCAGTGAGCAAGAAGTATCAGCGTAAAAAAGGCCATTTGTAACTACAGTTATTTTATCCGTGCCTGTAATAGAAGTTATACTGGTTTGTGCTTTCGAAAAAAAGAACAAGCAACTAAACAAACAAGAAATAGCAAACTTACAAGCCATTTTGCCTAAAGTTTGAAAAGGGGGGAAAATACAGTCGCATTACCTAAAGTAATAATATTTATCTGGATATAAAAATTATTTGTTGGAACATTGATTATGCCATAGCAATTAAGAATGATGTCTTTATTGACCAGGCTTTAAAACCAGGGTCGGCTTTTCTTGCGTCGCACACTTGTACTCATGAATGTAAATGAAGAGTGAACAGTGAATAATGAACAATCATAAATCTCTTTGCCTGTTGCCTCTTTGCCTGTTGCCTCTTTGCCTGTTGCCTCATTTCCTTGTCGCTTCTTTTTTCCGAGCGTACAAGTGTGCGACGCAACAGGCGATGCTATGTAAACTGCAGCCGGTAACAAAAGAATACTCTTCATAAAACACAACCATAAAATATCGCCTGTAAATATTATCTTCAAAATCTATTTATTTAAACATGAGAACAATTACCATACTAACCGCAACCTTGCTTTTTGCAATTTCATCTGTTTCTTTTGCGCAAGGCAACGCAGCAACATGGCTTCGCTATCCATCCATTTCGCCAGATGGGAAAACAATTGTATTCGAATACAAAGGCGATCTCTATAAAGTGTCGTCAACCGGTGGAGCTGCACTGCCATTAACTTTGCACGAAGCCCACGATTTTATGCCGGTGTGGAGTCACGATGGAAAATGGATTGCATTTGCAAGTGATCGTTATGGCAACTTTGATATTTTTCTGATGCCCACAACCGGTGGCGAGCCAAAACGTTTGACTTATTATTCCGTTGGCGAAGTACCTTATGATTTTAGTCCAGATGACAAATATGTAATCTTCGGTGCTGCAAGAATGGACGCTGCAGATAACAGGCAGTTTCCTTCAGGTTACATGCAGGAGTTGTATAAAGTTTCTGTAAATGGCGGTCGTGTAGAGCAAATACTTACAACGCCTGCGGAAAATGTAAGGTTTAGCAAGAATGGCAACACCATGATCTATGAAGATAGAAAAGGACAGGAAAATCCATTACGCAAACATCATACATCATCTGTTGCAAGAGATATATGGATCTATGACGCAGTAACAGGTAAGCACACAAAGATAACCACATTTGCAGGTGAAGACAGGAACCCTGTTTTTACGGGTGATGAAAAATCAATGTATTATTTAACTGAAGCCAGTGGCAGCTTCAATATTTACACTATGCAGTTGAATGATCCTTCATCTGCAAAAGCCGTTACAAATTTTAAAACGAATCCTGTTCGTTTCCTAAGTATTGCAAATGATGGCACGTTGTGCTTTAGTCAGAACGGAGACATCTATACAAAAGGCAGCGGCGAAGCTCAAAAATTAAACATCACGATTGCAACAGATGATAAATACAACAATGAAAAAATTTTGCAGGTAAGTGGTAATGTAAAAGAGTTAGCAGTTTCACCAAATGGAAAGGAAGTAGCGTTTATTTTTCGTGGAGAAGTATTTACAACATCTGTTGAAGGCAGCACAACTAAAAGAATTACCAACACTCCCGAACAGGAAACCAGTGTAAGTTTTTCGCCTGATGGTAAATCTTTGTTGTATGCCAGCGAACGCGATAATAGCTGGAAAATTTATCAGACAGAAATGCAGCGCAAGGATGAATTATATTTCTATGCTTCCACACTTCTAAAAGAAACACCCATCATTGTAAACGATAAAGAAAATTATGAACCTGCATATTCCCCGGATGGAAAAGAAATTGCATTCATCGAGAACAGGAACACATTGAAGATATACAACATCGCAAGTAAACAGGTGCGCACACTGCTTACTCCAAAAGAGTTGGTGAGTATGGGCGATAACGATCAATACTTTCAATGGAGCCCTGATAGTAAATGGCTGCTTGTTCAATATTCACCCGAAGGAACTTCTTACAGTGAAGTAGGTTTAATAGCTGCTGATGGAAAAGGCAAGATTACCAATCTTACACAAAGTGGTTTTAGTGATGTATCTCCCAAATGGGCAATGGGTGGTAAAATGATGCTATGGTTCAGCGATCGCGAAGGCTTGAAAAGCCGTGCCAACAGTGGTGGTTCGCAGTATGACGTATATGCCATGTTCTTTACACAGGATGCGTTTGATAAGTTTAAACTTAGTAAAGATGAAGCGGCATTATTAAAAGATAAAGAAGACGAAGCAGCAAAAGCTGACACTACAAAAAAGAAAGTAGAAAAAAGAGATACTGTTCTTATTGATTGGGATGGACTGCAATTACGCAAAGTAAAACTTACCATTGCTTCTGCAGATATTGCCGATGCGCTTGTTTCAAAAGATGGAACAAGCTTATATTATCTCGCAAAGTTTGAAGATGGTTATAATCTCTGGACAACAGATCTTAAAACAAAAGAAACAAAAATCCTGTCATCGCTAAATGCAGATTACGGATCTATACAATGGGATAAAGAGCAGAAAAATATTTTCGTGAATGCAAATGGCAGCATTAGCAAAATTGATCCTTCGAGCGGCAAAGCAGATGGCGTAAAAATAAAAAGTGAAATGACGCTTGATGTTGCCAAAGAACGTGCCTTTATGTTTGAGCATGTATGGCGCAGAACAAAAGAAACATTTTATACTTCGGGTTATCATGGTGCAGATTGGGATTGGCTCGGTAACAACTACAGGAAATTTCTTCCCTCCATCGGCGATAATTATGATTTTGCAGAACTGATGAGCGAGATGCTTGGCGAATTAAATGTATCACATTGCGGTGCATCTTATTTCAAAAATGATCCTAACGGGGATGCAACAGCAGCGCTTGGTGCATTCTATGATAATGCCTACAAAGGCGATGGTGTAAAGATCGTAGAAGTTATAAAAGATGGTCCGCTTGATAAAGCCGGTCTCAGCATAAAACCCGGAATGATCATTGAACAGATAGATGGAGAAACAATTACCGCAGATAAAGACCTCGCACAATTCCTAAATCGCAAAGCAGGAAAAAATGTATTGATCTCTGTTACCAATCCTGCAGATAAAAGCAAAAAAGAATATACCATCAAACCAATTTCTCTTGGAGAGCAAAATACACTGCTCTACAAACGTTGGGTAAAACGCAACGAAGATGAAGTTGCGAAACTCAGCAATGGCACGCTTGGTTATGTGCATATTCCCGGCATGAACGATTATGCATACCGCAATATGTTCGGAGATGTGCTTGGAAAATTTGCAGATAAAAAAGCGCTGGTTGTTGACACACGCAACAATGGTGGTGGTGATCTTGTAAGCGATCTCGCCATGTTCCTCAGCGGCAAAACATATCTTGTAAATACAAGCGATAGCCGCGTTTGGTATTACGAACCAAGTTTCCGCTGGACCAAGCCAAGCATTGCGCTTGCCAATGAAAGCAACTACAGCGATGGTCATTGCTTTGCGTTCAGTTACGAAGATCTCAAGCTCGGAAAGCTGGTGGGCATGCCGGTTCCGGGCACATGCACTTTTGCAGCCTGGGAAACGTTGCAGGACGAAAGTATGCGTTGGGGTGTACCGCCAATGGGTGTAAAAAGTGTAACCACCGGCGGCTATTTAGAAAATCACCAGACCGTACCAGACATACAACTCATGAACGAATACGATAAAGTAAGCAAAGGACAAGACCAGCAACTCGAGGCCGCAGTTAATGAATTAATGAAAGAGATAAAGTAAAATTTTTATGTACTAAGCTTTAGTATTTCATGGCATCGGTTCTTGCGTCGCACACTTGTACTTTTAGTTTTCTAAGTAGCAATTGAAAATTTTACTATTGTTTAAAACTTCAGTGTTGCCACAGCGTTATCTGAAAGGAAAGCTGTGGATTTGAAATAATGATTCATGAATCACAGAGTTCCCTGCGGGTAACCCTGTGAGAACAAAAAAATTATTAGATTAGCCTATGGTACAGCATACATCATACACGGTTATTTTCTGGACTGCTATACTAGGCGCTATCGCTGCAGGAATTGTTATTCCTTTCGTCAAGTATGCAATACCACGATACTTTAACAAACTCCTTATAAAAGTTACGCTAGAACAAAGAAAGGAAAATACATATAGCGTATACAATCTAAGATTGTTTAATAAGACTTTTTCGACTTTAAAAAATGTGTATGCTTATGTGACAATTGATAATGATGCTTCGGACATAGTTAAACAAGAAAATTTTAGAATAAGCTTTTTTTGTTCGGATTCTGCTGTTGACTTTGGGATGTTATCATGGTCTAAAAATGTGAATAATCAAATTGCGCCGAATATAGACATTAATCAAGGTGAAGCTCCTGATATAAATTTTGTCCGCTATCATGTAAACAACCCAGACGATGCGATTGAAGTTTCTTCCGAACAAGGATTCTTTGATGAAAAATTAAAAAATTCTTCAAGAATTGTTTTGAAAGCTGGCAACCGAGATTTTATTTTTAATGTTTTAATAACTGCAGACAATATTTGTCCTAAGAAATTATCATTTCGATTTAATCATAATTCGAGAAACATAACTGCATTTTAAATACTTCGGTTGGCTTAAGAATATAAGAGAAATGTTAGTAAGGAATGAGAGCTATGATTTTTGTTAACTCCGCCATGGTGCGTGTTCTCACGCACCATTATATAAATTAACTTTTATCACCATCAAAACATAATCAATGTCAAACCTCACCTACATATCACCTTCTTTCATTGTTGCAAGTTTAAAAACTTCAGTTTCATTTTATATAGAAAAACTTGGTTTTGAAATCAGGTATATTGGCCAGATGGAGACCTTCTTTCTTCGTAATGTCTCCGCAGGGACATTGCGCCTCGCTTCTATTCCTAATTAAATTATGAGATAGTTGACAAAAAATAATCAGTAACATTGGTTACAATCTTGTGAATATCCGCTTTATAAAAACCAGCACCATTCATGCAACCGCATTCAACAATAAAATAGTCATCACCGCACAAACATATGTCCATTACAAAAACATTATGAGGAGTATATTCCTGACATCTTTCCTCAGCAAAATATAAAACGTCATCAGGGCACCCTTGTTCTTTTCTCAACTTAAAATATTCTCTATATTTTGACGCTGCAATAACTTTTTTATTGACGATCCAAAGTCTCCATTCATAATGAATATTATAAGGCTCTGATACGATAATCTTGCTTTCAAGAGAAAGATTTGTGTTTCCAACTATTTTAAGCTTTTTATACCATTCCCCTATCTCATCAAATCTTTTGACCTCACCTGCAAACGATTTGCTATCATCATTTGGGCGAATAAACAATAATTTATCCGGGTTATACTTGTTATCATCAATTAATTCTTTAAAGGTTATAACAGAGGCATCATAATTAAGCATGTGACAACCCCATTTTTCAATGTAGTTCTCAATAGAAAAAGTAACTTCATCAAAGAAAAGTCCGCAACGAAGGTTATCATCTTTTAATGCTAAAGCGTTAAAAGTAGTTGACCCATATATTATTGAATGGCGACTTCTATTAAATCTCGGGAGTTCATTAGTAAAAGGAATTATATCAAGTTCAATAAACGGAATACCGATTTCCAGACAAGAATCCTTTAACTCCTTAAAATCAGATTGACTTGTCAGGTTACGTTGCACAACCCATTGAATATTTTTATACTTTTCGTTCATTAAACAAATTTAGTCTTCTAAAAACTTAAATATCAAATGCAAACAAACCTCCCAGTTAGTCTAAGAATATAAACGGGGTGATGGCGCAGGAATGAGGCGGCGGAGTTGTGCGTTAGCTTCCTGTGCCTTTGTTGCAATTATGAATCACTTCTTGCTATACATGCTTTACTCTACCTGTTTATGTATTACCTTTTGCAGATAATAGTATATGTTTTTGTAGAACTGGCATGATTAGTTATCGTAAGGTAATCTTCACCGCCGGTATTACTTAGAATACCAGTATCTCTGCCACCAATATTGTAACTAATAAAAACAGTATCATTTTTTTGCTGCCATGTAAACGAATCGTCATCGCCTGGTATTCCTGAAATTACAGACAACGAGCCTTGCTGAAAGAGGTAACATGTATCTGATCCGGCATAGTAATATCTTCCTGTTGCGCCTGTATTAAATTCATATTTGTTATCACTGAGGCAAGGGGTGGTAATTGCATTATAATTAAGTACATAGCTTTCACCCTTGTCGGTTATGTTTTGTGAAGACCAATCACCTGTAGCTTTAACATAATCGGGTGTTGCGGGACCGGTATTATTATCTTTTGAGCAGGCTATGATAAGTAAAAATGATAAACAAAAACAAGAAGAAAATCTGATAGACATATAAAGTATTTATGGTTGAAAAAATAAAATCAAATATATAGGAATTTTTAGGAAAGTTTTCCCTAAACTAGCACATGTTTCTGACCTGTGCTTAGCATTTACTTATTTTAAAAATTGATGTAATGTCAAACCTCACCTACATATCACCATCTTTCATTGTTGAAAGTCTAAAAACTTCGGTTGCATTCTATGTAGATAAACTTGGTTTTAAAATAAGGTATATGGGTCCTGATGGCGATCCCTTTTGGGCTATTGTTGGTCGGGATAATATTTCTATTTTTCTTAAGGAAATTGCTCCGGAAATAAAACCCATTCCAAATCATACACGCCACGAATGGGCGCGCTGGGATGCATATATTTCCGCAGCAGATCCGGATGCATTGTTCGAAGAATATAGCTCACGTGATATAACTTTTCATCAACCTCTTCGTAATGACGAGGATGGCTTGCGTGGATTTGAAGTTGCAGACGCAGATGGCTATACTTTATTTTTTGGAAGACCCAATATTTAGATCATAAAAAATTCTCTTATGAATAAAATATTAGTTTCAGCTCTGCTGTGCTTTTCGATGAATTTCAGTTTGCATTGTTTAGCACAACAAAAAATTATCAGCGCAGATTTATCAGATAAATCAAAGTTGCAAACTGTTAACAGGACTGCTACATTGTCAAAAGACGCACAAGGCAAACCAATTATTCATTTAGATGCTAAACCCGGGGACGGTGTTATTTGGATAAAAGGTTTACATTTTACAAAAGGTACAATTGAATTTGATGTAAAAGGTAAAGATCTTTTACAACAAAGCTTTGTGGGTATTGCATTTCACGGCGTTAACGACAGCACCTTTGAAGGAGTTTACTTTCGTCCGTTTAATTTTCAGGCAGCAGACCCTGTAAGAAAAAAACATGCTGTTCAATATATCTCTCTCCCAAAATATGACTGGTCTTACTTACGGGAAACTTATCCCGACAAATATGAGCATGCTCTTTTATCTGTAGTTGATCCTAACAGTTGGTTTCATGTAAAGGTCATTGTGGAGAATAATAGCATTACTGCATTTGTAAATGCAGACACAGAGCCATGTCTTTCTGTTCAGCCATTAACACATGCGCCAGAAGGGAAAATAGGTTTTTGGGTGGGTAATAATTCTGACGGCGATTTCTCTAACCTGGTTATAAAAAATATGCCCTGAAATTTTCGAGCATATGAAGGCCTAACTTTGAGAAAAAAGAAATATCATAAATGCTAATTGCACCAATTTTATGAGTACAGGAAAAGTAATTCTTACATCAAATAAAAAAGGAACAAAGACTGCAAACAGTGAATACACTTTTCACATTTCATCTTATGATACAGATGGAAAAGTTTGCCTGTATGAAGCATTATTTAAAAATCATCAGCAAAATAAAAGTGTGCATTATCATAAACTGATAACAGAAACATTTACAGTGCTGGAAGGTGAGTTTTATTTTTACTTAGATAAGGATGAATACGTTTTAGGCAAAGGTGATTCACTGGTAATTCCTCCTTATACTATTCATGGCTTTCGTTCAAAAGCACCTAACAGCCGCGTCATGATAGCATTTTCTGATAGCAGGAACAGAGATGATTTTTTTATTGAACTCGCACAAATTGTAAATGGTGAAATGATCTTAAATGCTGAAGAGACAGAAGCATTTTATAATAAGTATGACCAGTATAATGTTCCGCTATAAACATCTGCTATTTGTACAATAAAAATTCATCAGCACAAGGGTGCGACGCAACAGGCGATGCCATAAAAGATCAAGTGCCGGACTCAAAAAAATATTACTCCACACTCTTTTTATTTCCGGCAACAGCAATATAATAAAGCGGTATACCAATTAATGTAATGATCAATCCCGGCCAGGTAAATTGCGGTTTATAAATAATAAGTAACACGCAAAACGTAATACCCATAACAATATATAATGCGGGTAAGAAAGGATATCCAAATGCTTTATAAGGCCTTTCGATGTTTGGCATTTTTTTGCGTAAAATGAAGATGCCAAGAATAGTAAGCACATAAAATATTACGGCAACAAATGAGATCATATCGAGCAGGTCGCCATACTTACCACTTAAACAAAGAATAGATGCCACAATGAACTGTGCCCACAAAGACCACTGTGGTACTGCATTTGCGTTGAGTGTACCTGCATTTTTAAAGAACAGTTTATCTTTTGCCATGGTGTAATACACACGTGCACCGGCAAGTATCAAACCATTGTTGCAACCGAATGTAGAGATCATGATCATAACTGCAATTACATAAGTGCCGATGTTTCCAAAGATTACGTTCGCCGCAGAAACGGCCACACGGTCTTTTGCTGCATGTGCAATTTCATTCATGGGCAGTACCGAAACATACATGAGATTGGTAGATACATAAATAACCGTAACGATGAGTGTTCCAAGGAATAAACTGAGGCCAATGTTTCGTGCAGGATTTTTTATTTCGCCTGCAATGAATGTAACGTTGTTCCATGCATCGCTGCTGAATACTGAGCCTACCATACCTGCCGCAATGCCGCCAAACAATGCAGCACCTGTAATGCCGGTAATATTAAATCCTTCTGCAGGATTGCAGACATTGATCAATGATTCTTTTGTTGCAGTCCACGCATGTGCCCAGTTGGCATTCCAGACTTCTGGCTTAAATGCAATAAAGCCTGCAAGGATCAACCCAAATAATGAAAGCAGCTTTGTACCGGTAAAAATATTCTGGATCCATTTACCACTCTTTACACCTTTTGTATTCGTATAAGTAAGCAATGCGATAATACCTATGGATACAAATTGCGCAGCGCTGATGGTAAAGTAAGATTGTTGCCCGCAGGCATCAATACTTGTAGGAATTCTGATGAGTTTATTGTCTTCGCTTAGTGCAGGAATTAAATAGGCGGCAAATTTTGAGAACGCCACACCAACAGCAGCAATGGTTCCTGTTTGTATCACGGCGAAAAAACTCCAGCCATATAAGAACGCAATGAGCGGATTGTATGCTTCTTTTAAATAAACATATTGACCGCCTGCTTTGGGAAACATGCCACTGAGTTCTCCGTAACTTAACGCAGCGGTCAACGTCATAAAACCTGTTATTGCCCACACCACTATTAACCAGCCGGCACTACCTACATTTCTTGTTATGTCTGCACTTACAATAAAAATACCCGAGCCGATCATACTACCTGCAACGATCATTGTTGCATCCATTAAGCCTAATGCCGGTTTAAAACTGGAGGCGTGTTCTGACATGTGATTTATTTAAAAGGTCAATTACTTGATAAACAAAATCCCGTTGCATAATACAACGGGATTTGAAGATATAAAATATGTTTGAACTTATTTGGTCTTTGATGCTTTGTATTGCTCGTTTAGACCGATTATGATACTGTCGGTAATGTTCCTGATGGTATCCTTATAATAAATATCATCATCTTTACTTGATGCAAATACATATGCATAGCCTTTATTGGCGCAGTATGCTTTGAGAAAATCCTGGATCTTCATTTTTACCCCTTGCAGTTTTTCCAGCATCTCTGCCTGCATTTCAGAATTGATGTTTGCTTCGGTGGTTTGATAATCGTTCTGAAGTTTCATCAGTTGTTGTTCATAATCGCTCTGCTGACTTTGAGAAAGCGTGGGGCCCTTATCCTGATATTCTTTCAGTTTATTTTGATACCTGTTTCTAATAGCATTCAATTGCTGACCATAATCCGAATCTTTTTTGGTAAGATAATCCTTCACCTCTTTGTAGTATTCGTAGTTTGTTTGCAAAGAGTCCAGTTCAAAATAAGCGATCTTGAATGTGTTTGCAGCAGCAGCCTGCGCATGTTGCCTGTCATGAATGTCACTTCTTGTATAATCAAAATACATGTAGTACAACACTCCAACAGCAATAACAAGAACCAGATTTAAACCGAGTAAAAACTTATTCATGCAGGCGATTTTTTTAAAGCGTGTAAGATAGAAGGATTTTAAAAAACAGAATTGTTAAAAAGAAATTAACAGATAATATTCACAGTTTACATTTTATGAACCAGGCTTTTGAATAAATATTTAGCTTCTGTTGCGTCGCACTCTTGTACTGCATTGGAGGTGGTCAAAAGTGAAAAGGCAAAAGTGAAGTAGCGCAAAAAAATTTGACCTTTGATCTTTCACTTTTCACCTGCACATCTTTGTACCGAACGTACAAGTGAGTGACACAACCGGTGATGACTCAAGCTCCACAGCCCATAACATAACTACTATAAAATAAAAACAGGAAGCATTGCTGCTTCCTGTAAGTTATAAAAACGGAGCGTTAATTATTCTTCATCATCAAAGTTCAATACTTCACGTGCAGTTGCCAGTAATTCGTATTCTTCCTTGTTACCAACAATAGTGTTCTCGAACTCTTTCTGGCCTGTACCTGCAGGTATCAGGTGACCGGTGATAACATTCTCTTTCAATCCGAGCATATCATCTGTCTTACCCTGTATAGCCGCAGAACTCAACACTTTTGTTGTTTCCTGGAAGGATGCTGCAGAGATCCAGCTTGGTACGCCCAGTGATGCTTTGGTGATACCAAGCAATACCGGTGTAGCAGTAGCAGGTTCTGCGTCGCGTACTTCAACAAGCTTTTTATCTGAACGGCGAAGGATAGAGTTTTCTTCCCTGAATTCACGAACAGAAACGATTTGTCCAGCCCTGAATTTTGAACTTTCACCCGGATCAGTTACAACTTTCTTATCAAAGATGCGGTCATTCTCTTCATTGAATTCGTAACGGTCTTCGAGATCTTCTTCAAGGAAGCGTGTATCACCAGCATCAACAATTTCAACCTTCTTCATCATCTGGCGAACGATCACTTCAATGTGTTTATCATTGATACGCACACCTTGTAAACGGTATACTTCCTGAATTTCATTTACCACATATTCCTGAACTGCAAATGGTCCTTTGATCGTTAAGATATCAGCAGGAGCAATTTGTCCGTCAGACAATGGAGCTCCAGCTTTTACGAAGTCACCATCCTGCACAAGAATCTGGCGAGTTAATGGTACAAGATATTTTTTAACCACACCATCTTTTGCTTCTACTACTATTTCGCGGTTACCACGTTTAACGTTACCAAAAGTTACCACGCCGTCGATCTCGCAAACAACAGCAGGATTGCTTGGGTTACGAGCTTCGAACAACTCAGTTACACGAGGAAGACCCCCTGTGATATCCCCGCTCTTACGCATTGTTCTTGGAATCTTCGCAATTACCTGTCCGGCTTTTACTGATTCATTTTCTTCAATGATCAAACGAGTACCAACAGGTAAGTTGTAAACTTTATTTTCCTTACCTTCTACAATAAGGCCTGGTATTTTAGTTTTATCTTTTGTTTCAATAACCACTTTATCACGGTGACCTGTTTGCTCATCAGCTTCTTCACGATAGGTGATTCCTTCCAACACATTTTCAAATTTAACTTCACCCGCAATTTCAGAGATGATTACATTATTGAATGGATCCCATGTACAGATCACATCACCTTTCTTTACATGCTGACCATCTTTTACGGTAAGCGTAGAACCATAAGGAATATTATTAGTGATAAGAAGACGATCATTTTTCAGATCCATGATCCTTACTTCACCAGTACGACCAATTACAGTCTGCACTTTTTCTTTCTCTATATTTTCTGTAGTAACTGTACGCAGGCCATCAAACTGGATAGTACCATCGAATCTTGCAGTTAATGAAGATTCTACTGATGCTGATCCCGCAACACCACCCACGTGGAAGGTACGTAATGTAAGCTGTGTACCCGGCTCACCAATTGACTGCGCAGCAATGATGCCTACAGCATCACCTCGCTGAGCAATTGTACCTGTAGCCAGGTTCTTACCATAACACCTTACACAAACACCACGCTTAGATTCGCAGGTAAGTACAGAACGTATCTCAACAGTTTCAATACCTACTTCTTCAATATAATTAGCTACATCTGCAGATATTTCAAGACCCGCTTCAATGATCAGTTCATCTGTTACAGGGTGATAAACATTGTGCAATGATGTACGTCCTTCAATCCTATCTGATAGTGGTTCGATTACATCTTCATTATCCTTTAAGGCACTTGTTGCAATACCACGAAGTGTACCACAATCTTCTTCACCAATTACCACATCCTGAGATACGTCAACAAGACGACGGGTTAAGTAACCGGCATCTGCTGTTTTCAAGGCAGTATCGGCAAGACCTTTACGGGCACCATGCGTAGAGATAAAGTAATCCAATACGTTCAGGCCTCCTTTAAAGTTGGAAAGGATCGGGTTTTCAATGATCTCGGATCCTGTAGAGCCGGATTTTCTTGGTTTTGCCATCAATCCCCTGATACCAGCTAACTGTTTAACCTGTTGTTTAGAACCACGGGCACCTGAATCAAGCATCATGTAAACAGAGTTGAAACCTTGTTTATCTGTTGCCATTTCACGGATCAATGTTTCAGTGATCCTTGTATCAACACGGCTCCATATATCAATTACCTGGTTATAACGTTCGTTATTGGTAATAAGGCCCATGTTATAATTTTCCCACACTTCATCCACTTCAACTTTAGCCTGGTCTAATAATTCATTCCTGATCTCAGGTATAATAAGGTCATTAACGTTAAATGATAACCCACCCCTGAACGCCATGCGGAAACCTAATGTCTTAATATCATCCAGGAATTTTGCAGCTGTAGGTACATTGGTTATTTTAATGATATCACCAATGATTTCACGTAAGCTTTTCTTAGTTAATAAAGCGTTGATGAAACCAACTTTTTCAGGTACATGCTGGTTAAATAGTACGCGGCCTACAGTGGTATCAATAATTTTTTTAGAAATATTTCCGGTTGCAGCATCACGAACATTTACTTTAACCTTAATGCCCGCGTGTAGATCTGCTCGTCCTTCATTGTAAGCGATCATCACTTCTTCCATGCTGTAAAAGGTCATATTCTCACCTTTTACTCTCTCAGTTTCAGTAGATTTTTTGCCTTTGGAAATATAATACAGACCCAATACCATGTCCTGTGAAGGAAGTGTGATTGGCGTACCATTCTGTGGGTTCAAAATGTTGTGTGCAGAGAGCATCAATAACTGGGCTTCCAATACGGCAGCATTGCTTAATGGAACGTGTACCGCCATCTGGTCACCATCAAAGTCAGCATTGAACGCTGTAGTTACCAACGGGTGTAATTGTATCGCTTTACCTTCTACCAGTTTTGGCTGGAATGCCTGGATAGACAGACGGTGAAGTGTTGGAGCTCGGTTAAGCATAACCGGGTGACCCTTCAATATATTTTCAAGGATATCCCAAACCACAGCATCTTTTCTGTCAACTAATTTCTTGGCAGACTTTACTGTTTTTACGATACCTCTTTCAATCAATTTGCGAATGATAAATGGCTTAAACAATTCAGCAGCCATATCTTTTGGTAATCCGCACTCATGCATCTTGAGTTCAGGACCTACGACGATTACAGAACGGCCAGAATAGTCAACACGTTTACCCAATAAGTTCTGACGGAAACGTCCTTGTTTACCTTTCAGTACATCTGATAAGGATTTCAACGCACGTCCACCTTCAGCTTTAACTGCATTTGATTTACGGCTGTTATCAAACAAACTGTCAATGGCTTCCTGCAACATACGTTTTTCGTTACGCAGGATCACTTCAGGCGCTTTGATCTCTAACAACCTTTTCAAACGGTTATTACGGATAATAACACGGCGATAAAGATCATTAAGGTCAGAGGAAGCAAAACGACCACCATCCAATGGCACCAACGGGCGCAATTCAGGTGGAATTACAGGAATATATTGCATTACCATCCATTCAGGACGATTGGTAATTCTTGTACTTGCATCACGGAAAGCTTCTACCACACTCAAACGTTTTAAAGCATCTGCCTTACGCTGTTGTGAAGTTTCTGTAGCTGCCGCATTACGCAATGAAAAGCTTAATTCATCAAGATCAAGTCTGCCCAACAGATCATGCACTGCTTCAGCACCCATTTTAGCGATGAATTTCTGCGGGTCTTCATCTGGCAGATACTGATTATCTTTTGGCAAACCATCTATAATATCAAGGTATTCTTCTTCAGAAAGAAGATCACCCATTTTAAGACCTTTATCTTCACGGATACCAGCCTGTATTACCGCAAATCTTTCATAATACACAATGGTCTCTAATTTCTTAGAGCTCATACCCAAAAGGTAACCAATCTTATTTGGCAAACTTTTGAAATACCAGATATGCACCACCGGAACCACCAGTTTAATGTGACCCATACGTTCCCTGCGCACTTTCTTTTCAGTAACTTCCACACCACACCTGTCACAAACAATACCCTTATATCGGATACGCTTGTATTTACCGCAGGCACATTCGTAATCCTTTACTGGTCCGAAGATCCTTTCGCAGAACAATCCATCACGTTCAGGTTTGTAGGTCCTGTAATTGATGGTTTCAGGCTTTAAAACTTCGCCAAAACTGCGTTCCAGAATGCTGTCGGGAGATGCAAGACCAATGGTAATCTGCGAGAAATTTGATCTTGGACGGTTGTCTTTTTTAATGGCCATATTAAAAATTGCAATTTTTTAAATGTTATGCTGAATTATGTTTCCGGCTTTCTTATAAAAATTTAACTTCCGTTGCGTCATACACTTGTACTACAACACCTTGTTTGTCAAGGTATTACAAATTTTTTATTTGTAAACTCAACTGGAAACTTTTAATTGTAAAACCGCCGGGAGACAATACTTCAAAATGCATAGGGCGGCAAAGGTAAGTATTTATGACAAATCAAAAGACAGAAAATTTTGGTAATAAAACATTGATTTTTCCGCAGTCTCATCATGATGTTACAATATGATCTTGTCTATAATCAGTAAAGTTAATGTACCTGCCAGCCAAAGCCAATTCTTGATAGTGGGTCTATATTTTTTTCTAAATGGCTTCCACAGAAGAATAATAGAAAAAACAAAACAAATAATAGATGTTACACCATAGCTTTTATAAAAAGAAGCAAATGGCAGCATGTTATTGGCAGCATTTGATTTAGAGGATAGATAAAATATAGCACCAAACATAGCTGTGGCAATCAGTGAAAGTAACCACCCTTTCTTATCATTAAAAAAAAGCAAAGAGCCACCAAACAGGCCGATCAAACTTATAAGTACCGGTAAATGATGCATTTTTAGTAACTGTAAATAAGTCGAACCGTCTTTAGAGGTATAACCGGAAGTGAGAATACCTGCAATTATAGAAACCTCATTATATAATACAAACACACTGCTTATTGTAAGAATTACAGCAATTGCTTTTTCAACAAAATTCCATCCCCTGGGTAAAGCAGGCAGTGTATCGTTTTGTGATGACATCAGTTAATTTTTAGTTGGCGACAAATTAAAACAAAAATCCCGGCACAATCTATAGCCGGGACTTTAATATTTATTCAGTCAAAATATTTTATCCAAAACTTCTGCACTCTTTCAATTCTTTTTCTGTGTACGTATATCCATATTGCTTTAGCACATCTTCAGGTACGCCATTCCATTGATTAGGTGTGTTACCCACATAACCAACATCTTTCACGCCAATCTCGGAAGTATAAAAACCCGTTGCTGTAAGATTGCGCATCAAATTAAAAAATGAAACACCCTGACTCATTTCAGGCTTTGCCTTTTTAGGATAAGCAATTGCATCCACCATTTCTATTTGTTGTTCTTTAGTGCAATCTGTAAATGCCTTTCCATAAAGCTCGATACATTTTATATCAAGCCAGCGCAAGCCGCCACGCATCGGCGTTTGATGATCGGGCATATCTTTTACAATAAACTCTATGAAGTCGGGAACCTTTGCGTCACTGGCGCTGCCACTCACATCATCTTTTGGAATAATTATATCTCCAAGCACAGTTATTGTTGCCATTTCAGCGTCTGTAAAAAACTTCGGGCCTTTGTTTATGCCATCTATATACGCCTGTTCTTCTGCCATACGATTGATGCCATCTGTCTTTTTTGCGTCAGGCGCAACAGTTGTTTCTGCCTTTTTATCACCGGGTTTACAGGCATCTATCAATACGCCTGTAGCAACTGTTCCTACTGCAAGGGCTTTGAGTGATTTTCTTCTATCCATAAACAGTAATTTTTTTATTAACTGATCAGAATTTTTTTTGTTGATTTTTTTGTTTCAGTACAAGAGTGCGACGCAACAGGCGATGATACAGGTGTAACTGCCCGGTTTATAACATCCTTATAAATTTCTTTTCTTCATTTCATCTACAATATACTCGCTTGTACGCATAGACAATGCTAGAATGGTCCATGTAATATTCTTATCTGCCTGTGATACGAACGGACCACCATCCACACAGAAAAGGTTCTTACACTCATGCGCCTGCGACCATTTATTGAGTGGCGCACGTTTTGCATCATTGCCCATACGCACTGTGCCGGCTTCATGAATAATATTACCAGGTGCATGCAAACCATAATTATTTTCAGGGCCATCATCCCCGCCCCATGTAATAACTGCACCCATTGCATGCAATATTTCTGAGAATGTTTCTTTCATATGTTTTGCCTGCTTTATTTCATACTCTGAAGGCTTAACATTGAAACGCAAAACAGGAATACCATATTTATCAACAACTGTAGGGTCTATTTCGCAATAGTTTGTTTCAAACGCAATTGCTTCTCCCCGACCTGCCATACCAACATGCGAGCCAAAGAAGTAACGATAATCCTCTTTCAATGAAGCACCGTAACCGCCAGCCTCTTTTTGTTTGCCTTTTATTTTATAAGTTCCGTTGAGATTTTCAATTCCCCAGCTAAAGCCATACACCGGCTGCCCAAAACCACCGCCGTATTCAATATGATAACCGCGTGGAAAATCAAGTTTTTTATTATCCAGCCACCATGGCGTATACACGTGCATGCCCCCTACCCCATCTTCATTGTAGCGTTTGCGATCGAAGAGTTCAGGAATAATACCGCCCATATCTGCACCGGTAGAATCATGCAAATATTTACCAACAACATTACTGCCGTTTGCAAGCCCGTTTGGATGACGTGCTGATTTTGAATTAAGCATCAACCTTGCACTTTCGCATGCGCTTGCGGCAAGTATAACCGTTCTGCCTTCAACCTGATACTCCTGCATGTCAAGTGTATTTACATAAGACACTCCTGTAGCAAGGCCCTCTTTATTTGTCATTACTTCACGTGCCATTGCATGCGGAAATACATCGAGGTTTCCCGTTTTCTGTGCCGGAATAATTAATACAGATGACGAAGAAAAATCTGCATATGCTTTACAGCTTCTTCCGCATTGCGCACAGTAAAAACATTCACCGCGTTCATTGTTAATCTTTTTGGTCAATATAGATAACCTTGAAGGAATAACAGGAATACCAATACCTGTTGCGGCTTTCTTTATAAACAACTCATGTAAACGTGGTTTTGGCGGTGGCAGGAATATACCATCAGGTGCATCTTCCAAACCTTCATTGGTACCAAACACACCAAGCAACTGATCAATTTTATCGTAGTAAGGTTTAATATCTTCATAACCAATCGGCCAGTCATCACCGAGTCCATCTATGCTTCTGCGTTTAAAATCTTTCGGACCAAAACGCAATGAAATCCTTCCCCAGTGATTGGTTCGTCCACCCAGCATTCTTGCACGCCACCATTCCCATTTTGTATCGCCCACATGGGTGTAAGGTTCACCATCAATTTCCCAGCCCCAGTAACAACCATCAAAATCACCAAAAGGGCGAAATTTAGTGCTGGCACCACGACGTGGAGAATCCCAGGGGTTCTTTAACTGGTTAGAATCTTTTGCCGGATCGAACATAGGGCCTGCTTCAAGCAAGCAAACTTTCAACCCCGCATTCGCTAAAACATACGCAGCCATACCACCGCCGGCGCCGGAACCAACGATCACTGCATCATACTTTTTAGTTTCTTTTTTTACAGAGATACCCATAATTGAATTACAATTGGAGATTATTAATACACAAGAAATTTTATGATACCAGCTTTTGTACTTATGGCGTCTTCGTTGCGTCGCAATCCTTTCATCTGCATACGAATTGGCAGCTATAATCATTCATTTCCTCAATTCATTTGCCTTAGTACACTTTCCAGGTTATTTGAAACAAGTTTCTAAACTCTCCTTTTGAGGAAATTTAGAGGGCTTTGTATAGCAGGTGTGAAAGTAGGATATTATGACTTACAACAAATGCTTTTTTTATAAGAGTGCTTCAATTATTTTAGCATCATGCAACATTTTATTGCCATTGATCTTGGCACCACAAATTGTAAGACTGTTGTTATAGATGAAAGCTGCCATATTGTTCACACAAACAAGATAGCTGTCAACTCTATTCTTCAGGATGATGGCACACATGAACAAAACGCCGAAGAAATATTCCAGGCTGTTATAAAACTTTTACAACAATATTTACAGGGGTCAGATAAGAATATAATTGCCTGTGTAAGTTTTAGTGCAGCCATGCATAGTTTTATGGCTGTTGATAAAAATGGCAATCCACTCATGAATGCCATGACATGGGCAGATACACGCAGTAAAAAATATGCTATTGAATTACGCAACTCAGAAACGGGGAAAAATATTTATGCGCAAACAGGAACACCCATTCACGCCATGTCTCCGTTGTGTAAATTACTTTGGCTAAAAAATGAGAAACCGCAAATATTTAATGCTGCAGACAAATTCATTTCCATCAAAGAATTTATTTATAGCAAGCTCTTCAATAAGTACATTATTGATGAGGGCATAGCCTGTAGCACAGGCTTATACAATATTTATGATAACAAATGGAACAAACAATCTTTGCAACTGGCAGGCATTGATGAGTCAAAACTTTCTACCGTTGTTGCAACAACACATTATGAAACAGAACTTTTGCATGGGATAAAGACACAACTGAATCTTACAAACGATATTCCATTCGTAATGGGCGGCAATGATGGCTGTCTTGCCAACTTTGGTTGCGGTGCATTATCAAAAGATACGGCAGTTCTTACGCTTGGTACCAGTGGCGCAGTAAGGTTAACCATTCCCAAACCAATACTAAAAGAACTCAACGGACTGTTTCGATACATACTTACAAAAGAAGTTTATGTTACAGGTGGGCCAATTAACAATGGTGGCATTGTACTAGAATGGTTCGCTAAGAATTTTCTAAATATTATTTTGGAACAAGATGACAATTTTGATAAGGTAATGCGGCTTGCTGCAAAAGCTTCTCCAACATCGGAAGGTTTAATGTTCCTTCCTTATTTATTAGGAGAACGTGCACCTGTATGGGATGAAAATGCCTGTGGCATTTTTTACAACCTGAAAATGAATCATGAAAAAGAGCATTTAACAAGGGCCGTTATAGAAGGCATTTCATTTTCATTGTTACAAATATTAAATAACATCGAAGAACAAAACAATACCGTCGACGGTGTTTATGTAAGTGGTTTTGTTACAAATTCTGATTTCTGGATGCAACTGCTTGCCGACATGTTTGGCAAAAAAATTATTCTTAATGAAGTGGCAGATGCATCTGCTGTTGGTGCAGCATTAATTGGTATGTATGCAACAGGTTTTATAAAAAATGTTTACGAGGTGAAAAAGTTTTTAAAAACAGATAAAGTGTTTATACCAGATGATACTAATCATGTATTGTATCAAAAGCATTTTGAGCGATACAAAAAATTATATCCCGCTTTTAAAGTAGTAAGCTAAAATTATTGATTGCATTCCCGAAATTGTACATGCACGATTAATAATAAAATGCCATTCATTAAAAGATAACTAAGCAGCCCGCTTCCCATATATTTCCCAAAGGGACTATTATTCCCCAAATTATTTACCGCCCATACCTGCAATAATGTGGAACAAGGTTTGAGATAGTAATATGCACCTTAGAAAAAACCGGGCTTTTAAGAAACTGTTTGAGTTAATAAAAATCTTTTCATTTATATGCAGGGTAATGATGCCATATTTTATATGGATGAATGGATTGCGACGCAACGAGGATGCTATAAAAGCTATAGCTGGTATCTAAAACAATAACTCAGGCAGGTTTTAAGTATGCTAACCTAAAGAAACATCTGCTTTATTAATTGCCATGTAAAATAAAAAATATAACCATGAAAAATACTACCAAAAAAAAACAAGGTGGAGACACACATCAAACTGCAGACAAAGCGCATCCTGTTTTAACAACCAACCAGGGCATTCATGTATCAGATAACCAGAATAGTCTGAAAGCGGGGCAACGCGGCCCGGTATTACTGGAAGATTTTGTGCTGCGCGAAAAGATATTTCATTTTGACCATGAACGCATACCCGAACGCATTGTACATGCGAGAGGTTCTGCTGCGCATGGCTATTTTGAATTGTATGAGTCCTTGTCCGACATTACAAAGGCTGATATCTTTCAACGCGCCGGTGAAAAGACACCTTTGTTTACAAGAATTTCAACTGTAGCAGGTGGTGCAGGTTCTGTAGATACACCAAGAGATGTGCGTGGTTTTGCTGTAAAGTTTTATACAAAAGAAGGAAACTGGGATCTGGTTGGAAACAACATTCCGGTGTTCTTTATCCAGGATGCCATTAAATTTCCTGACCTTATACATGCCGTTAAAATGGAATCTGATAAAGGATATCCCCAGGCAGCAAGTGCACATGATACATTTTGGGATTTTGTTTCTTTAATGCCCGAAACATCTCATATGATCATGTGGGCAATGAGCGACCGTGCTATTCCACGTTCCTTAAGAATGATAGAAGGTTTTGGTATTCATACCTTCAGGCTGGTAAATGCAAAAGGTAAATCGACTTTTGTAAAATTTCATTGGAAACCTAAGCTGGGTTTACAATCAACTCTATGGGATGAAGCATTGAAACTACAGGCTGCTGATAATGATTTCCATCGCCGTGATTTATATGAAGCAATAGACAGGGGCGATTTTCCTGAATGGGAATTGGGATTACAACTGTTTGATCAAAAGACAGCAGATGCATTGCCTTATGATGTACTCGATTCTACTAAACTGATACCTGAAGAAGTAATTCCTGTAAGAATTGTAGGGCGCATGGTACTTGACCGCAATCCCGATAATTTCTTTGCAGAAACAGAACAGGTGGCCTATTGCCCCGCCAATATAGTTCCGGGAGTAGATTTCACCAACGATCCATTATTGCAGGGAAGGTTGTTCAGCTATCTTGACACACAGAAATCAAGATTGGGAACTGCCAATTTTCACCAGATACCCATTAATGCACCCAAATGCCCCATGATGAACCTGCAGCGTGATGGTATGATGCAGACAGAAGTGCCTAAAGGTCGTGCTAATTATGAACCAAATAGCCTTGATGTGGCAGGTGAAGAAGCCGGTCCAAGAGAATGCCCTGTTACAGGCTTTACAAGTTTCCAGGGGCGCCCGGAAAATGAAGAACAAGGAGATAAACTACGTATCCGTCCCGAATCTTTTGCAGATCATTATAGCCAGGCAAGATTATTTTTTAATTCACAAACAGAAAATGAACAGGCACACTTAGCTTCCGCACTTGTGTTTGAATTATCTAAAGTAACGCTGGAACACGTGCCTCCACGTGTTATTGCCAACTTACGGAATATATCAGAAGACCTGGCAGCACGGGTTGCCAAAGGCTTAGGCATTCCATTGCCCGCAAAAGCACCATCTTCCAAACCGGTACAGGATCTTGAAACTTCAGCTGCACTCTCTATTCAAAAAAATATGAAAGAGACTTTGCAGGGCAGGTGTGTGGGTATTTTAATTACCGACGGAACCGATGCTGCTGCTATAGACAAATTGAAAAAAGATATCAAGAAAGCAGGTGGCACCAGCAAAATTGTGGCACCAAGACTTAACGGTATTGTACTATCAGATAAAACAAAAATAAAAGCAGATGGTCAGCTTGCAGGAACACCTTCCCAGCTCTTTGATGCAGTAGCTGTTATTCTTTCCAGGGAAGGTGCTGATATGCTTGCAAAAGAAGCCGCCGCCATACAATGGGTAATGGATGCATTCGGGCATTTAAAAGCAATTGGCTATACTAAAGAAGCCATGCCTTTGCTCGATAAAGCAAACGTTGTAAAAGACGAAGGTGTAAAAGAATTGGGCAAACAATTCATTACTGCAGCCACCAAACGTTTCTGGGAACGTGAACCTTCCGTTCGTAATCTTGCATAGTTAAACTGTATATATTTTACTTACATAGATAAGTCCATCATACCTGATGGACTTATCTATTATTTTTATAGCAGCACCGGCAGCAGTTATAATTGCATTTACACTTGCACATTAAGTAATAAAATTACCTGCAGTAAAAATATAATTTGAAAGAAGGAATATTATGTAACCTGCTATATAACCTTTTTCAACTTTTGTTGTGTCACTCACTTGTGCGACTGGTTCTTTGTGCAGCAAGGCACGGGTACCTGCACAGAAAGCCTTGCGGCTTATACTTCGCCAGAATAAGATTTTTTTATAGAGACTTTTGTTTTATCAACCAGTCTTTACTCCGAACAGGTAACCAACCAAAGCTGTTATCCCCATTGCTATTGTTCCCCAAAAGCAAATTCTGAGTATTCCCTTTACAATAGCTGAGCCACCCGCCTTTGCAGCAATAGCACCCGACAATGCAAGAAATACAATTGAAAAAGAATATTGATAAATAACCATGTGGTTTACAGGCGCAAATAAAGAAACCAAAAGTGGTAAAAGTCCACCCGATATAAAAGATGCTCCTGAAACCAGGGCTGCCTGCAATGGCTTAGGCTGTGTGGCTTCATTAATACTTAATTCATCCTTGGCATGAGCCTCTAATACATTCTGCTTTGTAAGCTGTACGGCTACCTGCATTGCCAAATCGCTGTCCAAACCCCTGCGTTGATAGATCTTAGCCAATTCATTCAATTCAATGTCGGGTATTTTATCCAATTCACTTTTCTCCCTATTTAAATCAGCGGTTTCACTATCTGACTGTGAACTAACAGAAACATATTCACCTGCTGCCATAGACAAGGCACCTGCAACCAAGCTAGCTAATGCCGCCAGAATGATTGGAGGTCTTGTATCACTGGCTGCAGCTATTCCAATAACTATACTTGTTGTCGAAAGTATTCCATCATTCGCGCCCAATACAGCCGCCCTGAGCCATCCACTTCTATTTATATAATGTTTCTCAAGTTCCATTTTTGGTGAGGTTCTTACGCTTGCACCTAACACTAAAATATACGACTCTCACGAGTTTCCCAAATAAAACTGAACCATGGAAAATGAAATGCCTGATGTTCACTGTTCTTACAGAAAGATGAAATTCTTTACAGGATTTGACACCTTGTAAAAACGACAACTCAGGGGAGGGATTCCGGCAAGAACAGAAAGATTGCGAACATTGACTGATAAATAAAAGAACATTTTTTGGTTTGGGGCTAACAACCTTGTGGCAACTGTGGTTGTGCCACTCACTTGTACTTTTTGTTTTTATGGCAGCAATAAAAATACATTGCTATGGTACAGGCAACTACCGGCACAAGGTACTGTCAGTAATCACGTTTATATACCTGCACCATTTGGGGAATTTATAATACCTATTATTTCAAAGTTAAATACCAGTCACGCTTTACTATTTAAATTGCATATCCGTTATGTTACTTTAAAAAACTATTCAGATAGTTCAGGATCGTTGTAGTCTGCATCATCAGGCTTACATGTCCTTGTGAAGGAACAATTGCCAGTTGCGATTTTGGCATTGGTTGCAGATCAGAAACACCACCTCCCAATAATTTATATGTTTTCATCAACTCAACTTTATCCAGACCATCGTTATCTCCGGATATAATTAATACAGGCGCAGCAATTTTCGCAATATTAGAATCTCCAACGTTGAATGGCTCTTGTGCAAAAGCAAACATCTGCATTAAAAAATTTCTCCATTTTGTTTTATCAGGTGCCACTGCATCGTATGCAGTTTTTAAAGGTGTGTTGTCAAAAAACTCAGGTTTAAAATCTTTAAACGCACCGTTTACTATTGGCAGCCAGCCATCAGATTTATAAGTGGAAGAAATGATGACTAATTTTCTTAACCGTTCAGGACTTTGCACTGCAAACCGGTAAGCAACGGAACCACCCATACTATAACCTGCAACATCAGCACTGTCTATCTTCAGGTAATCCATTACTTTTTCCACATCACTTGCCAACGTAGTGATCGATAATTTTCTGTCTGAGTATGGTGTATGCCCATGTCCCTGCATTTCAATGGCGATTACTTTTCTTGTTTTTGAAAGTTCTGGTATCAACTGACTCCAGTTAAGATCAATGGTGTAAAAAGCACCATGCAGTAAAACTATAGGGCTACCCTCACCATATACTTCGTAATAAACTTTGATGCCATTAACAGGTGCGTATCCACTGCTCGAAGGTTTTATTTGTTGACCGTTTGATTGAGATGCTGCCAACATAATGGTTGTAATCAGCATTATTGATTTAAAGAGACTATGTGTTTTGAGTAAATTTTTCATGGCACTATTTAACTTAGTTAGAATTTTATTGACAATACAAAGATGGAATTCATTCCGGTATTTGATACGGTGTAAAAGCGACAACTTAGGGGGTAAATTTCGGCAAGAGCAGAAAGATTGCGGACATTAACCGATAAATAAAATCGATAGTTGCAGGTATTGAAGTTATTTTTTGGTACATGCTGCAGGTAGTTATGGTGTCTCTGGTTGTGTCACTCATTTGTACGGGTTGTTCTTTATTGAACATTTCGCTTTGCTCAATATAGTTGCTGCAGATGAAGTGAGTGACACAACCAAAGCCGCAACCTGCATTGGAGCCGGTAAACAAAAAATATAAAAACCCATGCAAGCATGGGTCTTTTATATCACAGTTGCAAGTTTAATTAAACCACTCCGTTGGTGCCTTACCATATTTCTTTTTAAAAGAATAAGAGAAATGTGCAAGGGTTTCAAAACCCAGGTCAAGATAAATAGCGGAAGGCTTCTTCTTTTTTTCTATAAGATGCCTTGCTTCTGATAACCTTTTTTCCCGCAGCCAATGCCTCGGCGACATATCAAATACTTTTTGAAAATCACGTTTAAAACCTGCAAGACTTCTGCCTGTAAGCTGCGCAAACTTTTCAACGGGCAGGTTGTAATGAAAGTTGCTCAACATAAATTCTTCCAGGTCTATCTTATATGGTTCTGAAAAATCAAACAACAAGTCACTAAGTTGTGGCACAGCATGGAGTATCAGCTTTACCGCCTCTTTTACTTTCAGCATGCCCATATCTGCAGATATTGTTGTCTGCGGGTTGCGCACATAAGGAACAATAGATTGAAAAAATCCTTTCAGAAAATCACTGGAGGGGATAAGCACATTTAATGGCCCTGTATATTTTTGTTTTGTTTCAATGTGTTCTTCCAGTGCTATCTTCCTCAGCAGGTCTTCCTGTAAAGAAATAACGATCGTTTCATACATCCCGTCACCAGGTAGTGGTGTTTTAGTAATGGTACCTAATTGATTTTTACCAATCAGCAGCATCTCACCTTTTGTCATAGAAATTTTCTGCGCCGCTGTTTCCAGGGTAAAATGTCCTGATACCTGTAACACAAGCGTATTATGCTTTAAAAAGCTCACCTTATCTTTCCTTGTAGCAGAGAGATAAGCATAGAAAATTACACCCGGTATTATTTTTGTAGGATTTGTCACAATGTAAAGATATTGATCAGCTTTTTATTATCGTTGCAGGTATGTACCACCAAGTATGGTGCCTTGTGCAAACGTGGTGTTCAGTGTATTCATTTCTGCAGGCGTAAAATTTATTTCCATTGCCTGTATGTTTTCCGGTAACCTTTTCCTCCGGCTCATGCTTACCAATGGCATAATATGTTCACCCTGTGTATTAACCCATGCTATAGCCAGTTGCGTTGGTGAGTAGCCTTTATCGCGTGCCATTTGTTTTAATACTTCTACTTTCTCCAGGTTCTTTATAAGATTATTTCCCTGGAAGCGTGTAAAGTGATTTTGATAATCACCGGCAGCAAGTGGTGCCTTCATATCACCGGTAAGTAAACCTTCTGCAGTATTGGCAAAAGCAACCACGCCAATGCCCAACTCTTTTGCCGCAGGTAAAAGGTCTGCTTCAATTTGCCGGTCTGCCAGCGAATAACCTATCTCTAATGCAGTTACAGGATAAACGCTGTTGGCTTTGCGTAGCTGTTCTGCTGTTATTTCTGATACACCGAGGTAGCGTACTTTTCCTTCTTTTATCAGGTCTGCGACCGTGCCTATAATATCTTCTACCGGCACGCTGTTGTCCATCCTGCACGGCTGGTAAAGATCAATAGTATCTATACCGAGGCGCACCAAAGAATAATTGATAAAATTCTTAATGGCTACAGGGCGAAGGTCTAAGCCAATGAATTGATTGCGGTAAACAAGACCACCAAATTTTACACTGATGAATGCATCATCTCTCCTGCCTTTAATGGCTTTACCTACCAGCAGTTCATTGTGACCCGCCCCATAAAAATCTCCCGTATTCAAAAAATTAATACCATTCTCCAATGCCATTTGTATGGTAGCAATACTTTCACTTTCATCATTCATTGCGCTACCCCACACAGGCGACATGCGCATACAACCCAATCCAAGTTTAGATACGAGCGGACCATTGTTGCCAAGCTTTATTTTTGTCATAGTCAATATTGTTTTTGTTTTATTAACTGTGCAAAGGTCCTGGCACTTAAGCAATGGCATATTTCCTGAACGGCTCAATTTACTTGCCTGTATAGCTCACATGTTTGTAGTGATTATTATGTTGCCGGCATTGGTATGTTATGGCATCTTCGTTGTGTCACTCACTTGTACGTTCTGTTTTCATGGCAGCATTAATATTTTTTATTTCTAAGGCGAGTCTCATGTGTGCAGGATTGAGTTATAGCGGACTCGCCGTGTTATTATGCGGTGAGTGCCATAAAACCAATACACAAAGCAATCTGACACTCGCCTGAGAACGTGTTTATTTTGGAGACTTACGGAGTAAAAAAAAGAAAAGGTGGAGATGTTGCAGAAATTATTAGACAGGAAATAAAATGTGTTTTAAACTTCTTTCTTATACATATCCCATCATTGGATATGCTTTGACAAACCTCTTTATTTTTAAAGAGGTTTTTTGCCTTATAGGTAGTTACAAATTTACTTCCACACCTTGTTGGGTGCCCTGAAACTTTTTTCCAAACAATCGTAACTGAAAAATAACCTTTACCCTTTTGCACAGTTTTATTATATGGCTAAATTTAATTGTTCGTGTTTTGTTGAGTGAATGAAAAGATGTTTATTATGAAAAACAAAGTGGTCCTAATTTTCAAGAAAGTAATTAATTATAAAGCGCTTGATCTTGCTATTGCATCGTGCAAACGGGACGATAATGATCTTGCAGTTGTATTTATTTACTCTCCGCAAGATGAGAAAAGGGGTTATGGCTTTCCGAGCGATATAAACTTAGCGGAAACTGTAACAGACGAAAAAGACATATGGCGTGAAGATACCGGGTTGCTGTTAGAAGAGGCGAAACTGCTACATGAAAAAGCAAAAACGGAAAATATTGACATTACCATTGTTCCATTCAATCAAATAGCCGGGAATACTTTGCAAACCATGATCGATGAAGCACCGGAATTATATGTAGATGCTTCTGAATTTAAGGAAGTAACAAATGAACCCAATGAACTGATCCTTCAAAATTCTCATTTTAAAGTTAAGTGCCCGGTTATATTGGTTAAGAAAAAATGATTTTCCAATATTGCCTGCCTGATGCTGGCTTAAGATTGAGGCGTATGTTTAGTGTGCCAGCATCTCAAGCCTTGTTGAGTCATCCATCACAACACCCTTACATACAAAGCCACGCCTCAGTCTTGCGCTATCGTATTATTTTTTATTTGACATTCTTATACCAACGCGAGGGTCTGATCTTAAAATTATTATTAAGCGCACCCATTATCAACAAGCAATTATTTAATCATCTCTTTTAGTATATAGTTGAATACTCCCGTTTGGTAAATTGTTTTAGCCATCGCAGAAATTTGCAGAAAAGAGTCATTGCCTATATGCAGTAGGGCAAGCTACTTTTATTACCCACAGGGTTCGCTACGCCCAACCCTGGGACGACACAAAATGATACTACTTCACCTTTATAGATTCAAGTATTTTGTCAGCATTAGGTTCCCATGTTTTTTGAAGTTTTTCAATACAGTTAAAAGTGAAAAATAAAATTTTACCATTAGCAACTGTAAAAAAATAATAATTAAATATTTTCTGATCAACCGCCTGAGAAGTAAATTTAATGTACCCAACTTTCTTCCCATTTACATCTTTAATTCCATCTGATAAAAAAGTCACATCCGATCTTGTGTTCTTTAAATTTTGTATTCGAAAATCTTTATAAGAAGATAACTGGTCTTCAGAAGCTGGCTGGTTTGTTATATCAACCAGGAGATTGATCTCTGCATTTTCATCAGAAAAAGCAACTGCAGGTTTTGGTAAAGTATGATATTTAATTTTCCATGTTTCATCAGATATGGCTGATAAATTATCTGTTATTGAGAATTCAACTTTTCCATCCAGCAAAGTCATCTTTTTAAATCCTGTTTGAGGAACAAGTATAAAGGAAAAGATCAATGAAATAATTGGTTTCATAATTGTGTTGATTTTTTCTAATAGTGAATTTACATTGCACTTTTAATGGCAGTCCTTAATTTTTTATAACTTCTTACTTCTGTGATTTGTTAATACAAATACTTATTACCCACAAAGTTCACTACGCATAACGCTGTGGCGACAGCAAAAGAAACAACCGTTTAATAAAACACAGGCACATTTTCAAAAGAACCATTTGTAATTAATACTGAACCTTGGGTACCATATATATCAGGAGTACCCGGAGTTATCAATGGTGTAAGCACCCCTGAAAAATTTCCGCTTATATGCCCGTTTGAATAAGATGTAATGTTGAAGTTTATATTATCCCCCGGGTAATGCACAAATGAAGGATGGTTGTTATAATCTGTTACAAAGATGTCGCCGGAAGTATATTTATAATTGCCCACAGTTAAACTATCCGTAAAAAAGGTAAACGCAAATTCCCCGCCACCAATAGCTTCCAGGTAATAAAAACCAGATTTAGTGCAAGCCAGTTTATAATTACCCGGCATTTGGTTATCTGCATCAGGCACTGATATATTTACCGCTTCACCATTAAATTCATAGCTAAGTGTTGCAGTACCGCCGCCATGCTTGCCAAGCATCGCATCCGGAATGGATTGTTTTAAACAAGATGAGAAGAGCAGTATTGCTATAATGGTTGTACAATAAAATTTCATGGTAAATAATTTTTGAACAGTTTTTTAATCTCTCCTTCCAAAGCTGATAAATCTTGATATTCCCAAGCTGATAAAATTATTAGAACCTCCATGAGCCATCACCGTCTCGTAACGAAGGTTTAAATCAAAAGGTAAGTTCCAGATGGAGAACAGGTAGCCTGTACCTGCTGCAAATACAACACCGTGATATTTCAGATCTACCTGTTTGCCCTGCGCATCTGTTAAAGAAGTAACACCGTAAACATTATAACCTGCCTGTGGTTCTACATAAAATCCCTCGCCGGTTCCGTTTAATGTATACCTGTATCCAACTTTCAACGGGCACATTGCTGTACCTTCACCACTACTCCAACCACCTTCTGAAGGAAAAAAATCAGCTCCTATTTCTACGGTAACATTAGCCGCGTCTGATACAGGAATGCTGCTTTTAATAAACGCCCCAAAACCTATTGAATAATCTTTGGTACCAGGTCCAACTAATTTCATGACACCTATTTGCGCATGTGCATGCAGCATAAAAAAGAAAAGAATAAATATGGCAGGAAGTCTTTTTCTCATAGCAGGTTCAGGTTTTGAAAAAAAATTAAGTGTTTAAGAAACGACACAATACTACATTTTATTTCAGCAATATCATTACAAAGTCTTATTGATTTTTTTGTTATAAGCTTTAGCAACATTGTGGAGCTGTGGTTGTGTCACTCACTTCATCTGCAGAAGCATTATTGAGCAAAGCGAAATAATGCAAAGGCAGACTTGTGCATTCTGTTTTCATGATAGTATTAATATTTTTTATTTCTAAGGCGTCTCATGTGTGCAGAATTGTGTGATAGCGGACTTGCCGTATTGTTATGCGGCGAGTGCCACACAGCCAATACACAAAGCTATCTGACACTCGCCTGAGAACATGTTTATTTTGAAGACTCGCGGAGTAAAAAAGCCTTTGTTTAACTAACCCGCCCAAGACGCCATACACAAAGCAACTCCTCAGTCTTGAGCTAGCTTCTTATTTTTTATTTGGCATTCTTTGACTAACTGGGGAACGTTGTTTATTTTGGAGACTCGCGGAGTAAAAAGAAAAATTTTGTTTCCACTCAGTTCTCTTTTCGTTGCAGAATATCTTTACAAACTAAAGTCTGTCTTGCACCAGTACAATATAAAATGCTATTGCTCTATAGAGATTTCCTTTTCTCCTTTTGCAATCTTATCCAATATATCTTTTGCTATTTGATCGTAGTATTCATTTTGTGCGTGCTGATCTTCTTTCGACCACTCTTTGTTCACAAAAGTGATAGCAAGCGCTTCATTAAGTTTCTCTTTTGATGAATCATTGTTTCCAGTAAAATAGCTCATACAGCCAAGCATTAAAGTATAGTACTTTTTATTTTCCAGGCTTGTGTCAGCTAATACCTGTTTAGCGAATTCAATTGCTTTTTGCCGTGAATCTTTAGCAAGTTCTGGCTTATTCTCCCCCATCATATGATAACCCATTACCCTATAAAAAAAGCACCATTCATGAGGAGATTGTTCTTTTATCTGATAAACTTTTTCGGCCACAACAAACCTTTCAGACATTGGAATGTCGTAGTAATTTTTTTTCTGATCTATCTTAACATCTTTAAGCATTTTTATCAATGCTTCTTTTTTATCTGCGTGTACACTGTCAAAATCGCTCATCATTGCCGTATAGTAACAATGCTTGCAACTATACAGGAACCTTGTATCTGTAGCCGGCCAATATATCAGTTGATACTTTGAAGGCCAACTATAAATGTAGCTACCATAACTCATTACTTCCTGGAAAGTATTTACTGTATTGCATAAGGGGCACTTAACTTCAACAGATCCCCAGGTGGTGGCGTTAGCATTAATAAAAAAAGTAGAAAGAAAAAATATTGAAACTGCTTTGAATAGGAAGGGTCTCATAATGTTTGTTTAGGTTTTTTAAATGTAATAAATAAAAATGTAGCGTTTCGTTAAAACAAATACGCAGTACAAGGCTTCTGGTTTTGAAAGTTGCTTTTACATATCTGTACAAGTGAGTGACACAACAGGCGATGCCATGAAATGCCGTAGCTGGCTACAAAAATTATCCTTTATAATAATGATGACTGCTGTTGTCTTCGCTATAACGATCTTCTTTCTTTTTGACTTTTCACTTTTCACTTTTGACTTTTGACTTATGTTCCAGCCGTATATCATATTGTTTTGCTGGCAAGTGTTTGGTTGATTAAATTTATAAGGATAATATTTAAAACCACATGAATTTAAGCCGCCGTAAGTTCTTACAATCATCCTTCTTTGCCGGCTTCGCTATAGCGACAAAAAAAGGCTGGGCAAACAAACTTCCCACGCCGGCAACGGAGCGCCGTGATCTCTTTCCACAAGGTGTAGCATCGGGTGACCCGACAGCCAACAGCGTGATCCTGTGGACGAGACGCCCTCCTCTAAAAGATAGTACTGCTAAAAAGCTGGTTGTTGAAATTTCAACAACGGATGATTTCAAAAAAATACATGCAGGCGGTACGGCGAATATCAGTGCTGATTCAGACTGGACATGCCGTTTCCTGGCAAAAGATCTAAAACCCCACCATGAGTATTGGTACCGTTTTATTGATGAGCATGGTTTCGCCAGCCGCACCGGTCGTACTATAACAGCACCCGCCAACGATGCTGATACTCCTGTTCATTTTACGTTTGTAAGCTGCCAATGCCCTAACGAAGCTGGGCTGAATGCTTACCGCAGGATGATCTTTGAAGATGAGGCACGCCCCAGGGAGCAGCAACTAAATTTTGTATTGCACCTGGGTGACTTTATTTACGAAGTAACCTGGTATGCAGAAGATAACCCGAATGGAAACCGTGGCCGCCGCATAAGAGACCTGTATAAGTTTCCGCAGGGTAGAAAGGTTAGTAATTTTCATCTCCCCGTTACTTTGGAAGATTATCGTACACTCTACCGTGCGTACCTGGAGGACCCTGATCTGCAGGATGCCCGTGCCCGTTGGCCATTTGTTTGTATCTGGGATAACCACGAATTTGCCTGGGCAGGATACCAGAGTGAGTATGTTGCAGGAGGCGGCTACAATGCTCCTGCACAAAACCAGAAAATCTCTGCCAACCAGGCCTGGTGGGAGTTTATACCTGCCATGGTGCAACAGCCTGGCAACCCAAAGCTTGAACATTTTATAGCCCCTGCTGTGGTGGACACACCAATGGAAACCTTCAACGAAGACGGACTTAGTGAAGAGCCTAATAACCTGGTGGCGATACACAGCCTGAATATACGGCGCGTATTGCGATGGGGTAAAAATGTTGATCTGCTGTTGACAGATAATTGGTCATTCCGTTCTCCTGATATGTCCACCGATGATTTTGCTGTGCCTGAATATCCCAGGGTTGATGCGCAAATTCCTTTTGAAATCATGAATTACGGTCGTCATTATAATAACGACAATCCACCTGATACCATTCGTTTTAATGGAAAGGATATACCAAACCCTACAAAAGATGTACATGCCCAGACTTATTTGGGCAAGGAGCAAAGAGACTGGGCGTTAGAGCAGTTAGGAACTTCAACTGCGCGCTGGAAAATATGGGGACATGGTTTTGGCACTATGGAAGTAAGAAGCGATTATCAAAACCTGCCCGGTGAATTAGGAAGTAAGTGGCCGAAAGATGCAGGCTACGCAGTAATAGACAATCGCTTTCTTCGTGATAAAGACATCATCTTTGATTTTATACGTGATAACAAGATAACAGGCTTTTGTGTTGTTGGTGGTGACCGTCATGCGTTTCACGCCGGTTTAGCCTCGAAAGCGCTGCCACCTAAGCAGTACGAGCCACTGGGCGTTGAATTTATTACCGGCTCTATATCGCAGCAAACGCTGTTTGAAGTAATGGAAGTAACCATGGCCAAAGACCATCCGAAACGTGTACTGCACCTGATCGATCAACCCGATGGTACTGTGATCCCTTCTATGAATGTTACTGCTATGCATGGAGTGCTTTCGACCTTAAAGTTGAAGGAGACCGGAGATATGAAGCAAGCCCGTGCGATACGCAACCCTGACGTTGCACCGCATTTATCATTTATCGATTTTGGTGGTCACGGTTATGGTTTAGTAACCGCCACTTCCGATGAGCTTTCGACTGAGTTCGTATGCATACCTATTCCTTTTGAACGCAATGAGCGCCCTGATGGTGGACCTTTGGTTTACCGGGTTGTGCATCGCACCCGTTTATGGAAAGCTGGAGAGGCGCCTAAGCTTGAACAGGAAATCCTGGAAGGCGACCCGAGGTATTGCGTCTGAAAGTCATTACCCGCAGAGAACCCTGTGCAGGTATTTATAATAAATGCTTAAGTAATTGATCAAAGATTAGCAGCAGCCTTTTCAGAAGATTGGGCCAGGTTGTTAGCGGTTACACAATTTCATTTGGCATTACAAATAGCAAACTATTCTTTAAAATAAAAAAGTTGATTTCTTACAAAAAGCCACAGACAACTCAATACACAAACCCATGCTGTTGTCTTCGCTATGACGATATATTACAAACGTACAAGTGAGTGACACAACAGGCGATGCCATAAGTGCCAAAGCTTGCCAATAAAAAAATTATTTCTTTCTGTAACATAACCTTCACTCATCAAATTATTTTACAGATGAACCCTGTAAACAAAGAGGCTGCTCTAAAAGAGCAGCCTCTTGCATTATAAGAAGAGTTTTTTAATAAACAGCAAGACCCGCTGCAAAATCAGGTAGTGATGAAACAGTGCCGATATGATTGAGCTGACCGAAAGGTTTTCTTTCAAACCCCTCCAGTGTATGCGAAGCCGCACCTATTGCATAAGTGTAACGGTTGTCTGAACTTACTATTACATCTATTGTTGACAGGCCGGCTGCGCCTGCAGCAGCATTTATAAGATAAAGATTGCCTGTTTCTGAGATGTAATATGAGGACAATGTTCCGTTACCGGTATTAGCCACATAAGCAAAAGTTCCATGTTTGGTAGTACCAACCCAGCAAGGTGCACCCTGGTTATTGGCAACCGCGCCATTCCTGTCGTTAAGCATTCCGTTTGCAGAAAGACTATATGAAGTACATGATCCTGCGTCTGCAAGACCCATTACCGCATTAGATACAACAAGGAATTTTTTATTGCGGGCATAATCAAAACCAAAAGGTGTTTCGCCTGTAGAAGGCATAAAGTCTGCAGATGCAACAGCACCATTTGGGTTAAGTGTAAAGCGATCTATTTTATTGGTTGCTTTTTCTGTAACATACAGTGCCTGACCTGTAGGCTCAAAACTTATCTGTGGTGCATCAACTGCAGTATCGCTTAATGCATGCCATGAGCCTTCTATTTTGGTGAGCTCACCATCGGAACCGATTGCAAAACCACAGATAGAAGAGCTACCTGTGTTAAGCACATACAAAATGTTTCCATGTACTGCAACACTGTTTGGTTTTGCACCACCTGATGCCGCAGTATGTTTTAATGTAAGGTTGCCATCTGCAGCAACGCTAAAGGAAGACACTGTATTATCACCTGCATTTACTGCAAAGAGCAAGCTATGTGTTTCATTTAATATCAGTGCACCTTGTGATCCAAGCCCTGCACCATAACCTGCACCACCTGAATTAACTTCCTGCTGTTTGGTTAACATACCATCTGCACTTTGGCTAAATACCCATATTGTGTTTTGTTCCGCTGCATTGCTTTGTGTGTAAAGATGCCCGCCACCTGTTCCTGCTGCATTTGCAGCAAAGATAGCTTCATCAGGATTGGCGCCATGCTCGCTTATCATGTCCTGCAGAGATGTGCTTACAACACCTTGCACTTTAGATAATTCATTTTCTTTTTTACATGCGCTGAATAAAAGCATAGACATAGCGATAGCCGTAAGTGCTTGCGTCTTTTTCATAATTGTTTTTATTTGATGTTGTTAAAAATTTACCTGCAGGATTGGCAATAACTGCACATTCCGTTTTATTGAAGGAATATCTAATGTTTATTTCTTAATTGAGTACACCTGTTATTCTATACCGGTTTGATATTACGGGTTGTAAACTAACAAGCTGATTTTTTCAATGGTCAGCAATGGATTTATACGTATAAAACGAAGTGCTATAACAAGTACATACGCCGCATTTATAAAAGCGTTGCAGTAAATAAATATTTTTTTTGTGCCGTGCTTTGGCACATGTATTAGACTTTCGTTGCGTTGCACACTTGTGCCGCATAAAATAATTGAGCAATATTTTGTGGTATGATTTATTTGTGCGGGGCTATTGTAAAAAATACATGCACACCTGAAGTTGAAACAGGAAGACTACCAATACCGATGCCCTTTGCAGGTATTGTTACATAAGGTTCAAAACGTATTGTATTATTTTTTCCTACGCTGTGGGCATAACCTGCGCTTATATTAAATGCACCCGCAAAGTATCCTGATGTGTTTGTATAATTGCTATGCATATTACCCGTGTTGCCATTGATTGAGGTAGTATAATTATTTTTCTCATTAACCAGTATATAAGATGATATTCCTGCAGAAGCATATACTGCATTGTTTGTTCCCTGAACTATGTTATACCTGAATTTTAATGGTATTTCAATAATGCTGCTATTGCCTTTAACACTCATGATTTTCATATCCTGTGGCATATCATTTTTCATTTTATCCATACTGAAATACTTACCATCACTGTAATAATATTTATGCGTGTACAATACATTTATTTCTACCGATGATCTTGCGGATAACTGATAGCCTGCGGCAATACCTATATCAAAACCAGGTTTGGTAAAGCTTTGGCTTTTAACAGTAGTAAAACCTGCACCTGCCAGTAAGCCATAATACATACCATGTTTATTTTTCACCGTCAGCTTAATTGCCGGGTTATTTGATGCACTGTCATTAGATAAGGTTTGTTTTGCGTCAACAGGTTTATGGTTTGATACAGTAAGTAGTTCCGGGGACTGAATTAAAGTTACTTGTTCATTATCTATTTTATTGTCCGAAGCAGGAAAGTTTTTAATATGAGGAATATTTTTATCATCAATACGGGCAATATTATATTTAATGCCTGGCGTGTAAATCAATTGATCTTTCTTGTCAGGTCGATTTGCAGCAGTTGTAATTCTATTGTGATCAAGGTAAGGCTGTGTGTTTTTATTCTGATCATTTATTACCACTTTATCCTGCTGTATTTTCTCTTCACCTGGTGATAAAATGCTTTCATTTAATTTGTCAGCGCTTGTGTTATTGGTTTGATGTTTTGTATTTACGGGTATTACTTTATTAATAAGTGCATATTTATTAAACAAAATACCTGAAGCAAAGCATAATAAAAGAAGATTAGCTGTTATTATGTGTTTTCCTGTTCTTTTGTTTTTAGTTTCGGGCACAACAGGCGCCACGACAGAAGGCTCTAACTGACCGGCGATTTTGTTCCAGTTGCTTTCTCCTTCTTTCAGCATATAATTATCTGCTGCCTTGCGGAATAATTCATCCATATGTTCGCCTACATCCTGCATGCAGTTGCATCCTCCATTTTTTTTATACCTGATTGTAATAAGTTTCTGGCTCTTGAAAGGCTGGATTTTGAAGTGCCGACTGATATATTCAATATTTCTGCAATTTCTGTGTGTGAATAACCATCAATAACATAGAGATTAAAAACAGTTCTGTAATTTGGTTGCAGGTTTTTTACCATAGCGATAAGATCGTTGTATAAGAGTACCTGGTCTGCTTTGTTGCTGTCATCAGGGGTATCCCACACATACTCAGGAATACCACCAATCTCAGGCATCATGCTTGATCTGCGTAGTGCATCTATAGAGGTGTTTATCATTATTTTTTTCAGCCATGCCATCAGAATTTTTTCATTATCGGTATCTGCACCAATATTAAACTCCGGGAAATGGTTGAATAATTTTACAAAACCATCGTTTACTGCATCAACAGCTTTTTCATACCTGTACAGATATCTAAAAGAAATATTTAAAGCATAGCCACGATAATGCTCATAAAGAATCTTCTGACACTTATGATCTTTATTTATGCACCCTTTTATAATCGTGGTTATATTTTCCAAAAGCCCCTGAACAGTTTATATAAGTTAGCTCACAATTTTAAAGCCATAGATTTAGTGTATCCATTAAAGCAGTAAACAATACAAATAGTGAATACGCTTTATTTAAAAAAGGGTTGCAACAGGAAAATAATTTTCTGTTAATGTAAACTCTTATGCAGTTATTTGCAAGTTAAGCCAAGCGTGACAACAGGTGATGTCAAGTGTATCAAAACTTGCTTACAAAAAATTATTGCTTCTCTACCGGATACACTTCACTCAATAAATTACTGTTGCTGATAAACGCTATCTTCTTACTATCAGGCGACCAGTTCGGGGTATTCATTGTTCCCTGCCCACCCTATAAATAAGCTATAACCCTGGGGGTTTATAAATAAATTTTGATGAATACCCGACGTTAATAACTCCTGTTTTGTTTTTTGTTGGTTTCAGGTGTTGCTCTTTAAATTTATAGCATGAACCGACTACTGCTGATGTTTTGCTTGCTGCTATTGATTGCTGTAGAAGTATTACGTGGTTAGTTTATCATGCCGCTTCCCGGGAGCCAATCTGATAATACCATTGATTTTGCTTACTGGTTAAACAACAACGTGAACTGGATAAGAGTTGCGGGATTGATCGTAGTATTATTTCTGTTGCTAAAAATATTCAGAAACAGCAAAACAGGGGGTAAAGGTATTATTCTCTCTTACGGTTGCTGCCTATGTTGTAATCTTTTACCTGTTTAATTTTCATCTGGGGCTGACTAGGTATTTTACCAGCCTAAAGTAGCATCATTTGTCATCATCTGCTGATACAACTGATAAAGTAAAACTGGTAATCGGTATTGTAGTTAATGGCGAAGCAAAAAACGAAAGGAAAAATCTTTTTTATTGCTATATACATATTAAGCATAAAGTTTAAAATATAACCTAATCGATAAAGTTTGGAACGCATAAGTAAGCGACACAACAGGCAATACCACGAAATACACGTTGCCTGCAAAAGATCCTGCTACTTTTCCCGGCAAACTTCAAATGCAGTTACATAACAGCAATAGATATGCTGCCAGCTAAACGTTTGGTAATGCGATGATAAAATTGGAGCCCTCCCCGGGGATGCTTTCGGCGTTTATAAACCCATTGTGTTTTTCAATGATTTTTTTACAGATGGATAAGCCTACACCGCTTCCTTCAAAATCATGATAACTGTGTAATCTTTTGAAAACGGAGAAAATATCTTCTTTATATTTTGGATCAAAACCAATTCCGTTATCCTGCACATTAATGAGAGAATAAGTTATCGAATTGATTTTTTTTGAGGACAATTGTATGTTTATTGAGGGTGCCAGATCTGAACGGCGAAACTTAATAGCGTTATTAAGTAAGTTATAAAACAACTGGCGTATAAGGCTTGGGATAATATAAAGCACCGGAAGCTTTTCAACATGAATTGATGCTTTTGTTTTTTCAATTTCCATTTCAAGTTCATGTAATGCCTCCTTTACAATAATATTCAGATCAGATTTTGTAAAATCGGAAGGAGTAATATTTTGTCTTGAAAAATGAAGCAGGTCTTGTATCAGCGATTGCATGCGTTGTGAAGAACTTACAATCTTTTGCAAATACCTGTTTACATTCTCTTTTGTATCCGCCATCAGAATTTTATCACTGAAGATCATGATCTTTCTTAGTGGTTCCTGCAGATCATGGGAAGCAACGTACGCAAACCTGTCTAATTCTTCATTTACTGTTTTTAGGTTTTCATTATTGATCAGTAACTGCGTATTCAATAATTTTATTTTTTCTTCAGATAATTTTCTCTCTTCAATTTCATTTTGAAGCGAGGTATTAATCGCAAGCAATTCTTTTTCATGTTCAATCAATTGTTGATTCTTTCTGAAGAGTTCAACAAAGACCTCCACTTTAGCTTTTAGTAATTCAGGATTAATTGGTTTGTAGATGTAATCAACCGCACCTAATTTGTAACCTTTAAAAACAAGATCATCATCATAATTGTGCGCAGTAATAAATATGATCGGAATATCTTTCAGTTTATCCCGTTGATAAATAATGTTAGCAGTTTCCAAACCATTTATGTCGGGCATCTGCACATCCATCAATATCAGCGAAAAATCGTGCTGATGAAGTAATATCTTTAAAGCAGCCCTGCCTGAATTAGCTTTGACAATTGTATAATTATTTTTTTCAAGAATAGTCTCTATAGAAAACAGGTTATCTTCCCTATCATCCACAGCAAGAATCTTAATATCTTTCGAAGCAACTTTCAAAACCGTGCTTTTAAATTTTAAGTTAGAATTCTTATTTACTTAACTATTGTACTACTATCATCGCCTGTTGTGTCACTCACTTCATCGTTTTGAACCTTGAAGTCAAAATTCACAATGAGCATGCATTTTTGAATTCTGACTTTTTACTCTTGAATTATATTCTTAACTACAAGAGTGCGACGCAACAGGCGATGCTATAAAATGCCGCAGTTCATAACAAAAAAATCGCGGCATTGAGGATTAGTCCTTTATTTTTAAAAGTATCCTCGAATTTCATTTCACTAATACCAAAATAAAATAACAGACACATTGGTAAATGCTTAAGCTGGTATCCAAAAAAATATTTCAAACAGCTTAATGATTTAAATGCTACTTATAAAGCCAAACCCTCATCAATGAAAGTAACTGATCTATTTTTAATGGTTTTGTAATGTAATCTGAAGCGCCGGCTTCGATACATTTTTCCCTGTCACCTTTCATTGCCTTTGCAGTAACTGCAATAATCGGCAAAGAAGTGTTCTTATGTTCTCTTCTTATTTTTTGAGTTGTTTCGTATCCGTCCATTTCAGGCATCATTATATCCATCAATACAATATCAATGTGCGGATGTTCAGATAAAATCTGCATTGCTTCACGTCCGCTTTCTGCAGTAATTGTATTGATGTTAAACCTGTCGAATGCAGTTGTTAATGCAAAAAGATTGCGCACATCATCATCTACAACAAGTACATTCTTTGCAGTGAGGATGTCTTTATTAGAACGTAAGTTTTCTATGAGCTTACGTTTTTCAGGAAGCAGGTCTTTTTGATTAATGTGCAATAAGAGAACAGTTTCTTCAAGCAAAAGATCAAGAGAGCTTACATCTTTTAATAGAATCCTGTTTGCATATTGTTTTAACTGGCTTCTTTCTTTAGCAGAAAAATCTTTTGCAGAATAAACTATCACTGGCGTCATTTGCGATTTCCTGATAGAATTGATCTCTGTAAGGAACTGGAAGCCTTCAATATCAGGCAACATGAAATCAACAATTATGCATTCATACTGGTTGTTTGTTATCAGCTGCAATGCTTCTTTACCTGAACTTGCTATTTCAATCGAGATCAAATCTCCGTTATCAAGTATTCTTGCGATCTGTGAAGAATCCAGTTCATTGTCTTCAACGATGAGAAGCTTTTTTGTTTGAATGTTATTATAATTGATAATATCAGTAAACAAAATATTCAAAGCCTCTGTTTTCAATGGTTTCAGGTTAAAGCTTCGTGCGCCTCTCTGCATGGCAAGTAACCTGTTTTCTTCACCTGAAATAAGATGTACCGGGATGTGCCTGAAGTTAATATCGTTTTTAAAGAGATCTATAATCCTCCATCCGCTTGCATCAGGAAGTTTCACATCAAGTGTTATAGCGATTGGATTGAATTTGTTAGTAAGATCAAATACATCCGCAAAATTGGTAGCGACAACAACCTTAAGATCCAACTCATGTGCCTTCTCTACCATGATCTTTGCAAAGCGGATATCATCTTCAATTACAAGTATTACTTTGTCAGAATGAACAATATTATTGCGGTCATCACCTGTATCATTAATGATCTCATTTAGTGCATCAAGATCCTTTGGTTCTGCAAATTTTATTGTTGGCACTGATTGTAAAGAAATATCATCATTTGTTTCTGAAAGCTTGTACTCACTGATGGTAAGTGTACTTTGTTTTTCTTTTTTTACAGCTGCAGGGTTATAGTTAATAGGAAGGAATAAAGTGAATGTACTTCCATGCCCCATTTCGCTTTCTAATTCAATTGAACCACCAAGCAAATCTGCCAGGCCTCTACTAATGGAAAGACCTAAACCGGTTCCTCCATATTTGCGGCTTGTTGATCCTTCTGCCTGTTGGAATGCTTCGAAAATGATGTTTTGTTTATCTCTTGAAATTCCGATACCTGTATCCCTGATCTCAAAGGCAACTACACGGACTGCATTATCCAGGCCAGGGTGACTTTGTTTCCAGTTGTGATTCGCTTCATATATCTTGAATTTAACCTCACCTTTTTCTGTAAACTTGAATGCGTTTGAAAGAAGATTCTTCAGTATCTGGTTCAAACGTTGTGCATCTGTTTCAAGACTCGCAGGAAGTTTATCATCCGTTTCAATGGTAAATCGAAGATTCTTGTTTTCTGAAATGTGCTTAAAGGTTGTTTCTACGAATGCGGTTATTTCATTAAAGCGCAGATTAATAAAGTCTGTTGAGATATAACCTGATTCGATCTTGGAAAGATCGAGAATATCATTAATCAATTGGATAAGATCATCACCGCAACTATGAATTGTTTTAGCATAACGAATTTGTTTCTCTGAAAGGTTACCTTCATAGTTCTCATATAATTGTTGTGCAAGTATCAGAAGTGAGTTCAAAGGCGTACGCAATTCATGAGACATGTTGGCGAGAAATTCAGATTTGTATTTAGAGGTAAGCTGCAACTGTTCAGCTTTCTCTTCCAAAGATTTTCTTGCTTCTTCTACTTCTTTATTTTTTGCTTCCACTTCTTCTTTTTGTTTTACAAGAAGGTGTGCTTTATCCTGCAACTCTTCATTTGTTCTTCTTAATTCGTCTGCGAGCGATTGTGATTGTTCAAGAAGATCTTCTGTTCTTGAGTTTGCTTCAATAGTATTAAGCACGATACCGATACTTTCTGTAAGCTGACTTAGAAAGTCAAGGTGTGTTTGACTAAAAGTATCAAAGGATGCAAGCTCAATAACCGCCTTAATTTCCGTCTCAAATAACACAGGCAACACTATGAGGTTTACAGGTGATGCCTTACCCAAACCGGAGTTTATTTTAATATAATTCTTTGGAACATTTGTCAATAAAATTCTTTCCTTATCAAGTGCACATTGACCAACTAATCCTTCCCCCAAAGCAAATTCCTTTGATGCCTCCACTTCTTCACCAAAAGCATAAGCAGCGAATAATTTTAATTTAGGTATTTGTTGTGCTTCATTTTGTTCTAATATATAGAACATACCTTTTTGGGCATTAACAACACGGGCAAGTTCTGAAAGAATACGTCTTGTAACAGTATTGAGATCTTTCTGACCCTGCAACATTTGCGTAAACTGTGCAAGATTAGATTTCAACCAATCCTGTTCCTGATTACGTAGTGTTGTTTGCTTAAGGTTAGCAATCATCTGGTTGATGGTATCTTTCAATTCTTCAACTTCTCCCTTTGCTTCCACACGAATCATTTGAGTAAGATCACCTTTCGTTACAGCAGATGCAACTTCAGAAATTGCACGCACCTGTGTAGTAAGATTTTCTGCTAACTGGTTAACGTTTTCTGTTAGGTTTTTCCAGATGCCAGATGCGCCAGGCACACTTGCTTGTCCTCCCAGTCTTCCTTCTACCCCCACTTCGCGTGCAACAGTGGTAACCTGGTCTGCAAACACAGCCAACGTATCAATCATCTCATTGATCGTATCTGTTAACTGAGCAACTTCTCCTTGCGATACTATCGATAATTTTTGCTTAAGATTTCCGGTTGCCACAGCAGTCACAACTTTTGCAATACCTCGTACCTGGTTGGTAAGGTTTGATGCCATCATATTTACAGAATCTGTCAAATCTTTCCATGTTCCTGCAACACCCTGTACTTCGGATTGACCTCCCAATTTACCTTCAGTGCCAACTTCTCTCGCAACACGTGTTACTTCATATGCAAAAGAGTTGAGCTGGTCAACCATAGTGTTGATCGTGTTTTTCAAATCAAAGATTTCTCCTTTAACATCTATCGTAACTTTTTTTGAAAGGTCACCTGACGCAACAGCTTTCGTTACTTCTGCAATATTTCTTACCTGTGATGTAAGATTACCTGTCATTTGATTCACAGAATCTGTAAGGTCTTTCCATGTTCCGGCAACTCCTGGCACAAATGCTTGTCCTCCAAGTTTACCATCTGTACCTACTTCACGTGCCACACGCGTTACTTCAGATGCAAATGCACGAAGCTGATCCACCATCGTGTTTAGCGTTTCCTTCAATTGTAAAATTTCTCCGCGTACATCCACCGTAATTTTTCTTGACATGTCTCCGTTTGCAACTGCAATTGCAACGTCTGCAATGTTTCTCACCTGTGCCGTAAGATTACCAGCCATCTGGTTAACAGAGTCCGTAAGATCCTTCCATGTTCCCGCAACGCCCGGCACATTTGCCTGACCGCCCAACTTGCCTTCCGTACCAACTTCTCTTGCAACACGTGTTACTTCTGATGCGAATGCACGAAGCTGCTCCACCATGGTGTTGATAGTGTTCTTCAATTCAAGAATTTCACCTTTTACATCCACTTCAATTTTACGTGATAAGTCACCGTTGGCAACGGCTGTGGTTACCTCTGCAATGTTTCTTACCTGCGAAGTAAGATTAGAAGCCATTTTATTTACAGAATCCGTAAGGTCTTTCCATAAACCTTCTACACCGGGCACATCGGCCTGTCCGCCAAGCTTACCTTCACTACCTACTTCTCGTGCTACCCTGAATACTTCCGAACCAAATGAATTCAACTGATCCACCATTGTGTTGATAGTATTCTTCAATTCAAGAATTTCTCCTTTTACATCCACCGTAATTTTTCTTGAAAGATCTCCTTTTGCAACAGCAGTGGTTACTTCTGCAATATTTCTTACCTGTGCAGTAAGATTTGATCCCATCTGGTTTACAGATTCTGTTAAGTCTTTCCATGTACCACCAACACCCTGCACTTTTGCCTGACCTCCTAACTTACCTTCTGTACCTACTTCGAGCGCAACTCGTGTTACTTCAGATGCAAAAGAGTTTAACTGGTCAACCATTGTGTTGATGGTTTTCTTTAACTCTAAAATTTCACCTGCAACATCCACCGTAATTTTTTTAGAAAGGTCTCCGTTGGCAACGGCTGTTGTTACCTCTGCAATGTTTCTAACCTGTGCTGTTAAGTTTGATGCCATCTGGTTCACAGAATCAGTAAGGTCTTTCCATGTACCACCAACACCCTGTACTTTAGCTTGTCCACCAAGTTTTCCTTCAGTACCAACTTCAAGTGCCACACGTGTTACTTCAGATGCAAAAGAGTTTAACTGGTCAACCATTGTATTAATGGTAATTTTTAATTCAAGGATTTCTCCTTCTACGTCTACCGTGATTTTTTTTGACAGGTCACCATTTGCAACAGCGGTCGTTACCTCTGCAATATTTCTTACCTGTGCCGTAAGATTCGATCCCATCTGGTTTACAGATTCTGTAAGATCTTTCCAAACACCGCCAACTCCTTTTACTGTTGCCTGTCCGCCAAGTTTTCCTTCAGAACCTACTTCTCTTGCAACACGAGTTACCTCAACAGAAAATGAATTTAACTGATCCACCATTGTATTAATGGTGTTCTTCAATTCAAGAATTTCTCCTTTTACATCCACTGTAATTTTTCTTGATAAGTCACCCCGCGCAACGGCAGTAGTTACTTCTGCGATATTTCTTACCTGACCTGTAAGGTTAGATGCCATTTGGTTTACAGAATCTGTTAAGTCTTTCCATGTACCTGCAACACCCTTTACTTCAGCTTGTCCACCAAGCTTTCCATCCGTACCAACTTCTCTTGCCACACGGGTAACTTCTGATGAGAAAGAATTCAACTGATCCACCATGGTATTGATGGTATTCTTTAATTCAAGAATTTCTCCCTGTACATCTACAGTGATCTTCTTTGAAAGATCTCCTTTTGCAACGGCGGTAGTTACTTCTGCGATATTTCTTACCTGCGCAGTAAGATTACCCGCCATTTGGTTTACAGAGTCTGTAAGATCTTTCCATACACCAGCTACACCTTTTACTTTAGCTTGTCCTCCTAAAATTCCCTCCGAACCAACTTCTCTTGCCACACGGGTAACTTCCATGGAAAACAAATTCAATTGTTTTACCATGTCGTTTACTTCTGTTGCAATACGACCAAACTCTCCTTCAAGCATATGGTCGCCGATCTGCAAAGGCATTTCCTGTGAAAGATTGCCTTTTGCCACAGAACTTATTACATGCGCTATTTCAATTGTTGGATGTACAAGATCAGAGATGAGTGTATTAATAGATTCAACAGCAGAATTCCATGAGCCGCGTGCTGATTTTGGAAGCTCTACGCGATGGTTAAGTTTTCCTTTATTTCCGATTGTATTTCTTGCAAGGTTTAGCTCTTCAACAAGTGTTGCGTTTAATACAATTATATCATTCAATGTGTCGCATATTTTGCCGCTAATGCCAACCTCATCGATTGGCATTCTAACATTAAAGTTGCCATTCTTTACTTCTGAAAGTATCCTTAGTAGAGATTTTACATCCAGCTCATTATCATCTTTCAATTGGGCATCCGCCGCCTTAGCGGATGTGTTTGCTTTTTTACCACTGCCATTTTTATTTTTAACGGGAACATCAATAGTTGCGGTTTCAGTGTTTTCCAAATTTGGCTGTAGTTGTCTTTTGTGTGTCTTCATAAAATGAATATTGTGGTTCAAACCTACGAAAAGAGAAATAAATAACTGAGTCCCGGGTATGGATAAAATAATTATGATACCAGCTTTAGTGCCTGATTGATCCCGGTTGCGTCGCAACCCTTGCATCTACCTGATTATGAATTAAACTTTTTGCTAAACCATGCGCCCAAAATATAAACAGATGAAGTGATTGCTCACGTATTTGTTATTTTACTTTTGTGTTCGCGAATTTCCTTCGTCGATTTGCGACGCAAGGGACGATGCTATAAAGTACTTTCGCTGGTATTTTAAATAATACTCAAATCTTCGTTTATTCCCGGAATAATAAAATGTTAGTGGGTTATTGAATAATAATTTTTGTAAATACTCTACTTTGCATACTAAATTTCGAAAAAAGTGAATGCCCCTTCAAAAATATTAATCGGAGAAGATGACATAGATGACCAGGAAATACTCTCTGATATAATTAAAGATCTTAACAAACCCGTTGAGTTGCATTTTGCAGATACCGGAATGAAACTTATACATACGCTCAGTGAAATGGCTGGCGCTAATCTGCCATGTTTGATACTGCTTGATTATAATATGCCCGAATTAACGGGAGAAGAAATCTTAAAGAGGATTAATTCGAACAGGCATTTTGCAAATATACCTAAAGTTGTATGGAGCACTTCCGGTGCTGTTAATTATAAAGAACGTTGTATTAATGCCGGTGCTTTAGATTATCTCGTAAAACCTACTACTATCCAGTCTTTGAAAGATATGCTGATATATATACTTTCCATTTGTAGTTTATGATGCTGTCCTTTATACTTGTATTATCTCTGCAAGATTTTTAAGTGAGATTGGTTTTTCCCAAACTTTTACTTTATCAAGCGATGAAATATTTTTTGTTTCAGGCTTATACGCGCTAACCAAATGAATTCGCAACCCAGGATTTTTATTCAGAATGGTATCCACAAATGTCCATCCTGAACCATCCGGAAGATTGTTGTCAAGAAATAAAATTTCAGGGGAAAAAATTTCCAGTAAAGGCAAGCCATCTTTCAAAGTGTGAGCCATTTGTGTTTCGCAGTTCCTTGAAGAATAAAAATCTTTTATCAGCATACAATAGTCTTCCTCATCATCAATTATCAGGATTTTCATTTTTATGGCATTTATTATGTTGAATGCTAAAGGTAATAATTTGTACATTCATGATTGATTACAACGTTTAATTTCAATTTTATAATCTGCTTTTTTGTTAAGATTTAAAGTCGATTCCTGTTTTTACACAACGTTAACCAAACCGAAATATCTAAACATGCGTTTGAGTTTATTGAATGAGGTTTTACAGGTTTTACCGGATCTATATTTTATTTATGATGTTAATGAAAAAAAAGTATTGTGGTGCAACAGGTATACCCAACAGCAACTTGAAAATCTCGACATTCCTGGTAATGAAGATTTTTTGTTGTCTGTCTTAAAAGAAGATACCCGTTCTTTTGAAAATGAGTGGAAACAAAGTGTTGAGCTAATGCCTGATCAAACTCATACATTTTTATATTTTAAAAAAGATTCTGATTTGTTCAAGGTTATTGACGCAACTAAAATCTACATTGAAGACAATCATAAGACGGGCCTGTTAGTATGCTGTAAGCAGTCATTTCAAAACCTTTTGCAGCAGCAAATAGGGATTTTAAAAGAATCATTGACAACAAGTGAGAAAAAACTAGAAGCTTTGAAAAATATGCAGAACGATTTCATTGCTCATGCTTCGCATGATCTTCAATCACCATTAAGAAAATTAAATCTCTATCTCGAGAAATTTATTTCAACCCAAGGAACAGGTGGAACAACCAACAAGATGTATGTTGAAAGAATAAAATCCCTTTCCACATTAATGACTTCATTAATAAACAACTTTGTTATTATTTCTTATATAAACGATCAACCGGCATCTTTCGAAAATTGTGATTTGAATAAAATTTTAAAAAATGTATTAGCAGACATTAAAATGACTGTAAAGGATGGAACTTTTATTGTTGAGAATTCATTGCCGGTAATAAAAGGAGAAAGTTTTTTATTAAAAAATCTTTTTACTCAACTGCTCTATAATAGCGTAATTTTTAAAAAAGAAGATACTCCTTTAAAGGTAACAATAAATGCATCTTCTCTTTCAGATCATGAAAAGCAAAAATTACAATTAGATGTAAATTGTTCTTTTTGTTCTATTACAATCACCGATAATGGATTAGGATTTGATAATGAAGACAGTGTTGAAATATTTACCCTCTTTTACAAATTACAGGGAAACAGCATTCATAAAGGTTTTGGAATGGGACTCGCAACCAGCCGGTTGATTATGAAAAGACACAGAGGGCTAATTTTTGCAAAAGGGGAAAAAAATTTCGGCGCTCAATTTACCTTAATTTTACCGGTAACATAACAACCATTATCCTCATGCAGTCTGACAATTTAATAAGAGTACTTATTGTTGATGATGATGAAGATGATTTCCTTATTCTGAAGGAAACACTTCAGGATATTCCTACTAATTCATTCGAAATTGACTGGAGCCGCGATTATAACGAATCATTGCAAAAAATAAAATCAGGCATTTACGATATTTATCTTGTAGACTACAGACTTGGGCAACATACAGGTTTGACGCTTTTAAAGGAAGCAATCAGTGCAGGATGTGAAGAGCCCATCATTATGTTAACCGGAAGAGGCAATAAAGAAATAGATGTGCAGGCTATGCAACTTGGCGCTACTGATTATCTGATCAAAGCGGAACTCAATTCAGAGAAATTAGAAAGATGTATCCGCTATTCGTTTGAAAGAACAAACAATACCAAGTCTCTCAAAGAAAGCGAAAAGAAGTACAGATACCTGTTTGAAGGCGCGAAGGATGTTGTCTTTATTGCTGATGACCAATTAAAATTTATTGAAGTAAACCCTGCAGCCGGGGAATTGTTTGGATTGAAAACAAATTCCGGATCTTATAAGTCTTTATATGATTTTATTGCTGATGAAAATACTGCTGCCAGCATAAGAAGACAACTGGAGCAAAGAAACCATTTACAGGATCTTGAGGTAAGAATCTATAATAAAAATGGTGAAAACAGGTATTGCCAGCTCTCTTTATTTATCGAAGGCCCTGAACCACACAAAAATCTTGTTTATGGTATAATGCATGATGTAACAAATCTTAAAATTGCAACCAACTCAAAAATTCAGATTGAGAAATTTGCAGCAAATGAAAGATTGATACGCATTATCGCTCATGAGATCAGAAACCCACTCACTAATATTCACCTTTCTGCTGAACACCTGAAATTACATTATTCAAACCTCGAACTGGAGCCGTATTTGGGTATAATTGAAAGAAACGGAGTTCGCATTAATGAACTTATTTCCGAATTATTAAACTTCAGTAAACCTATTGAGCTCGTTGCTGAAAGAATATCATTACAGGAAATTCTGGAGCAATGTCTTGCAGACAATTCAGATCGTCTGCAGTTAAAAGGAATAGAACTTTTCACGGATTATTCAACTGAACCGTTTGAGATTATAGGAGATAAGCAAAAGCTAATTATTGCTATTTCAAACATTGTTATCAATGCTATTGAAGCCATAGAAAATGCAAGCGGTAAGTTGTCGTTAAAAATTGAGCAAAGCAGCGATCATTTTTTATTACATATAATTGATAACGGCAAGGGCATTCCCGAAGAATATTTGTCAAAGATCACAGAACCATTCTTTACTCTTAAGAAAAAGGGAACCGGGATTGGACTATCAGCAGCTCTTACTATCCTGAAATCTCACAAAGCACAAGTGGAAATTCATAGCAAAGTTGGTGTGGGGACAAACTTCATCGTTTGCTTTGAAAAAGCATGTGCAACTTCACAGACGAAAACTAAAGATGAAATATTAGTATCTCAAAAAGACACATTTTAGTCATTTTATAAAGCTTCCTTTTCGAATCGATCATCAAAAGGCTGTGACTGGTATAATTTATGTGGAAGGACATTACACCTTCGAATTATCTATGAATGACACAACATTAAGTCCATTGGACGTTCACATAATAATATTGCGACAACAAATAGAACTTGAAGAGTCTAATTACCGTTACGCAATAGAACTTAAAAAAGATATTGATACACTAAATATTTTACGGCGATACATAATTGAGCAAAAGATACTACTCTATAAATTGATCAGGCAATCAGTGGAATAAAAAGCCATCTGTACTATCAATAATCCTTTTATAAAAGCATACCACCTGATCGAAATCCGCAAGATCTATTATATTTCTGCAAAAACCATTCATACTGAAATATCATGAGTTGATCAAAGAGGCTCAAGTTTGCCTACATATATCACATTGCTCAATAGTGCTCAAACAGATGCAGTGAGTGATACAACAGGCGATGCCACATGCACTAATGCTTGTTAACAAAAATTCTTATTTCTTCTCTACCGGATACACTTCGCTCAACAAATTACTGTTACTGATAAACGCGATCTTCTTACTGTCAGGAGCCCAGCAAGGGGTATTCATTGTTCCCTGCCCGCCATACAAATAAGCTATAACCTTTGGTGTGCCTCCGTCTGCGGGCATAAGGCGTATATAAACATGTTTGTAAAAAGGATGATCTGAAGGGCTAACATCCTGCCCGAAAGAAATAAATACGATCCACTTTCCATCGGGTGACGGATGTGCAAACCAGTTATTCAGTGCATCATTGGTAAGTTGCTCCACATTACTGCCATCGGGCTTCATGCGGTAGATCTGCATTAAACCATTGCGCACAGAATTGAAGTAAATATATTTTCCGTCGCGTGAGTATTCGCAACCATCATCAAGACCTTTTGAGTTGGTAAGATTCACTTCCTCACCACCTGTCGACGGCACTTTATAAATATCATAATCCCCATTGCGCTGACCAACAAACACCAAATATTTTCCGTCTGCGCTCCAGCCATGCAAATAAGAAGGACCTGTTGGGGTTATTTGTTTTGGTTCTCCACCACTGAGCGGTAGTGTATAAACTTTCGAGGCATTATCTTCTTTGTTGTTACTGCTTATACCAAGCATTTTACCATCGAAAGAAATTACGTGGTCATTATTATTTCCTGTTATGCTTCCGGTATTCAATACAGAAGGCGTAAGTGTTTTGAGATCGAATTTATAGATCAGACCATCGCTGTTATAGATCAAATGGTTTCCATCGGGCATATAATTCGGCGCCTGTATGGAACGTGGCGATTGAAAGATAATTTTACTGGTTGCAGATGCCACATCCATTATTTCCAATTGACTTCCCAGGTATTGCCTGTAGGGAACCAATGTTGATGGTGCAGGAATGGTGATGCGTACATTATGAAACACGGCAGTTTCAGCAACAGCATTGTTATGCGAGCAAACAAATAGGCCAACATACACATCATTACCAAGATCAAGATCGAGAGAATCAATGGTAAACAGGTCTCCATTTTTTGCCACACTCATGTAATAGCGGTTGCCTTTGCGTTCCAGCCTTACCACATCTGCGTGTGTTATGGTTGATTTTTGTTCTTCCGTTATTGCACCCGCTGTTCTTCTGAACTGCAATGATGTTAATCCATCCCCATGCACAACAGCATTTACATGAGGGGAAGAAGTATCTAAAGACCGTCTCACCATCCATCCCCATTTGCGATGCTCTTCCACACCTTTGCCAACAAAGGCTGCATTAGTGGTAAGCATAAAATCGCCACTCATTTTCTTATACAGGAATTGAAATTCATCATGCGTTGCCCAAATGTTTGTACCGGAACCTGTAATGATATATTCCTGTGATTGCGCATCGTATTTGCACATTCCCTTTTTAGCATTACCCACTTCTGTTTGCGCATCAAAAATGCCAAGGGAGGATTTCTGCGCCATTAAGCGTACAGCAGGGATACAAACAACCAGGAGAATGATGAATATTTTTTTCATGATAGCAATTTTTTCTGTCAGAATAAAAAAGAAGTACTAAATATAGAACAGCATTCGATTTGTTTGCTATTATTTTTTTGAGCCCAGCTTTAGATCATCAGTTAAGCATCGTTGCGTCGCGCTCTTGTACTGTTGAATAGGATTGGTCATAGCGAAGACAATAGCCCGGCCTTGTGTGTGAGATTGTCTGTGGCTATCTTTTTAAAACCTGTAGCGTCCCTTAATTGAAAAGATTGCCACACCCCGATAGCTATGCACAAGGCTATACACCGGGCTCGCAATGACGATAAACGAACAGAACGTACAAGAGTGCGACGCAACCGGCGATGCCCAAAGTGCAAACGCCGGGTACATAAAATCTTTTATAGCATAGGTTACTACTTGCAAATAAAAATAAATCTGTTTATCTTTCTGTAATTACAATCACTTAAAACAAACTCCCGTATGAAAAAGGTATCTTTTATTGCTACCGCTCTTTGCGTGCTGGCAGCTTGTAATTCCGGCGAACCAAAATCTGGAGACACAGCAACTACCAATGATAGTGCTGCGACTACAACAACTGCTGCGCCGCTTACTTATGCATATACACCAACCTATTCAGGCGATTTTGAACAAGGCGATCCTAAATATGCGCAAACAATTCTTGATCTCTGGAAAGACTTTGATAACAATACTTTCGATAATCATAAAGATGCGTTTGCAGATTCCGTGTATATAGATTTCAGCGGAGGCGATCATTTCGCCGGCACGAGAGATTCATTGATATCAAACATGAAAGCATACAGAACTGCTCTGGGTACTTCGACAAGTGAAGTAATTGCCTGGACAACAATAAAACCAAAAGGAAAAGATGAAACATGGGTTATTGTTTGGGGCAAAGAAGTGGATGAAAAGAATGGAAAGAAAGACTCAGTAAACCTTAATGAAAACTGGATGTTTAACAAAGATGGAAAGATCAGTTTTATGACACAATACACTCAGAAATATGCAGCAAAAAAATAATTGCTGATTAACCCACCAAAACAAAAGCCTTCGTGATGAAGGCTTTTGTTTTTAAGAAAACCATATTGAGTAATATTGTATTACAGCTTTGAGTTGCTTTCATTCATTTAAAAATAAGGTAATAAGCCTTTCAAAACAAGTGTGTTGATCTTTTCACTCCCCTTTTAGGGGTTGGGGGCTTTACTTCTTCTCTCCATCACCTCTCTCCATGTTGTGAGAATGATATGCTGATTTTCCAATGCCTTTTTAAATTTTGGATCTTCCATTACCAATAAGTCCCCCTTCCGCACCGGACCGGAGTCTGAGATATGCTGAAACACTTCTGTTGGTGCAGTGCAATGCATAATAACCATGGTTAACCCGGGTTTCAATTGTTTAAGCATATCTATGTATTTAGCAGTCTTCCATGCCTGCAATTTTTTGTCGTCATTCTTTACTTCATCAGGTACAGGCCAGCTATAAGTTTCATTGTATAAGTCGTCCAGTACCGGTAACCCTGAAGTCCAGAGTGTTTTGCCAACACTTCGAATCTGGTTCATATACGCATCCGGGAATTTCATTTGTGCTTCTATCAAGGTTGCATGACCGGCAGGCATCATTACAGGAATATGATTTTCTATACCAAGCTTTACATACACCTGCATAAAACCCACTGATCCAAATAAAGTACCCATGTGGCTATCAAGATGTGTGGGTGTAAAGCCCATTGTTTTTGCACGCTCAAGCTGCGCTTTTATTTCTGCGTATACTTCATCGGGTGTTGCATGCTTAACAACATCTTCAACAGAGGGCCACATATCGCCTTCATTGTCTACAAGCCCCGGTACGGCAGGCTTTCCCATCAATGGCCCCCAGCGGTATTCTTTCCATTCCGATGTTAATGTAAGATGCAAACCTGCATCTGTTGTTGGATGTTCTTTCCAGTAATGAATGTAAGCAGGTACCCATGGGCAAGGCATCATAACACTGCAGGAAGTTGCAACGCCTTTTGTCATGGCATCTATTGCACCAAGATTTGAGTCATAACTCATGCCCACATCATCCACATGCAGTATCACCACTTTTGCGCCTTTTGGATAGCCGAGCTTTTCTGCATAAGAAGTATCCAGAGTTTGTGCATGCAGGTAACTGCTCCAAAAAAATAAACTGAGCAATAAAAGTTGTTTCATATAGCGTTTATCTTGAATGAAAAATATTCAATACACAATAATAAATGTTCAATATACAAAAGAAAGTACAAGAGTGCGACGCAAGAGGCGATGCTATTTGTACCACAGCAGGGCTCATAAATCTTACTAACATCAACCGTTTGCAAACCGAAGTAAAGCAAATTGATTGAAATTCATTTAAGCGTAACAGAAACATTTTTGTAATTTCCTCTGTCAAACGATACTTGCTATGAATAAAAACAAACTGCTTCTTTGGTCTGTTGTTGCTGCACTTGCAGGATTTATTTTTGGATTTGACACGGTGGTAATTTCAGGTGCCAACCAACCAATAAAAGATCTCTGGCATACCACGCCGTTGTTTCATGGATTTTTTATTATGTCCATGGCGTTATGGGGAACGGTGATCGGCGCTATATTTGGTGGTTTACCAACAGAAAAATTCGGCCGCAAAAAAGTACTGCTGTGGATTGGTATTTTATTTAGTGTATCTGCCATTGGTTCTGCGCTTTCTCCGGATCCGTATATATTTTCCTTCTTTCGTTTTATTGGTGGTTTGGGTATTGGTGTATCATCTGTTGCAGCGCCAACATATATCTCGGAAATATCTACGGCAAAGACGAGAGGGAGATTGGTGGGCATGTATCAATTCAATATCGTGTTTGGAATTTTTGTTGCTTACTTCTCTAATTATTTATTAAAGGGTGTTGGCGGAGTGAACGACTGGCGCTGGATGCTGGGCGTTATGGCAATTCCTTCCCTGATCTATACACTGCTTGTGTTTAGTGTGCCTGAAAGTCCAAGATGGCTGATCTCTGTAAAAAATAATTTAGTACGTGCAAGAGAAATTTTGGTGTTGATAGGTTCAGATAATCCGGATGCAGACATCAATGATATTATTGCTGCAAACAACACTATAAAAAGCGGAAGCAATAACCAGCAGTTACTAAATAGGAAATACAGAACAGTAATGTGGCTTGCATTTTTTGTTGCATTCTTTAATCAATGGAGCGGCATTAATTTTATTCTGTACTACGCGCCGGAGATATTGCAAAGTGCAGGTATCGCGGCAAAAGATTCATTGGCAAGTTCAATTGCGCTTGGCGGCACGAATCTCGTCTTTACGTTTGTGGGCTTGTATCTTATCGATCGCATTGGCAGAAAACAATTACTCATCATCGGTTCGCTTGGATATATTTTGAGTCTTGCTTCAGTTGCCATATGTTTTAAATTCGGCGCAGGCAATATTGCGTTGCTTGTATCTTTAATGCTGTTCATTGCATCGCATGCCATTGGACAGGGTGCAGTTATCTGGGTTTTTATTTCAGAAATATTTCCCAACAATGTACGTGCACTGGGGCAATCGTTTGGTGCCAGTGTACATTGGGTCTTTGCAGCCATCATTACATTAATTACACCATACTTTCTTGATAAAAACAGCGGCGTGTTTGGAGATAATCCCTGGCCCATCTTTGCCTTCTTTGCATTTATGATGGTAATGCAATTGGTATGGGTGCTTACTAAAGTGCCCGAAACAAGAGGTGTTTCGCTGGAAGACCTTGAGAAAAGACTGATACATGAATAAATTTTTGTGAACCCATCATATATAACATACATGAAGCTTTTGTTGCGTCGCACTCTTAAGCGTTTGGTTCTTTTATGAGCTATAATTTTATGAACGTGCAATTATTTATGCATCACTTCCAGTATGTCCTCAAAGTATTCCTTTTTTGCTCTTTCTCCGGCTGTAAGGGAGTCTTCACGTATAGGAGACAATTCCTTTATATCAAGCACCATATTATAAAATCTCTCATCATCATATAATTTGTAAATACTATCCTGCACATAACGAACAGGAATTTTATTTGACGGAGATATTAGCGGCTGAAAATGGTTAAACACATAATCGCGGGATGAAGTGTTGCCACCTGTAAGAACAGGGTAAAAAGATTTTCCATCCATTATACCAAATGCCCCCGGAACAGGCACTCCGGTTATATCTGAAAGTGTGGGTAAAAAATCTGTAAGGTCAACAAGCTGACTGGTAACACCACCCGCATTTATATGACCAGGCCATGTAACAATAAGTGGCACGTGTGTGCCAAAAGTGGTGGTTGCTCCTTTATCTCCTGCAACTGGTTGCCCGTTGAAAGTGCTTATTACTCCTTTAGTTGTACCATTATCGCCCAGAAAGATAAATACCGTGTTATTTTCTAAACCAAGGCTGCGTAAGCTATCACGCAAAATGCCAAGATGTTTATCCATATACTTAACCATGCCCGGAAGAAAACGCTTACTGCTTTTGGTATAATCCCAGGTGGCATATTGGGGATCATCCGGGGTAGGTGAAAATTGTACATGACAAAGCGGTGTGGAATAATATAAAAGGAAAGGGGATTGCTTGTTTGTTCTTATAAAATTCAATGCATAGTCTGTAAAAAGATCCACAGAATATTTATCTTTTGTTGCTTCGGGTGGAAGGAAAGCTCCCCTCTGGTATATAGGTGCGCTTTTATAGCGGGTACCACCTGCATCTTCGGGTTTTAAATAATATGGAAGCCACACACTGTAATTGTCGAAACCAAATGTGCGTATGGATGTATCGCCACCATCCAGTTGCCATTTTCCTACATAACAGGTTTTATAACCACCTTTCTTAAACATATTACCCATCGTCCGGTTGGTTCTGTTAAGCACGCCCCATTTTGTGTAATTCCTGAAATTATATTTTCCTGTAAGGAGCATTACCCTTGAAGGTGAACAGAGTGCAGATGCATAACATTGTGTAAACCGTATGCCATCTCTGGCAAGCTGGTCAATGTTTGGAGTAGTGTAAGATGAGCCTCCATCGATAGTTGGAATTTCGTATCCTATATCATCTCCAAGCACAATAACAATATTAGGTGGGCCGTCAAGCCTTACCGTATTATTTTCTGTTGCAGAAGTAATAAAAGGTTTATTATTTGACTCTATTTTTCGGCAGCTTTGAAAAATAAGAAACAACAGACCCAAAAAACAAAGTTGTGTACAAAGTCTTTTAAATAGAAGAAGGTTGAATAACATAGAGGGTGTTGTTTAGGATTAAACAATATCAGGCACGGATGTTTTGCACTGCATCAAAATAAAAAAAATATTGTAAATAAAAAAGTACCAGGCAATTAAAATATTTTTTAATACCGGCAGCACATATTAAAGCAGATGACTGAGGGATAAATCACGATCTAAAAAGCCGAAATATTTGTTTCAGTACAAGTGTGCGACGCAACAGCAGATGCCATAAAAAATACAGCCAGGCTCATAAAATTTACAATACTAAATGAAGATTTGTAAAATGGAAAAGCCTTACAGTACATTAATACTTATGCATACTTATTCGTTTGAATGTTCTGCGAACAAGCATATTTTGCAGGAAGTTGGGCGTTAATTTACTTACCCCATAAATACACCTGTTCCAAAAACCCGGTATAATAGCAGCCTTGCCTTTTAGCATTTTACTGATGGCTTCTTTTGCAAGATCTTCAGGACTAAGAATCGAACGTTTTGCAATTCCTCTGAGACTTTGATTGCTGGCAATGGTATTTTCATTACTGTCTATACCACCAGGGCATACCACACTTACAGAAATACCAGAGCTCTCCAGTTCCATACGCAGCGCCATACTGAAAGAATAAATAAAAGATTTGGTAGCTGCATACACTACTTTTTCAGGCAATGAAAAAAAGCCACCCATACTGCCCATATTCATTATATAAGCCGGTGCATTTTCTTTCAGATCGTCAATAAACAAACGTGTTAAAAGGCAGGTGCTAAGTATGTTAAGGTTGATCTGCTTCTGATAAAATTCTATAGAAAGCTTTTCAAAAGCACCCTTGGAGCCAACACCAACGTTATTGAGCAGGACATTGACTGGATAATTTTTTTCCTTAACCCAATTATATACATCTGCCGCTGCTGTGTTTAGTGAAAGATCTGTACCAAAACTATAACAGGTTACTTTGTACCGCTCGCAGATCATTTTTTCCATTGCTACGAGATCTTCTCCGGGAAGTGCAACGAGCAAAATATTCATACCTCTGGATGCACATTCAAGTGCCAGCGCTTTACCTATTCCCGAACTGGCACCTGTAATTAATGTGTACATAAAATTTTATTTTATGAGCCTGGCTTTTGAATTGCTGTTATGCAGTCGTTGCGTCGCACTCTTGTACGTTCTGTAATTTATCTCAACAAAAATTATTCTTGCTTTTTTAATTCAAACTTTAGCCAATCAACAGTTTGTTGTAGCCCTTCTTCAAGCGATCTGTAAGTATAGCCTAATTCCCGCTGTGCTTTTTCACAACTTAAAGACCAGTCGTATAAATATTTTCTTATCCATTTAGGTGTAAGCAATGGTGGTTTGCCCGTAATTTTTGTCAGGCCCATCATACCATAACCTGCAAGCACCATTACCCACACCGGAAGCGGAAGTAAAAAGTTTTTTTTACCATTCACTTTTGCCAGTGTATTGAAAAAGGTTGTGTAAGAAACATTTTCACCAGAGAGTATATAACGCTCTCCCGCCCTGCCTTTTTGCATGGCTAATACATGTCCATTTACCACATCATCAATATGCACATAACTACCTGTACGTTTTCCGTCGCCGGGCAGTATTCGCCATTTACCCTGCATATATAAATGCACCATTCTAGTTAAAGCATTGCTTTCGCTGTCCACGCCGGGACCATATATCCTTGGTGGGTTTACCATTACGATACGCATACCAAACCTGCGGCTGTAATCACGGCACATTTCTTCTGATTGCGTCTTTGTTTCTTCATATTCATTCAGCATCTCACCAATTCTTGGATCATCTTCTTTCACGGGTCGTTCACCTGAAGGTCCTAACACACCTGCTGTTGAAGTAACCACTATATCATTGATGGCAAGCTCTCTTGCTGCTTCTAATACATGCCTTGTGCCTTCTACATTTAATGTATGGTAAGTAGATGGATCTTTTGCCCAAACCCTTGCATAAGCAGCAAGATGGTAAACCTGTTCACAGCCTTGCATAGCATTTTTAACAGATGCAGGATCTGTAATATCTCCTTTGAATAATTGAATATTATCATGGTTAAGCAGGGTAGATTTTTGTGCAGACCGGTTGAGTGCATGAATAATGTGCCCTTCCCCTGCCAGGCGTTTTGCAAGATTATTTCCTATATACCCCGTGGCTCCTGTAACAAATATTTTCATTAACATTTTTATTCTAAAGCAAATAAAAGTAAAATAAAATTCAGGATGGTATTTTTTTGGTGGTGTAAGTATGGGTTCAATTTCAGGCTTATTTTTATTGAATAACAATGCGCTTTGCATACAGCGTTTTATAGTTGCGGTATAAACAATAAGCTATGAATTTTTAATTATAAATTTAACACCGGTTGAGTGTCTGGTAAATTTCAATATAATTCTTGACAAGCCGTGAATATTGACAACAAATCGAATAAAACATGAATGAATCCTGGATTGACAGATGGAATGAAAGATACAGTAAAGATGAGTTTGCTTATGGCGAACAACCCAACGATTATTTAAAGGAGCAATTAGGAAAGTTAACTCCAGGGTCTATACTTTTCCCGGCAGAGGGTGAAGGACGTAATGCAGTTTATGCAGCTAAACTTGGTTGGAAAGTTTCAGCATTTGACATAAGTGCTGAAGGGCAAAAGAAAGCTTTCCGGCTTGCGGAAGCTAATAAAGTAACTATCGATTATCAGGTTGGTGATTTACAGACTTTGAATTATAATCCGGAACAATTTGATGCAATTGCATTGATTTATGCACACTTTCCGGCAGACATTAAATCATTATACCACAAAACACTTGACAAATATTTACGCAAGAACGGTGTAGTTATTTTTGAAGCGTTTAGTAAAAGACATATTGAATTCATTTCTAAAAATGAAAAAGTTGGCGGGCCAAAAGAAATAGCCATGTTATTTTCAATGGAAGAATTAAGATCAGATTTCGTGAATTATGATATTATAGAATTAGCAGAAAAAGAAATTGAATTGCGTGAAGGTCAGTTTCATAACGGAACAGGGTCTGTAATACGGTTTCTTGGCAGAAAAAATAAATGAACAAAAAGTACAAGTGTGCGACGCAACAGGTAATGCTATGAAAAACACATGCCGGGTTCATAACCTGCTTTCATTTAAAAAAGAGCTTCTACATTTGCAGCATGAAACAATTTCTTACTGATCTGTTTGCTGATCAATCTTACGATGAAACAAATTTTTTTCTAATCGCAGGCCCTTGCGTAGTTGAAAGTGAAGAACTGATAATGGAAGTGGCAGATAAAGTATCCGGCATTTGTAAAAGGCTGGGAATTCCTTATGTATTTAAAGCAAGCTACCGGAAAGCAAACAGAACAAGTGCCAATTCATTCACGGGTATTGGTGATGAAACAGCTTTGCAACTGGTGAAAAAGGTTGGCTCAACCTATAAACTACCTACCACCAGTGATATACATGCACATGATGAAGCGGCGCCTGCTGCCAAATACGTTGATATACTGCAGATACCGGCTTTTCTTTGCAGGCAAACAGACCTGCTTATTGCTGCCGCCGAAACAGGTAAAGTGGTAAATGTAAAAAAAGGACAATTCCTGAGTGGGCCGTCAATGAAATTTGCCGTGGATAAAATTGCGAAAGCGGGTAATGATAAAATAATTTTAACGGAGAGAGGCACTACGTTTGGCTACCAGGACCTGGTAGTTGATTACCGCAATATTCCATGGATGCATGAACATGGAACACCTGTTGTAATGGACTGCACCCATAGCTTACAGCAGCCCAACCAAACAAGCGGTGTTACCGGTGGCAATCCTCAATTGATAAGCACTATTGCCAAAGCTGCTATTGCTACAGGCGCTGATGGATTATTTATAGAAACACATCCCAACCCTGCGGTTGCAAAAAGTGATGGCGCTAATATGCTTAAACTTGAACTGCTGGAAGACCTGCTGGAAAAACTGGTGAAGTTGAGAAAGGCGGTGTTGTAAAACATGTAAGGTTTTTGAAGCCTCCTATGTTTAATAATTTAATTATTGCTCCATACATGAGGCTCTGCTTCGGTATTGGCATATCCTGCAGAAGTTTCTTCGTTTACAATCTCACTGGGCAGTAAACCAAATTCTTTTCTGAAACTGCCGGCGAAATGCCCCAGGTTGGAATAGCCTACCATAATGCCCACTTCTTTGACAGCATACTTCCCTTCCAGCAGAAGAGAACGTGCACGAATCATGCGATTCTTTTGATAATATTCGTATATCGGTAATCCATACATAGATTTAAAGTCGCGCTTTAATTTAGTAGGGCTCATAGCTGCTATTTTTGAAAGCGCTGAAATGGTGGGAGGCGCACCTGAATAATCTTTAACCAATAAAGATTCTACTTTAATAAGCCTGTTTATTTCATCGTCTTTTAGCTTGATGAACTTGTTATTGTTTTCCAGCTTACCCATAAAACCGGTAACCAGTTTTTCGATCATCAGCATTACCCGGTTACTGATATATTTTATACGCAAAGGGTGATCAATTTTTTCCCTGATTAATTCATCCATTAATACACGATAATCTGTACCTATTAATTCAGGATTTCTGTTCTTGAGGAGCATGGAGAAATAATTGCTTAAGAATTTATCTGCCATCTCCCTGCCTATAAAATTGTTCAGCAGGTCGCTGCCCAGAATGATGCGTACAGAGCGTATTCTGATACCCTTTGGTATAAAAAACTTTGCATCCATCAATGAGCTGGTAAGTAAAACTGCATGTTTGCGAATGTTGTAAACATGTTGCTCATTTGCTTCAGGAGGTGTATTGCTCTCCTCTCCTTTGGTAAAAGATTCGTTGAACTGCAGTATAAAATAATGCTGGCTTGCAGTAGCCTGGCGATGAAAAAAAAGATTGTCGTATAAAATAGTGTCGCTTACAATTATTGAAACGCCTTCCGGAAGATTGTAAGGAATAACAAACCCTTCACCGATATTTTTGGGCAATCTTATAACATCACCCTCAACCTGAAGGCCAAAGGAACGCACCAGCATTTGTGCCAGGCTCTTGTAATCATTATTATTATAGTTTACTTCAATCACGCTACAATTTATTTATGTATGGCCCCTGCAATATCTGATGGGAACTGTTCAAATGTTTTATAAAAAGCTTTATTAAAACTGCTTACGCTGGAAAAACCCAAAGTACCTGCTGTATCTCTGATAGAATACTTCCTCGATAAAAGCATAGCTTTTGCTTTATTCATCCGGTGGCGCTGGTAATACTGGTTTACAGGATAACCAAATACTTCTTTAAATAAAACTTTTAGCTTGGAAGGGCTCATCGCTGCAACCCTTGCAAGCTGTGCAATTGCAGGGGGCGGTTGTGAAAAATCTTTTAGCAATTCACTTTCCACTTCCTTAACTCTTTTTAATTCAATTGATGATATGCGCAGGTTTGAATTCTCGTTTTCAATACTTTTAAAAAGCTTGGTAAAAAAACGTTCTATTATAAAAGATACACGGTTTTGTAAAATAACCTGTTCAAAATTCTTGCCAGCTGGTAAACTCATCATTTCACTCATTAGCCGTTTATATTCGGCGTCAAGAATTTCATAAACAACAAGGGGAGATTTCAGTGTAATGTAATTATTAAGTATCTGGCCTGCATCTTCCTGTTCAAAGTATTCATCAAGCCATTTTTTACTCATGATTATTTTTATCTGCCGGAGATGCGTATTGGCAGAAAGTGTATATGTCCACTCCTGGCTTGTCTTCGCAAAGAAGAGGGAAGATTTGGTAGTGCCATTTATTTCTTTAGCTTCATCAATTCTTATAACAAAGAATTCTTTGGCAGACTTTTTACGTATAAAGTCTATACCCTCGTAAGAAATAAAATCCAGCAACATAACCTGCGGCCCGTTTGGCAGGTTAAAAAGTTTTATAGCACCGTTGCCCTTATCAGGTGTGAATTGAACAAAATTATCTGTAACCTTCAGCTTTAGACATTTTGCAAAATACCTCAGCAAGTCTTCATAGCTGGTAAGATTATACTCGAATTTTATCACTGTGCCTGCCTTGTTTTTACAGGTACTTCAGTGGGTTACGTCTTGCAGACAGAATATATTTTTTTATATTCAGCCAGAAAGCCATCACCATATATATAATCACTGGAGAGCCCATGGTTAAAAAGGAAATGTAAATAAACCACAGACGGATACGGGAAGTAGCGATCCCAAGCTTGTCGCCGACTGCTGAGCATACGCCGAATGCCTGCCATTCTATGAAATGCTTTAACCTGTACATATCTGCAATTTATAAAATAGTTGTCTTACTACACAAACACTTTTATTAACCTTTGTTTTGTTGTAAATTCGCGGCAATTCAAAACAAAGCATTTTTGTGTACCCGGCAGCAATGCAAAAATGATGCCTCTGTTGCGTCGCACTCTTGTACTTTTTGTTCTTCGGTCGACAGTCCGCTGTCAACTGTCGACGACTTTTCCGAACGCACAAGTGTGCGACGCAAGAGCAGCAAAATAGTAAATTAAATGCCGGGTACAAAAACTCATTACATAAATTAGCAACAACAATTTAAAAACTTCACTATGGCATTTGATGTTGACATGATCAAAAAGGTGTACGCCGCAATGCCCGCCAGGATTGAGGCAGCCCGTAAAAAATTAGGAAGACCACTTACACTTTCAGAAAAAATTCTCTTTTCGCATCTCCACGATGATCAGCCACTGGAGAATTTTGAGCGTGCAAAAACCTATGTAAACTTTGCACCAGACCGTGTGGCCATGCAGGATGCAACAGCACAGATGGCACTGCTGCAGTTTATGCAGGCAGGCCGGCCAAAAGTAGCGGTACCTTCTACTGTACATTGCGATCACCTCATCGTTGCCAAAACAGAAGCAAAACAGGATCTTGAAAAAGCAGTTAATGAAAGCAAAGAAGTGTATGATTTTCTTGCTTCCGTTTCCAATAAATATGGAATTGGTTTCTGGAAACCAGGTGCTGGTATTATTCACCAGGTTGTACTGGAAAACTATGCTTTCCCCGGTGGTATGATGATCGGCACAGATTCACACACGGTAAATGCGGGCGGACTTGGCATGATAGCCATTGGTGTTGGTGGTGCAGATGCCTGCGATGTAATGGCAGGTTTACCATGGGAATTGAAATGGCCAAAATTGATCGGTATAAAATTAACCGGTAAGCTAAGTGGATGGACAGCTCCAAAAGATGTGATCTTAAAAGTAGCCGGCATACTTACCGTAAAAGGTGGAACCGGCGCTATAGTTGAATATTTTGGTGAAGGTGCAACCAGCATGAGTTGTACCGGTAAAGGAACCATTTGTAATATGGGTGCAGAAATTGGTGCAACCACTTCGACTTTTGGTTATGATGATAGCATGAGCCGTTATCTTAAATCTACAGGCAGAGAAGAAATTGCATCAGCAGCAGATGCAGTAAAAGAACATTTGACAGCAGATGCAGAAGTGTATGCATATCCTGAAAAATATTTCGATCAACTCATTGAAATAAATCTTGATGAGCTGGAGCCACATTTGAATGGACCATTCACACCAGACCTTGCAACACCTATCTCTAAAATGAAAGAAGTGGCAGCTGCTAATGGTTGGCCAACAAAAGTAGAAGTAGGTTTGATCGGTAGCTGTACCAACTCTTCTTATGAAGACATTTCAAGATCGGTAAGCCTTGCCAAACAGGTGGTGGCAAAAGGCCTGAAAACAAAAGCGGAGTTTACTATTACACCTGGTTCTGAACAAGTACGTTTTACCATTGAAAGAGATGGCTTCTTAGATACATTTAATAAGATTGGCGCCAAAGTATTTGCCAATGCTTGTGGACCATGTATAGGCATGTGGGACAGGGTGGGCGCAGAAAAAGCAGAGAAGAATACTATTGTGCATTCTTTCAACCGCAACTTTGCAAAACGTGCAGATGGCAACCCTAACACGTATGCATTTGTTGGATCTCCTGAACTGGTTACAGCTATTGCTATTGCAGGTGATCTTACATTTAACCCCATTACTGATACTCTGATCAATGAAAAAGGCGAAACTGTAAAACTGGATGAGCCAACTGGTGATGAGTTACCATTAAGAGGTTTTGCAGTTGATGATCCCGGTTTCCAGGCACCTGCTGCCGATGGTAGCGGTGTTGTGGTAAATGTTTCACCCACATCAAAACGTTTACAATTACTTGATCCATTTGCCGCATGGGAAGGCACTGATCTAAAGGGGTTGAAGCTTCTAATCAAAGCAAAAGGAAAATGTACTACAGATCATATTTCTATGGCTGGCCCATGGTTAAAATTCCGTGGCCATTTAGATAATATATCCAACAATATGCTGATTGGTGCAGTTAACTTTTTTAATGAAAAAACAGATAATATTAAAAACCAGTTGACTGGAGAATATGGCCCTGTACCTGCAACTCAACGGGATTACAAAGCTCACGGCATAGGTTCAATAGTTGTAGGTGATGAGAACTATGGGGAAGGTTCTTCAAGAGAACATGCAGCTATGGAACCACGTCACCTGGGTGTTCGAGCCATTTTGGTAAAATCATTTGCACGTATACACGAAACCAATCTTAAAAAGCAGGGAATGCTTGGATTGACCTTTGCCAACAAAGAAGACTATGATAAAATACAGGAAGATGATACCATTGATATACTCGGCTTAACAGATTTTGCACCAGGTAAACCATTGGCAGTTGTATTACACCATACAGATGGAACTTCTGATATCATCAGTGTTAATCATACTTATAACGAGCAGCAGATTGAATGGTTCAAAGCAGGTGGTGCATTGAACATTATCCGTAAGAATTTTGCTGCTGCATAATTTTTTGAAGTTCCCGACCTTGACAAAAAGAATCCTGTCGCGAAAGTGATGGGATTTTTTTATACGCTATGTTTGATCAATCATTTCCAAAACTTTGAATAAAAAATTCTAAGTTAGCTACCCGTAATTTCGATAAACCAACATTCAACTTAATGAAATCAACAACACGTATTCAGTTATCTGCAATGATGTTCCTGGAGTTTTTTATATGGGGAGCATGGTATGTAACAATGGGAACCTATCTCGATAAAGTTTTACATGCGGATGGAGTGCAGGTTGGTGCTGCGTATAGTGCCATGGCTATTGCTACAATCATTTCCCCTTTTTTTGTAGGTATGATCGCAGACAGGTTTTTTAATGCCGAAAAAGTATTAGGTGTATTGCACCTTGCAGGTGCTGTATTGTTATATTACTTAACTACTATTGATAATGCCAGTACATTTTATTGGGTGCTCTTATTATATTCATTGATGTATGCACCAACACTTGCGCTGGCTAATTCAGTTGCATTCAGGCAAATGCAGGACCCCAGTAAAGAGTTTCCATCTATTCGTGTGCTTGGCACCATTGGGTGGATTGCTACCGGCTGGATGATAGATAAAGTATTTCATATAGAAACAGAAAACCTGGTACTTACTTTTAAAATTGCGGGCATTGCTTCTGCAGTCTTGGGGTTATTAAGTTTTGCCTTGCCCAAAACCCCACCCAAAGCAAAAGGCACAACGGCAACTTTTGGTCAGATACTAGGCAGCGATGCATTTGTATTGTTTAAAGACAAATCTTTCGTGGTGTTTTTTATAGCATCTGTGCTTATTTGTATCCCGTTGTCATTTTATTATAGCCTTACCAATCTTTATCTCACAGAAACTGGCATGCAGAATGTAACCAGCAACATGACCTTTGGCCAATTCTCTGAAGCATTTTTTATTTTATTGATACCTTTTTTCTTTAGAAGGCTTGGCGTAAAATGGATGATTGCGCTGGGCATGATAGCATGGGGCGTTCGCTTTTTATTTTTTGGATATGGAGATGCACAGGCCAATTTATGGATGCTTTTTGCGGGCATAATTTTACACGGTGTATGTTTTGATTTCTTCTTTGTTACCGGGCAAATCTATACAGACAGTAAGGCTGGTTTAAAAATACAAAGCCAGGCGCAAGGCATGATCACGATGGCAACTTACGGCATTGGCATGTGGATGGGTACGCTCCTATCCGGTTATGTAAAAGATAATTATACCGCAAACGATATTGTACAATGGAAAAGTGTATGGATGGTGCCTGCAGGTATTGCTGCTGCCGTGCTTGTCTTTTTCATTATATTTTTTAAAGACAATCAAAGAACAGCGGCACATTTACATGCGGAGCCGGTGGAAATGGTATAGTATAGTTTTTGAGCCGGGCTGCAGAATAGCAATTTAGCTCCTGTTGCGTCGCACTCTTGTACGCCTTGTTCAATAATGAGCTGAACGATGCAGTGAGTGACACAACCGGCAATGCCAAAAGATATACTGCCGGTAACAAACATGATCTTAATAAAAAACTACAATTAAATTATATGAGACGAATTGCTATGCTTGGCTCCGGTTTTATCGGACGTTTTTATGCAGACTCCATCGAAGGACAAAGAAGTAAAGACAAGATCATCAGCATTTATGCACGGAAAGAAGAGAATGCGAAGAAGTTTGCGGCAGATTATAAATGCGATCACTGGACAACCAATATGGAAGAAGCTATTGCGCATCCAGATGTGGATGTGGTATGTATCGCATTGCCAAACTACGTGCATGCAGATGCCGTAATGCTTTGCTGCAAACATAAGAAGGCAGTTGTAACAACAAAGCCTTTAGGCCGTAATGGCGCAGAGGCTTTGCAAATGATGAAAGCAGTTGAAGAGGCAGGAATATTCAATGGCTATCTTGAAGATCTTGTATATGCACCAAAATTTTTGAAAGCATATGAAAGTGTAAAGAATGGTGCACTAGGCAGGATACTCTGGGCCAAATCCAGAGAAACACATCCCGGCCCGCATAGCGATTGGTTCTGGAATATTGAACTTGCAGGTGGTGGTTGTATACTTGACCTGGGTTGTCATTGTATAGAAATTACCAGAACATTTATTGGCAAAGATATTAGACCGGTTGAAGTGATGTGCTGGGCCGATACACAGGTAAAACCAATTGATGCGGAAGACCATGCTATTGGTCTTATCAAATATGAGAACGGTGCCATTGGCCAGTTTGAAGTAAGCTGGGCATTTCGTGGTGGTATGGATCTTAGGGACGAAGTAATGGGAACAGAAGGCACTATCTGGATCAATAATTTTTTACGCACAGGTATGGATATGTTCACTACGGGCAAAGGTGCAGATTATGTTGCGGAGAAAGCCGAGAGTAATACAGGCTGGTTATTTCCCGTTGGCGATGAAGTAAATGATCTTGGGTACAATCATATGTTTACAGAGATGTTTAACTGTATTGAAAACGGGACCGACCCAAGAGAAACATTTTATGATGGTTATGTAGTAAATGCTATTATTGATGCAGCTTATAAAAGTGCCAAAACAAAATTATGGGAGCCTGTACAACTTGAAGTATGGCGTGGCAAAGAAGGTGTAACTAAACAAAGTACTCTTGTGGATTATGATGTTGATCACTACCTCATCAAGGAAGAAGTAACGCATTACGGCGCTAAAAAAGTGGTAATAAAACATAAACAAACCGGAAAGATTGTAGAGCGGATAATAGAATAAAAATTTTTATACAGCCTCAGTTTTTACAATAGCCTGCTTACTGGTTAGGAAATTATTGGCGGAACCACTGGCATCGCTTTTTTTAATTTTTTAAAACCGGTTACTTAATCTTAAGTTCTATTTTGGCCCCGGGAAACGAAAACCAATACTGCATATTGCCTTTTCTGATAAAGAAAAACTTAAAAAAAGGCCATTTTTTTAGCCATTGTGTATTTTTCACTACATTTATGTTATCATAATCCATCAAAAAACCTTTTAGCATGAAAACGAAAAATGAAGCTGCTGACGTGCAGCGCTCTGAAGGCCGGGACATTGGAAACATTTTAAGTGCGGTGGTACTTACTACCGGATTTATTGCACTAATTCTTTTTGCAATTTTCGGTAAGTTTTAAACCCGTTTTTATCAAAAAATTGTAGCTAATGAAATGAAATGTACACTGTAATTAAAAATGTTCACACAATGTTTATCAAGCCCGGTTATGCCGGGCTTGTTTTTTACATAGACTTTTAGCTAACCAACACTACTAAAATATTCCACGCATTTATATAAGTTTTCTTTATGATAAGACAATTGAATCTTCAACCAATAAAATAAGCTTGCTTTTCGTTATTTACTGCAAGAGCTGTTTTATCCAATATTCAAAACCAATATTTCATGCAGGCAGAATCTATCAGCAATCCATTCTCAGTAATACATTATAATTATTCCTGGTCTGCAGTCAAAGAACAGGTTTATGAACTCCTCAATCGTTTCCCAAACAGGTATAAGATGGCCTATCATGAAGAAGACGAACAAAAGATCATTCTTTTTACAAGTCTCGATTTTAGTGTTTTTGGTAAGCAAAGAATGACTGTTGTATATATTTCAAAAATTGATGATGCCAATGACAACTGCATACTTGCTTACGAAGCAAAAAATTATACAGGCGATATAACAAGCAAAGAAGATTTTGACCGCGGTCAATATTTTATTGATGCTTTAACGGAAGATATGATGCTAGTATATTAAAAAACAATTCTCACCCCGCAGTCTTTGAATCTTTGTAATGCAGCCGGCATTGGAAAAACAAAGCCCAAATAACAACAAAGCGTTCAAGTGTGCGACGCAACAGCCGATGCAATGAGAACTATTGCCGGTATCAAAATCTTCTTCTATTCTCCAACTCTTTACCTCTAAAAGCAGTTTATATTTGCTGCCATGCAGCCAAAATCTAACAGCTTATTTCAGCTTGCAGTTATAGTTAGTGCATTAGGTTTCTTTGTAGATGTTTATGATCTCTTACTCTTTGGCATTATACGTAAACCAAGTCTTACTGATCTTGGCTTTTCACCCGGTGAAATACTTACGCAGGGTGAATTTCTCATCAGCATACAAATGACTGGCCTCGTTGCAGGTGGCATTCTCTGGGGTATTCTTGGTGATAAGAAAGGCAGGCTGAGTGTACTTTTTGGTTCGATCCTTTTATATTCAATTGCCAACATACTCAATGGCATGGTATATAATATTACACAATATGCAGTGCTGCGTTTTATTGCAGGCGTTGGTCTTGCAGGTGAACTTGGCGCTGGCATTACATTGGTGAGTGAATTGTTGCCAAAAGAAAAACGCGGTATCGCGTCTGCCATGATCGCATCATTCGGTATCCTCGGTGCAGTCACTGCATTTTTTATGAAAGAATTTTTTGACTGGCGCATGTGCTATTATATAGGGGGTGGCTTAGGAATATTGTTGCTATTGCTCCGCGTATCTGTGCATGAAAGCGGTCTATACAAACAACTTAAAACAACAGAAGTGCAACGTGGTAATTTTCTAATGTTCTTCAACAACAAAGAACGGTTCTTTCGTTACATGCGTTGCATACTTATTGGTTTGCCTGCGTGGTATATCATTGGCGTACTCGTAACATTCAGCGATGAGTTTGGAAAAGAATTTGGTATTGCAAATATCGATCCTGGTAAAGCCATCATGTTTCAATATATGGCCATAGCATTTGGTGATCTCACTGTAGGCTTATTAAGTCAACGCTTGAAGAGCCGCAAAAAAGCGCTCTTCATTTTTTATGGTGTTACTATTTTCTTTTGCATTTTATATTTTATACAAAGTGGTGGTAGCACGAATACATTTTATCTCATTTGTGCCGGACTGGGTTATGGTACTGGCTTTACCGTAGTGTATATAACCATGAGCGCCGAACAGTTTGGTACAAACCTTCGTGCAACTGCGGCTATTACTATTCCTAACATGGTGCGAGGCACATTGCCATTGATTTTACTCTTGTTCAAATTTATGCGCTCACTCTTTGCTAGTTACATTACAGGTGGCTGGGTTACGGGTCTTATTCTTATGATCATTGCGCTTATTGCAGCTTACTATACCGAAGAAACATTTGGTAAGGACCTGAATTTTGTAGAAGTATAAAATTTGTTGGTCAACTGCACTGCTACTATTAAGCTGTTGTTGTGTCACTCACTTTTACGTCCCGAACTTTATGGGGCATTACTTCAATCTTGTTTTCATTTACCAGGTTCGCAAAGCTATAAACACATTGCCAATAACTACTTTTGCTTTGCATAATAAACGTCATCATTGATACATCAATACAATATATATTCCACCGGGGATCATGCAATGACTATTTCATTCGGCAATGCAATTAATATTGAAACCCATGAAAAAGTAATGGCATTATTTCATCAGCTTACAGCAATGGAACTGCATGGTGTAAAAGATGTTATTCCTGCATACACAACCGTAACTGTTGTATATGATATTCAAAAAATAAGACAACAAACTGATCTTAATGCTTATGAGTTTATATACCTAATTGTAGAAGCAACACTAAAAGATTTGACTGTAAAAACCACAGAGCAACAATGCATTGAAATACCTGTTTGCTATGATCTTTCTTTTGGCATTGATCTTCCTGCAATAGCAGAGCAAAAAAAGGTAAGCGTAGAAGATATCGTAACAATACATACATCAACAAAATACCATGTATACATGCTGGGCTTTCTGCCGGGCTTTGCTTATATGGGTTTCGTAGATGACCGTATTGCCAAAGCAAGATTGACATCACCACGTACGCAGGTAGCAGCGGGTAGTGTAGGAATAGCAGGCAATCAAACAGGCATATATCCATTTGATTCTCCCGGTGGCTGGAATATTATCGGCAGAACACCGCGACTATTGTTTGATGTAAACAAAGAAGAACCATGTTTACTGCAAACCGGCAACACTGTACAATTTATTTCCATTACAAAAGACGAATTTGACTTTATAAAACAACAGCATGAGCATCCGCATCATTAAACAAGGTTTGCTTGATAGCATACAGGATATGGGCAGGTATGGCTATCAACACCAGGGTATCAATCCCGGCGGTGTTATGGATACTGTTGCGGCTGTTACAGCCAATATACTTGTCGGCAATGAAATGACTGAAGCCGTAATAGAAATGCATTTCCCGGCAGCTACTATTCATTTTGAAAAAGCTGCAGTAATTGCAATCAGTGGCGCAGATTTTTCTGCTGCAATAAATAATGAACCTGTTCCATTAAATACTGGTTTAGTCATTGCTCAAAACTCAACACTATCCTTCACCAAATACCTCAACGGCGCAAGAGCCTACCTTGCCATACAAGGTGGTTTATCAATAACACCATGGCTTAACAGTTATAGCACGAATAACAAAGCAAATGCCGGTGGTTATCATGGAAGAGCTTTAAAGAAAGACGATCTCATTCATTGCCGTGCAGAACAATTTGCCTTTGAAGCATTGCCTGCTTCATCTTTTGTCGTAACACCTGTTACTGCAAACACAGAACAGTTATATAATACTACAAACAGGGTTCGTTGCATTGAAGGGACAGATTTTCAAAACCTGCAGGCAACAAGTCAACAAAGTTTTCTCAATACATCTTTTTCCATCAGCATGCAAAGCGACAGGATGGGTTACCGCTTATCAGGAGATGCTATTACATCAACAGAATCAACTGAACGCATTTCTGCTGCTGTTATAAAAGGCAGTATTCAATTATTACCAGATGGACAATTGATCATACTTATGGCAGATCATCAAACCACCGGTGGCTATCCCGTAATAGCACATGTTATCAGTGCGGATATTAACCCGCTTGCACAAAAGCAGCCAGGCACTTCATTAATGTTTAGTATTATTTCTCTGGAAGAAGCAGAACAACTCTATATAACACAACAACAATATTTGCAGCAATTACAGGATGCCTGTAACTTACAGTTAAAGCAATTTTTTTCATGATATGTTATCAATAGATCTCAATTGTGATATGGGCGAAGGCATGCCAAATGACGCAGCTATTATGCCTTACATAAGTTCTGTGAACATTGCTTGCGGCTATCATGCAGGTGATTCATCAATCATGCAAAGAACCATTGATCTTGCTCTGCGACATAATGTGGCTATTGGTGCACATCCGGGCTTTGCAGATAAAATAAATTTTGGCAGAACAGAGCAAAAACTTTCTCAAGAAGATTATTATGAACTGGTAAAACAACAATTATTAATAATACAGCAACATATTAAAGCGGCAGGAGCTTCTATGCATCATGTAAAACCACATGGCGCCTTGTATAACATGAGTGCAATGAACAATACGCTGGCTACTATAGTTGCGAAAGCCGTTAAAGATCATGATCCTTCACTTATTTTATATGGATTAAGTAATAGCTATTCTGTTACCGCAGCCGCAACAATCGGTTTACAAACCGCATCAGAAGTTTTTGCCGACCGCACCTATACACATGAAGGTAATCTAACACCAAGAACAAACACAAATGCGCTTATTACACATAAAGCACAATCAGTAAAACAGGTATTACAGATGATACAGCAGCAAACAGTTACTACTATTGATGGTAAAATAATTCCTGTAAAAGCAGAAACGATCTGTATTCATGGAGATGGTACACATACGGTGAGTTTTGTAAAACTAATTGCTGAACAACTAAAAAAAAATAACATACAAGTAAAAACTATTTAGCTTTTGCAACATAAAATGAATATATGTAGTAAGTCATAAAAAATGTTGTAGTACGCTTTATTACAAATTACTGTTAGCACAGTTGCCATTATAAACTTTAATTGATTCTTAGTTGGCTTAGTCTCTTTTTAAGCATGTTCCCCATGTATGCTTTTCTAACTTTATCGTTATCCAAGAAACCGAATCCAATCATCTATCAAAAATCTGTGTGTTATGCAAAAAGAAGTTATAACGAACCCTTTCCGCATTCAGTACTACGATTATTCATGGAACGACATCAGGGACATGGTGAACACTATGGTAGCCCGGTTCCCACAGCGTTACAGGCTGGCTTATCACAATGATTATTATGAAAAGATCATCCTGCTCATTAACCTGCATCCAACATTCAACATTGAGCATGCAAACCTTATTTATATTTCCAAGATAGATGCAGAACCACAATCAAGCCTGCTTGTGTATGAAACCAAAAAATATAATGGCGACATAACAACACTTAACGATTTTAAGAGAGGCATCACCTGTATGACAGAATTTTCAAACGATCTTTTTCTTGTAAATCATGTAAACTGATCTTACAGTATTTATACCTGTTTTACCCCCCCAAAACAACCAACAAAAAAGCACGTCAACAGTAAGCCCCCTTTCTGTTACGTGCTTTATGTTTTTATAGCTGTTAATTTATTTTATTGTACCCGGCACCATTACTGCTATTGAACTTTTCTTGCGTCGCACTCTTGTACTGCATTGTATTTAGCAACAAATGAGAAGGCAAAAGTGGAAAGCGAATATTATGTTTTGACCTTTCACCTTTCCACTTCTCACCTGATGAATTTAGTTCCGAACGTACAAGTGAGTGACACAACGAAAGCATCATAGCATTACCTCAGCCTGTCCCATTTATCTCTCACACTTCATTTTACTTTTTAAACAGTTCATACATCCGTTACTATGCGCAGCATTATAAACAGTTAACATTTGCACGCATAAATCTTATTCAAAACTGTTTATAAAACTATTTTATGGCTACCTTATTTACTAAAACACCAAAGCAAAACTGTAACACAAAAAGTATGTTTACAATTAGCTTATCATTCATCATTTTATTTTCGGTATTATTTACAAAAACAAATGCGCAGGATGTACTTGCCGGCATTACATCAAACGGTGGTGTTGAAGGACATGGCACCGTATTCTCTATTAAAACAAACGGTAGCGGCTTCTCTGTTATACAGGGCTTTGCAGATTGGGGTAAAATACCACATGGCGATCTTTATAAGGATACAGATGGAAATTTTTATGGCATGACCAACCTTGGCGGCACCTACAATCAGGGTACTATATTCAAAATGACTCCCGGAGGAGCGGTTACCATTATAAGACATCTTAACAGCTTAACTGATGGGAGTAACCCTTATGGCGAACTGATCAAAGGAACAGATGGCTATCTGTACGGTATGACAAGTGCAGGTGGTACCAATACTTATGGAACGATCTTTAAAATGTTGCCTGATGGTACTTCATTCCAGGTATTAAGAAACCTTGCTTATGCAACAGATGGTACAAATCCACGTGGCCATCTTGTACAGGCAGCAGATGGAAATTTTTACGGCATTACCTACGGTGGTGGTGCAAATGGCGGCGGCACTATTTTTAAAATAACATCAACAGGTACATTCTCTGTATTACGTCATTTTAATACCACGACAGACGGAAATAAAAGTTATAACAGCCTTACATTGGGTAAAGATGGTAATCTTTATGGTGCTACTTATTACGGCGGCACTTTCGGTTATGGAACTATTTTTAAAATAACAACAGCCGGTGTTTATACAGTTATCAAAAACCTGAACGGCCCAACGGATGGCGGCTCTGTTCAAAGCGATCTTATACAGGGAACTGATGGTTATTTGTATGGCACAACCAGCATGTATGGCACGTACGGTAATGGAACAATTTTTAAAGTTTCTACTGCTGGAGTCTATACTGTATTACGTCATCTTTCCTCAGGTAAGGACGGTGGTTATCCCTATGGTGGCCTTTATCAGAACACTGACGGCGCATTATATGGCTTAAACAGAACTGGTGGTACCGGTGGTGCCGGTACGGCTTACAAAATAACCACTACGGGTGTTTATACAGTGTTGCATTCATTTGTTACAGAAACAGAAGGCAACACACCTGATGGAAGTTTCGCCAAAGGAAATGATGGTAATCTCTATGCGCTCACAAGTACAGGTGGTACATACAATTTTGGTACGGCTATAAAAATGACTACTACAGGAGCGGTAACTACGCTGGTTCACTTCAACGCTGCCACAAAGGGAAACGCACCCATGGAATCTCTTATTAAAGGTAAAGACAGTGCTTTCTATGGACTTAACAGTGAAGGTGGAGCATATGGTTATGGAACAATTTTTAAAATATGTGGAGGCACAACAAGCATTTTACGCTCATTCAATAGATCTGCGGATGGCGGTTATCCTATGGGCAGCCTTATTCAGGCAACAGATGGTAATTTTTACGGTATGACATCAGACGGTGGTACTTACGGTTATGGAACCATCTTTAAAATAACACCAGGTGGTGTATACACGGTTTTAAAACATTTTAGCGGCACAGCGGATGGTGGTAATCCTAACGGCAGCCTGGTACAAGCAACAGATGGCTTTTTATACGGTATGGCAAAAGGCGGCGGTGCAAGTGCTGGTGGTACTATATTTAAAATTTCCACAGCAGGCGCATTTACATTACTTCACAGTTTTAGTTATACAACAGAGGGTAGCAGCCCCGAGGGAGATCTTGTGCAGGCAACTGATGGCAACTTTTATGGTATGACTGTATCAAATGGAAAGTTGTTCAAAATGACTGCTGCCGGTGTGGTAACGATACTACACACTTTCGTAACCGGTACTGATGGTTATTCTCCATTTGGCAGTCTTATACAAGCCAAAGATGGAAAACTATATGGAATGACAACAAGTGGTGGCACCTACGGTTATGGCACTATTTTCAACATTACAACAGCCGGTACTTTTAAAACCATGAAGCATTTTAACCCGGCAACTGATGGTAAAATGCCAAAAGGGAAATTGTTGCAGGCCAACGACAACAACTTCTATGGGCTCACAAGTGCAGGTGGCACTAATAATGTAGGAACAATTTTCAAGATTACTCCGGCCGGTGCTTACACAGTGCTGCGTCATTTCACTATGAGCACAGATGGAGGAAGCGCTTTCGGAAGTTTAATTATCGCACCGGTAAATAATCTTATTGCAAACACACAGAGCGTTACAACTGATGAGGATACAAAGAAAATAATAACATTATCCGGCAGTGGTGGTTCCCCACTCTCTTATGCTATTACTACTTCACCAAGAAGAGGCAAACTCGCAGGCACAGGAGCCGACAAAACTTACACACCTAATGCCAATGTTTCCGGTAAAGATTCCTTCTATTTCAGTGTAAAAGTTGGCTGTATTTCTTCTGCACCTGCAATTGTAAGAATAACAGTAAAACCAATTGCTGATACGCCTGTATTGGCACCTATCGGTAATAAATCTGTAGTAAAAAATACAACACTAACTTTCACAGCAACTGCAACTGACGGAGATGCAAAAACTAAATTCACCTATTCTTTAATAGGTGCACCAGCCGGCGCAAGCATCAATGCAACAAGCGGTGTATTTACCTGGACACCCGCAACAGCAGGCTCTTATAGCTTTAAAGTACGCGTTACAGATAACAGCACACTTGCTTTATATGATGATGAAACAATAACTGTTACGGTAACGAATACACTCACTGCATTAACGTCAGCAGATCAGGGGCAGGCTATTATAAACGTTCAGGCATCTATTTATCCCAATCCCGTTCATGATAAATGTTATGTAACACTCAATACGCCTGCCGAAGAAGTTACCATTCGCATTATTGATATTAATGGTAAAATCATCAGTACAACTTCTTATGAGGCATCAGGTAAGAACAGAATAGAGATCAATGCGGCACAATTAAGCCGTGGAATTTATTTTGCACAGGTACAAACACCAGATGGAAATGTTTCTCTAAAATTTATTAAACAATAATAGAAGAGACTCTTTATAAAAAAGAATGCAGCATAAGCTGCATTCTTTTTGTTTTTGAACCGGACTGCATTACTGCTATGATGCTTTACTTGCGTCGCACTCCTGTACTATCGTTCACTATGCAGCATTGGCAAACAACTTTTATTTAAGCGTTGCTTTAAATTATTATTACAGGTTAATTGCTATTCCTACGTAATAATTTCTTACAGGTGCCGGGTTAAAATACCTACCACCAAATGCGTTGATATCATTTCCCAAACTATACCCTTCATTCAGTAAATTATCTGCACCGGCAAAAATTTTCAGTTTCATTTTATGTAAAAGAAAATCTTTTCCCATTTTCAACTGCAGCAAATGATAAGGCTTAGCTGATACAGTGCTTGCATCATCCAATGATATAGATGATGTATAATTGAAAGTTATGTTAGTATAATAATCATGCATAAATTTTACATCAACACCACTTACATCAATAGCACGCGGTACACCTGTTAATTTATTACCTGAATAATCATTACTGCCTGATTTGTATGAATCAAATTTGTAAGGCTGGTAGCTAAAGCTGTTCCATATATTTAATGATTGTACAAATCCCTGATGAGCATTAATAATATTTGCATTCATCCAAAGCTCTGCACCTTTTTGTATCGTTCCTCCTGCATTTACAAAATACTCATTACCATTATCATCTACTCTTCGCACAATAGCGTCTTTCAAAGCAAAATAATAGAAGGATGCATTGTATTGAAGTTTATTATTAACAACAGATCCTTTTATTCCTGCTTCGTAATTCCATCCATATTCAGCCTGCAAAGTATTTGTAAATAAACCACTCGAAGGCAGCACTTCTGCAAGTGTTGGTGGCGAAAACCCTTTTGCAGCAACAGCATACAATGAAACATTTTTTATAATGCTATAAGTTATGCCAACTCTTGGACTTACCGTATTCCCTGTTTTTTTGGTTATGGGATACACACCTGAACTGTCTGTCAGGCGGCTATATTTATATTGCAAATTATTATTACTTAAACCTGCCTGGAATAACCATTTGCCGGTTGTTATGTTTACCTGGGCAAATAAAAAATATTGCGTTGTATATACGCGGTCTTTATATTGATTATCTCCCAGAGTTCCACCATTGTTGTCATACACTCTTATATAAGAGTTATTGTATTGCAACTCTCCACCGGCATTCGTTTTTAGCGTAAAGCTATTCCCTTTGTTAATTGTGTATTGGAAATCTGTTCTGCCGCTATAGTTGAACTCCTTTCGTTTTTCATAGTTGGTGATAAAAGGATTTTTAAAATCAGTATGATTAAAAACAAACGACGTTGTATTATTAAAATGTTTTGCAAATGCTGACCGAAACGTAACGGCACCAAAATAAGTTTTGTTATACACGCCTGCATTTTGTTCTACTGCTCCGGGAGTTGAACCTGATGGCTGCCTTGCCAGTGTTGGTAAAGAATCCATTTGTTTTTGTGTAATACCGCCGGGGGTTTCGTAATGCAGGTTGGCATAAAAGCCAAGGAATAAAAGAGAAGATGTTTTATTTAACTTCCAGTTGAATTTACCCTGAACAATATCTTTTCTCAATGCGCTTTGCTGACGATAACCATCGCTTTGAGTATGTGATTGCTGAAGGCCAAAGAACAATTTATCGGTATGTTCTTTTATACTTACATACTCTTTAAATAATCCATACGATCCACCACTAAGACCTGCATCTATACCGCGTTTATCATCTGTATTTAAAATAACTGCGCCTCCGGTATTGGCTCCATAAAAACTGGAAGATGGTCCTTTTATAATTTCGATTGAGGAGAGTTCATTAAGATCAATAAGATTTAAATAAGTGTTGCCCGTTGCATCTGTTAATGGCACATCATCCATATATATTTTCACATTCCGTACACCAAACGGAGAACGTAATAAGCTACCCCGCATGGAAAGACGGTAACTACCGGGAGAACGTTCTTCCATTCTTACACCTGCAATTGTATTTAATAAAGGAACCATCGAAGTTCCATCATAACGCATCAACTGTTGTTTGTTTAACAGAGCAACAGAAGCTGGTACATCTTTCCATTTTAAACCTGATGCAAATGCGGTAACGGTTACTGCATTTAAGGATGCTGTATCTGATGAAGTAGCATTATTATTTTGTGCAGTGCACATTATACTGCATAGTAATAAGCAAACAACCAAACTGTAATTAGCTGAATATTGATTAGAATGTACAAGGGTGCGACGCAAGCAAAGCATCATAGTAGTAATGTAATTTGGTTCAAAATAAAATAAAAAAACCCGTGCATTTGTGGCAGCGGGATTGATAATATAGTTTAGTTACGTTATATAAAGCTTTCTACTTTTTCATATACATCACTTCTTTTACCAGTTTTACTGTGCGTGGTACATCCGGGAGGTAAGCAGCGGCAAGATTTGGCGCATAGTGCATAGGTGCATCCGCACTGGTGATGCGACGGATGGGTGCATCAAGATAATCGAAACCTTCCTTCTGAATGCGGTACGAAATTTCAGAAGAAACAGAACACATAGGCCATTGTTCTTCAACAATTACCAAACGGTTTGTTTTCTTTACACTGTCAAGAATCGTTTGCCAATCTAATGGACGAATCGTTCTGAGATCAATAACTTCTGCGCTTACACCTTCTTTCTCTAACTCAGCAGCAGCACTTAAAGCCACTTTCATCATTTTATTATAAGAAACGATGGTCACATCGCGGCCTTGTTTTTTTACATCGGCTTTGCCCAATGGAATGTAATATTCTTCTTCAGGTACTTCGCCTTTATCACCATACATTACTTCACTTTCCATATATATTACCGGATCTTCTTCATAACGGATGGCTTGTTTCAATAAACCTTTAGCATCGTAAGGTGTAGAAGGCGAAACCACTTTTATACCGGGAATATTTGCATAGTAACTTTCAAAAGCTGTAGAGTGTTGTGCACCAAGCTGACCTGCGCTGCCGTTGCCACCACGAAAAACGATGGGACAACCAAGCTGACCGCCACTCATGGCAAGCATTTTAGAACCTGTATTTAAGATCTGGTCTAACGCCAATACAGCAAAGTTCCAGGTCATATATTCAACAATAGGCCGTAACCCGTTTTGCGCCGCACCCACACCGATAGCAGTAAAACCAAGCTCTGCAATAGGTGTATCAATTACACGTTTTGGACCAAATTCTGCCAGCATACCCTGGCTTACTTTGTAAGCGCCGTTGTATTCGGCAACTTCTTCACCCATCAAAAATACCCTGTCGTCTCTTCTCATTTCTTCGTTCATGGCCTCACGGATGGCCTCACGAAAAGCAATTTGTCGCATAGTTTATAATTGGTTTGTGCGCTTAAATCCTGATTGTTACGGGATGCAAAAATATAGGTTTATAGGTTATAAAATACAAAGGACGTTTTGCTTTGCTGATAAATGTTTGGAGCGCTGAAGTGTGCGACGCAAGAGGCGATGCTATAGAATTCAAAAGTTGGGTTCAAAAGAAAAATGGTCGGATAGAAAACAGTTAGATCAAACAAAAAACCACCACAAAAATGTGATGGTCTTATAATGTAAACTGTATGTAGACGTTAGAGCGAATTATTCGCCTACCACTTCGAATTCCATTTCTGCAACGTTGCCGCCGCCGAAATCGATAGAAGATTTGTAAGTGCCTAATTCTTTCACCTCATCAACGATGGTGATGCGTTTGCGATCGATCTCATAACCTTTCTGATCTTTGATAGCGCGTGCAATCTGAAGAGCTGTAACGCTTCCGAAGATCTTGCCGCTGGTGCCTGTTTTTGCACCGATCTTTACAGGGCCGCTTTGTAAAGCAGCAATTACCTGTTTAACCTGCGCCAGCATTGCAGCTTCTTTTCTGGCTTTTACTTTCAGCTTTTCTTCTAATTGTTTAAGATTAGAAGGGCTTGCTTCTACCGCAAGTTTCCGGGGGATCAAATAATTACGGGCATAGCCGTTCTTTACCTTAACCGCTTCATTTGCCTGGCCCAGTGTATCTACATCCTGGATTAATATTACCTGCATTGTTTTGTTTTTTAGTTCCCAAGAGCCCAATCGGTGAATTTGATTTAGACTGTCTCCGCTGTAAAACGGATTAGGGATGGTTACTAATTATTCTATTTCAAAAGATCAGTTACAAAAGGTAACAGTGCCATCTGGCGTGCCTTTTTAATGGCATCTGAAACCTTGCGCTGATATTTTAAAGAGTTACCTGATAAACGGCGGGGAAGAATTTTACCCTGCTCGTTGATGAATTTCTTCAGGAACTCGATGTCTTTGTAGTCGATGTATTTTATACCATACTTTTTGAAACGGCAGAATTTCTTTTTAGGTTTTTCCTGCTTTATCGCCGTAAGGTATTTTATTTCGTTTGCCTTTGCCATGATTTATATGGTTGCTACTTTTTCAATTCCTGTAGGTACACCACTTCTCTTTTTGGCATTGTACTCGACGGCGTATTTATCGAGTGCAGTGATCATGTGACGCATCATATGCTCGTCACGTAGCATTTGTACTTTAAACTTCTCATTGAAGCTGGATGGCGCACTGTATTCCAGAACCCAGTAAATACCTGTGGTTTTCTTCTGGACAGGATACGCCAGTGATTTCAGACCCCAGGGATTGCTGTGCGTAATGCTTCCGCCGTGCTCAATTATATAGTCGGCGTACTTTTTCTGGGCAGCTTTAAATTCTTCCTCAGAAAGCACAGGGGTAAAAATCACCATCAATTCGTAATTGTTCATTACCCTGAAATTTTTTGTTATTAAATAGATTTTCGGGCGGCAAAGGTAAGGGAAGCAATTGGATTATTGGAGCTGGAACTCAGTAATTTTTGGTATTTGTTTTTTAACCCGGCAAAAGTAAAAAGATGAAGCTTCAGTTGCGTCGCACTCTTGTACGTTCTGTTCAATACTGAACAGGCATATGAGGTTTTGTAATATTTGATAATCAGTAGTTTATCAGCAAAACCACCGCAGTAAATGATTAAGGCAAACTTTATCAAAGATTAGAAATATCAGTACATTTTACAGGTGCAATTGTTTTACATTTATCCCCGCTTAAAGTGGTCAGTGTAATTTTAATATCATCAAAAAAATTATTTTATGGCACAAATACTTAACGATGCTGATGTGAAAGCCTTTCATAAAGATGGCTATGTAATTGTAAAGAATTTCTTCAGCAAACAGGAAATTGATAAGCTTTATAGCATTGCAACCGGAGATGCAGTGGTAAAAGAAAATGCAGTTGATTTGAATGATCAAAGCGGACGCAAAACAAAACTTACGTTGTGGTTTACACCGGGTAATGACGTTTATAGTATGTTGCTCCGCAGCGAAAGAATGGTAAAATCCGTTGGCAAATTATTAGACAGTGATAGTCCTGTTTGTCATTTTCATACAAAGCTTATGCAAAAAGAGCCACGGGTTGGCGGCGCCTGGGAATGGCACCAGGATTACGGTTACTGGTACAAGAACCAGTTTCTTTTTCCGGACCAATTGGTGAGCGTAATGATTGCGTTAACAGAAGCGAATAAAGCCAATGGATGCTTACAGGTAATAAAGGGCTCACACAAAATGGGACGCGTGAACCACGGCTTTAGTGGTGAACAGGTGGGTGCAGATATGACCATGGTAAATAATGCACTGCAAACAATGGAACATGTATATGTAGAAATAGAACCGGGAGATGCCTTATTCTTTCACAGCAATATTTTACACCGCAGCGAAGCCAATCTCAGCGATAAACCAAGATGGTCTCTCATCTCCTGTTATAATTCATTAAGTAATCATGCATACAATGATGAAAGTACTTCGTGGAGAGAACCGGTAAAAATAGTACCAGACAGTGCGTTGATGGATGCTGCGATTGGCGGCGCTTCAACTGATGGTGACTTCCTAAAAAAAGAAAAAGACCCTGCACTAAAAGAAACAGGTTGGGAAAAAGAAGTAGCCACAAGCTAATAAACAACAAAAGAATTTTTGTATTTAATGCTGCCTTTGTATCTTCCGCTCAACAACATTTACACTCATTAATTTAAAACATTGCTATGCCACTTGTAAAAGTTATCGAAGTGATTGCATCTTCAGAAGTAAGTATAGATGATGCTATACGAAACGCTGTAAAAGAAGCATCCAAAACCATCCGCAACATTGATTCTGTTTGGGTAAAAGATATTAAAGCACATGTAAAGGGTGGAAACATTACAACATTTGGGGTTATTTGTAATATTTCTTTCAGGCTCGATTCATCACCCATTTAAAGGAATTGGAAAACAAAAAACACCCGCTATATAACCGGGTATTATTATGAAAGTTTGCTGTTAAAAAATTCATTTTAGTATACCTGTAAATGATCCGTTGAAACTTTGCTTTTGGTAAGTTGGCCAAAATGATGCAAATAAAAGATGCATCCTAATTTTGGCGGCTAATTGTATTTCTTTATTTTTGCTGCCCTATAACAAATAAGTTATTGTACGGAGGTTGTAGCTCAGTTGGTTAGAGCGTCAGTTTGTGGCACTGAAGGCCGTGGGTTCGAGACCCATCATCCTCCCGTAGTAAGCCTTGTAAACGCAAACCGTTTACAAGGCTTTTTTTATTAAAATAATAACTATGAATAATACCCTTTTACTGGTTCCTTTTGTTGCGGCCTTACTTTCATGGCTAATGATAAAGTTTGCCGTCAGAAGTATATTCAGACCTTTCAAAGTAATTAATATTGCCGGTATTAGATGGCGCGGCTTATTACCAAAAGTGAAAGAGGGAATGACTGTTTCTATTGCACATGCCGTAAATATTGAAATACTTAACTCCTCATTCATAAATGAAAAGCTCACAGGACCTGAAACGCTTGAAAAAGCGATGCCTGCGATTGAAGCCCATATTGATAATTTCCTAGATCATAAACTAAAAGAAGCAATTCCTGTTATATCTATGTTCATTGGTGAGAAAATTACTAACCAGTTGAAAGAGTTGTTTTTGGAAGAGTTAAAAGAGCTTTTTCCGTCAGTTATGTCGCAGTTTATTGGCAACTTGTCGCAAAGCAGTGAACTCGAAAAGGAGATTGTGTTAAAATTGCAATCGGTTTCTATAGAAAAAACTGAAGCGCTCTTTTATAAAAATTTTAGAAAAACAATAAGAAGGATAGAAGTTGTTTTTGCAATCAGTGGTTTGCTGGCAGGCATTATTCAGTTAGTGCTTACCTTGCTGGTGTTAAGTGTTGTTTAAAAATTAATTTTTCCAACGCAGCATACGAACTACAGATGCTTTTTTTGGAGATGATAAAGTGATTGCGACGCAACGATGATGCTATAAAAATCTTTGCTGGAATAATATTTTTAACCGCTTCTTTAGTTGAGCCGTTGCTTAATAAATAAAACACCAAACATGTTGCAAACCATAGAAAGAGCTAAACCTTTGCTGTGATTAGTTTTTAAAATCTGAAAAAGAAACGAATTGATGAAACTACTATTTACGCTCATATGCAGTTTGGCACTAACCACAGTTATGGCACAGCCTCCTGCCGGATCATTTAACAGACAAGGGAATGGCCAGAATATGAACATTGGTCACATGTATGGCAAAGTTGTTGACAGCAGTACTAATAAAGGCATAGATGCAGCCAGCGTGCAATTGATCGGGCACAAATTTGATTCAGCAACCAAGAAAATGAAGGATGTTATCGTCGCTACATTAATCACTGAAAAGAACGGAGATTTTAGCATTGAAAACCTTTCCATGTTTGGAAATTACCAGCTGCATATTAGCGCTGTTGGTTATACTGACTATAATAAACCTGTTTCGTTTGGGATTAAAAGACCGCAAGGTGGAGCTGCCAGTACAGACAATAGTCAGCAGGATCGCGCCCAGCAAATGCTTGGAATGATTGATAAAGACCTTGGCAATATTAAACTTGCTGCATCAGAGACAAATCTTACCGGCGTTACAGTAACTGCATCTGCAAAACCCTTTTTTGAAATGGGCGTTGACAGAAAAATATTTAATGTAGATAAGAATATTGTTAGCACAGGTCAAACTGCAACTGAGTTAATGAAGCAGATACCTACACTAAATGTGGATATTGATGGCAACGTTACTTTAAGAAATGCTACACCAACTTTATTTGTTGATGGGAGACCTACAACACTTACACTTGACCAGATACCTGCTGATATTATAGACAGGGTTGAACTTGTAACTAATCCCTCCGCAAAATACGATGCCTCTGGCGGTAATGCCGGTATACTGAATATTGTTTTAAAGAAGAATAAAAAGACCGGCTATAATGGCGGCGTAAGAATGGGTGTTGATTCACGTGGCAAAATAAATACCGGTGTTGATATAAATGTGCGCCAAAACAAACTAAATTTTTTCCTCAGTGGAAATTATAACCAACGCAAATCAAAATCAACATCCATAACAGACAGGAATAATTTTATTGATCCTGTAAGCACCATTCATCAAACAAGTGATGCCGTGAACGAAGGCTATTTTGCATTTCTTCGTGGCGGCCTTGATTATTTTGTTGACAACAGAAATACGATTTCACTTGCTGCAAATTATAATCGTGGGCAGTTTAATTCTTCAGAGTCGCAGATTATCGATTCAACTATCAATACTGTTTTTGCTACGCACAGCGACCGCTATACCAACTCGAAGAGAAACTTTAAAAATTTTGGCGGAATGCTGAGTTTCAGGCATAATTTTACGGAAAATGGACATGATATTACTGCTGATATAAATTATAACTCAAGCACAAATAATAATGCTGGTAATTATACAACAAACTATTTAACGCCACCATCCTACTCAATAAAATATCCTTCCCTGCTTCAACAGACAAATGGTTTTGGTTCCAATAAATTTTTAACCATACAAAGTGATTACGAGAACCAATTCAATGATAAAAATAAAATAGAAGCGGGGGTAAGAACAGCAATTAGAAATTTTGAAAACTTAAATGATCAGTATTTTTATGATTACTCAACTGATGAGTATGCCTTGCTTCCTTCTATAAGTAGTAAATATAAATTTACAGACCAGGTTTACGCAGCTTATACAACCTATAGTCTTAAAACAAAGAAAATAAATTACCAGTTAGGATTACGTCTAGAAAGTTCTAACTACGATGGAAATCTTATTGGTAAAGATTCTGCCTTTTCCGTCAAGTATCCTGTAAGTCTTTTCCCAAGCGCTTTTATAACTTATAAACTTACCGAAAAACAGGACTTCCAGGTAAATTATTCACGCCGTATAAACAGGCCAAATTTCTTCCAGTTACTGCCTTTTATTGACAACAGCGATCCACTGAACATAAGCATTGGTAATCCGGATCTTAAACCGGAATTCACTAATTCTTTTGAATTGAATTATAATTACGCCTATAAAAAAGGCGCAAACTTTCTGGTATCAGCTTATTATAAAAGAACCAATAATCTTATCACAAATTTTATTTACAGAAATATAAATCCAGACACAACCATCAACAAAAACGATAGTGTATATTATACCACATTTGTAAATGCAGATAACAGCAGGTCTTTTGGAATGGAGTTTACCAATAAAATAACCCTGGCTAAGATCTGGGATCTTACGGTTAACGTGAATGTATTCAACTCAAAGATAAATGGTGGTGATGCACAAAGCAATATAACCAATGAAAAATGGAGTTGGTTTGCTAAAATTAATAACAACTTTAAATTACCAAAAGGGTTTTCCATTCAGTTGTCCGGAGATTATCAGGCAAGAACTGTATTACCAGCTAACTCTGGTGGTGGTCGTGGTGGAGGTGGTTTCTTCGGCGGCTCTATTACTTCTGCACAGGGATATCTTGATCCAAGATACAGTTTTGATGTTGCTGTAAAGAAAGATTGGACATGGAAGAATGGAAAAAGCCTTTCGCTTACACTTAGCATGAACGACTTTCTTAGAACCCAGGTGTATAAAACATATTCCGAGTCTGATTACTTCAACCAGTATTCAGAACGCAGAAGAGACCCGCAGGTTCTGCGCTTCAATCTTAACTACCGTTTCGGAAAATTTGATGCAAGTTTATTCAAACGCAAAAATACAAAAGCAGATAACAGTGGTGGAAATGATATGATTCAATAATGTTTTCTCATAACAGCAAGATAGAAAAAGAGGCTGCACTATTGTAGTCTCTTTTTTATTTATTATGAGCCGGGCTATCGCTTTTCATAGCATCGTTCCTTGCGTCGCACTCTTGTACTTCAAAACGCTGGCACCATTTATAAAATTACTATCTCCAGGCTGAATCATTGAGTTTAGAAGGTATTTCCTTTTTGTTATCAATGGAAAATTGGGAGTAGCTGCTGTGCAGCCAGAAACATTTTTAAAGCCATTGTAAAAATCTTTCGAAGACTGGCGCAGCAACACCAGCCTGAATTCACTATAACAGAAGGGGCAGTTTTCAAACCAGTTGGTGGCTGTGATCAAGAGGGCTTATGCTTTTGAAGACATGCCGATAATTTTTTGGAACGTACAAGCGAGTGACACAACAGGCGATGCCATAAAACATCATAGCCGGAAACAAAAAAGCAGTATTGCGGTAAAACAATACTGCCTTTTATTAAGCCTTCGTCAGCAATTAATTATTTTCTATTGCCGCAATAAAACTCAGGTCGAAATTCTGGTGGAACAACCCTTTGGGATTTTCTGATGAACCCGTCCACTGTGCACCTTCTTTATAAAGGTTCTTTTCTTTCCAATGACTTTCAGCAATAGCCATCATAGCCTCTTTGGCACAGGTTACTTTAAAAGCATATTGCTTGTTGCTGTCGAGCTTTACATCCTTAAGCTCAAAAGATAACCATTGTTTCTCCATAGATTTTTTAATAACAACAATAGTCTCAGCAACTTTTTCTTTCCACTCACGTTTTGCAGTGTCAAACTCAAATACGCTTAACGTGGCTTCTCCTTCGCTAATAATTATTTCAGGAAAAATGGAGATAGATTTCAAATCTCCTGTTTTGTTGGCACGAAAGGTTTGACCTGCAAAGAAATCTTTCTCTTTGCCTACCCGGCCCACCCAATAATGATGGCCAGTTTGAGTGTTTCCTATGGTGCTAATGTTTTTCACGTTACTGTAAGAGGATAGATTTTTCATGGATTGAGGTTTTTTATTAAGACAATAACGCATTATTGTACACTTTATGTGTGTATGAATGTTAAAATCTTTGGTTTTTTATGCGTCTTTTTGTTCTTGTTTTTAAAACCATATTCCTGTAATTTTGATATTCTGCAACGCTGCATACAATAAATATGTGGCGTTGTATTTTTTTATCTAACGCAAACCTCAATGTTATGAGTGATGTAATGTATGTATCCAAAGAGGCTTACGAGAATATGAAGGAAGAGCTTCACCGCATGAAATCGGTAGACAGGCCTGCTGCTTCAAGGGCTATTGCAGAAGCAAGAGAAAAAGGTGATCTTAAAGAAAATGCCGAATACGATGCGGCCAAAGAAGCCCAGGGCATTTTGGAAGCTAAAATGAAATTGCTTGAAAATCAACTGGCTATAGCCAGGATAGTAGATGCAAGTACTATTGACACAAGTAAAGTTTCTATAATGACAAGGGTAACTATTACCAATATTGGTACCAAAAAAACGGTTACTTATCAGATAGTAGGTGAAAAAGAAGCCGACCTGAAAGCCGGTAAAATATCTGTAGGTTCTCCCATTGGCCAGGGTTTACTTGGCAAACTCAAAGGCGATATTGCCGAAGTTAAAGCACCAACGGGGGTTATTAAATTCAGGATTGAAGATATTACTGTTTAACGCCAGCCTTACATCTTATAAGAAGTGCAGTAAATAACTGCACTTTTTTATTTTCCACAGGCTCCATACATGTTTAGTAGCTCTAAAAATATTTTTTATTATAATAAATCCTATTTTAGTACCATCATAACAACTGCATTTGATTAAAATAGGCGCCATATTGTTACTTACACTTCACCTGTGCAGCAGTGTTTTCTATACTTTTATTTTCAAATATTTTATATCGCTCTCAGATAAAGATGCAGTTTCACAAATAGACAAAGCAGCATATAAAGATGCAGAACTTGTGGAAATAGCTATCCCGCTGAATATGCCTTACATGCAAAGCCAGAATGACTATGAACGTTATGATGGCAGCATTGAATTTAATGGCACACATTACAATTACGTTAAGCGCAAAACAACCAATGATACATTACATTTACTTTGCCTGCCCAATGCGCAAAAAACACAATTGTATGCAACAAAAAACGATTACGCAAAGCAACTAAGTGATGCTCCTTCAAGCAAAAAAGGAAGTGAATCATCCGCAATAAAAAGTACATTTTTTAGCGAATACAGCTATCAATCCATGCAATACGATCTTACCTGTTTTCATATCCGGATTAACCAGCATATAACAATCATGAATCCTTTCTTAGCCAGTTGCTTTATTGAAACAGCAGGCAAACCTCCACAATCGCTTGTATAAGTTTTTTAGAACTGCATTTTGAATAACAGCAAAAAAGGCCTGTATTATTTTATTAGCCAGCCTGCATAGCTGCACTCATCAGTTGTTGCGTCGCACACTTATACGTTCTGTTCAGAATTCAGCATGTTGCAAGACGCAGCATAAATGCAGTCTCAAACAGCAATTCAAAGTTTCATTATAAATTATTAATCACTTTTTTTACCATGCCATATATACCATTGGAAGAGCATTTGCCCGGCATAACCGGTTTGCTTGAATACAGGCAGGATACAGCAGCACCAATCCGTGAATTAACGCAGGTACTCATGCGTGGAACTTCAACCTTATCAGAAGCAGAACGAGAGTTAATTGCAACAATTGTTTCGCATCGCAATGATTGTAAGTTTTGTGCAACTGCACATACTGCTGCAGCTGATGTTTTACTTGGCGAGCATAATACTTGTGAAAGTATAAAACAGGATATTAACACTGCGCCTGTAAGTGATAAAATGAAAAAGCTTTTGATCATTGCATCACAAGTACAACAAAGCGGAAAGAGTGTAACTAAAAGTGCTATCCGGGAAGCAAAAGAAGCTGGTGCAACAGATGTTGAAATTCATGACACAGTTTTAATAGCTGCATTGTTTTGTTTATACAACCGTTATGTAGATGGCCTTGCTACAGTAGCTCCGGATGACCCTTCATTCTACACAAGCCTTGGTGGAAGACTAAAAAAGAATGGCTACAACCGTTTGCCGCAGGGTTATGACCATCTTAAACAAACAACTACACATTAAGATGGAAACAGGAACCGTTAGCCCGAACGAGAAAATAAATATTACAACATTGCCGGTTTCGGAAAGTTATATTACAGGCAGGCCTGGCATTGCTTTTATTATATGTTTTCTAAGTACGTTTTTCAGTGGAATTATTTCTATGCTGATGTCTGTTTATTTACCCATTGTAGTAAAAGATCTGCTGGGAAATGTATCCGAAGAAAAGCTGAATGATGTAAGTGCATGGATCAATTGTGTTTTTATTTTCGGTTGGATGTTTGGTGGCATTGCATTGGGCATTATCTGTGATAAGATCGGACGTTCGAAATCTGTGATTTTATCTACTGCCACCTTTGGCTTTTTTGCTTTAGTAACAGGCATCTCGTCATCCTGGTTACTGGTAAGTATATGCAGGTTCCTATCAGGCTTTGGTATAGGTGGTGTGTTAGTTACAACAACTATTCTTGTTGGCGAGTTATGGCCTGAAAAGAAAAAAGCAGTTATACAGGGTATTGTTTCTTTGGCCATGCCTGTGGGTTTTTTTGCAGCAGGTGCAATTAACAATTTTACAGAAGACTGGCGAACTGCATTCTGGATAGGCCTTGCTCCTGTTGCCTTAGCTTTATTTGCTTATTTTACTTTACCTGAATCAGAAAAATGGAAAACGGATAAGCAAGCCGTACAAAAAAAAGAAAGTATCAACAAACAACTTTTTGCGCCTGTTTACAGAAAAAATTTATTGATCGGCTCTGTTGTGTTTGGCGCCATGCTTATTGGTTTATGGGCAATTTTTTCATGGGCGCCTACATGGGTGCAAAGTATTTCCACCAGTTATGATGTACAACAACAACGTGGTATGACAATGATGATACTTGCAGGTGGTGGTATTATCGGCAGCTTCTTTTCCGGTTGGATCGTTAATGCAATTGGCTTGCGCAAAACAATGATGATGTGTTTTGCAGCCTGTTTCATCATGGCCTTTGTTGTATTCAAATTAAACACAACTGTTACTGTTGCAACCTTTGCAGAGATGGCATTGCTTGTATTCTTCTTTGGTATAAGCCAGGGGGCATTAGCAGTATATATCCCTGCACTATTTCCTGTTTCAATTTGTGCATCTGCAACAGGTTTTTGTTTTAATGTAGGAAGATTATTTACAGGTACTGTTGTATTCTTTATTGGTGCACTGGTAACATTGCTTGGTGGTTATGGAAATGCTGTTTTTACTTTCTCATTCATCTTTGTTATTGGTTTTATTGTAACATGGTTGGCGAAAGAAAATCGAAAAGCTGAATAGTGTTCTAAACCTACAAGAGTGCGACGCAACGAAAGTATCATAGTATTACTAATGCCCGGCTCAAAAAAAATTACATAACACATCTTATATAAAAATGGCACACATAGAAGTCCCCGAAGGCGTACCAGGCATAAGAAGTTTGGTAATGTTCAGACCAGAAACTGGCAAGCCGCTGTATGAATTAGCACAAGTTTTATTGAGAGGTCCATCAACATTAAGTGAAGCAGAAAGAGAATTGATTGCAGCTTATGTTTCTTACCGCAATGATTGTATGTTTTGCATGAGCAGTCACGCAGCCGCAGCAAGATGTTTATATGGCGACGCAAAAAATACAGTTGATGAAGTATTAAAGGATATGCGGCATGCACCTGTTAGCAATAAGCTGAAAGCCTTGCTGCATATAGCTGGTAAGGTACAGATACTTAGCAAAGAAGTAACACCCGATGATATTGTTGCTGCAAGAAAAGAAGGAGCAGATGACAGGGAAATACATGACACTGTTTTAATTGCTGCTGCATTCTGTATGTTCAACAGGTATGTAGATGGGCTTGCAAGTTTTACACCAACAGATCCTGAAGTGTATGAAGCAATGGGAGAACGCATGGCAAAGGGTTATGTAATGCCAGCAGAAACTGCTTATTAATTTAAAATCTAAAATCTTTTTATGGCATATATAGATCTTCAAAATGATTTACCGGGCATAAGAGGTCCGATGGCATTCAGGCCTGAGACTGCAAAGCCTTTAAATGAACTCGCGGAAATTTTATTGCACGATGATAACAACACTTTATCACGTGGTGAAAGAGAATTGATCGGTGCTTATGTGTCTTCTTTGAATGATTGCTTCTTTTGTCAGAATGTGCATGGAGCATTAGCGCAACATTATATGCAATGCGATATGCAGTTCATAGACAACATTAAGAAAGATTTTCTTTCATCCAACATTTCAGATAAGATGAAAGCATTGCTTGCCATTGCAGGCAGTGTACAGAAAAGTGGGAAGCATGTAACTGCAGAACAAATTGATCATGCAAGAGAACTTGGTGCAACAGATAGAGAAATACATGATACTGTTTTAATTGCTGCTGCATTCTGCATGTTCAACCGATATGTAGATGGGCTTGGTACTTGGGCGCCGCAAGACAGGCAGGTGTATGTAGAACGTGCACCACGCAGGGCTGCAGAAGGTTATATAGATTTTGATCTGTACAAATAAATCACCTCACTTTAAAATAAAAATATGGCACATATAGAAGTTGATCCAAATCTTCCGGGCATCCGGTCGTTAATGGCTTTCAGACCAGAGACCGCCGAACCCATGAGTGCGCTTGCAGAAATTTTATTGCGCAGCGATGATGGCCTTTCACGTGGAGACCGTGAGCTCATTGCTACGTATGTTTCTTATTTGAATGATTGTTTTTATTGTCATCATTCGCATGGAGAAATTGCGGTTTGTTATCTCAACGGCAACCGTTCGTTGGTAGATGATGTAAGAAATGATTACACAACTGCAGATATTTCTGATAAACTCAAAGCATTGCTGAACATTGCGGGTAAAGTGCAAAAGAGTGGCAAAGCTGTTACTGAACACGATGTTGCAAAAGCACGTGAATCTGGTGCAACGGACAGAGACATTCACGATACGGTGCTTATTGCCGCTGCATTCTGCATGTTTAACAGGTATGTTGATGGTCTTGCGGCAAAGACCCCAACAGATTTGAGTTCTTATCCGTTAAGAGCTAAGCAGGTAGCAGAAAATGGATATGGCAGTCATATTTATTTACAAAAGCAACCTGCATAAGTATTCAAAGAGAAATTTATTTATGAACCCGACAAAGAATATATCTCAGCGTCCCTTGCGTCGCACACTTGTAAAGTATAACATTTGTCAACTGATTGTCAAATTATAAAATACACAATGATAAATGGTGCAACACAAAGTTTAGTGGCTGTGTCTTTTTTAAATGCTATAGCAAACAAATTGCCATACATAATGCACTAATTAAACTTAATTTTTTTGTACGTAATTGAGTAAAGATAGGAACGTACAAGTGTGCGACGCAACCAAAGCTTAATAGTTATTCAAAAGACCGGATCATAAAAAAACTCATGCTTCTATTTACTCATTATTAAATAAAAAACACATGCATTTAAAACGTACTCATCATGATCAAAAAAATTTCAATACCACAAACCCATCATAATTATTAAACCAAAAAATCAAACTCAATGAGAAAAAGTTTGTTAGTCATTACAGGGCTATTGTGCATGCTGCTGCTGCCGCCCTGTATTTATGCACAGAACAAAACTGTTAGTGGAACTGTAACAGATACAAAAGGAGTTCCGCTGGCGGGTGTTAGTGTTATTGTAGAAAAAACAACAATAGGTACTGCAACAGATGCAGAAGGAAAATTCAGACTGGCGGTACCTGCCGGTTCCTCGATTGTTATTAGTTCTACCGGTTTTAAATCGCAGACATTTAAAGCTGATAATATTTCAGGCGATTTAAATGTAAAGCTCGAAGAAGATATTGCGCGGCTTGATGAAGTGATTGTAACAGGTTTGGCTACTACTGTAAAGAGAAGAAATCTTGCAAACGCAGTTGGAACTATTTCTTCAAAACAACTAAACGGTGTTGCCCCTGCACAAACTTTTGATGCTGCTTTGAATGGAAAAGTGGCAGGTGCCTATATCAATGCAAACAGTGGTGCGCCGGGTGGCGGCTTATCTGTAAAATTAAGAGGTGTAACTTCTATATTCGGTAATACACAACCGCTGTATGTAGTTGATGGTGTATTTATGGATAATTCTGCAACTTCTGCGGGTTTAAATGCAGTTACCGCAGCCGCAGCGGGTGGCAATGTATCTACCCAGGATAATGCCAGTAGCCGTATAGCAGATCTGCGCGCAGAGGATATAGAAAACATTGAAATTTTAAAAGGTGCTTCCGCAGCGGCAATTTATGGATCCAGAGCGGCCGCTGGTGTAATTATTATCACCACTAAAAGAGGTAAGTCTGGTCAAACAAAGATCAGTTTTTCGCAGGATGTTGGCTTTGTAAAAGTGCGTAAGCTGTTGGGTGTGCGCCAGTTTACTGCAGAAACTGCTGCAGGTTTATCAAGCGATCCTGAAACCAGTGCTGCATTAAAACAGCAATTCCTTGATGCACAATCTGCAGGAAAACTATACGATTATGAAAAAGAAGTTTATGGCAATACCGGCTTTACCCGTAACAGTGTTTTAAGTATGACCGGTGGTAATGATAAAACAAGTTTTTATTTTTCGGCAGCGCAGAAAAAAGAAGAAGGCATCGTACAGAGAACAGGTTATCGCAATACCAGCTTGCGTTTAAATGTAGACCATAAAATTACCGATAACATAAAGTTTGGAGTTAGTACAAACTATGTAAACTCTTCTGCAGACAGAGGGTTAACCGGTAATGATAATGCAGGTGTAACGTATAGTATTTCGCTTTCGTCAACTCCTGATTTTGTTGAACTGCATCCTGATGAATTCGGCAATTATCCTGCAAACTCCTTCTCAGCATCAAACGTTTTGCAAACAATTGCTTTAATGCAGAATAATGAAAATGTAAATCGTTTTACAACGGGTTTTAATGTAGATGCTACTTTGCTAAAAGGAAATAAATCAACTACAAAATTCATAGGCAGGGGTGGCGTTGATTTTTACAATCTTGTTACTAATGCACAATTTCCAAGAGAACTTCAGTTTCAATCTGTAAATAAAGGAACATCTGTACAAGGTTTTACAAAGAGTTTGAATACAAATTATATCTTATCTCTGGTAAACACTTTTAATCCGTCAGATAATTTAGGGTTCACTACATCTGCAGGTTATACACAGGAGCAGGGTGATTTCAACAATATCCTGGATGTGGCAACGCAGGTAGCACCAGGTCAGACAAATGTTGACCAGGGTGGTGCTTTAACAGCACAGCAATTCAGAAATAAGTTTGAAAATGATGGAATATTTGCACAGGAAGAAGTAAGTATCCTTGATGCGATCAATTTAAATGCTGGTGTACGTTTTGATCGTTCAACCAATAACGGTGACGTTGAAAGATTTTACACCTATCCAAAAGGTGGCTTATCAATCAATCTGACACGTCTCGGTGTACTTGATAATAATTTCTTCAACAACATTAAGCTACGTGCAGCCTATGGGCAGTCTGCAAATTTTCCTGCATTCGGCAGTAAGTTCACCACACTTGTTGCTTCAAACATCGGAGGATTACAAGGTTCTATTGTAAACATTCAGGGTGGCGATCCAAATATAAAACCAGAGAGACAAACAGAACTTGAAGGCGGCCTTGATTTTAGTGTGCTTAATAATAAACTTAGTTTTGAAGTAACATTCTATAACAAGAAGATATATGATTTTCTTTTATTGGCAACCGTACCGCCTTCTTCCGGTTTCTCAACAAAATTTATTAACGCAGGTGACCTGCGTAACCAGGGTCTTGAAATTGGCATGAACGCACAGCCAATTTCTTCTAAAACTATCAAATGGAACACTTCCGTAAACTTCTGGCTTAACCGTTCAAAAGTTACTAAACTTACTATACCACCGGTACAGCTTGGTTCCTTTGGCACCAGCTTAGGAACCTTCCAGATAGAAGAAGGAAAATCTGCAACACAAATTGTAGGTACAAATGCACCTGCCCAGGAAGGAGTTGTGGTTTTAGGAAACCAGGAACCAAAATTCCAGATGAACACATTTAATGAAATTACTTTCTTTAATAAGCTTAGTCTGCGTTTTCTTATTCACTGGAAATATAAAGGAGACAATGTAAATCTTACAAACCTGCTTAATGATTTCGGCAGTACCAGCGCAGATTACGATGCTGATGCAAACAACAACCAAACACCAGATGGTGTAGACAGGATCATGTCATTTCTTGGGGTAGTGCAAGAGGCTTTGTAGAGAACTCTGGTTATCTGCGTTTCAGGGAAATAGGTTTGTATTATACATTCAATAAAATACCAGGCAAGATTATTCATGGTTTACGTGCAGGTGTTTCACTCAACAATTATATCACCATCACAAAATACAGTGGTTATGATCCTGAAGTTTCCAACTTTGGTACAGGCTTCTCTACCGGTGTAGATGTCGATCCTTTCCCTGCGTCTAAACGTGCTTCATTGAATGTAACTATTGATTTCTAAAAAAGAAAACCTATAAAAATGAAAAGAATACTCAATTTAAATATAATAGTAGTACTGCTGTTTGCCGCGTATCTCCCTTCCTGTAAAAAGGATTACGGTAACCTCAACAGTCCTACTATCGAAGACTATTTAAAAAATGCGTCGAAAGATCAGTTAAATGGTCTTGTAGCAGGAACACTTTCTGGTATGCGTAACAATGAAGGATTATACCTTGATGCTGTAGGTGTTATGGGTCGTGAAATGTATCGTTTTTCCAATGCAGACCCAAGATATACCAGCGAATTGTTAGGCTCCGCACCAGTGAACAATACAGGATTCTATATCACCAATCCATGGGGATCCAGGTACCGTGTTGTAAAGAACTGTAATGTATTGATAGATGCCGCCACCAATTCAACACAGATCGCAGACGATGAGAAAAAGGGATATCTCGGTTTTGCAAAAACGATCAAGGCATATGATCTGTTGATGAACCTAAATCTCACTTATACAAATGGTATTCGTGTAGATGTATCAGATCCCAATAATCTCGGTCCAATACTTGGTTATGATGAATCTATTGCAGCTATTGCATCATTACTTGATGAGGCCAAAACCGACCTTAGTGGCGCTACGGTTCTGTTTCCGCTCACCGATGGCTTCGGTTCACTTTCAGATGCAGCAGGGCTAACTAAGTTTAATCGTGCACTTGCTGCAAGAGTTGATGTATATCGCCAGCAATGGGCAAATGCCTTAACTGATCTTAATGCATCTTTCTTTGATCTTAACGGAGATTTTAATACAGGCGTATTTGAAGTATTCGGTACAGGCACAGGAGATCAGTTAAACACCGCATTCTTTCCACAGGAACAAAATGGTGAAGTGCGCTTAGCACATCCCTCCTACGCTGATGAAATTGAAGGTGGTGATGACAGGATCAATAAAGCTACATTGCGTACCACACCTGTAACAAAAGATGGACTTACCAGTGACAGGGATCTGTGGGTCTACACTTCAAGCGTGGCGCCTATCCCAATTATCAGGAATGAAGAATTGATTTTGATATATGCAGAAGCTAGTATTCAAACCGATGATTTTGATAATGCAATTACTGCTATTAACATCATACGTAATGGTCACGGGCTCGAAGATTATAGTAATTCAGAACCTTCCAAAGATGATCTTATTAATGAAATGCTCAATCAAAGAAGATATTCATTATTTTATGAAGGTCATCGTTGGGTTGACATGCGCAGATATAATAAACTGGGTGAACTACCACTAGACAGAACAGGAGACCAGGTATGGTCTGCATTACCAATACCGCAAACAGAAGGAGAATAAAAATAATAAAACAGAGACCTTAATAAAGGTCTCTGTTTTATCGCTTATATTATTCAACAGATTAAATACACCTGAGCATAATAAAACATTTACACAGAAATTACTTTCAGTTAATTGGTATAGAAACTAACTTATCGCATAACACTATTGAAAAAAATATTTGCCATATTATTAGTTGCAGTTTACCTGTTAAATCTGGCGGGATATTCCTTACTCTTTGACTATTTCATAAACTGCGCAGATGAACTAATGGTAGAAGAATTAGACAATGGCAATTATAATGAAGCTGCACTAATTGAAATTAAAGTGCCGATGGATTTACCTTATGGACCGCAGCAAATGGAATATGAACGTTTTGATGGAGAAATTGAATTAAATGGAATTCATTACAACTATGTAAAACGAAAAGTATATAACGATACACTTTATTTATTTTGTGTGCCTAACCTCAGTAAAACCCAATTGAACAATGCCAGAACAGCATATGCAGGAAGTAGCAGCGATGTTACTAATCCGGCTTCAGAGAAAAAACAATCTGAACCCTTTGCAAAAAAAATTACTTCTGAAAATGAATGCAACAAACCCGATAATGAATATTTAATTTTTACAGCTGTTGCTTCCTTACAAAAATACCAGCTTTTTTCTCCTCATTTATCAACATGTTTTTTAGATTCCCCCGAACAGCCCCCTGATATTTCCTGCTGATATTATCCTCTCCTTAATAATCATATTTCTATTTACACTTGCTTTTATATTGGGCTGATTGCATGCTGCAAATTTCTTTGTGTTACAAACTGCAGTATTTCATAGCGTCATCGTTGCGTCGCATTATGTTCATCTGTAGCTTATAAATCATGCTTTTATCAATGCGTAACAAATAATGTATTAAACCCGGAACACAAAATTCTATAGTGATTTAATTTTTTGCTGTGCTGCAATAATTGCTACAGTACAAGTGTGCGACGCAAGTGAAGCTTAATGCATATTCAAAGGCCTGGTACATAAACAGTAAAATACAGGAGTGTAATTAGCATTTCATGTATTATGATCTATTGCAATTTCTGCACAGCAGAATACTGCACAATGGACCACCGTTGAAAAAAACATGATTGTCCATTTTGGATAACATTACCCGTTGTATAGATATACTGCAACAGGCGCCAAAACTTAATTAAATGAAACATACTATATCTAAAATAATTGTATTTATACTGCTAGCTTCGCACCCCGCATGCAATGAAAAAGTTACTCCTAACGGAGAAATGATAAACCTGCTTTCTACCGTTGCAAAAAGCGAATGTGTAATTCAAAATTCTTTTTGTCCTGAAGCACAGTTAGCGTACTATGATTCTGTGTTAAAACATTCCTCAGACTATATGCAAACAGTGATGGCCTCATATTGTGAAGCCAGTACACTTCTTGAATTGGGAGATGAGCAGCGCTCAATAAACACATTTGAAAGATTGATTGAAAACGTAGACCCTGCAGATCTTTCCCGCATACCAATGATTAGGAAAGATCTTGCTGTTGCATATTTACGGCTTGGGGAAAGAATTAATTGCATTCATAACCATGGTGAAGAATCCTGCGTGTTTCCTATACAAGGTAGTGGCATACATATAAATAAAACAGGCTCACAAAAAGCCATAGAAGTATATGAAACGCTTTTGAAGAATGATCCCGGAGATCTTGAATCAAGATGGTTACTCAATATTGCTTATATGACCATTGGTGAATACCCAAGATCTGTACCGGCTGAATACCTGATAAAAGGGCTTGATGCAGATACTTCCAAAATTGTAAAACCATTTATTGACGCTGCAATAAACATAGGATTAAATACAAAAAATATGGCTGGTGGCAGTATTCTTGAAGACTTTAATAATGATGGCTATTTAGATATTATAACATCTTCATGGGGTTTAAAAGAAAGCATGCATTATTGCAGGAACAATGGCAATGGCAGCTTTACAGATGTATCTGATTCATCAGGACTAAAAAGTTTTACAGGTGGTCTTAATATTATGCAAACAGATTACAATAATGATGGACTCAAAGATATCTTTGTATTGCGTGGCGCATGGAAAGGAACATATGGCAAAGAACCCAACTCTCTGCTGCGCAATAATGGTGATGGTACTTTTACCGATGTTACAAAAGAAAGCGGGCTACTTTCTTTTCATCCAACACAAGCAGCCACATGGAATGATTTTAATAATGATGGCTGGCTGGATGTTTTTATCGGAAACGAATCAAACAGTCAATATGATGCAAACACCTCTGAGTTATATATCAATAATAAAAACGGCACTTTTACAAACGTAGCTATTCAAAGCAATAGTAATATTGAAGCTTTCATAAAAGGGGTTACATCGGGGGATTATGATAATGACGGCTGGCCTGATATTTTCATCTCAACATTAGATACTCAAAAAGTGTTGCTTAAAAACGAAGGCATCAAAAATGGTGTTGTTCATTTCAAAAATGTTACAGGGCAGGCAGGATTAAATGAATGCAAGGCCCGTACTTTTCCTACCTGGTTTTGGGATTATGATAATGATGGCTGGCTTGATATTTTGGTATGCAGTTACGACTTTAATAAATCACTGGGATGTTATACTGCAGCAGAAGCATTGCATATGCCCGTTGGTAATGCAGGCAAACAATTTCTCTTTAGGAATAAGCATGACGGAACCTTTGAGGATGTTACCAACAAAGTTGGTTTGAATAAAGTTGCTTTTGCGATGGGTGCCAATTTCGGAGACATTGACAATGATGGTTATCCAGATATATATCTTGGTACCGGAAACCCGCTTTTCCAGTCATTAGTACCCAATAAAATGTTTAAGAATATGGATGGCAGGAAATTTATTGATGTTACTTCTTCTGCAAGGGTCGGTAATTTACAAAAAGGACATGGGGTTTCGTTTGCTGATCTTGATAATGATGGAGATGAGGATATATATGTTGAAATGGGCGGCGCTTATACCGGAGACGCTTATCAAAATTCGCTTTATATTAACCCCGGTCAAAATAACAACCATTGGATAAACCTTTCTTTGGAAGGAACTATATGCAACAGGGTCGCTATCGGGGCAAAAATAAAAGTCACTTTCCGCGAAAATGGCGTTGAAAGGTCTGTATACGATGAGGTAAATTCAGGTGGTAGTTTTGGCTCAAATCCTTTGATACAACATATAGGCATTGGGCAAGCTTCGATAGTAGAAAGCATTGAAATAAAGTGGCCTGTAACCAATACAATACAAGTATTCAAAAACTTAAAACCAGATTGTACTGTTAAAATAAAAGAAGGTAATGATCATATTATCATGATCTCACTTAGCAAAGTAGATTTCACTTCTGAAAGTGCAGGACTTATCAGTTGCGGGAAGAATTAGCAAGTAAAAATTTAAATTAAAAGCTTCTCAAAACACAATCGTTTTGAGAAGCTTTTTTTATTTGAGTAATTATTCCTAAATCTGCAGGCAGAAATCATCAATCCGCAATAGTATGACCATCTTTTCAAAAATTATCGCCGGAGAAATTCCCTCTTACAGAATTACAGAGAATGAAAAATTTTATGCTTTCTTAGATATTTTTCCACTGGTAAGAGGGCATGTATTGGTAGTTCCAAAAATAGAAGCAGATAAGTTCTTCGATATGCCCGATGATTACTTAAGTGAAATGTTGTTGTTTGCAAAGCCAATTGCAAAAGCAATTGAAAAAAGTTTTCATTGCGATCGTTGCGGTATAGAAGTCATCGGTCTTGAAGTGCCTCATGCACATATGCACTTGCTTCCTATCAACTCTTCCGATGACCTCAACTTTACAAGAAAGAAATTGAAATTATCTCCTGATGAATTAAAAGAAATACAGGAAAGAATTATGTCTGCAATGCTGTAGACTGTTGCTTTTGCAAAGCTTCCAACTGCAGAACATATCTTCTGCAAACATACAATGGTATAATTCCAATAACACCAAAGCTGCAATCAATCAGTATATGATAGATTGGAATACCTCTTATATTTCCACAAATAAATGCAAGTGGAATGATACTTACACAACAAAACATTCCCCAACTCAGAATAAATTTATTTCTCACAGGGTTTTTATAAACACCATAAAATAGTGCTGCAATTACAAGATGTGCAAAAGCTAACCAATCATACCCATAAAATAAAAAAGGATACTTTCCATAAGTATCAATAACACCATTAACTTTATTCAACCATGGGCCAAAAAACTGGTCATTATTCATATAGCCATGTTGCTGAAGAAAACTTAGTTCAGTATAAACAGGAAATGCAGTAATACCACTTAATGCAAGTACAATAATAAAGAACACTACAAGTATTCTTATCTTTTTTAAGCGTTGCTGTTGCATACAAATTATTTTTTGAGGATGCGCTCCTGGTTCCTGGAAATAAAATCTTCCCAACCTTTAAAACTCTTTGTAAGCTTACCTATCGGGGATGAGGTTTGATAATGATGACACAGCGCAACCGCAAGCGCATCCGTCGCATCAAAGTATTGCGGCCTTTCCTCAATACTCAAAGTTTGCTGCAACATTTTCCAAACCTGTTCCTTTGCTGCATTACCATTACCGGTAATCGATTGCTTCACTTTTTTTGGTGAATACTCCGTAACATTTATTCTTCCCTGCATTGCTGCTGCAATAGCCACGCCCTGCGCTCTTCCAAGCTTTAGCATGCTTTGTACATTCTTACCAAAGAAAGGCGCTTCAATAGCAAATGTGTGTGGCTTGTATTGCGTAATTAACAAATTTACTTTAGTATGTATCATTTCAAGTCGCTCATAAATATCTTTTACCGAGCCAAGCTTTAATACATCCATACAAAGGATCTTTATAACACTGCCATTTACTTCAATAATAGCATAGCCCATTACCACTGTACCGGGATCTATGCCAAGAATAATATTGCTTTTAGAGATTGCCATAACAATAACATACAAATGTACTTAACGAAAATCGACGGTCAATCATGAATCATGAATGAGTAGTAAGAATTATTTTGAACCAGGCCAAGAATAAACTTCAGGTTTCTGTTGCGTCGCACTCTTGTACTGGTGAATGGTGAGTGGTCAATGATGAATAAAACCATTGTGCAATTTATTGACCATTCACCATTGACGATTCACGATCCGAACGCACAAGTGAGTGACACAACAGGCGATACCCAAAGAACTAAAAGCCTGCTACATACAAAAATTTCCTTTTATAATTACGATTATGCCTTTTAAAAAGAATAATAATGCATGTGTGATAATGCAGTAATTTTCGTAAAATTTTTACAGTGGACGTATTAACGCTGAATGGCATTACAAAATATTATGGCCGCATTTGTGCATTGAACAACGTTTCGTTTTCAGTACCGGAAGGAAGCGTGTTTGGCATACTCGGTCCGAACGGCAGCGGCAAAACAACCATGCTGGGCATTGTGATGGATATTCTTAAAGCAAGTGCGGGAACTTTTACTTTTATGGGACAGCCGCCAACTGCAGCTATGCGCAGGCGCATTGGCACACTGCTGGAGACGCCAAATTTTTATCATTACTTATCTGCTGAAAGAAACCTGCGCATTGCTGCAGAGATAAAAGGAAAAGGTTTTGAACAAATAGATAGTGTATTGCAGAAAGTGAATTTGTATGAGCGAAGAGCCAGCAAGTTCAGCACGTATTCTTTGGGCATGAAACAAAGGTTGGCTATTGCATCCTGCTTGCTGGGAGATCCAGAAGTGCTGGTATTTGATGAGCCTACAAATGGCCTTGACCCTGTTGGTATTGCGGAGATAAGAGAGCTGATAAAAAATCTTGCTAAAGAAGGTAAGACGATTATTATGGCAAGTCATATGTTGGATGAAGTGGAAAAAGTTTGTACGCATGTTGCCATTTTAAAATTTGGCAATCTTATTACTGCGGGCAATGTAGATGAAGTATTGGTGAATGAAGACATCGTGGAAGTTGGTGCAACAAATATGCAGTTGCTTGAAAATGTATTGTCTTCAATGAACGGATATAAAGAGATAAAAAAGCAAAAAAATTACCTGCAGTTATTTTTTGAAACTGGTACAGCCAATCTTGAAACGATTAACACACATTGCTTTAATAATGGTGTTGTGTTGAATCACCTCCAATTGAAAAAGAAAAGTCTTGAAACAAAATTCCTTGAACTTACCAACAAATAAAACGCATGTTGCAATTATTAAAAATAGAATGGCTGAAAGTAAAGAATTACAGAACCTTCTGGATTCTTTCGGCACTGTACCTTTCCAGCATTGCAGGCATTAATTATATCGTTTACGCTATTCAATATAAAATTTACCACGACCAGAAAACAGGTGATATAGCCAATATGTTTCTTGGTGGCCCGCCCTTTGCTTTTCCAAAAGTGTGGATTATGACGTCTTATGTAAGCAGTTATCTTTTGTTCATCGCCGGTCTTATCATGATCATTTCTGTTACCAATGAATTCTCTTTTAAAACGCACAGGCAAAATATCATAGATGGCGTTACAAGATCAGAATTTATCGTCACAAAACTTATTTGCGGATTGATAGTTGCATTGGTGTCTACCGTTTTTGTTTTCTTAACCGGGATGGTATTCGGTATTACCGAAGCTTCCAACAGTTTTAGTTTTGAAAACACACAATATCTCTTTTATTTTTTTCTAAATGCGTTAAGTTATTGCTGGCTGGCTATACTGGTGGCATTGTTGTTTAAAAGAAGTGGTATATCGCTGGGTGTATTTTTTCTTTACACTATCATACTTGAAAATGTGTTGATGCGTATACTGAATTATTATTTTGATAACTGGGGCAGTTATCTCCCCATCCAAAGCAGTGATGACCTGTTGCCATTGCCGGTCTTTGAAAAAATACAACAGCAAATATCCAACACAACCGTAAATGTGCCGCTGCAGCTTGTATTGGTATGCATTTATCTCTCTGTTTATTTTTTTATCAGCAAAAGAAAATTTGAGACAGCCGATCTGTAATTTTTTTTTGTTACAGGCTGCAGTAACTCCGGTTAAACATCCTTGCGTCGCATTACGTTCATCAATACTGCATAGATTGAGCAATTCATTTTTTTATAAGATCATTCAGCGTAGCTTCAATAGAAGGAAATACAAAACGGAACCCTTCGTTCCTGATTTTATCATCATTTACTGTAGCGCTTTTTAAAACTTCAATACTCATTTCGCCCAATACAATTTTTAAGACAAATGCAGGTACATGAATGGGAATAAAGAAACTGCCGCTCATTTTTTTTGCAAGTTGTAGTGTAAGTGTTTTATTGCTTACAGGTTTTGGCGCAACAGCATTGAATATACCATTGATCTCGTTTTCCAACGCATATATATACATTCTGCAAATGTCTTCAATATGTATCCAGCTGATCATTTGTTTACCCCCACCAAGAATAGCCGCAATGCCAAATTTAACAGGCATTTTGAATTCCTTTAATGCGCCACCATCGTTGCTCAACACAATTCCTGTTCTCAGATAAACCAATCGTTTTCCGAGCGTTTCCATTGGCTTTGTACTTTGCTCCCACTGCTGGCAGGTGTTGCCGAGAAAATCATCAGAAGAAGGCGCATCTTCCTTAAACCCGGTTTTTAATGATGCATCGTTATCAGGGCCATACCAGCCTATTGCAGATGAGCTTATAAAAGCTTTTACTTTATTCTCATTTTCCCTCAATGTCTTTATCAGTAACTCACCGCTTTTCGTTCTGCTTTGTAGAATTTCCTGCTTGCGTTTTTTTGTCCATCTTTTGTCTGCAACACCGGCACCCGCAAGATGGATGATATAGTCTGCTTTTTGTATTGCCGCGATATCTATTGCATCTTTTTCTACATCCCAAGATGCATAAGACACAGATTTATGATCAGATGTTCTGGCTGAGCGTGACAAAATAATTACTTCATATCCTTTGCTGATAAGCATTGCAGTAAGCGCTTTACCTATCAAACCTGTTCCGCCTGTTATAAGTACCGTTTTCATTCGTCTTTTTTAATATAATAACAAACTTAATAAGAAAGAAATGGAGGGCATTGCATTACAACCAAAATTTCATACATTTATGGTCTTCAATTTGCTAACCCTGCAATTCTTTATCATTAAAAATATTTATTATGAAAACAAACAATTTCAGAAAAAGTTTCTTATTGCTTGCTGTATCAGTTTGCTTTGCTTCGCTTACTTCATTTGCTCAGGAGAAAAAATCAATGACAGTTTCCGGTGAAGTACTGGATATGGCTTGTTATTCTGCAATGGGTGCAAGTGGCGAAGGACACAAGTCCTGTGCCACAGATTGCATAAAGGGTGGCTCACCCATGGGTCTTCTTACAAGTGATGGTAAAGTTTACCTGTTGGTAGAAAATCATGATAAGAAAGATGCATATGCCCAGGCAAAAACACATGCAGGCGAACAAATAACTGTTACAGGTACGCTTTCTGACAAAGGCGGATTATCTGCAGTAATTGTAGATGAAGTAAAACCTAAAGGTTAGTTTATTGTACTCAGCCGCAGTGCTGCTATTAAGCTTTCGTTGCGTCGCACACTTGTACTGCAAAGCATGAATCATTAGACGAAAGGTCAAAAGTAAAAGGTGAAAATATTTTACCCTGACTTTTGACCTTTCACTTTTCACTTTGCAGATAAATGCTCCGGACGCCGAAGTGAGTGACACAACAGGCGATGCCAAAAGCACTGCAGCTTGATATACAAAAAAATTCCCCCGACATACGCCAGGGGAATAACAACTAAAAACACGATAGAATCATAAGTCCTGTCTAATCTGGTTTTTTCCCGTCCAGGAAGGTATTGATCGTTGAGATCTGCGTTTCTTCATTTTCATCTTTTTTCACTGTGTACTTGCTGTAAAATTGTTCAACAGAAGTAAGGGTGTTTCCAAACAGCTCCATGTTTCTGCGAACATAAGCGGGCACATTATCATACTCGCCGTTTGCCTCCGCAGAATTCATGTTGAAAGAGAGGTTGCGTAATTTATTGATGCGTTCAGCGGCTCGCTTCTTTTGTTCTTCTTCTTCATTCAAGGGTTCATTATTCAACTCAGCTTCAGAAATAAACCTGGGTTGCGCTGCTGTATTTACTGGTTCTTCTTTTACCACAAACCGGAAATTGGTTTCTTCATCTGCAGGTTCTTCACGGAACAACATTTTCGGTTGCTCTGGTTCCATAACAGGCTGTGGCTTTATTTCAATTTTTGGTTCCGGCGTTTGCATTACCGGTTGCGAAGGCGTTTCCTTTACAGTTTGCGCATCTGCATAAATATTACTTGGCCTGCTTAAGAACGGGCCTGCAGCAACAACAGGTTTACCTACAGGTTCTTCTGGAATTTTTTCTGTGTATTTCATTGCTGGAACTTCTGCAACCGGCACTGGCTTAATTTCTTCCTGTTTTGGTGCGGCAACCGGTTCTGTAATTTCTACAGCAAGTTCGAAATGCAAAGGCTCTTTACTTTCAACCATTGCGGGTTCTTCTTTAACATTAGTCTGTGTTGCAAAAGGAAGAATTACGGAAACAGGTTTTGGCTCTTCTTCTGTTAACTGCGGTGCATACACATCTTCTTTCTTTTCTTCAACAACTGCCTTTAGAGGTTGTGGTTGCACTTTCTTTTCTATTCCTTCAATATCTAGCTGCAAAACGATTTTCTCTGGCTCAGCCTGCACTTTCTTTGTTTCTGTAACAGTTGCCTTCTTTGCAAAAGGATCTTTATATTCAAAACCTGTTGCAATAATGGTAATGCCTATTTTATTACCAAGCGTGTTGTCATAACCTGTTCCAATAATAAGATCAGCATCTTCGCCACTTTGTGTGCGCAAATAATTATTGATCACTTCAAATTCATCCATGGTACATTCATGCTGACCATCACCACTGTTGATATTTACCAATATCCATTTAGCGCCACGAATATCATTATCATTCAGTAACGGAGAGCTTAATGCTTCTTCAATAGCAAGTTGTGCACGGTCTTCGCCTTCTGCGGTTGCGCTGCCAAGAATTGCAACACCACCATTTTTCATTACCGTACATACATCGGCAAAGTCAACGATGATCGTGCCTTTACTATTAATGATATCTGTGATACATTTTGCTGCAGTTGCCAATACATTATCAGCTTTACCAAATGCATCGGTCATTTTTAAATTACCATATTGCATACGTAATTTATCATTGCTGATAACAAGCAAAGTATCTACGTACGGTTGCATCTGGCGAATGCCTTCTTCTGCTTGTCTAAGCCTGCGTGGACCTTCAAAACCAAATGGTGTGGTAACAATACCTACGGTTAGTATTCCAAGATCGCGACAGATCTTGGAAATAATTGGTGCACCACCGGTTCCCGTGCCACCACCCATACCTGCAGTAATGAATGCCATCTTGGTATTCACTTCAAGTATGCGGCGAATCTCTTCCAAAGATTCTTCTGTTGCCTGTTTACCAACTTCAGGATTTGCACCTGCACCAAGACCTTGCGTAAGATGTGGCCCCAACTGAATCTTGTTTGGTATACGACTTTGTTCTAATGCCTTGGCATCTGTATTACATATTATAAAGTCTACACCTTCAATGTCCTGGGCGAACATGTAATTTACTGCATTGCTACCACCGCCACCTACACCAAGTACTTTGATGATGGATGACTTTTGCTTCGGCAGATCAAAATGTATCATGCTTTTGAATTTATGTGTTTGGGTAAGTAAGTAAATTTTGAAGCTTTATGCCTTAAGCTTTAGCTATAGGCAAAACCATTGCTTATAGCTATTTTATTTCCATATCGCCTTCTTCTTTAAAGAGATCAATAATGCCATCTTTAAATTTGTCCCAGAAATTATTAAGTCCTTTTCTTTTCTTCGTGTCAACCATATCTGTTGTTGCAAATGCTGCTGTTTCTGCAACCATTGTTCCGCTCTTCAATGTTTCAGGCACATGTACTTTTTTGAAACGGCTATCAAACTCTTTGCGTTTATTTTCATAATCACTGTATCCTTTTAATATAAGACCGATACATGTTGAATACATGGGCTTTCTTAATTCATCAATATGGTTAGGCGCAAGATGCTCCGTAGGTAAACCAATTCTTGCACTTAAACCTGTGATATATTCTGTTAACTGCAATAAATGATTCAGTTGAGAACCGCCACCGGTAAGGATTATACCACCATTTAATGCACGGTTATCCATACCAACCTGTTTTAAATGATATGTTACAAAATCCAGTATCTCGCCCATTCTTGCCTGTATAATGTTTGCAAGATTTTTTACGCTTATCTCTTTTGCAGGCATTCCTTTTAAACCAGGAATGGTAATGAAAGCATTTGCTTTTGCTTCGCTAGCAATTGCAGAACCAAACTGCACTTTCATTGCTTCCGCCTGACTTTTTAATACACCAAGTCCCATACGTATATCATTTGTGATGTTCTCACCACCAAATGGTATCACTGCTGTATGTCTTAATGTGCCTTCATAAAACACAGCGAGATCACTCGTACCACCACCAATATCAAGAATAGCAACACCGGCTTCCATATCAATATCACCCATTACTGCGCTTGATGATGCAAGTGGTTGCAACACTAAATCTTTTGTTCTTAGCCCGCTTCTTTCAACTGCACGATTGATATTACGGATCGCATTTCTATCTCCTGTAATGATGTGGAAGTTTGCACCAACTTTCACGCCATTGTAGCCAACAGGATCTTTAATATTTTGAAAATTATCTACATGAAAGTCCTGCGCAATCACATCAATGATCTGATCACCTGCAGGAATAAAAGTTTTTCTTTGATTCTCGACTAACTGATCGATCTCGTGTTGCTTGATCTCGATCTCAGGATCTTGTCTTACAATATCACCACGGGTTTGCAAACTTTTGATGTGATGCCCTGCAACGCCTACATACACTTCATTAATTTCAAGATCAGGATTGCTTTCTGCGCAATTCAATAAAGCCTGTTGAATGGCTTTGATCGTTTGATCAATATTCAATACCTGTCCGTGTTGTACGCCGTTGCTGTTGGCACGACCAAACCCGAGGATCTCAAGTTTGCCGAACTCATTTTTTCTTCCTGCAATAGCTGCAATCTTAGTGGTACCGATATCAAGACCAACGATGATAGGTGACTCCGAACTATCGTGTTCATTCTTCGGAAGTGTCACCGAAACATTTGTGCCCTGGTTCATAGATATGTGTTTTAGTTGTTTGTTGTTTATAAAAATTTTCTACGGTTTACGAATTAAAATTTTGTACTTAGCTGTATCTCTTTACTCATCGCCTGTTGTGTCACTCACTTGTACTGTTGAGCTGTGAGCGGCGAGCTCTGAGCTTCGAGCTTCTTTTTTGCTCGTGGCTCGCAGCTAATAGCTCATAGCTATTCTTCAATACAAGAGTGCGACGCAACGATGCTTAATGCATGCACTACAGCTGGTATCAAAAAGAGCTTAACGAAATCCATTTTACTGCTTCTTCAAAACTGCCTTTGGCCTATTCTTATCTGCTGCAGGCTTTACTGTTTTCTTTTGCACTACTACAGGTTTTTTATTTGTCATTACTTTCTTATCCGTTGTTGTTATCACAGAATCCTTTACCACAGCAGGTTTTGGCATTGCTGCCGCGAACACTGTATCATTCATAACCGCCTGCATTTCTTTCATGGTATTGGCAAATTGTTTTACCGCAGCCGCTGTATCCATGTAAACTTTACCACTGCCACGTTTTACCGCAACCACCTGACCACTATACTGCACATCTATTGTCTCATATTTTTCAAAACCAGTTTTTACCCAAACCTGTTTGTAAAAACTTTTTAGTTTTTCAAACTTCTCTTCAAGATCATCGGCATTTCCAATCTTTATAAGCTGATCTCCCAACACAGGCGTTATTTCATAAGTACGTTGCGGCGTAATATCTATCTGTGCCACCTGCGCCAGTAAGAAACTATCCTGCTGAATGTATTGTGCAATATGTTTTACATCATCCATCAACAAACTATCCGGCTTCGACAATTTCATTTTATCTGATGGAAAAGAAGTGAACATAGGCACACGTGCAGAAAGCTCATCACTCAATGGCAAACGCTTGCAGCTACTATCGATATAAAATGAACTACCTGCGAGTGTAAAAATTCTTGCGAGTGGTTCACGCTCTTCGATCATTGCATGCAGCACCTGTGTATTATCAAAGAACAATTCTGCTTTTTTTATCCATGCATTTTTTTCAAGCTCATCTTCTATACTTCTTAATGCTACATCGTTTGTTTCTTTCCCTTTACCTGCACCATTCTTCTGCAACACTTTCATTACAACTTTGTCATCAACAAACACATGATCATACGCGCCTTCAATTTTTATATCAATGCCTGTGCATGTTTTTGAATCTTTCTTTTGCATAGCTGCTACCAGCAAGGTGCAGGTGCCCACACCCAGCACAATCCACAGAACCATTTGTAGTCGCTTCTTCCACATATTAACCTCTCCCTAAATCCCTCTTCCTTAAGGAGAGGGATTTTGAAATACGTTTAATCCGTTTCAAGTATTTGTTTCACCGGTTCCAATAATGTATCTATATCTCCTGCTCCACACATTACAACCAATTCTGGTTTATGCATCTTTACCCAATCAAGCATTACTTCTTTAGTCAGTACCTGCCTTTGTGGCAACTGCATATTGTCTAAGATCAATTCACTTTCTACACCCGGCATTGGTAATTCTCTTGCCGGATATATTGGTAAAAGAATTACTTCATCTGCCATGTCAAGACTTTGCGCAAACTCTTTTGCCAAATCATTTGTTCGGCTGTATAAATGTGGTTGAAATATCACCATACATTTTTTGTCAACAAACAAACTTCTAATACCACTTATTAATGCTTTCAATTCTTCCGGGTGATGCGCATAATCATCAATCAAAATATGCCGACTTGTTTTCAACACATACTCGAATCTCCTCTTTACACCTTTGAAATTGGCAACCGCATTTTTTATTTTCTCATCATCTATCTTCAAATACTTTGCAACAGTGATGGCCGCTATACTATTTTCTATGTTATGCAAACCACCCATATGCAATAGCACACCCTTCAGTTTCCAGCCTTTGCTTATAACATCATATCTATAACTTCCATTCTCCACATCGATATTTGTCGCATACACATCAGCTTTAGGATTATCAAAACTGTATGTATAATGATGATCAGCTTTCAATTCGTTACTTCGCTTCATTCCATATTTGCTGATCAAACAACCACCTTTTTTTACCCTGCCTGCAAACTGAACGAATGCATCTTCTACAGCCTGCGGTGTTCCATAAATATCCAGGTGATCAGGATCCATGGCTGTTACCACCGCAATATCCGGCACCAGCTTTAAAAAAGAACGATCATATTCATCAGCTTCTACAACGCAAACATTTTTCTCACTACTCCAGAAATTCGTGTTATAGTTTGCTGAGATTCCGCCGAGAAATGCATTGCATCCATAACCGGTATCCCGTAATATATGCGCCGTCATTGTTGTGATGGTTGTTTTACCATGCGTACCACCAACACATACATTGAAAGCAGCTTCTGTTATCCATTGCAAAACATCGCTACGCTTTACAACTTTGTAATTATTCTCCCGGTAATAAACCAACTCTTTATGATCAGCAGGAATAGCCGGTGTATAAACAATCACATCTATATCTTTTGGAGCCAGGTTTACATTTTCTTCGTAATGAATGTTGATACCGCTTGCTTCCAACTCACTTGTTAAAACTGTTTTTGTTCTGTCGTAACCACTTACTCTTTTACCAAGTGAAATAAAATAACGAGCCAGTGCACTCATACCAATTCCGCCGATGCCTATAAAATATACTTTCTGTATGTCCTTTAATCCTGTCATTAATTTTTATCTGGCTCGTTAATTAACTTTTATAATAAAGCCAATATTTCTTTGGCAATTATTTCATCTGCATTTGTTACAGCATACTTTGCAATATTTGTCTTTAGCTTTTCCTGCAAAGCTTCATCTGTTGCAAGTCTTGTAATAGCCCCAAATAACTTTGCATTCACCTCGCTGTCTTTAACCATTAATGCGGCATCCCTGTCAACCAAATATTTCGCATTCACCGTTTGATGATCTTCTGCTGCCAGCGGATAAGGCACAAATACCACTGGCTTCTTTGCCACACATAATTCAGCAACACTCATTGCACCCGCTCTTGAGATAACTACATCTGCTGCTGCATATGCTTTATCCATATCATGAATAAAATCATTAACCCATACATTTTTCGATGGCCTGCCTCGCTCTATAAACCTTTGTGCGGTTGCTCTTCCCGTTTGCCAGATCAATTGCAGATTTAATGATTCTAACTCGCTTACGTGCTGCGCCATGATCTCGTTAATACTTCTAGCACCAAGGCTTCCGCCAACTGCGAGAATTGTTTTCAGATTTGGATCAAGCCCAAAAGATCTGATAGATTCATCTCTTGTCGCGGTAGAATTTACAATTGCTCTTCTTACAGGATTGCCTGTAATCATGATCTTCCCTGCAGGAAAAAATTTTCCCATTCCTTCACCTGCAACAAAAATCTTTGTTGCATTCTTGCCGAGCATCATATTACTCTTACCTGCAAACGAATTACTCTCATGTATAAAAGTTGCAATGCCTTTGCTTTGCGCATACTTCAACACAGGAAAGCTTGAATACCCGCCAACGCCAACAGCCGCATCAGGTTTGAATTCATTAATGATATTCTTTACCTGCGAAAAACTTTTGATAAGTTTGAATGGCAGCGATATATTTTTAAACAAAGAACTTCTGTCAAACCCGGCAATATCAAGACCTTTAATATTGTAACCCGCCTGCGGCACTTTTTCCATTTCCATTTTTCCTTTTGCACCAACAAAAAGAATTTCTGCATCCGGTCTTTGGTTCCTGATCGCGTTAGCAATCGCAATAGCCGGGAAGATGTGTCCGCCGGTACCTCCCCCTGCGAGGATGATCCTTACCTTCCCGTTCTCCGAAGAGTTGCTATTGCTTTTGTTAGTCTCCATTAATCCCCATCCCTAAAAGGGAAGTCTCTTTATTATTTTGTTACAAACTTTTGTTCTTTATGCACCGCCTGTTGTGTCACTCACTTGTACGTTCGGAACATTTAGTGAACAACGAACGGTGAACAATAAAATAGAAACTCTTTGCCTATTGCCTCTCTTTACCTTGTTGGCTTGTTGCCTTTCTTCCCTCAGTACAAGAGTGCGACGCAACGAAAGTTTAATATTTATTCTTAAGCATGGCTCAAAAAATATATAAGCACTTATGCATTTACTGTCGATTCTTGTTGTTCGCTTTCAGTTGCTTTCCCTTCCATTTGTTCTAAGTTTCTTGCAACACTCAACACAATACCGATAGATGCGCAGGTAAACAAAAACGAGCTACCGCCCATACTTACCAACGGCAACGTAACACCCGTAACAGGAATGAGGTTTACACCTACCGCCATGTTTGCAATGGCTTGAATGACCAGCGTAAAACTCAATGCCAGTGCGAGGAAAGCGCCAAACGCATAAGGGCATCTTCTGAAAATTCTTATACACCGAAACAGGAAAACGAGATACAGAAAAATGATAACGACACCACCAAACAATCCATACTCCTCGATGATGATGGGATAGATGGAATCGTTATAAGCCTGTGGCAAATAATTGCGTTGTAAACTATTGCCCGGCCCACGACCAAATAATATACCACCATTTGCTATTGCAATATTTTGTTGCTGCACCTGGTATGGAATTTCTGTATCGCCTGCATAAATAAAATCCTGAACACGGCTAACCCATGTACCAAACCTTCCTACAGAAGTTAATGATGATTCAGATGCCTTTGTGTTATCTGTTTTATCAGCATCATATGTTGTGACAGCCACACTTACGATGATGAGAATCGGTATCATTGCAACTGCTATCACCAGCAGTATATGCTTAAAATTTACACGACCGATGAACATGAGCAACAATGATGTGGCACCTGTAAGCAATGCATTTGACAAATTCGCCGGCATGATCAATGCACAGGTGATGCAAACAGGAATAATGATCGGCAGAAATCCTTTTTTGAAATCCTTTATATCTTTTTGTTTGCGGCTTAACTGTCTCGATATATACATGAACAAAGCCAGCTTCGCAAAATCACTTGTTTGAATAGTAAGATTGATAACAGGGACTTTTATCCAGCGGCTTGCATCATTTACTTCTACACCAAACAATAAAGTATACAATAAGAGCGGAACTGATATGAGGTATAAGATCAGCGATACTCTTGAATAAATTGTATAATTAACACGGTGCAGAAAATAAACAACCGCTAAGCCAAGTACAATAAATGATAATTGCCTGAACAGATACACTTCAGTATTTCCTTTATACATCTTATATGCCAAAGAGCCAGTAGCACTATACACTACAAGCAGCGAAGTGATAGCAAGCATTACAACAATGCCCCAGATATATTTATCTCCGCGGGTACGTGTAAGCAAACGTCCACCTGCACCTTCTACAGAAGGCATTTGAGAGAAAAATTTATCTGCCGCTTCGTTGAACATTTAATTTATAATTCTTTTACTGCATCCTTAAATTGCTTCCCGCGGTCTTCATAATTTTTAAAGAGATCAAAGCTTGCACATGCAGGGCTTAATAACACTACATCTCCTTTTTCTGCTAAACGGAAAGATTGCTTTACACAATCAATCGCATTGTCTGTATCCAATACTGGTGCTATCATTCTGAAGGCCTCATGAATCTTTGTATTATCAATTCCCAAACAAACTATTGCTTTTACTTTCTCTCTAACCAATTCTTCAATCTCACTGTAATCATTGCCTTTGTCAACGCCTCCAAGAATAAGCACGGTAGGTTTTCTCATACTCTCCAAAGCATACCAGGTACTATTCATATTTGTGGCCTTACTATCATTAATGAATTCCACACCACGCACAGTTGCCACATGTTCCATCCTGTGTTCAAGGCTGTGAAAGTCAGCCATAGAATCACGTATCCTTTCCTTCCGTATGCCAAGCGTGGCGGTTGCAATACCTGCTGCCATTGTGTTATACTGGTTGTGTTTACCCTTTAATGCAAAATCATAGATACTCATGCTCATACGTTCTTCCTGTACTTTCAGCATCATCTGGTCGCCTTTTATCCAGGCTCCTTTGTTTAATTCTTGTCTCATAGAAAATGGCAATGGGTTAGTTTGGAGATTTATGTTTTCTAAATGTTTCGTGATCACTTCATCGTCTAAACAATAAATGAAATAATCTTCCTGCTGTTGGTTTTCAATGATCTTAAACTTGCTGTTGATATAATTTTCAAATTTGTAATCGTACCTGTCTAAATGATCTTCTGTTATGTTTAAGAGTATTGCTATATCCGGCCTGAAATCTTTTATATCGTCTAATTGAAATGAACTTATTTCTGCTACATACAATGGCTTTGGATCTTCTGCAACTTGTTTCGCAAACGAATAACCGATGTTGCCAACCAATGCACAATCAAGACCAGCCGATTTACAGATGTGATAAATGAGAGATGTTGTTGTGCTTTTACCATTACTGCCGGTGATTGCAACAATTTTACTATCACCTTTAAAACGATATGCCAGCTCTATCTCGCTGATCATAGGAATTCCTTTTGCTCTTATCTTTTTCACGAGTTCATTCTTTTCAGGAATACCGGGACTCTTCACTATTTCATCTGCGCTCAGAATTTTTTCTGTTGTATGTCCGCCTTCTTCAAAATCAATTCCATTGTCAATGAGCTCTTGTTTATAATTTGCTTTCAACATCCCGCCATCGCTTACAAAAACATCGTACCCTTTTTGTTTTCCTAACAATGCTGCACCAACACCGCTTTCCCCCGAACCAAGAATAACAAGACGTTGACGCCCCCCCGCCCCTAAAGGGGAGCTTTGGAGAACATCAGCATTTTTATTTGTTCCATTGTTTGCCACTTGTTATTCTATTTATACCAGCTTTTGTTCTTTACTCATCTTCGTTGTGTCACTCACTTGTACGCTTTATTCTTTTTTGAGCTGAATAAAGATTATCAGTACAAGAGTGCGACGCAACGAAAGCTTAATGCTTATTCAATTGCTTAGTACATAATATTCCTTCTATTCTATCCTCCCTTTATGGGCAGGGCTTCTTATCTTATCTTCAACGTAAGTATAGATGCGATTACAAGCAATATGGTAATGATCCAAAAACGTACTGCTATTTTGCTTTCGTGAAATCCTTTCTTTTGATAATGATGATGCAGCGGACTCATTAAAAATATTCTTCTGCCTTCGCCGTATTTCTTCTTTGTGTATTTGAAATAACTAACCTGTAAAACCACGCTTAAATTTTCTACGAGAAATATGCCGCAGAAAATTGGTATCAATAATTCTTTGCGTACAATGATTGCGAGTGATGCGATGATACCTCCGAGTGCAAGACTTCCAGTATCACCCATGAAAACCTGCGCCGGATAAGCATTGTACCAGAGAAAGCCGATGCAACCACCAACAAACGCGCCGACAAAAATCGAGAGCTCACCAAGGTTTGGTATATACATTACGTTGAGGTAATCTGCAAAAACATAGTTACCACTTACGTACACAAATATGCCCAAAGCCGCACCAATAATGGCACTCACGCCCCCAGCCAATCCATCAAGACCATCTGTTAAGTTGGCACCATTCGATACTGCAGTTATGATGAATGTTACGATGATGATGTAAACGATCCATGTATAAGCTTCTGCGCCCGGACCGATCCAGCTAATGAGTTGCGCATAATTGAACTCATGATTTTTTACAAATGGAATAGTTGTGATTGGGGTATGCACTCTTGCAAACTTTCTGTCAACTCCATCAATTTTCCTTGTGATAACATTTGTATCTGAGTTAGTGTTAGCTCCTGCAACTATTGGCGCTACAGTACTATCATTGATGATCTCTCTTTCCATTACAACAGAATCATTAAAATAAAGCGTTGCGCCAATAATAATTCCCAAACCTATCTGACCAATTATTTTTGAAACACCCGCTAAACCATCACTGTCTTTTTTCTGATACTTTTCTCCGCTGGCCTGTGCTTTCTTTCTCGCTTTGATCTTAAAGTAATCATCAAGGAAACCAATGATACCAAGCCATACCGTGCAGAGCAACATCAGGCGGACATACACTTTATCAAGATCTGCGAACAACAATGTTGGAATAAGTATTGACAAAAGAATAATGATACCGCCCATTGTTGGCGTTCCTTTCTTTTCATTCTGACCGGCAAGACCAAGATCACGAACAGATTCTCCGATCTGTTTGCGCTTAAGAAAGTTGATCATGCGTTTACCATAAATCGTTGCAATAAGTAATGACAATACTACCGCCATAGCAGCCCTGAAGCTGATGTAAGAGAATAGATTTGCGCCACTCAAATCAAACTCTTTAGACAACCATGTGAATAGATAGTATAACATAGAAAATTATCAGCACTTATTTCTCCAACAAATCAAACATTTCTTTTAAGGTCTCCTTATCATCAAAGTCTACATACTGACCGTTGATAATCTGGTATTTTTCATGCCCTTTGCCTGCGAGCAAAATGATGTCTTCTTTATTCGCAAGGCTTACAGCAGTTTTTATCGCTTCTCTTCTGTCTGCAATAGAAATAGATTTTCTTTTTGCAGCACTGTTCAATCCGGCTTCCATATCTCTTAATATTTCTGCAGGATCTTCACTTCTTGGATTATCACTGGTAAAGATTGCTTTGTCGCTGTAATCGCAGGCTATCTGCGCCATTACAGGTCTTTTTGTTTTATCTCTCTCACCACCGCACCCAACTACGGTTATAATATGTTCGTAACCTTTTCTTAATTTCTTTATTGTTGTCAAAACATTTTCCAACGCGTCTGGTGTGTGTGCATAATCAACAATACCAATGATGTTGTGCGTATTGCTGATGATGTAATCGAATCTTCCTTCTGCGCCATTTAGCATACTTAAAATACGCAGTACTTCTTCGCTATTTTCACCAAGACAAATTGCTGTACCGTAAACCGCGAGAAGATTGTATGCATTGAATTCACCGATCAAACGGAAATGCACTTCTTTATCATTCACTGTCATGATTAAACCCGTAAGTGCATTTTCCAATATCTTTCCCTTAAACTCTGCAATGGTTTTTAAGCTGTAGTAATACTTCTTTGCAGCAGTATTCTGCAGCATTACAGTTCCACGTTTGTCGTCAAGATTGGAGATGGCAAATGCATCGCTGCCTAACCCGTCAAAGAACTTTTTCTTGGCTTTTATATAAGCTTCGAATGTTTTATGATAATCGAGGTGATCATGTGTGATATTGCTAAACAAACCACCTGCAAAATGCAATCCTGTTATGCGATGTTGTTCTATTGCATGGCTGCTGCATTCCATAAACACATGACTACAATTTTCTTCAGCCATCTGGTGCAATAAAGCATTCAAACTAATTGCATCTGGTGTGGTGTGTGTAGCTGGAATGATCTTGTCAACAATTTTATTTTCTACCGTGCTTACCAAACCACACCTGTAACCCAATTCTGTAAAGAGCTTGAAAAGAACTGTTGCAATTGTTGTTTTTCCATTCGTTCCCGTAACACCTATCAGCCTGAATTTTTGCGAAGGCTCATCATAAAAATTGTGTGCTATATAACCGGCCGCTTCAGATGAATTGCTTACCTGGATATAAGTAATGCCTTCTAAAACGGTCGAAGGCATTACTTCGCAAACAATCGCTGAAACACCCAATCCAATTGCTTTTTCAATGAAATCGTGCCCGTCAAATTTTTCTCCCCTGATAGCAATAAATACAGAACCCTGTGAAACTTTTCTTGAATCGATCTGAATATCATTTACCAATATATCGGTGGCACCGTTTACTGATTGTATCCTTACCTTATATAATATATCGCTCAGTTTCTTCAAACCCCCTCCTTACTCCCCCGGTGGGGGAGAGATTTTTTAATCTTGTTATGCTGTTGTAATAACATTTCAATTATTAATTCTTTACCTGGCTTTTGTCTCATAATATTCAAACCGTACAAGAGTGCGACGCAACGATGCCCCATAGATATTTTGTTGCCCGGTCCATAAATCAATTCAATTGTATACTTACCTGCTGACCTTGCTTAACAGTCTGTCCGGCTAATAATGATTGTATTACTACTCTTCCTTTGCCCTGCACATTTACTTTCAACCCCATGCTCTCACAGGCAAGCACTGCATCTTTCAACGTCATACCTGATAACTGTGGCATTGTTTTATTGCTGATAGCCTGTGTTTTTATAACCGGTTGAGTATCTCCTTTACTAACCATAGCATACTGTGCCTTCTTTGCTGATGAATCTTTATACTTTACACCAATAGTTTGCATGATCTCTTTTACATCTTTCACAGCACCGGCATATATATAATTGATACTATCATTTTGGGTAGCCGTTGCATATTGCATATTGTCTTTTATGAACATGCTGTATAAACGATCTGCCACTTCTTTGAACACAGGTGCTGACAACTGCCCGCCATAATGCAATGGTGCATGTGGTTTTGTTTTGATAACAACAATGCAGGTGTACTGCGGTTTGTCTGCAGGAAAATAACCCACAAAAGAAGCCTGGTAAATTCCATCATCGTAACCATGTACACCATCTGCAACATGCGCTGTGCCTGTCTTTCCGGCAACCGTATAAGGAGCATCTCTGAAAATTAATTTTGCTGTGCCCTCTGTTACCACTGCTTTCATGCAATTCTGTGCATCTTTTACAATTCTCGGTTCAACGATCTGCTCATTGATCACTGCTGGTTCAATTTGCCTGTACACGATACCATCACTCTGAATACTGCTTACGAGATAAGGGCGCACCATTTTGCCATTGTTGGCTATTGCATTGTAGAGCGTTAATGTTTGCATAGGTGTAACCTGCAACGCATAACCAAAACTCATGGTGATCATATCACTCAACCCTTCTTTATTCCTTTTTGTTTTTGCAATGCGTGGTTTTTCTTCGCCTTTTAAATCAATACCTGTAAGTGTATCCATCCTTAACTGGTGCAGGTATTTTGCAAACTTATCAGGCTGCGAACCAAAGGCGTTGTAAGCAATCTTACTCATGCCCACATTTGAGCTGTGTGCAAAACATTCTCTTACTGTCATTACAGGTTTAGGTGCACGTTCTGCATCATTTACATTACGCACACCAACAAATGCATTACCCGTACTGCCCACTTCAACCAGATCATTAATAGATGTTTTACCTTCGCTTAATACTGCTAACAATGTTGCAAGCTTTATAGTAGATCCTGGCTCTGTAGCGCGCAAAGCGTAATTATAATCTTCCCAATAAGAACCATCCGGTCTCTGACCAAGGTTAGCCATTGCTTTTACCTGGCCTGTCTGCGTTTCCATTACTACACATGTTCCATATTGCGATTCGCTTTGCACAAGCATTTTCATAAGTGCGTTCTCGGCTATTTCCTGGATACGGGTATCCAATGTTGTCACGATGTCTTTTCCATTCTCCGGCTCAATTTCATTTTCATTATTCACCGGAACTGCTACGCCACCTGAAATGAATCGCACCAAACGCTTTCCCTCTTCGCCTCTCAAAACTGTGTCGTACGTTTGTTCCAATCCTACTTTTTGTGCGTTTGCTCTTTCCAAACCAATTGTTCTGTAAGCCAGCAATTGATAAGGGTTCAATCTTATATTCTTTGTCTCTGCTATAAAGCCACTCGTATTCTTTCCTAACCTTACTAACGGAAACTGTCTTAGTTTATAATAGTCCTGAAAGCTTACTTTTCTTTTGAGTAAATAGTAACGGTCTTTCTTTTTATAACCAGTGCTTAATATTTTTTTGTATGCACTTTGTGTTTTGTCCTTGAATAAATCTGCCAGGCAATAACTTAATGAATCAAGGTTCCTGTAAAAAAGTTCACCATTTTTTTGTCTTAAACCATCTGCACCAAAATCTACATAAATGTCAAACTGCGGAACACTGGTGCTGAGCATTTGCCCATCATCACTGTAGATAGTGCCGCGGTCTGCATCTATAGGCTGCATCTTCAAATGCAGGCTATCACTCATTCCGCGCCACATGCTACCTTGTACCTGCTGGATGTAAAACGCCTTTACAAAAATGATTACGCATACAACTGCAATAGCTATATATGCCATGTATACCCGCCATAGTATGTCGCGTTTTACTTCCATCTACAAATTCATTTGTGGTTAGCAACCACACGTCCAGGTGCTTCAAAGGTTAAGTATGTTGGTTTTTCGCTTATCTACTTCGCAGATTTCTCATCAACAGTCAACCGCATGGGCTGTTCGGTGGAAATCTTTAAACCAAGTGGCGTAGCGGCCTGCACTACTTCAGTTTCACGGCTTTTAAAAATTGCTTCGCTCTTTAAACTTTTGTACTCGTACTGCAATTCTTTTACTTCTTTTGCCGTGCTGTTAATATCCCTGATAGTGTTGTCGGCCATATGCCCGTTGGCTATGTAGATCACTGCAAGCAGTGACAAAAACAAAAAGAAAACGAGGTTCTTTGTGATCCATTCGTAACCTATCCATCTCTGGAGCAGGCCTTTTTGTTTCGTTGTATGTTGTTTTTCGCTCTTCAATTTTTTATGTCGATATTTTTGATACCAGCTTTTGCTCTCCGTGGTATCGCCTGTTGTGTCACTCACTTGTACGTTCGGAAATCTTTTCAGCTACAAGCTTCGAGCCATGGGCTTCGAGCAAAGGCTCGCAGCTAATAGCTCACAGTTATTCTTCAGTACAAGTGTGCGACGCAACGATGTTTAATGCATGTACTAAAGCCGGGCTCAAAAATTTTCTCTTTTAATTATATCATATCCTTTCTGCTATTCTCAATTTTGCACTTCTTGATCTTGGATTTCTTTTAGTCTCTTCTTCTGTTGCAACTATTGGTTTTTTAGAGATCACTTTTAGCAACACTTCTTTTTCTTCCTGCACAAAAGGGTTTTCTATTACTTCATCAAAACCGCCTTGTTTAAAGAAATTCTTTACCAACCTGTCTTCGATAGAATGAAAGGTGATGATGGCTGCCCGTGCGCCAGGATTCAACACCTGCGGCAACTGTTGCAACATTTCTTTCAATGCACCCATTTCATCATTTACTTCTATACGCAGCGCCTGGAAAACCTGCGCCAAATACTTATTGGGATTGCCTTTTACCACCGGATGCAGCATTGCACGAAAATCATTTATTGTCTTTAGTGAAGACTGCTTTCGATTTTGCACGATATGCTTAGCCAGCGTTTTTGAATTGGTTACTTCACCATACTGCTCAAATAATTTATGCAGTTGCAGTTCGGTGTAAGTAAGCAAGACTTTTTCGGCAGTAAGTTCTGTGCGTCTATCCATGCGCATATCCAGCGGGCCTTCGAAACGGATGGAAAAACCACGTTCGCCCTCATCAAACTGGTGACTGCTTACGCCAAGATCTGCCAGTACACCATCCACTTTTGGAAATTTGTGGAGGCGGAGAAAGCGTTGCAGGTGACGAAAGTTTTGAGGCACAAAAACCACCCGCTTGTCATCGGGTAAATTTCTTTGCGCATCTGCATCCTGGTCAAAAGCGATCAGCGTTCCATTTGCACCAAGCTTTTCCAAAATGCCCCGACTATGACCGCCACCGCCGAATGTGCAATCAACATAAACACCGTTTGGTTTTATATTGAGCGCTTCAAGGCTTTCATGGAAGAGAACCGGCACATGATAACCAGACCCCGATGCTACATTTGAACCTTCATGCTTCTTTTCTTTCATCACTTTTGTTTTAGTGATTCAAATGTTACATCAGGAAAGACTGATCCCATCGCCTACCATTACATCCTGCGCAAGCTTGCTAAAGTCTTCCGGTGAAAGTTTATCAAAGAACTCTTTATACTCATTTGCATCCCATATCTTGATCTTATCAAGATCGCAGGCCAGTACAATATCTTTTGTAAGACCGGCATGTTCTTTTAGAGATGGCGGAAGTAACATTCGGCCCGCACTATCAATTTCCACTTCTGTTGCACCACCCAAAAAACGTTGCTTGAATTGGCGTACCTTGGCATCAAAATCATTCAGTTTGATCAGTTTCTCCACGATACTTTCCCAGGTTTTTATAGGATATAGCGTAAGGCATTTCTCAATTCCACGGCTTATAATGAGGCGATTTTCCCCCTCGGGCAATTGCTTTTTCAAGCCGCCCGGAAGCAGGAAGCGCCCCTTGGAATCGAGCGTTGCCTCATATTCACCAAGAAAACCAATCATTTACGCGTATTTAGGAATTATTACCATTAATTGACACAAAATAACACTTTTTCCCACACAGATAACAAAAATTTTATTTTTGAATTTGTCCACATACCTAAACGTGCGGATACATAAGACTGGCAAGGGTTTCGCTTGTTTATGCACTTTACCTGGTTGCTTTTAATGTGAATTACTGTGGAAAAACTGTGAATTATCAAGACTATGTAAAACGCAACTTCAGATGCTGGCCTCGCAAACATTTTTGTAACAACCAAAAGATTCGGCAGCGATATATAAGCAATCTAAAGCAGGTAAAGGAAAGATTGATCTTTTGAATCTCCCGGTATAAGAAATCTTCCGGCATACAAACCGACGTAACCGAAGATGTAGTCCGGGAATAGTTCAGCCAACAGGTTGGGCAGATATAAAGATTTGCGCAGTTAGTGAAAAATGGAGCAGTTTGAAGATGATAAAATGAAAATTAGTTTAAGTATCATTTAACTGTAGCACAGCTGAATAATTATATTATGATTTCTTAAGTTTGAACAAGACTAAAAATTATTGATCAATTCCTGCAACCATTAAACAATGGGAACGTTAGGCATCATAAGCATTGTAATTATTCTTGCAAATTTTCTTGTTTCCTATAAAGGGTTTAATGACCGCAATTTTTACAGCAAATACAATTTTGTTGTCGAAAATATTCTTCTCTATAAAGAATACCGGCGCATTGTAACATCGGGGTTTCTGCATATCAACTGGATGCATTTGATCTTTAATATGCTTTCACTTTATTTCTTCAGCAATAGCCTTGAAGCATCTATCGGGCCGGTTAATTTTCTTATCATTTATTTTGTTGGGTTAGCCGGAGGTAATTTGCTGGCACTGTTCATTCACCGGCTGGATGCAGCTTACAGCGCTGTTGGTGCATCCGGTGCAGTAAGTGCCATCATCTTTGCAACTATTGCCTTATCACCGGGAATGAGTATACGTTTCTTTATTTTGCCGATTAGCCTTCCCGCCTGGATCTATGGCCTGGCTTACGTAATATATTCTATTTATGCTATAAGATCAAGATCAAAAAATGTAGGTCATGACGCACATTTAGGCGGGGGATTAGCAGGAATGCTGGTAGCGCTGATCATGTACCCCGCTGTTTTTGCCTATAATTATATACCCATACTGCTTATTGCAATTCCGGCAATTGCGTTTATCTATATCATTATTACAAGGCCGGGCATTTTACTGGTAGATAGCTTTTTTTATAACAAGCACAAATTTTATTCAGTAGATCATAAATACAATTATGAAAAGAAACAAAAGCAGGATGAGTTGGATGAATTACTGGATAAGATAAATCGCAGAGGTATAAACAGTTTATCGCAAACAGAAAAAGAAAGGTTAAAAGAACTATCGCGATAAATATTTTTTAAATACCGGCCTGTAGCTTTTCATGGCAGCATCGTTGCGTCGCAATCACTTCATCAACAGAATATAAATTGAACAATAAGTGGTGCAACTATTTTTTGCAGCACAAGTGTGCGACGCAACAGAAGCTTAATTTATATTCTGAAGTTTGGTACATAAATTACTCATCTTTTTTCTTTTGCAAAATCTCAAAATGTCTTGTAACACTTTCTCCATTTTCATCCACAATAGTAAGTGTATGCAGGCCAGGCGAAGGATCAACAGCCATTTGATGGAACTGTGTTGTAGTGCCAATGTAAGTATCATCGAGATGCCAGAATAATTTTGCTTTATTATTGCGATTTGTTGCAGCAAATATTGTTTTCCCACGATTGCCAGATATTTCCAACGGTACATAAATACGTGCATTTTCATCGGGGTAAATAATGTCAACAGGTTTTATATTTTCATCAACACAATCGGGCATAAAAGGTGGCAAGGTTTTATAATCCCCATGTCGCTGTTTATAATAATATTCAACCGTTGGCGGCAATACAAACCATGAAACATGTTTCATATCTGCAGGAGACATACAATTTTCAGTAACACGATAATTGCCCGATGCATCAAGATGAATGATGCGATGATAAGGACATATTGCAGCTTTTGCAGCACGCTCCGAAACCATGAGCGTATCTACATCGGGGCAATCGGGCCCTGCTTTATAACCTGATTGATGACACACTGGCATATACATAAACCCGGACGCTGGTGGCTCAAACCATTTTGACGTTGGTAACAAACGAAATATTTCGAATAGGATTGGTGCCGCTGTGTTGATACCGGTAAGGTCAGGTCTGCCTTCGCCTGTGGTATTGCCCACCCAAACAATTACACAATACTTTGGTGTAAAACCAACCGCCCATCCATCTCGAAAACCAAAACTGGTACCGGTCTTCCATGCAATATGTTGTGCAGAAGAAAATAAACCCCATAAGCCTTCTTCACCTGGGCGCATTACTTCATTCATTGCATTGAATGTATTCCAGATAGATGTGTAATCGAAGAGTTGTGTTTGCTTTTCCGTCGACTGTCGACCGCCGGCAGTCGACGGAGTATACTTAGGCATGAACCAATCATCGCTATTCCATTTGTCTTTGTTATTGTGTTCATGAATATACATTCTTGCCATGCTGCTGTAAACACCAGCTAATTCATAAGGAGATATTTCACAACCGCCGAGTATTAAACTCATTCCATAAAAACCTGCGGGATTGTTCAATGTAGTAAAGCCACATTGCTTCAAGACATCATAAAAACGCTGATACTTGTATTGCATCAACATTCTTACTGCGGGTATATTTAAACTTCTTGCCAATGCACGATTTGCGGGAACAGCACCATCGTAACCAAGATCAAAATTCTCCGGCATGTACCCTCCAATTTGTGTTGGAATATCTGTTACAAGCTGCCTTGGTAATAATGTTCCTTCAGAAAGTAAAGACGCATACAACAATGGCTTCAAAGTACTGCCCGGGCTGCGTTTGGAAGCAAGCACATCTACATTGCTCTGCAATAATGAATCATCGGGAAGATAAACATTCCCGGTATATGCAAGAATGTTTCCTGTTTCTACTTCAACAATCATTGCTGCAGCATTATTAATCTGATTTCCTTTTAGCTGGTTATGATGCTGCAGAATAATGCTGTTGATTTGCCTTTGTAAATTAATGTCTACGGTTGTTTGTGCATATGTAAGGTTATTCGCATTTTTATTAGCAGCATAATCTTTCTTAAACCTGTCTAGTAAGTGCGGAGCCAATTGCGGTAAGGGTTTCGGCGCACCTGGCAATGGTTCAAGTTTTGCAAGACCGGCTGTTGTTGCATCAATAAATTTTGCTTCAACTAATTTATCCAGTAAGGAATTCCGTTTGCGCAATAATTCATTTCTGTTCTTACCGGGATGCACCAACGAAGGAGCATTAGGCAATACAGCCAACGCTGCTGTTTCACCCCAGCTTAAGGAAGAAGGTGCTCTTCCATAATAACGCCACGATGCCGCATCAAGCCCTACTACATTACTGCCGAATGGCGCATTGGATGCATACAATGCAAGTATCTCGTTTTTGTTGTAAGAAAATTCCAGCCGTAATGCAAGAATAGTTTCTTTGAGTTTATTCCATAAAGAACGTTCATTGTTTTGTTCATGCATGCGTATAACCTGCATCGTTAATGTGCTGCCACCGCTTACAACGGAACCATTTTTTATATTTTGTACCAGCGCCCTTCCTAAAGCAAGGGGGTCAACACCGGGATGATAAAAAAATCTTTTGTCTTCAAAAGTTGTAATGCATTGAATAAATTTTTCAGGAACATTTTCATCGTAAGGAAAACGCCATTGCCCATCTGCTGCAATAGATGCATTCAACAGCTGATCGTCTTTATCTGTAATTACAAAACTGGTTGGCGCAAGAAAAAGTTTCGAGGACAAACAAAGTACAAACCAAATAAGCAGTGCCACAGGAATAATGAACCTGATCTTTAATTTAGCCGAATATTTTTTTATGTAAATAAGAAGGTTGATGAAGCAATAATTATGCTTTTAAAATTCGGGAATTTTATAATTAGTTTAGTGCGTATTTCAAAAGAAGCGCAGTAATTAACATTTTTCTTTTTGCATACGGCTATCGTTCTTTTAGCATCAACTGTTGCGTCGCACCCTTTTACATTAAGAATAAAACTCAACAATGATCATTTATATTTTGAACATAGAAAGCTGCCTATCTTGGAAAGCAACTCTTCGTCTGCAATATTTTCATTCTCCCATTTATGTTCACTACGCTTAATATCGCCAATATTTTTGTCATCCAGTTTGGCATTAAAACAAGCAGGCATTCCGTTTTCAACGGGAAATAAATATGGAGTAGCTGTTACTGCATGTAATTTACCATTATGATAAAGTGCAAAATGTATTTCTTCCAGTATGCTCATACTTTTAAAATTTCAAATAGCTTGCCAACACACCATTAAATAATAATTTAAATTAACGTGTTACTTTTTATAGAATTATTGTGTATTAATTTGCCCAATGAACCTAAAGCTGAAGTGCTTGCGACGCAACAGGTGATGCCATGTAAAACAACAGTTGGTATAATGCTTCATAAAAAGGTAAGCTAATAACACTCATGAATAGTTCAAATCCAAAAGCTGCAATCTGCAATCCCTTATCTTTACAGGCAAATTTTTTATATGCTGAAAGTTGGTGTTTTTGGTGTTGGTCACCTGGGAAAATTTCATTTGAATAACTGGAAGGAAATTGAAGGCGTTGAGCTTGTTGGCTTTTACGATCCGAATGATGCAGTTGCCAAAGAAGTAATTGAAAAATACGGTTTAAAGAGGTTTGATGATGTAACCAGCCTGCTGGCTAAAATTGATGCGGCAGATATTGTGGCCCCTACCAATCACCACTTTGTTTTATGTGAAGCAGCTATACGTGCAGGTAAACATGTATTTGTAGAAAAACCATTAGCCAATACCATTGATGAGGGCAGGCAAATAGTAAAAATGGCAAGGGAAGCCGGCGTGAAAATACAGGTTGGCCATGTGGAAAGATTTAACCCTGCGTTCCTGGCTATAAAGAATATGAAACTGAACCCGGGTTTTATTGAAGTACACAGGCTGGCACAATTTAATCCGCGTGGCACAGAAGTGAGTGTGATACTCGATCTGATGATACATGATATCGACATTATTCTGAGCATTGTAAAAAGTGATGTAAAAAATATTTACGCCAGCGGTGTAGCGGTAATGACTGAAACGCCGGATATTGCCAACGTACGCATTGAATTTAATAATGGTTGTGTGGCCAACCTTACCAGCAGCCGCATTAGCATGAAACGAATGCGCAAGATGCGGGTGTTTCAAAAAGATGCATACATTGGCATAGACTTCTTAGAGAAAAAAACAGAGATCATAAAATTGCATGAAGAAGGTGATGTAAATGCTTTTTCTTTTGATCTTGAAACGCCGGGTGGAGGTACAAAAACGATCTCAGTTATAAACCCGGAAACAAAACCTTTAAATGCGATAAAAGAAGAGCTTGCTTCTTTTGTAGATGCCATTATAAATAACAAACCAACAGCCGTTTCAGAAATAGATGGCTTTCTTGCAATGGAAGTGGCGCATCGTATTTTGGAAAAGATAAGCACAAACAATATTCCCGCTTGATATAATCAGCATGCAAAACTCCCGGCCAATACACATAAGCACTTATATAATCAGCGATATTTTTGCATCCGCTATAGTATGGACGGGTATTGCACTGCAGCGAAAAATTCAACTGCAGGAAAATCCTCAAACGCTTACTCGCTTATTTACAGAAGATACTTATTTTCCCATATCTCTTATGCTTACAGTGTTGTTTTGGCTGGGTCTTTACTCCGTTATGGGTGCATACAACAAATCAGTGTACAAGAGGTCGAGGCTTACAGATTTCAACAGCAGTTTTATACAGGCTTTTACGGGCTCTATTATTCTTTTGTTTGTACTATTCATGAACGACAGCGAAAGAACTTATACCTATTTCTATACTACTTTCTTTTCATTGCTGATCTTTCAGACCATTGTAACAACTACAGGAAGATTTATCATTATAAGCATTGCCAAAAAACAACTGGCCGCAGGGAAGTTCTCTTTTAAAACCATTATCATCGGTAATAACCGCAAAGCCTCTGACGCTTTCAGGGAAATAAGAAAAAGTAACAGGGTTACCGGCTATGACATTATTGGTTTTGTATCTACAGACCCGGCACAAAAAAATGGGCTAACAAAATCACTCACTTGTCTTGGGGATCTTGCTTCGATGGAAAATATCATACATCAAAAACATGTGCAGCGTGTAATTGTAGCGCTTGATAAAAACGATGCAATGCTTAAAGAAGAAGTTATTAGCAGGCTTAGTGAAAAAGATGTGGAAGTAAAACTGGTACCAGATACTTATGAAATTCTTTCCGGTGCCGTAAAAACAGAAAATATATTGGATGCCGTATTGATAGATATAGATACAGGTTTAATGCCAGCGTGGCAGCGGAATATAAAACGTTTGATAGATGTTGCAGCTTCCCTTATTACAATGCTTTTGTTAAGTCCATTAATGATCTTTGCCGCTATTAAAACAAAAATTTCTTCGCCCGGCAGTATTATATTTTCACAGGAACGCATTGGTTACAAAGGCAAGCCTTTTATCATTCATAAATTCAGGTCTATGTATATGGATGCTGAGAAAGATGGCCCGGCGCTTTCTTCCGAAAATGATCCGCGTATGACCCCCTGGGGCCGGTTCATGCGTAAATGGCGAATAGATGAATTGCCACAACTCTGGAATATACTGACAGGTGAAATGACTTTTGTAGGCCCACGTCCCGAAAGAAAATTTTATATAGAACAAATAAATGCCCAAACTCCTTATTACCGCTATCTGCTGAAAGTAAAGCCAGGATTGACTTCCTGGGGTATGGTTCATTTTGGTTACGCTTCTTCAGTGGATCAAATGATCAAACGCATGAAGTACGATCTTGTGTACATAGAAAATGTTTCTCTGCTGCTCGATCTTAAGATAATGGTATACACATTAAAGATCATTTTTTCCGGGAAAGGAAAATAAAGTCAATGTGCAAATGTGAGCATATGAAGATGTGTACATGAAATACAAGTACAAAATTATTTACCCAACTACTGTACTTCTTTTAGGCTTTCGTTGTGTCACTCACTTGTACGTTTGGAACAGGTATGAGCTATCAGCATTCAGTAAGCAAAGTTTATTTATCTGAAACCTGACTGCAGATTGCCGAAACTTAGGCCTCGTACAAGAGTGCGACGCAACAAACGATGCCATAAAAACTATTGCCTGGCTCATAAAAATTTATCTTACTAATTTTTATTTTATTTGAATTTTTAGTTTGCTTATTTCTCATACTTTCACATTAATTCTTCTCTGTATCTTCAAGCCAAAATAATTGTTTGTGAGATTAACCGGAATGGTTTTTATTTTTCTATTCTTTTGCGTAAGTAGTTTTAGCCAGCAAACGTACTGGCAGCAGCATGTTAACTATATCATCGATGTATCGCTGAATGATGAAGACAATACACTTACCGGTTTTGAAAAAATGGAATACATTAATAACTCACCGGATACGTTGCGCTATGTTTTTATACATCTCTGGCCCAATGCATATAAGAATGACCGCACTGCTTTTAGTGAACAACTCCTAAAAAATGATCGCACAGATTTTTATTTTTCGTCAGAAGAAAAACGTGGCTATATCAATCGCCTTGATTTTAAAGTTGCTGATGTAACCGTTATACCTGAAGAAACAAAAGATATTGATATTATTAAACTAACATTGCCAACAGCACTGGCGCCAAAACAATCTGTTTTTATTTCAACGCCGTTTCATGTAAAGCTGCCCTATCTTTTTTCGCGTGGTGGTTACAGCGATCAATTCTATGCTGTTACACAATGGTATCCCAAAGCAGCACTGTATGATAAAGATGGATGGCATGCGATGCCATACCTTGACCAGGGTGAATTCTATAATGATTTTGGCAGTTATAAAGTGAGCATAACATTACCGGAAAATTACAAAGTTGCTGCAACAGGGATGTTAACGGTAACAGAGGCCGGGCCAACGTTAAAGAAAAATGCCACTCCTGATAAAACAACTAAAACGAAAAAGCCTTTCTTTCCTAAAAAGGAAAAAGAAGAAGATGAGAATATTCCTTCTTCATTCAAACAAAAAATTTACACTTACTCAGCAGATAGTGTAACAGATTTTGCATGGTTTGCCGATAAAAGATTTATTGTAAAAACAGACACCATCCAACTGTCTACACATATAGTAAAGGCAAGTTGTTATATACTTCCTGAAAATGCAGAAATCTATGCAAACAGTATAAAGTTTACAAAGAATGCTATCCGTTTTTACAGTAAACAATTTGGTGAATACCCTTATCCCACTGTGAATGTTGTGTCTGCACCGCAATCAGTGAAATATGCCACCAGCATGGAATACCCGATGATCACGATGATAACAGAATCGAGTGAAATGGAAGTGGATGCAACGATGGCACATGAAATTGGTCACAACTGGTTAATGGGTATTTTGTCAACGAATGAAAGAGATCATGCATGGATGGATGAAGGCATTAATACATATGTAGAAAGAAGATACAGGGAAAAATATCATCCTGCTGTTGATGAAAAAGTAAAAGATCTTGATTTGTCCGGCTTGAACGGTTCAGGTGTGCATGTTTTACTTAATACTACAATGGGACTTAAAAAAGATCAACCTATAGATCTCACAAGCGATGCATATAGTGAATTTAATTACGGCGCCGATGTATATGAAAAGACTGCAGACTGGATGGAATATTTAGGGACTGTTGTTGGCAAAGACACACTTTTAAAAATAGCGCAGCGATACTATAGCAATTTTGCATTTAAACATCCACAACCGGATGATCTGAAAAAAACTGCAGAAGAAGTTACAGGCAGGAATCTTTCAAGTGTGTTTAATAAATTATATACAACAGGTGCTGTTGATAGCAGCAAAATAAAAACGACCACCAAATTCAGATTTGGCATTCCGGGATTTAATGAAAAGTACAAATACATTACTTTAACACCACTGGTTGGTTATAACAATTATGACAAAGTAATGATCGGTGGAATGATACACAACTGTCAATTGCCGTTACAAAAATTTCAATTTCTTATAGCGCCAATGTATGCAACAGGCAGCAGCACAGTTACTGGCGCAGCAAGGCTTTCGTATAATCATTTTACTAAAAGAACATGGCTGGAGACTTCTGTAAGCGGCATGCATTATTCTATTAATGATTATGAAGATGAATATAACCCTAAATTGTTTTTAGGTTTAATAAGAATTGTTCCTTCAGTTAAACTATCCTTATATAACAAAGATCTTCGTGAGAAGAGTAAATGGATCTTCCAGCTAAGAAGTTTTATACTAAACCAGGATGAACTCAATTTTAAAAATGTTACTACAGCAACAGATACATTTGATCTTGCATTTAAAGAACCAAATCATTCAGTCATCAATCAGTTGAAAGTTACTTATGAAAATAACCGAAAACTTTATCCATACAATGCTAATGTTACAATAGACCAGGGCAAAGACTTTCTACGTATTGGTTTTACAGGGAAATATTTCTTCAATTACAATGAAACGAAGCAAGGCGTAACAGCAAGGATATTCGCAGGCAAATATTTTAAACTTAATAATGATAATTCCTTCAGTAGTTACAAGACCAATTTAAATATGACCGGTCCAAAGGGTGATGAAGATTATACATTCAGTAATTACTTCATCGGCAGAAATGAATTTGAAGGCTGGCAAAGTCAGCAGATCATGGAGCGGGATGGTTTCTTTAAAGTAAGAACAGACCTGTTAGGAGAGAAAATTGGCAAATCTGATGATTGGCTTGTTGCTATAAACCTGAGTGGCGATATACCAGATAAAATAAATCCGCTAAATATTTTGCCATTTAAGCTGCCGATCAAATTATTCCTTGACATTGGTACATACAGTGAAGTGTGGAAAGATGATGAAGCAGCAGGTAAATTTTTATATGATGGAGGTTTACAGGTTTCCTTATTTAGAAATTGCCTGAATATTTATTTTCCTTTACTATACAGCAAAGTGTATAGCGATTATTTCAAATCTTATATTGGTGATAACCGTTTTGCCAAAAACATTTCTTTTAATATCAACCTTGATGTTTTTCAACTAAATAAATTAAGCCGGGATATTCCATGGTAGTAGTATGAGTGCTCCGCAAATTAATATCATACCTTCTCATAACATTGATCAGCAGAAATGGAATAGCTGCATTCAAAACAGCAGCAGCCCAATGATCTATGCCTATACTTATTATCTTGATCACATGGCAGACAACTGGACTGGAATTGTGATCAATAATTATGAAGCGGTTATGCCAATACCATGGCGCCGTAAACTTGGAATAAAATATTGTTATGATGTTCCATTAATACAACAGCTTGGCTTTTTTACAACAAGCGATAATAATTATACTGAGTTGTTACTAACAGAATTATTTAAGTTCTGTAAATATGGCGATTACAATTTCAATTTTCAAAACAATGTTGCCGGCGCAAAACTGTGCGACAATTTTGTAAAAGATATTTCTTTAAACTACTATAATCTTAGTAAGCATTATAACGAAGACTTACTTAAGAATTTAAAAAAAGCATCAAAGCAATCATTCATTTATTCATCAGGAAATTACGTTGATGCAATCAACATGTACAAAGAGCTATATAGTAAAAGACTGAAGAATATTTCGTTGAAAGATTATGAAAATTTTGAAAAGCTCTGTAACTATTTGCATACGCAAAATAACACTGCTGTAAGAAAAGTCGTTAGCGCAAACAACGAATTACTTGCAGTAGCATTATTATTGAAAGATAAACAACGTTTATATAATTTAATGAACAGCACTACAGGTGCTGGAAGAAAAACAGAAGCAAACCACTTTTTATTTGATGAAATATTTAAAGAGTTTGCTGGCTCAAAATTATTATTTGATTTTGAAGGCTCTGATATAAATAGCATCAGGAAATTCTACGAAAAATTTGATGTTGTTAATCAATCTTATCAAAGATTACATTTCAATAATCTTCCAGGGTTAATAAAATTGGTAAAGCATTAATTAATGTTGAGTAGAGTACTAACTGTACAAGAGTGCGACGCAAGAAAATCTTAATAGTAGTAATAAGTTGGGTTCATAAAAATATTAAAACGCAGACCTGTCTTCAATAATTCTTTCTGCGATCAACAGATCAATAGGCCTTGTGATCTTTATATTATCATACTCACCATCCGTTAAGTACACAGGCGAACCAAAGGCTTCCACAACAGTTGCTTCATCAGTAAAATCATCGCTGTATGCCTGTTCAAACGCGGGCAAAATAATATTACTTAAAAATGTTTGTGGCGTTTGAATAATGCGCACCTGTTGCCTGTCGCTAATATAATGCGAGCCATTTTTTACAATGCGAATTGAATCTGTTGCTGCTACTGCAGGCACTGCACTTCCTTTTTCAATAGTTTGGTTATAGCAACGCCTTATCAACGGAACACTTATCAAACAACGCACTCCATCATGCACAAAAACAACAGCCTCGTTTTCCACTTTTTTTAATCCTTCTTTTACGGAATCAAAACGTGTATTGCCGCCTTCTACCATCGAAACCTTTCCTTCGGCATTCAATTGATTGATGATCTTTTCACCTTTCTTCAAATGATCTTTTGGCAACACAAGAATAATATGCATATCATCATAAGCACGCAAAAAAGAATCCATGGTGTACCAAAGTACCGGCTTACCTTTTAGCAATAAAAACTGTTTGGGAATAACATTGCCCATTCTTGTTCCAGAGCCGCCCGCAACGATCACCGCATATTTTTTCATGTATTCAAAGAAAGGAAATTAATCGCATTTTATATAAGGGATTATTATGTAGTCAGCTACAAACCACTGTGGAACTTTTCTTGCGTCGCACTCTTCTGCGGCTTTATCGTTATTCGGCAAGGAAGAAATTTAGCTAAGATATTTTCTCAACTGGTTTTCAATTTCGCTGCAGGGAACAAACATGGGTTTCTTTGTTATATCAATATTGATCTCATTATTCACGATCGTGTAAGTGCCAATTATCTGTCCCATAAACGTACTGATCTCAAATCCTCCGGCATCTTCATTGCCGGTAAAGCTGCCACCTGAACTTGTAATAGCGTTCTTCGCAACTCTTATTACATGATGCACATCGCTGTCGAATTTTATAGAGAAATTACACATGGTCTTATTTTATTTTATCAAAATGGATACAAATATCAATCCTCAAAGTTAAAATGCGCATTCACTTAAATCAAAAACAAAAGAAGCTGATAAAATTTATCAGCCTCTTCCGGAGTATTTCTCAACTCTTTAAATCATGCCTTCTACGATTCTTTCAAAAACGCATACCTGTAATCTGTTGGCGGATTATAAGTTTCTTTTATCGTTCTTGCACTTAACCAACGATACAAATTGATCATGCTACCAGCTTTATCATTTGTTCCGCTTGCTCTTGCGCCGCCAAATGGCTGCTGACCAACTACTGCGCCTGTTGGTTTATCATTGATATAAAAATTACCTGCGGCATTGCGCAACTTAGCTGTAGCCAACACTACAGCATCTCTGTCTTGTGCAAGAATAGAACCAGTAAGTGCATAAGGAGAAGTGCCGTCAAGGATTGCCATTGTCTCTTCAAACTTTTCTGCATCGTAAACATAGATCGTAAGTACAGGTCCAAAGATCTCTTCGCACATAGTTACATACTTTGGATCTTTTGCTTCAATAACGGTTGGTTCAATAAAATATCCTTCCGTTTTGTCGCATTTACCACCCACTAAAATTTTTGCTTTCTTGTCTTTTTTTGCAGCAGCGATGTATGCAGCTATTTTATCAAAACTTTTTTCATCTATAACGGCATTGATAAAGTTGCTGAAATCTTCCACAGTTCCCATTCTCATTGTCCCAATTTCTGCAACTAACTTTTCTTTTACTTCTTCTGCAATGTTAGAAGGTATATATGCTCTTGATGCAGCAGAACATTTTTGTCCCTGGTATTCGAAAGCGCCACGTGCCAATGCTGTAACCACAACATCCGGGTCTGCACTTTTATGTACCATCACAAAATCTTTACCGCCTGTTTCACCAACAATGCGTGGATAAGATTTATATTTTGCTACATTCTCTCCAATCGTCTTCCACATTTGATTGAACACACCTGTTGATCCTGTAAAATGTACCCCTGCAAAATCAGGATGTGCAAAACAAACGCTGCCAAGTGTTGGTCCATCAACGTAAATAAGATTGATAACACCATCCGGCAAACCTGCTTCTTTTAAAATGCGCATAATCATCTGCGCTGCATACACCTGCGTATTAGCTGGTTTCCATACAACTACATTACCACACATAGCAGCACTTGTTGGTAAGTTGCCCGCAATAGCAGTAAAGTTGAAAGGCGTTATTGCTAATACAAAACCTTCAAGCGGTCTCCACTCCATCCTGTTGTGAACGCCGGGGGAAGAGATCGGCTGTTGTTTATATATCTCGCTTAAATAATGCACATTGAAACGAAGAAAATCTATGATCTCGCATGCACTGTCTATCTCGGCCTGGTATGCATTTTTACTCTGACCAAGCATGGTTGTGCCATTCATGTAAGTGCGATATTTTGTAGCCATCAGGTCAGCGGCTTTCAAAAATATATGCGCCCTGTCTTCCCAGGGCATATCAGCCCACGCTTGTTTTGCTTTTAATGCGGCATCAATTGCCTGCTTCACATGTTTCTCATCACCTAAATGAAAATAGCCAAGCGTATGCGCAATTTCATGCGGTGGGTGCATGCTTATTTTATTGCCACTTTTTACAGTCTTGCCGCCAATATACATGGGCACTTCTATCGGTTTCTTCTTTAATTCTGCCAGTGTTTTTTTGAGCGCCGCTTTCTCCGGTGAGCCCGGTGCATACTGCAATACAGGCTCGTTTGCAGGAAGCGGGTAAGAGAAATATCCAAGGTTCATGTACAAATATTTAGGGGCGCAAGTTAATAAAAGAAGCTGACATGCGTTAGCTACGAACAGGCTGCTTATAATGTATTGATTAATTTTATGAGCCGGGCTGCATTACAGCTATCATCGTCTGTTGCGTCGCACTCTTGTGCTGTTGAATATCTGTCGACAGTTGACGGTTTTTCCAAACGCACAAGTGAGTGACACAAGCGGCGATGCCATGAAAGGATAAAGCAGGTAAAAAAGTTTAACTGATAATGGTGTATAAAGATCTAAAGCGGTACTTGTTTTGCATAATAGGTAAGTAAAGATCAAATCCTGGTTTATGATTTTATTAATCGCAGAGATAAAAAATCATTAATTTACATAATTTAAAGATCCATATTCCATAACCTGTTTTAATAATGAAAGTCAGCAGCAGGGAAGTAAATTATAATTTCTTAAAAGGTGGTGGGGAGACCGCTGAACTTATTGCATCTATAGATTGGTCGCAAACATCATTGGGAGCTATAGAATGGTGGCCTCAAAGTCTTCGTACCACTCTAAGCATAATTCTGCATTCAAAGTTCCCTATGTTCCTTTTTTGGGGGCCCGATCTTATTTGTTTTTATAATGATGCGTACAGGCCAAGCCTTGGAAATGAAGGTAAGCACCCCCATGCATTGGGTAGCCGTGGGGAAGATGTATGGCCGGAAATATGGCACATTATTAAACCTTTGATAGACCAGGTAATGAGTGGTGGTGAAGCTACGTGGAATGAAGACCAGCTTATACCTATATACCGTAATGGCAAATTAGAAGATGTTTACTGGACATTTAGTTATAGTCCTGTCAATGATGAAAATGGGGATGTTGGTGGTGTTTTTGTTACGTGCTCAGAAACATCACAAAAGGTAGAGCTCCTAAAAAAGTTTGATTCCAATGAAAAAAAATTCTTCAACATGATTGAGCAGGCCCCCATGGGTATTGCCATATTTATGGGAGAGGAATTTATAATTGAAGTAGCAAATAAAAGATACCTTGAAATAGTTGACAGAAAAGCAGAAGATGTGCTTTCGAGGCCTATGTTTGAAGTAATGCCTGAGGTAGAACCAGTAATAAAACCACTAATCACAAATGTATTAAAAACAGGAGAACCTTACTATGGGAATGAATTTCCGGTTCAGTTAAAACGCTACGGGCAAACCGCCACTGCATTTTTCAATTTTACCTACCAACCGCTGATTGAAGATGATGAGATAAAAGGTGTAATTGTTGCTGCACACGATGTAACAAAAATTGTAGAAGCCAAACAGGTATTACATGAAAGCGAAAAAGCTTTTCGTGATTACATCAATGCCTCTCCTATGCCGTTTGCTATTTATTTAGGAAGGGAAATGCGTGTTACCATGGTGAATGATGCAATATTAAAAACATGGGGCAAAGACAGTTCTGTGATTGGAAAAACTTTCAGAGAGGCATTACCAGAACTGGAGGGTCAGCCTTTTTACCAGCTTCTTGATGATGTGTATACCACTGGCATCCCTTATCATTCAGATGGAGATCGCGTTGATCTTATGATCAATGGTAAGATGCAAACATTTTATTTCAATTTCACTTATACACCACTAAAAGATACAGAAGGAAATACTTACGGCGTCTTAAATACAGCAACGGATATAACAGAGCTGGCACGTGCTAAACGAAACCTTGAAGATGCTGAAGAAAGAGCTCGTCTTGCAGTAGAAGCCGGTGAATTGGGGACCTTTGATCTTGATCTTGCCACAGGAGCAATATATTGTTCTCCGCGTTTTTATGAAATCTTTGGATCTGCAAAAGCAATAACCCGGGAAGAAGGTGTTGCAAGAATGCTTCCGGAGGACCTGCCTGGGCGCAACATGGCTTATGCAACCGCACTTCAGAATGGGCGTTTAAATTATGAAGTAAGAATAAGGTGGGATGATGGCAGCATTCACTGGATGAAAATGGATGCTAAATTCTTTTTTAATGAAAATGGTACACCAGTTAGATTACTTGGTACTACGGAAGATATTACCAATGAAAAAAATGCATTGCAGAAGATAGAGGAAAGTGAAAAACATTTCCGTAACCTAATACAGGAAGCACCAGTACCAAAGGCATTGCTGCATGGCCCTGACCATATTGTAGAAATTGCAAACGACGCGGTGTTGGTATTATGGGGTAAAGACAGCAGTGTTATCGGAAAACCATTGATTGCTGCATTACCCGAATTAAAAGGCCAGCCTTACCTGGAAATACTTAAAGAGGTGTATGAAACAGGTAACACCTATAAGGGTAACGAACGCCCTGTTCATATTGAAGTGAATGGTGAATTGAAAAAAATTTACATCAATTTTATTTTTAAAAGATTACAGAGTTATAAAGCAACAGAGCCCGATGTATTAGTGACCGGATATGATGTTACTCAACAGGTGCAGGCAAGAAGAAAAATTGAAGAGAGTGAAAGGGAACTGCAAAAAATAAATCAACGGCTCGAAATTGCCCTGGAAGCAGGTAAGCTGGGTTCTTATGAATTGGATATTTCTACCGGCGAAATGAATTGTACGCCGCAATGCAAAGCAAATTACGGTTTGCCGCCCAATGCAGATTTTAATTTTGCAGATCTTCTAAAAATGATCATCCCTGCTCATAAAGATTATGTGCAACAAGCTATAGAAAAGGCCATTAAAAATCATACTGTTTACAATGGCGAGTATTGTGTTACCTGGCCCGATGGCAGCCCGCACTGGATAAGGGTTTCAGGGAAAGGAACCTATGATGCATATAATAATGCATTAAAGATGATCGGCGTAACACACGATATTACTGAAGGTAAGCTGGCCATACAGCGGCTGGCAAACAGTGAGCAGCGTTTAAATATGGCCCTCGAATACACCAACATGGGTTCATGGGATCTTAACCTGCAAACACTTGATATTATCTATACCCCAAGGCTGGCAGAAATATTTGGTTATCCACCAACGGCAAAGATCACACACCCGCAAATGCGGCAACATATTCATCCTGAAGACCTGAAACCTGTTGTAGAAAAGGCCTTTTCCAATGCTATTAAAACAGGATTTTATTTTTATGAAGCCCGTGTTATAAGAGAAGATGAAACAACACGTTGGATAAGAACACAGGGCCGTGTAATTTATGATGCTGATAAAATTCCTATACGCATGTTGGGGACAATTATGGACATAACTGAGGAAAAAAATGAACAACAGCGCAAAGATGAATTCATGGGCATAGTAACGCACGAATTAAAAACACCCCTAACTTCAGTAAAAGGATTTGCACAATTCCTTCATCAGCGGGCTGTACAGGCCGAAGACAATACGTCTGCTGTGCTGTTGCAAAAAATGGTATCGCAGATTAACAAACTTAACCTGCTTGTACAAGATCTGCTTGATGTAACGAGGATGGAGGGCGGCAAAATGAAGTTCCAGAATATTGAGTTTAATTTCAATGAGCTTATTTACGAGGTAGTAGAGCAAATTAGTATCACCACCAGCAAAAAAATTATAATTCAGGACAAGGCATGGAATGGTTCAATTATTGGGGACAGAGAGAGAACCGGACAGGTTTTAACCAATTTGCTGACAAATGCTATAAAATATTCCCCCGATGCAGATAAAGTGATCATTTCGCTAACTTCAACAAAAGATAAGGCTATTTGCAGCGTTACAGATTTTGGAATTGGAATAGCAAAAGAAAACCAGCAATATGTATTTGAACGTTTTTACAGAGAGACAGAAGCCCATGTAACTACATTTCCCGGTTTAGGTTTGGGGCTTTATATATCAGCAGAAATAATAAAACGACAGAACGGCAAAATATGGATGAAAAGCGAAAAAGGCAAAGGGTCCGTATTCAGTTTTAGTCTTCCAATAAATAATTAACATGAGCAGGAAAAAAGTATACATAGCCGATGATGATCCTGATATACTGGAAGTACTCACCATTATACTGGAAGGTCGTGGCTATGAAGTAATGACTTCTCCTGATGGCAGATCGCTGCAGACGTTACAGGAATTTCCTGATCTTATCTTTCTCGACATCCGCATGTCAGGCAGTGATGGGAGCGAAATATGCCGCATGCTAAAAAGCAGAACAGAAACCGCATCTATACCCGTAGTACTTATTTCAGCAAACAGGAACTTGCATGAAATAGGTGAATCATGCGGCGCCGACGCCGTGATTCCAAAACCTTTCGATATAAAAGATATTGTAAACGCAGCAGGCAAATACACTATGTCTGTGAAGTAAATTTTACTTTTTATTTTACCGGCTTTGGTTTTTCTATGGCATCTTCGTTGTGTCACTCACTTGTGCCCCAAACCCCTGAAGGGGCTTTGCAATCTGCATTTCTTAACTCCCCTTTAGGGGATGGGGGCATCAACAGTACAAGAGTGCGACGCAACAAAAGCATCATAAAGCGATACAGTTGGGCTCATAACAAAAAAGCTGTTACAAAATCTGTAACAGCTTTTTATTTCTAAGCATCTTATTTATATCACCACATTGATCATTTTATTTTTTACATAAATGATCTTCCTGGGTTGGTTTCCATCCAGCCATTTTTTTATCACCTCATTTTGTAATACCATTTGTTCCACCTCTTTTTGTTCAAGGTCTAAAGCAAGATTCAATGTGGTACGCAATTTACCATTTACACTCACCGGGTATTCTTTCGAAGATTCTACCAAATATTTTCCTTCAAATTTGGGATAGCTTGCATCCAGTATACTTGTTGTTTTTCCCAGCTGGCTCCACAACTCTTCGCATACATGCGGCGCATAAGGTGTAAGCAATATCAGCAAAGATTCAAGCACTTCTTTTTTGTAGCATTTCAAATCATGCAGGTCATTTACACAAACCATAAATGCACTTACCGCTGTGTTGAAAGAAAAACGTTCTGTATCATCTTCAATCTTCTTAATGGTCTTGTGCAACACTTTTAATTCTGCATCTGTTGCTTTGTCTGTATTCCATACTTTGCCTTTCATTTCATCATAGAACAAACGCCAGAGTTTGCGTAAGAATCGGTGCACACCTTCAATGCCTTTGGTATCCCATGGTTTGCTTTGTTCTACTGGGCCTAAAAACATTTCATACATGCGGAAAGTATCGGCGCCATATTGTTTAACTAAGTCATCAGGGTTTTCTACATTGAATTTAGATTTAGACATTTTTTCTATTTCAAGTTGACAATAGAAATATCTCTTTCCTTCTTCAGTTAAATCTTTTTCCCATATAACGGCATTTATCAGCGCTTCTCCAACTTGCTTTCCAAACTTCATTTCAGAGTCAACTAATTTTTTATACTCATCTTCAGTAATGCGATTTTTACTATCAATATATTTATGTGCGTATTGAATTCGATTAGTTCCAGTTTGCGCTTCTACTATCTCATAATCTATCCCCTCATTATTAAACTTTTGTTTGTAATCTTTTGCAGTATTATACGAGCTAGTAAAAACTCTTCTAGTTTTATCATGAACACTTAAAGCAAAAATGTAATCTGCAAAAAATGATTTTCCCTGTATCATTCCCTGGTTCACCAACTTCTTATAAGGTTCATCATGACCAATCAAACCAAGATCAAATAACACTTTAGTCCACATGCGGCTATACAATAAATGCCCAACTGCATGTTCAGTACCGCCTATATATAAGTCAACCTGCCCCCAGTAATCACTTACTTTTCTATCACAAAAAACCCCGTCATTATGCGGGTCCATATAACGTAAAAAATACCAGGAAGAACCAGCATAACCAGGCATTGTATTCGTTTCTAAATGCTGTGCTGTCCATTCAGGAATATTTGCCAAAGGCCCCTCTCCTTCCGGTCCGGGTTTATAACTTTCTACATGTGGTAATTCAAGTGGCAGTTCGCTTTCATCTAATGGAATAGCAACACCTTTTTCCCATTTTATTGGAAAAGGTTCACCCCAATATCTTTGCCGACTAAATGCCGCGTCACGCATTTTATAATTCACTTTGCGTTTGCCTTTGCCCCAGCCTTCCAGGTCTGTGATCACCACTTCTGCTGCATCACGCATCAGCATACCGGTAAGAAAATCGCTTTCTACCAGCTCTGCATCATAAGTCGAATTGGCTTCTTCCCCGTTGAATTTATCACCAAGAATATTGGTAATATTTATACCGAAATGTTTGGCAAATCGAAAATCCCTGTCATCTCCACAAGGCACCGCCATAATAGCGCCTGTACCATAACCGGCCAATACATATTCGCTAATGTAAATGGGAATTTCACGATAGTTAAGCGGGTTAATTGCATACGCGCCGGTAAAGCAACCACTGATGGCTTTCTCAGCCATGCGCTCTCTTTCACTGCGGTTTTTTACGTAAGCTATATAATCTTCCACGTCCTGTTTATATTTGGCCGTGGTGATCTTTTCAATGATCTCATGCTCTGGTGCTACTACCATAAAGTCAACACCAAAAATGGTATCTGGTCTTGTGGTATAAACAGTTAATTTTTCAGCGCTGTCATGCACACTGAATTCAATTTCTGCACCATAACTTTTACCGATCCAGTTGCTCTGCATTTCTTTCATCGCTTCACTGAATTCTACTCTTTCAAGACCTTCCAGTAAGCGATCAGCATATTCTGTAATGCGCAAATACCATTGACGCAATTTCTTTTTTACTACAGGATAACCACCACGCTCACTTACACCATTTACAACTTCGTCATTGGCCAATACAGTTCCCAAAGCTTCGCACCAGTTCACTTCTCCGTAACCGCAATAAGCAAGACGATACTCCATTAATATGCCTTGTTGTGTAAACTCATCAAAGCCCTTCCACTGTTCTGCGCTGAACTGATTGCCTTTTTGATTGGGAACCTGGTAGTTTGAATTGGGAACAGGATGATTTTTATTGCCTTCTTTTTCAAAAGCAGCAATCAACACATCAATACTTTCCGCTTTGTTATTTTTCCGATTGTAAAAACTTTTGAAAAGTTGCAGAAATATCCATTGCGTCCATTTATAGTATGATGGATCAGAGGTTTTTACTTCCCTGTCCCAGTCGAAAGAAAAACCAATTTTATCCAGTTGACTGCGGAAATTTTCAATGTTTTGTTTGGTACTGTCAGCAGGGTGCACTCCATGTTCTATGGCATATTGTTCTGCTGGTAAACCAAATGCATCATACCCCATCGGGTGCAGCACATTGTAACCTTTCAATCTTTTGAAACGTGCAAAAATATCACTGGCTATATAACCCAGCGGGTGCCCCACATGCAAGCCGGCACCACTTGGGTAAGGAAACATGTCAAGCACATAATATTTCGGTTTGGAAGAGTCGTTTGGTACTTTATAGGCACCATCATTCTTCCATTTGCTTTGCCATTTCTTTTCTATACTGCCAAAATTGTATTCCATAAGTCCATCCCTCAAGGGAATAATTTTATTGTTATATTTTTTGAACCCGGCTGAATAACGCTTATGATACTTCCGTTGCGTCGCACTCTTGTACTAAAGAATAGCTGCGAGCTGTTAGCTGCGAGCTAATAGCCTTTGCTTGCAGCTCATGGCCCGAAGCTCGTGGCTGAAAAGATTTCCGAACGTACAAGTGAGTGACACAACAGGCGATGCCTAATAGGCTGCTGCTGGTTTCATAAAATTCATAACCAACATAATAAGCCGTTAAAACTATCGTTAAGTGTGAGTGCAAATGTAAGCGAATCCCCTAAATTTGCGCGGCATGCAGTAGCTGTACATAATCCATTAAATTTAAATTATGGCGGAAACAGGGAAATCATCATCACTAAGGCGCAGCAAGCCCAATTATATTTACAGCATTGTTGGTGTGGCATTGGTGCTGGTAATTATGGGTGTAATGGGATGGATGCTGCTGAACTTTAGCAAAGTGGGCAACACTTTTAAAGAAGATATTCGCATAAGTGCATACCTGCGTACACAAAATAAAGATACCATTGCACAGATACAGCAGTTCATTGCTGCACAACCCTTTGCCAAAGACGTTAAATATATAGATAAGGACGCTGCAAAAGACCTGTGGAATAAAGACAACAATGAAGACTGGGGAAAGATACTGGATGTAAATCCATTGCCTGAAAGCATTGATTTTTTTGCAAAGGCTGACTATGTAAATCCGGACAGCCTTACTAAGATTTCCACTTTACTGATGGGCACTTATGGTAATCAGATAACAGACCTGCAATACCCACAAGTGTTAGTAAGCAGCATTAGTGAGAAGACAAAAATTTTCAGCATTGCATTTATTGTTATTTCCGTTGTGCTCTGCGTGATCGTGATATTTAGTATTGATAATACCATAAGGCTTGCTATGTTCAGCAACCGTTTCTTAATAAAAACCATGCAAATGGTGGGTGCCACAAGGGATTTTATAAGCAAGCCAATGGATATAAGAGCGATTATTAACGGGCTTATAAGTGCAGGCATAGCCATTGCTATTTTGCTTGGTCTTATAACCTGGCTGGAAAGCCTGATACCATGGTTGGCAGCCATAAGAGATATACAACTAAACCTGATCCTATTTGGCGGAATGATCATTTTAGGTGTAGGTATTTCGCTTTTCAGCACACACAGAAGCGTAATCAAATATTTGAAAATGAAACTCGACGAGCTTTATTAAACCTGTGTGACAACAGTTGGTCTATGTAAGACTTTGAACAAAACCAAGGCATAACTAAGTATAATTTATTTCATTTTAAATAGGGCTTAACGCAGTGTTTGATTTTTTAAACATTATTACATTATCTTGCAGCCCTTTAAATAACGCAGCATGACAGATCAGAAGCAAAAACCTTTACCAACATTGTTTACAAAGGATAACTATACATGGATGATCATTGGCGCTGTGGTTATTTTGCTGGGTATGGTACTGATGTCCGGCGGCAAAAATGAGAACCCGGCCGTATTTGATTACAACGTAGTGTACAGTACAACAAGAATTACTATCGCTCCCATTTTAATAGTACTCGGTTTACTTATTGAAGTATATGCGATCTTCAAATCACCAAAACAAGCTGCAAACAAATCTTAGAATGCATTTTACCCCATGCACCATCTATCCAAAAAATAACTGATAAACCACCAACACACTTAATATGTCCACCATTCAAGCAGTAGTATTAGCCATAGTAGAAGGCCTTACTGAGTTTTTGCCTATTTCTTCAACAGGGCACATGGTAATGGTAAGTTCTCTTATGGGAATTGGAAAAGAAGACTTTACTAAATTTTTTGAAATAGCGATACAACTGGGTGCTATCCTGGCTGTTGTAGTTTTATACTGGCGCAAGTTCATCAATTTCAAAAGCTGGAAATTTTATGCAAAACTTATTGTGGGTGTGATACCCGCCTTAATATTTGGAAAATTACTGAGCAATACGATTGATGAATTGCTGATGGATCCTACTTATACTGCATTAGCAATTCTTGGGGGTGGTGTGATACTGCTCTTTATTGACAACATGTTTTATAAAGTGGCTGTAAAAGAAGAGAAAGATATTACGTTTAAGAATGCAATTATTATAGGTCTGTGCCAGTGCGCTGCGTTAATACCGGGTGTAAGCCGTTCTGCAGCTTCTATCATAGGTGGTTTGCAGCAAAAATTATCAAGGAAACTGGCAGCTGAGTTTTCTTTCTTCCTCGCCGTACCAACCATGGCTGCAGCAACCGGTTATAAACTATGGGAAATACTGAAACTTCATCCTGAAGCATTACATAATTCAGCCAACTTAAAATCGCTGCTTGTTGGCAATGTCGTAGCTTTCGTTATTGCATTTTTAACGATGCGTTTCTTTGTTGATTTTCTGAAAAAACATGGCTTTCGTTTTTTTGGATGGTACAGGATCTGTGCAGGTTTGATCTTCCTGCTTATGGTAAAGATGAACCAGATAAGATAATAATAATTTAAAAGTACAATATTGAATCCCGGTAATTACCGGGATTTTTTTGTGGGCCAAGCAGCTGAACTGTAATGAACCACCTGTTGCTTCGCACGCTTGTACGTTCAATTCAGTATGCAGCAACTGCAACAGGCGCATATAATAAATATAAAATGCTTAATTTTCTGCCCCCGCATATAAGCGGGACATTTTTTATTAAATAAACCCCATGCAAACCGCTTCAAAAAAAGTAATCAACGGATGGGCCATGTACGATTGGGCTAACAGTGTTTATAGCCTTGTGATCACATCCACGTTTTTCCCTGCATACTTTACAGCTATAGCACCTGAGCAGGTAGAAATTTTGGGAAGATCCTATTACAGGGATTCACTGGCATCTTATGCAATTGCCTTATCATTTCTCATCATTGCTATTTTATCACCGATTCTTTCTTCTATTGCAGACTATAAAGGAAATAAGATCGCTTTCATGAAGTTCTTTTGTTATCTCGGTTCACTGGCCTGCAGCTTAATGTTTTTCTTTACAAAGGACAATATTGAATTCGGCCTGTTTCTCTCAATAGTAGCTTCTATTGGTTATTGCGGCAGTATTGTATTTTACAATGCTTATTTGCCGGAGGTTGCCGCAGAAGAAGACCAGGACAGGATCAGTGCAAAAGGTTTCGCACTTGGTTATACCGGTAGTGTAATACTGATGATATTAAGTCTTGCTTTTGTAACACTCAATGATACTATGAACTGGGGTCTGGGTTCATGGCCGGTGCGTATTTCTTTTTTATTAGTTGGCATATGGTGGGCAGGCTTTGCGCAAATTACTTTTAAAAGGCTGCCGCCCTCAAAAGCATCCGACGGACATCCGGAACATAATATTTTAGTAAATGGCTTTCATGAATTAAAAAAAGTATGGAATCAATTAACGCATCATCCCAATTTAAAAAGATTCCTGCGCAGTTTTTTCTTTTATAATATGGGTGTACAAACCGTTATGTACATGTCTCCTTATTATGCAAAAGATGAAATAAAAATGGAGTCAACACAGCTTATCATTACTATACTTATTATTCAGCTTGTGGCAATTTTAGGGGCGTATATTTTCTCACTAATATCAAAAAAGACAAATAATATAGTTGCCCTTTGCTGCATTATCCTATTGTGGATTGGCATTTGCGTTTTTGCTTTTCTTACAACAACGGCAAATGAGTTTTTCGTTTTGGCTTTTTTGGTTGGCCTGGTTATGGGTGGTGTACAATCTATGTCGAGATCTACTTATTCAAAGCTGCTCCCTGAAACAAAAGATACAGCCTCTTATTTCAGCTTTTATGATGTGTGTGATAAGGTTGGTACTGTAATAGGTACGTTGTCTTTTGGCTTCATAGCAGAGATATTTGATGGCATGCGCAACTCTGTACTTGCACTAATGATTTACTTTATTATCGGTTTAATACTTTTGTTATTTGTAAACCGCAAAATGAAAGCAGCTACTATATGAAACTCTACACTATTGACACCGGGAATTTCAAATTAGATGGAGGCGCCATGTTTGGCGTAGTTCCTAAAAGCATCTGGAACAAATTAAATCCATCAGATGAAAATAATATGTGTGACTGGGCCATGCGTTGTTTGTTGATTGAAGATGAAGATAAACTTATACTGATAGATAACGGCCTTGGCAATAAACAGGATGCAAAATTTTTTTCTTACTATTACCTGCATGGAGATGCAACGTTAGATAGTTCACTTGCCAAACATGGTTTTCATAAAGATGACATAACCGATGTAATACTTACGCACCTTCATTTTGATCATTGTGGTGGCAGTATTGATCGTGTGGATGGCAAATTAGTTCCGGCTTTTAAAAATGCTACATTCTGGAGCAATGAACGCCACTGGAACTGGGCCACCAGACCCAACGAAAGAGAGAAAGCATCTTTCTTAAAAGAAAATATTCTACCTATACAGGAGCATGGTCAATTAAAGTTTGTGCCGGATGAAGAAGGCTATCAACTCTTTGAAAATATAAAGATCCGTTTTGTGAATGGCCACACCGATGCCATGATGCTGCCTCAGATCAACTATAATGGCAGAACAATCATTTATATGGCCGACCTGCTTCCTGCGACTTATCACATCCCTTTACCTTATGTAATGGCTTACGATATGTTTCCACTCACCACATTGAATGAAAAAAAATCATTTCTTACAGAAGCACTTGCTAATGATTACATACTCTATTTTGAGCACGATCCCGTAACAGAATGTTGTACACTACAGCAAACAGAAAGAGGAATAAGAGAAAAAGAAAAGTCTAAGTTGAGCGACATCTGATCAGTTTTTTTGCTGCATAAAGTATCCAACCGTACAAGAGTGCGACGCAACGAAAGCTTTAGAATAATACTGTAGCGGGGCTCACAAAAGTCCGCAAACACGCTTCCATCAACGAACTGTAACATTTAACGCACATCTGCGTATCTTTACTGCATTCGCAAAAAGAAACAACAACTTGACATTCAAAGATTTTAAGCTCGACGAAAGATTGCTGGAAGGCATTAAGGCAATGGGTTACGAAAATGCTACACCTGTACAGGAACAGGTTATTCCTCCGATACTTGCCGGCAAGGATATTATTGCATCTGCTCAAACAGGTACCGGCAAAACAGCAGCGTTCCTTTTACCGCTCATTCATAAATTAATTACTATACCGCATGATCATCACCAAATAAATGCTATGATCATTGTGCCAACCCGTGAACTGGCAATACAGATTGCACAGGCGATGGAAGGGCTTTCTTATTTTACTTCGGTAAGTTCGATACCTGTATATGGCGGTGGTGATGGCGCTTTGTTTACAGCAGAAAAAAAAGCATTATCAACAGGGGTAGATGTAGTAGTATGCACACCGGGCAGAATGATCGCACACCTGAATATGGGTTATGTAAAATTGGATGGTCTGCGTTATCTTATTCTTGATGAAGCGGACCGTATGCTGGATATGGGTTTTAAAGATGACATCATGCGCATTATTTCTTACCTGCCAAAGAAAAGACAGAACCTGCTTTTCTCTGCTACCATGCCGCATAAGATAAGAGAAATGGCACGTACTATTTTGCACCAGCCCGAAGAAATAAATATTGCTGTATCCAAACCACCGGAACAAATAAAACAGGAAGCATTTGTAGTTTATGAACCACAAAAAATTCCACTGATTAAACATGTGTTGAACATGAAAGATTTTGGCAGCGTTATTATTTTCTGCAGCCGTAAACAAAATGTAAAACAACTTACAAGGGATCTTAAGCAGGCAAAATTTTCTGTTGCAGAAATGCATTCTGATCTCGAACAGGATGAACGTGAGCAGGTATTGCTTGATTTTAAGAACCGAAAAATAAAAGTGCTTGTTGCTACAGATATTCTTAGCCGTGGCATAGATGTGGAAGATATCGATCTTGTGATAAACTATGATGTACCGAATGATGGCGAAGATTATGTGCACCGTATTGGCCGTACTGCAAGAGCTGCCAGCACCGGCACTGCATTTACTTTTATAAGCGAAGCAGAACAAAATAAATTTGCAGCAATTGAGCAGTTACTTGGTCATGCTGTAACAAAAGCACAGGTCCCTGAAATATTTGGTTCCACACCAGAATACGCACCAAGAACAAGGCGCCAGGGCGGTGGCGGTAAAAGAAATTATAAACCACATTATCAAAAGCGTAGATCCAATTAACTGATATTGCCTGCCATGACACGCAAAGAACGTTATGCTTTTGTGCTCGATTATTTTCAACAGCATGTTCCGGTTGCTGAAACAGAACTCGTTTATGATAGTCCTTATCAATTGTTGGTAGCGGTTATTCTCTCCGCACAATGCACAGATAAAAGAGTGAACATGACAACGCCTGCCATCTTTGAAAAATATCCCACGGTGCAGGATCTTGCGCAAACAGATTTTGACACCTTGTTTCCTTTCATCAAAAGCATTTCTTATCCTAATAACAAAACGAAGCACCTCATCAACATGGCAAATATGGTGGTGAAGGATTTTAACGGCAAAATTCCAATGACCGTTGATGAACTCGTTAAACTTCCCGGCGTTGGCCGTAAGACGGCAAATGTTATTACATCCGTTGTAGATGCACAACCAAATATGGCGGTTGATACGCATGTGTTTCGCGTGTCTGCACGAATTGGTTTAACAGTAAATGCAACAACACCTCTTGCAACAGAAAAACAATTGATCTCTTTTATACCAAAAGAACTTATACATATTGCACATCACTGGCTAATATTGCACGGCCGTTACACCTGCGTTGCACGTAATCCTAAATGCGAAGAATGTGGTTTAAGGCCTGCGTGTAAATATTATCACACAGTGCAGAAAAAAGCATCTAAAGAAAAGTAATTTTTGTTATCCTGGCATTTGAATAAGCATTAAGCTTTTCTTGCGTCGCACACTTGTACTGATACAATTCTATCAACTACTTAAACTATTTTATTGATATAAATTTTACACTAGGCAATAAGTGTATTTTTTGACTTTTTTAAACCATTGTTACGTACATTTAAAAGCTCATTTAAGTATAGAACGTATAAGTGAGTGACACAACGAAGTTGCCATTAGCACTAAAGCTTGTTACAAAAAAATATTATTCATTGTCCTCAACATTGCCCTCAGGGGCCGGGGACTTAACAAACAGCCATATGAAGCGCAGACAATTTTTACAAAACTCATCTATGTTCGCTGCGGGCTCTTTAATTATTCCCGCATCTTTACAAGCTGCCAAACGCATTGCAGCAAACGATAAAATTAATATCGGCGCCATTGGTATTAATGGCATGGGCTGGAGTGATACAAAGGCCATGTTGAAAAATCCCGAAGCCCAATTAGTTGCCATTTGCGATGTTGACAGGAATGTGCTGGATAAAAGAATGGAAGAACTTGCAAAAGACAATATTAAACCAGCTACCTATGGCGACTATCACAAATTATTAGAAGATAAAAATGTTGATGCCGTTATCATTGGCACACCTGATCACTGGCATTGTAAAATAATGGCCGATGCATGTGCCGCGGGTAAAGATGTGTATTGCGAAAAACCTGCAGGCAATTCTATTGCAGAGTGTGCAGTAATGGTTGCTACACAAGAAAAATATAATCGTGTAGTGCAGGTGGGTCAGTGGCAACGCAGCAATAAACATTACCAGGATGCTATGGCATTTGTACACTCAGGACAGTTAGGCAATGTGCGTTTGGTAAAAGCATGGGCATACCAGGGATGGATGGAATCTATTCCTGTAAAACCAGACAGTGCACCGCCTCCGGGTGTTGATTATGATATGTGGCTTGGCCCTGCAAAGAAACGGCCGTTCAATCCTAATCGTTTTCATTTCAATTTTCGCTGGTATTGGGATTATGCAGGTGGCTTGATGACTGACTGGGGTGTACACATGATAGATTATGCACTCATTGGTTCCAAAGCACCTTTGCCCACAAGCATTGTAGCAAGCGGTGGCAAATTTGCATATCCTGATGATGCGGAAGAAACACCTGATACGCTCACTACTGTTTTTCAATTCAATGGTTTCAATCTTTTGTGGGAACATGCAACAGGTATCAACGACGGGCCATATCAGCGCGATCACGGTGTTGCATTCATCGGCAACAACGGAACATTGATCGTTGATCGTGGCGGTTGGGAAGTGCTACCTGAAAAATTAAAAGGCAAAGACATGATGCCCGCCGTGGCAAGACAACAAAGAGTAGATGATGGTCTTACTTTGCATACAAAGAATTTTATAGAAGTGGTAAAATCAAGAAAGATCGAAGACCTCAAATGCCCTGTTAAAGATGCAGCACATGTTGCTACTGTTTGCCAGATGGGTAATGTTGCCTTCAGAACCGGTAAGAAAATTTACTGGGATGCAAACGCAAAAAAATTCACTGATGAAGATGCCAATAAATTCTTAGCTGCTGAATATCATAATGGGTATAGTATGCCTAAAGTGTAGGAATATTTTTATGAGCCGGCCTGACGAACATATTGCATCACCTGTTGCGTCGCACACTTGTACAATAGAAAATAATTCAAATGTAAAAGGCAAAATTCAAAAGATAGAATTGTAACCACTCCCCGGCCATTTTTACTTCTTAGTTTTGAATTTTGACTTCTATAACCCATAACTTTAAACACGAAACTTCAAACATATACATAACAATGAACAGAAAAATTATTTTATCCGCTGCTTTCATTTTTAGCTTAGCAATAGCAAAAGCACAAACAGAAGCCGACACTGCAACCATGTATCCGGGGTTATATTATCGTGGGGATACAACAAAACCCCAGGCAACCGAATTTTACAAACCGGTTCCGCCAATTGTTACGCCAGGTAAAAGTTTTGGCGATGCGCCATCAGACGCCGTTATATTATTTGATGGAACAAGTCTAGATAAATGGGAATCTGCAAACGATACAACAAAGGCTGCAGATTGGATAATTGACGGAGGTGAATTGACTGTAAATAAAAAAGGTGGTGGGAGTATTCAAACAAAACAAAAATTTCTAGATTATCAATTGCACATTGAATGGAAAGAGCCGGTGGATATTGAAGGTAAAGGACAAGCGCGTGGCAACAGTGGTGTGTTCTTAGCATCAACAGGTCCCGGCGATGCAGGTTATGAAGTTCAGGTGTTAGATTGTTATAATAACACAACGTATGTAAATGGCCAAACTGCGGCTGTATATAAACAGGGTATTCCTTTGGCCAATGCGTGTAAAAAACCGGGCGAATGGCAAACATATGATATTGTGTGGACAGCGCCGAGGTTTGATGCTTCAGGCAAACTAATCGATTCTGCCCGCGTAACTGTTTTTCATAATGGTGTTTTGGTACAGAATAATTTTCATCTAAGAGGTGTAACAAGATATATTGGTCTGCCTTATTATAAAGCACATGGGGCATCTTCTATTAAATTGCAATCGCACGGCGATCCAAGCAAACCTATCAGCTATAGAAATATCTGGGTAAGACCGCTTTAAAACAATAATCTTTTATAAAAAAGCAGCATCAGTTGATGCTGCTTTTTATTTCTGTTCCAGGAAATTTTAATTTGACAATATTCATGAAATTTTACCTTTGTTAACCATTTGGTTAAATTATATGGTTAAAAAACAGATTGATGCAACCGCCGAGCAACGTATACTGGCAGCCGCTAAAAAGATATTTCTTTCAAGGGGGCTGGATGGTGCACGCATGCAGGACATAGCGGATGAAGCAGGCATCAATAAAGCAATGCTGCACTACTATTTTCGTAGTAAGGATAAATTATTCGAAATGATCTTCGAAGATATTGCCAGGCATTTTATGCCGCGCATAGTAGAAATTTTTGAGTCAGATCAATCTTTATTTCAAAAAATAGAAACATTCTGTGGGGCATATATTGACCAGGTTAGACAAACACCATACCTTCCTGTATTTGTGTTAAGCGAAGCTACAAAAAGGCCGTCTGCACTTATGAAGAAAATGTTTGACAATAAAAAACCACCGGTACATCTTTTTTTTCAGCAGGTGCAAAAAGAAATAGAAAAAGGAATTATAAAACCTATTAATCCGGTGCAGTTATTTCTTAACATGCTTTCCATGTGCGTATTTCCTTTTATGGCAAAACCAATGCTGGAACATGCGGCAGGGATCACTAAAAAACAATTTGACGCTTTAATGGAAGAACGTAAAAAAATGGTGCCGGCTTTTATCATTGCGTCAATAAAAAAATAAAATGAACACTTCAATATAATCGTATGAAAAAAATATGGGCCGTTTTACCTGTTGCAATGTTTATGTTCTCCTGCAACAGCGAAGAAAATAACCATGATGCTTCCGGCAATTTTGAATCGGATGAAGTAATTGTATCATCAGAACAAAATGGCCAGCTTTTATCTTTTACTGTGCAGGAAGGAGATAGCTTATCCAAAGGACAGGTTGTTGGTTTTATTGACTCAACAAACCTCGTATTGCAAAAACAACAGGTGCAGGCAACTATTCAATCGCTGGCAGAAAAAACTGCTGACGTACAACCACAGGTTAAACTGCTGAATGACCAGCTTGCAGTGCAGCAATCACAGCTTGATCATCTTATTAATGAAAGGGATCGTTATGAACGATTGGTAAAAGCAGAGGCCGCCACACAAAAGCAATTAGATGATATGAATGCCCAGGTTGACCAGGCACAAAAACAAATGCTGGTAACAGAACAACAAATAAAAGTACAACTGAACAATACCGGTACACAGAACAGAAGTATCATGAGTGAAAGTGACCCTTTAAGAAAGCAGGTAGCACAGATCAACCAGCAATTATCAAAAGCAAATATTGTAAATCCCATCAATGGAACAGTCCTCGCTAAATATGCAGAAGCCGGCGAGATCACAGCGACAGGCAAAGCATTGTATAAAATAGCTGATCTCAGTTATCTAAATCTTAGGGCATATATAACAGGCGTACAATTACCGCAGGTAAAATTAGGACAACAGGTAAAAGTAATGATCGATGATAGTAACGGTAAATACAAAACTTACGATGGCACTATAATATGGATCTCAGGCAAAGCAGAATTTACGCCAAAGACCATCCAGACAAAAGATGAGCGGGCTAACCTCGTATATGCCATTAAAATAAAAGTAAAAAATGATGGCTATCTAAAGATCGGTATGTATGGTGAAGTAAAATTTGAAACTGCTGACAAGAAGCAATAGCAACAGATGAAATCAGTAATTGTAAATGATCTGGTAAAAAATTATGGCACAAAGAAAGCAGTTGTAAATGCTGTGAAAGGTATTTCATTTGAGGTAGAGAAAGCAGAGCTCTTTGGCATTATTGGCCCGGATGGCGCCGGTAAAACATCTTTGTTTCGTATGCTAACCACATTGCTTTTACCAGATGGAGGAAATGCATCTGTTGATGGCTCTGATATTGTAAAAGATTTTAAAGCCATCCGAAATAAAGTAGGCTATATGCCGGGCAGGTTTTCACTTTACCAGGATCTCACTGTGGAAGAGAACATGAATTTCTTTGCCACTATTTTCAATACCTCCATTGAAGAAAATTACGACCTCGTAAAGGATATTTATGTACAGATAGAGCCTTTCAAAAAGAGAAGAGCGGGGAAACTCTCCGGTGGTATGAAACAGAAGCTGTCATTGAGTTGTGCGCTCATCCACAGGCCAACAGTTTTATTTCTTGATGAACCAACAACAGGTGTTGATGCTGTTTCCAGGAAAGAGTTCTGGGAAATGTTAAAACGTTTAAAGCAACAAGGTATTACGATACTTGTATCTACGCCTTATATGGATGAAGCAAGTCTTTGCGACCGTGTGGCACTTATGCAAAATGGACAAATACTTTCTTCAGGAACGCCAGCTGCAATAGTTAATGCATTTAAAGAAACAGTGCTTGCTATAAAAGCAGATAACATGTACCGTTTACTCAACGACCTTGCGACATACGGCGATATAAAAGACAGTTATTCATTTGGCGAATATCATCATGCGGTAATGAAAGAAGGCTATAATGAAGAAGCTTTAAAAAAATATTTGCAGCAACAAAATTATACGCAGGTTGAAATGCATGTAACAAAACCGGGCATTGAAGATCGCTTTATGCAACTGATGAAAAATTAAAATGGAAAACGAAAAGATCATAACAACAGAATCTCTTACCAAACGCTTTGGCGATTTTACCGCTGTTGATCATATCTCGTTTGATGTGCATAAAGGAGAAATATTTGGTTTTCTTGGCGCAAATGGTGCAGGCAAAACAACAGCCATGCGTATGTTGTGTGGATTGAGTTTGCCAACATCAGGTAAAGCAAGCATTGCAGGTTTTGATGTGTACAAGCAAACAGAAAAGATCAAGCGCAGCATTGGTTACATGAGCCAGAAATTTTCTTTGTATGAAGACCTGACCATCAAAGAAAATATCCGGTTCTATGCAGGTATATATGGCAAGAGCAATAAATTCATCAAAGAAAAAACCGCTTTGCTCTTACATCAGTTGCATCTGGAAAGCGAAGCAGATAAACTGGTAAGAGCGTTACCATTAGGATGGAAACAGAAGCTTGCATTTTCTGTTGCAGTATTTCATGAACCCCAGCTTGTTTTTTTGGATGAACCAACCGGCGGTGTTGATCCTGTTACAAGAAGGGAGTTCTGGAATCTTATATATGAAGCGGCCGCAACAGGCATTACCATTTTCGTGACAACACACTACATGGATGAAGCAGAATATTGTAACCGTGTTTCCATAATGGTGGATGGAAGAATTGATGCGCTTGATTCGCCTGCTGAGTTGAAACGGAAATATGAAGCTGCATCAATGGATGAAGTGTTTTTGCAGCTGGCAAGAAAAGCAGCACGTTCTGCAGATTAGTAATATAATTTTTTGAGCCAGCTATAAAATAAGTATGAAACTGCCGTTGCGTCGCACTCTTGAGCGCTTTGCACAATTATGATCTAAACGTACAAGTGAGTGACACAACAGCCGATGCTATGAAAAACAATAACTGGTAACATAATAATTTTTAAAGCTCATAGCTTTATCATGAAACAATTTTTCGCATTCGTTAAAAAAGAATTTTATCACATATTCAGGGACAGGCGCACACTGTTCATACTGCTGGCACTGCCCATAGTACAGATCATTATTTTTGGTTTTGCATTAACCAATGAAGTAAAGAATACAAAGGTTGCCGTGCTTGATCAATCGCACGATAATGCAACAGCATCTCTTATACATGAGATAGATGCGAGTAAATATTTTGATCTTGCTGTCAATATACATAGCCAGTCGGAAATTGAAAACATTTTTAAAACAGGCGCTGCAAAACTGGTCATTGTATTACCTGCATCTTTTGAAAGCGATCTGCAACATTTGAACACAGCACAGGTGCAACTGATTGCCGATGCATCTGATCCCAATACAGCAACCACATTAATAAATTATGCTACATCTGTTATAAGAGATTACCAGCAGCGTATAACAGATGAAAGAAAAATTCCTTACACTATCAGTGCACAGGTAAGAATGTTATATAACCCACAAATGAAAGGTGCGTATAGTTTTGTACCTGGTGTAATGGCAATGGTATTAATGCTGGTGTGCACATTAATGACGGCCATAACTATTGTGCGTGAAAAAGAATTGGGCACCATGGAAGTAATGCTGGTATCACCATTACAACCATTGAAAATTATTCTTGCAAAGGCAGTTCCTTATTTGCTTTTATCAATTGTCAATATCAGCAGTATTTTATTGTTGAGTGTATTTGTTCTGGATGTGCCTATCAATGGTAGTTTGCTTTTATTGATGATGGAAAGCATTTTATTTATCATTACCTGTCTTTCATTCGGGCTGTTGATTTCTGCAGGAACGGATTCGCAGCAAACAGCTATGTTCATTGCACTTACGGGGATGTTCCTGCCAACGGTTATGCTAAGTGGTTTTATGTTTCCTGTAGAGAATATGCCTTTGCCGCTAAGAATTATATCAAATGTAGTCCCGGCAAAATGGTTTTATATCATTGTAAAATCTGTAATGATAAAAGGAGTTAACCTAAGCGGCATCTGGAAAGAAACACTGATATTAATAGGCATGACTATTTTTCTTTTATCGATGGCTATAAAAAAGTTTAAGATAAGATTGGCGTGAAGAAAGCTGCGAGTTATAAGCGACGAGCTGTGAGCTTTACAACTGGCAGTATCTTGATAATTTTTTTAAAGGATAATTAGAGTAGCAAATACAATACAGACAACATATTAAGCTCGTAGCCCGCAGCTATCAGCTCAAAGCTTTTTAAAATGCGTACACTTTTATTTTTATTACAAAAAGAATTCAGGCAGGTCTTTCGCGATCCGTCTATCATACGCATGATCTTCGTTATGCCTTCCATACAATTATTGGTATTACCATGGGCGGCTGATTATGAAGTAAAGAATATTAATCTTGTGGTTGTTGATCATGATCACAGTGCTTATACACAAAAGCTTATCTCTACTATAACTGCTTCAGGCTACTTTCAGCTTGATATATACACAGCGTCTTACACAGATGCATTGCACGAAATAGAACAGGACCGTGCAGATATCGTGCTGGAGATTCCTGCAACTTTTGAAAAAGATTTTATAAAAGAGCAGCATACCAATCTTTTTATTGCAGTTAATGCCATCAATGGCACCAAAGCTGGTTTAGGGTCCGCTTACCTCCAAACGATACTTACTGATTATAATAAAGACATCCGTGTAAAATTTATACAGCAACCAAAATTCAATACAGCACCTGTAATAAATGTCACGTACAGCAATTGGTTTAATCCACTGATGAATTATAAATATTTTATGGTGCCCGGCATCATTGTAATACTACTAACGATGGTTGGTTCTTTTCTTGCATCACTCAACATTGTAAAAGAAAAAGAAACAGGTACCATAGAACAGATCAACGTAACGCCCATCAAAAAATATCATTTTATTTTAGGCAAGCTTATTCCATTCTGGATACTCGGGCTTATGATCTTAACCATCGGTCTTACTATTTCTTATTTTGCTTATGGCATTGTACCCGCCGGCGGTTTCCTTACCATTTATATTTTTGCAGCCGTTTATTTATTAGCAGTACTGGGCCTTGGCTTACTTGTTTCCACTTATTGCGGCACACAACAACAAGCCATGCTTATCTCTTTTTTCCTGATGATGATCTTCACATTAATGGGTGGCCTCTACACACCAATAGACAGTATGCCTGAGTGGGCACAATGGATAACACGCTTTAATCCGGTCACTTATTTTATAGAAGTAATGCGCATGGTGGTATTGAAAGGCAGCAGTCTTGCAGACATCCGCAAACACATTTTTATTGTACTTGGTTTTGCAGCGGTATTGAATACCTGGGCTGTGCTAAGTTATCGTAAGAGATCATAATTCTGTTTTTGTTAGCCCGGCTGTATTGCATGTGGCATCGCCTGTTGCGTCGCACCCTTGTACGCTTTGCACAATAATGATCTGAACGTACAAGTGAGTGACACAACAAAAGCATCATAATAATTCTACAGTTTGTTACATAAAAAAAGCATCACTTAACATGGATGCCTTTTATGAAAAGTATTTTCTTAATTTTTATGCCAACGCAATATCAAAGTTTACCAACTGCACAAACTCATTTAACCGTGCATCAATATCTGCTTTGGTAATTTCTTTCAAACGTTCTGTTCCAAATTTCTCTACACAAAAACTTGCCATAGCAGAACCAACGATGATAGCTGTTTTCATATTCTCAAAAGAAATGTCTTTTGTTCTTGCCAGGTGACCAATAAAACCACCTGCAAAAGTATCTCCTGCACCGGTAGGGTCAAATACATCTTCCAAAGGTAATGCAGGTGCAAAGAACACATTATTGCCATGGAATAATAAAGCACCATGCTCTCCCTTTTTTATGATAAGATATTTGGGGCCCATGGTTAAAATTTTCTTTGCAGCTTTTACAAGAGAAAATTCGTTACTTAATTGTCTTGCCTCGCTGTCGTTGATCAACAATGCATCAACCATGCTAATAGTAACTTTCAGGTCGTCCATGGCATTTTCCATCCAGAAATTCATGGTGTCCATAATGATGAGCTTTGGCCGTTTATTCATCTGCTCAATAACAGTCGACTGAATTCTTGGCAGAAGATTTCCCAGCATTACAAACTCTGCATTCCTAAAATGCTCAGGAAGTTTGGGATCGAAATCTCCGAGTACATTCAGGTCTGTGATCAATGTGTCACGGGTATTCATATCCATATGATAGCGGCCACTCCAGAAAAAAGATTTTTTATCGGGCACAATTTCAACACCACTCAGATCAACACCACGGGATGAAAGTTCATCCAGTTCTTCTTTAGGAAAATCGTACCCCACAATCGATACCTGTTGGATCTCTTTTACAAAATGCGATGCAGCATAGGCAGCATAAGTTGCAGCACCACCAACGATCTTGTCTGTTTTGCCAAAAGGTGTTTCAATAGCATCAAATGCCATGGAACCAACAACAACTAAACTCATACAGTAATGTTTATTTTAACGGGCGCAAACCTATTGCATTTAAGGGATATAGCAGCGTTTATTTATTACATCAGCAGTACAAGGTAAATGAAGCATAATAACCGCAAAGACGCCGAGTCGCAGAGATATTATTTATCCTTCTTTTTGTGTCTTTCCGCCCCTGCGGTTTTCTTTGCTTAATACAGTATCTGCAGTACAAGAGTGCGACGCAAGAGCAGATGCCATGAAATATTGCAGCCCACTAACAAAATAAAAAAAGCAATATTCACAAAGTAAATGCAAAAGCCGGGCTCAAAAAAGAATTTATACCACCTGGCGGGTATCCTGTAAAAGAAAGTATCATCGTAACTTACTGTAAATTTATTCGACATGTGTAAGCATATACCCCTCTTATTTTTCTTTGCTATTCTTCTTGCGCCTGCCATTGGCCAGTCCACAAAATCGGCCACCGATCTCTATAATGAAGGGAAAAAATTAAACGAAGATGGTAAGCATAAAGAAGCTATTGAAATGTTTAAAGCAGCAGTGGCAAAAAAGCCGGATTATTCTGAAGCTTTATACGAAATTGGCTGGACCTACAATGATCTGGAAGATTATGAGAATGCCATAACTTATTTGAATAAAGCAAAGCAATACGGGCCCTCTGTTGTAAAAATATATTTTGAACTGGCTTATGCGTATGATAATAATAATAACAAGGATGAAGCAATAACTAACTATAAAAAAGTATTGGAATTATATCCTGATTATTACGCCGCCGCAAAAAATCTTGGCGATATTTATTATGCAGACGAAAAATATGAAGAGGCTCTTACGTATTTTAAAAAATATATTGATGGCGGCGAAGATGTAGATAATGGATATTATTATAAAGTGGGCTGGTGCATGAATGATCTTGAACAATATGAAGATGCTGCTACTTATCTTGAAAAATATGAACCGGAAGGAGATGATGATAAAGCAAAGAAATGGGCAGAGATCGGTTACGCACATTATAAAAGCAGCAAGTTCGAAATCTCTGTTCTTGATTACAGCAAAGCATTGGATTATAAACCAGGCTATGGTACAGCCATAAGGGGTATGGCAGACAGCTACTACGACCAGGAAAATTATGATGATGCCTTACGATATTACAAACAGGCTGTGGAAGAAGATGAAGAACATTCCAAAAGTTGTTATTACAAAATTGGCTGGATCTATAATGACAAAGAAAATTATGAAGATGCGATAACTGTTTTACAAAAAGCAATTGAATATGATGAAAAAGATGCAGGCAACCGCGAAGAACTTGGTTATGCGTATTACATGACGGATAAATATGATGATGCCATAACACAATTAAACAAGGCAATTGAGCTGGACGAAAATTCAAAGCTTGGTTATTATTACAAGGGCCTTTGCTATATAGCATTGAATGATAAAGCAAGCGCAAAAGAAGTATATGAAAAACTTAAAACAATTAATGAAGAACAGGCTGAAAAATTATTGAAGAAAATAAATGGCGAATAAAAAATTCTGAGCCCGGCGCCATTGCTACTATTAAACTTCTGTTGCGTCGCACACTTATACGCTTTGCTTTTTTTTCAACTTATACATCCCACATGACTTGTGAAGCTGAAGCAAAGAAGGCTGTTGATTTTTCAACAGCCTTCTTCTATTCTAAAACCTTTGTATTTTTTCATTAGCACATTTTCAGATCCACAAATTTGCACATCACCTATGCCATCTCTGTCTTCATGCTTTTTTGTGCTTTCTTTCTTTCTTCTTCATCGAGTATTACTTTGCGTAAACGGATGTTCTTGGGCGTTACTTCAATACACTCATCCTGCTGAATATATTCCATACATTCTTCCAGTGTCATCAATATTTTTGGAACGATGCGTACAGAATCATCACTACCACTTGCACGGTGGTTGGTGAGTTTCTTGCCTTCCGTTGCATTTACCACAAGATCGCCTGGCTTAATATGCTCGGCAATGATCTGGCCTGCATATACATCTTCATTCGGATCGATAAAAAAGGAACCCCTGTCCTGTAGCTTATCAATTGAATAAGCAGTTGTTGTAGCCTGGTTCTTTGATAATAATACACCATTATTTCTACCGGGAATATTTCCTTTCCATGGTTTGTATTCATTGAAAGTATGTGCCATCACTGCTTCACCGGCTGTATTGGTAAGCATGTTGGAACGAAGACCGATCAACCCTCTTGAAGGAATTTCAAATTCAAGATGTTGCATCTCTCCTTTTGTTTCCATCACATGCATTTCACCTTTACGCTGTGTAACCAGGTCTATTACTTTACCGCTGAATTCGGCAGGTACATCTACCACAAGATTTTCGTAAGGTTCACATTTTTTGCCATCAATATATTTTACCAAAACCTGCGGCTGACCCACCGTTAATTCATATCCTTCACGGCGCATGGTTTCTACCAATATACCTAAGTGAAGAATACCGCGGCCATATACTAAAAAGCTATCCGCGCTGTCTGTATCTTCTACACGCAATGCAAGATTCTTTTCTGTTTCTTTCATTAAACGATCACGCAAGTGACGGGATGTAACAAACTTCCCATCTTTGCCAAAGAAAGGTGAGTTGTTGATACTAAACAACATGCTCATCGTTGGCTCATCCACACTAATAAGTGGTAAAGCTTCCGGGTTTTCCACGTCAGCAATGGTATCGCCAATATTAAAATCTTCCAGGCCAACTACGGCACAAAGATCACCGGCAATTACTTCTGTTACCTTTTTTTTGCCCATGCCTTCAAACACATACAGCTCTTTTACTTTCAATCTTTTGATCGTTCCGTCTGCCTGCATCAAAGCAATTGGCTGATTTTCTTTTATCACACCTCTTGCAACTTTACCAATGGCAATACGGCCAAGGAAAGAAGAATAATCCAAAGAAGTGATCTGCATCTGCACCGGCCCTTCATTTACTTTTGGAGCTGGTACATATTTGATGATACCATCAAGCAATGGCGTAATATCTTCACACTGTTCATTTTTATCGTTGAACCAGCCATTCTTTCCGCTACCGTAGTAGGTAGGAAAATCAAGCTGATCTTCTGTAGCATCCAGATTAAAGAAGAGTTCAAATACTGCTTCGTGCACTTCATCAGGGCGACAGTTTGGTTTATCTACTTTGTTGATTACAACAATTGGTTTCAGATGCAGTTGCAATGCTTTCTGCAATACAAATCGTGTCTGCGGCATCGGGCCTTCAAAGGCATCCACCAACAGAATTACACCATCCGCCATTTTCAATACACGCTCTACTTCACCACCAAAGTCACTGTGCCCCGGCGTATCAATAACGTTAATTTTTACATCTTTATAGATTACGGCTGCGTTTTTACTAAAGATGGTAATGCCACGTTCTCGTTCCAGGTCGTTGCTGTCCATGATCAGCTCACCTGTATCCTGGTTCTCACGAAACACTTTGGTAGCGTGTAATATCTTGTCTACCAATGTGGTTTTGCCATGGTCAACGTGGGCAATAATTGCGATGTTCCTTATTTCCATATTAAAATTTCAGGCGGCGAAGGTACGCATTTTCAACGGGATGGCGGCAAAGAAGAGCATGAATATTATGTTACGTGCCGTGGTGCAGGTGGCATCGGTTGTTGTGTCACTCACTTGTACGTTCTGAATAGCAGGCAAGAAGGCAAAGAGCCATTAGGCAAGGAACATTGCATTGTTCGATGCTAGTTATTCACTGTTCATTTATTTTCAATAGTACAAGTGTGCGACGCAACGGAAGCTTAATAGAGCAAAGAAGTTGTGGTCAAAAATTTCTTGCAATAACTCAAAACCAGGCGTAACTTAATAGGCGCTTACGTACCCATTATCACACTTATTGTTCACTCTTAAATTTTTGGTTATGTACATTGTGCGTGACATTTTTAAGTTGCGGTTTGGTCATTACCGCGATGTAAAGCTATTGATGGATGAAGCCATGAAAAAAGGCATGTTCCCGGAAGCAAAAAGTATGAGAATGCTTTCTGATTTTACAGGTGACAGTTACCGGCTTATTCTCGAATCGGGCTATGAAACATTAGATGCTTTTGAAAAGTCTTTGACAGGTGGCATGGCAAAAGGTGATTGGAAAGAATGGTATGAGAAATTTAAAGAACATGCAATCGGTTCTCATCGTGAAATTCTGAAACAAGTGATGTAAAAATAAGACCCGCTAAAAAAATTTAGCGGGTCTTTTAAAAATATCTTGCCTGTTTCATTTACATTATAAACTTTTTATATACTTCAAACTCTCCGGTACCTGCTGCACAGAGCGGCTCGATTCATCTTCTATAAAAAAATGTTCTACACCTTGTTGTTTAGCAATTTTCATAATGGCAGCAATACCCACATCACCTGTTCCCAATACAACATTTGTTTCTACATCCTGCTCACCTTTTTGATTATTGAGTGTGCCCGGTTTCCTGTCTTTTAAATGCATCAGTTTAAAACGGCCGGGATATTTTTTTAAAAGTGCAACAGGGTCCTGACCCGGGTTTTTTATCCAATAAACATCCATTTCAAAATTTGCGTATAATGGATTCATGTTTTTCGCCATATAGTCAAACACAGTTCCATCTTCGTAAGGCCTGAACTCGTAGCCATGCGCATGATAACAAAACGTCAACCCATTTTCTTTAAACAATTTACCCGCCGTATTAAAAACTTCCACCGCTTTCTTTGCATCGTCAATAGTAAATGCTCCGTTATGAGGCACCCACGCACACATAACATATGTTGCTCCAAAGAATTTCGCTTCATCAATAATAGCCTGGGGATCTTTTTGCAACTGGTCAAAATCTGCACCAACGCTTACCATTTTCAACTCATTTGCTTCAAGCAGTTTTTTGTATTCATTTTTATCCAAGCCGTAAGTGCCGCCGCCTTCAATTTCTTTAATGCCCATTTTGTGGATCATTTCAATGGTGCCCTTTACATCTTTCTTAAACTGCTCCCTGAAAGTGTACAACTGCACGCCAATTTCCTGTGCCTGTACAGCACACGCTAAAACAATAAAACCAACAAGTAAACTGAGATTTTTCATACAACAAGTTTTAGCGGAAGTTAAGCAAGATTATGATACAAACATTTGTGCTTATGGCATCATCTGTTGTGTCACTCACTTGTACGTTCAGAACATTTATGGTCATTACGAATCTTTACTCATAGCCTTGAGTATAGTAAAGCTGTGGCAATCTACTTCGCTCCCCGCTATGACGATACATATTCTTGAGTACAAGAGTGCGACGCAACGAAAGCTTAATACTTGTACTTCAGCTAAGTACATAAAAGAAAAACCACGCTCAGTAAACTGGCGTGGTTTATTATATCTATCAATCCAAAAGTTCAACATTAACTACAGCCCATGCTGTTACCGCAATTCAAACACTTGTAACAAGTACCGCTGCGGAGAGTGATATGGCCGCATACATTACAGGCCGGTGCATCGCTCTGCATATTTTTTGCCGCCGCATTTACTGCATCCAGGCCAGCATCTGCTCGTACTGCAGTTTTTTGTGCACGGTGCGGTTGTGGCATTGGCGCTGCTGATACATGCATGTTACTCATTTCGGGTTTGCCGATAAAGGTAACCTCGCCTTCATCTTCTCCTGTATTGCCAAGTACGGGTTTATCAATTACATGTACTAAATCTGTTCTGCCCAGGTATTCATACGCCAATGCACGGAACACAAAGTCAACAAGCGATGTGGTTGTTTTAATGTTCGGGTGATCTACCATACCGGCAGGTTCAAATTTGGTGAACACAAATTTTTCCACAAACTCTTCCAATGGCACACCATATTGTAAGCCTACTGAAACTGCAATTGCAAAGCAGTTCATCAGGCTGCGGAGTGTAGAACCTTCTTTGGCAAGATCAATAAAGATCTCTCCCAATGTTTCATCCTGGTATTCGCCGGTACGCAGGAAGATAACCTGTCCGCCCACTTTTGCTTTCTGTGTAAAGCCACGGCGTTTTGCAGGTAATGTTTTTCTTTCAACGATCTTACTCAACTCACGTTTCAAGGTCGTATCGTTACTTGCCTGCATACGTTTATGCATTTCTACCAGTAATTCTTCAACAGTAAGTTTGCTAAGATCTACTATGTTGCTTTCCTGTATAGTTGCTGCCGGTGTTGCTTCTTCTTCTTTTGCTTCTTCTGTTTTCTTTTTCTTATCAGACTTGTTGCTGAGTGGCTGAGACAGTTTAGAACCATCGCGGTATAATGCGTTTGCTTTTAAACCAAGCTTCCAGCTAAGTAAGTAGCAGTCTGCAATTTCTTCTACTGTAGCTTCATGCGGCAGGTTGATGGTCTTTGAAATAGCGCCGCTTAAGAATGGCTGACAAGCACCCATCATTTTGATATGACCATGTGCATGAATAAAACGCTCACCTTTCTTACCGCATTTGTTTGCGCAATCGAATACAGGTAAATGTGCATCTTTCAGTAATGGCGCACCTTCTACTGTCATGGTGCCGCATACATAATCATTGGCTGCATCTATTTGCTCTTCTGTAAAGCCTAATGCTTCGAGCAGGTTAAAGTTCCAGTCATTGTATTGCTCTGCAGTAAAGCCAAGTCTTTCCAAACAATTTTCACCCAAAGCAAATTTGTTGAAAATGAAACCGATCTCGAAAGCAGCTTTGGCAGCTTCGTTCAGTTTCTTTATTTCATCTGCTATAAAACCTTTCTCACTTAATGTTTGTGGATTGATGAAAGGAGCACCTTCAAATGAAGCAGAGCCAACCGCATATTTGATGATCGCATCCATTTCTTTCTCAGTATAACCAAGATTCTTTAATGCGGCAGGAACGCTTTGATTAATAATCTTGAAATAACCACCACCAGAAAGTTTTTTGAATTTCACCAAAGCAAAATCTGGCTCAACGCCGGTTGTGTCGCAATCCATTACCAAACCAATAGTTCCGGTTGGAGCAATTACGGTTGTTTGTGCATTTCGGTAACCATATTTATCACCAAGTTGCACTGCATCATCCCAGGCTTTGGTAGCAGCTTTTAATAAATAGTCAGGACAATATTTTGCATTAATACCAACTGGTTTAACACTCAATCCTTCATAAGCTTCGCTTGCATCATATGCAGCAGCACGATGGTTGCGCATTACACGCAGCATGTCGTTTTTGTTTTCTTCATATTTAGCGAAAGGCCCGAGTATTTCTGCTAATTCAGCAGATGTTTTGTAAGCAATACCTGTCATGATTGCTGTTACAGCACCGGCAATGCCACGTGCAGCTTCACTATCATAAGGAATACCGCTTACCATTAATACAGTACCAAGATTTGCAAAACCAAGACCCAATGTTCTGTAATCATAAGACAGTTGCGCCACTTCTTTTGAAGGAAACTGCGCCATCAATACAGAGATCTCTAACACTACAGTCCATAAGCGACAGGTGTATTCAAAACCTTCCACATCTAATAAATTCTTTTCTGTATCAAAGAATTTCATCAGGTTGGCGCTTGCCAGGTTACATGCGGTATTATCAAGGAACATGTATTCAGAACATGGATTAGATGCATTAATGCGGCCGCCTTGCGGACATGTATGCCATTCGTTGATGGTTGTATCATATTGTGTACCCGGATCAGCACAACGCCACGCAGCGTAAGCGATCTGGTTCCATACTTCACGTGCAGGAATTTTTTTCATTACGCGGCCATCTGTTCTTGCTTTCAATTCCCAGTCACCATCCTGTTCCAGTGTTTCAAAGAAAGAATTAGGAATACGAACAGAGTTATTAGAGTTCTGACCCGCAACAGTCATATAAGCTTCGCCTTCATAGTGACTATCGTAACCTGCAGCGATTAACGCCCCCACTTTCTTTTCTTCCTCCACTTTCCAGTTGATGAACTTCATGATCTCAGGATGATCCAGATCAAGACAAACCATTTTAGCAGCCCTGCGTGTAGTACCACCACTTTTAATAGCGCCTGCAGCACGGTCACCGATCTTTAAGAAACTCATCAAACCACTGGATGTACCGCCGCCACTTAGTTTCTCTCCTTCGCCGCGGATCTGTGAGAAATTGGTACCAACACCTGAACCATATTTAAAAATGCGAGCTTCACGAACCCAGAGGTCCATAATGCCGCCATCATTCACTAAATCATCGCTCACGCTCAAAATAAAACAGGCATGCGGCTGAGGGCGTTCGTATGCGTTTTGAGATTTTTTCAAAACTGCATCAACAGGGTCTACATAATAATGACCTTGCGGTTTACCAGTTATACCATAGCTTTCATGCAAACCAGTATTGAACCATTGCGGACTGTTAGGCACGCATGATTGATTTAGTATACTGTAAGCAAGTTCTTCGTAAAAAACCTGGGCGTCTTTTTCGGTAGCAAAGTAACCATAACGCTCACCCCACATGCGCCAGCAATTAGCCATGCGATGAGCCACCTGTTTAATCGAAGTCTCACGACCCAAAGAACCATCAGGTTGCGGCACACCGGCTTTACGAAAATATTTTTGCGCCAGGATATCTGTAGCAATCTGGCTCCATTGTTTAGGCACCTCTACATTGTTCATTTCAAACACCACCTCACCATTTGGGTTACGAATAATGCTGGTGCGGTAATCGTACTCAAAGAGGTCATAAGGGGTTTTACCTTCTACAGTAAAGCGGCGACTAAACTGCAAACCTTTTTTAGGTTCATTTGCCATGGTTACAAAAAATTATATAGTTAGAAATTTATTTTACCTGATCGTTGACTAAGAATCGCGAAGCAGGAAACGAAAATATCTTTCTGCTTTGAAAAAACAAGTTTTGAAATATGCACACTTTGTGGAAAATAGAAGTGGAAAAATCCATAGGTCAACCCTGTGTTGCGTTACAGCAATTATCCACAAAAAATGGTTAGTAAGTTAATAAAAAAGGGAAGAGATGCAATAGATTTATTACTATATACTTTGATAAAATTTTGAAGGAAATACTTATGTACCGGGCTTTCTGTACAAAATTTGGCTTTTGTTGCGTCGCACACTTGTACTACAACAAGGCTATTTGGCAAAAAACCGGCCTCATATATTCAATTAGGGGGCTTTTTATGCAAAATGTAAATATTTATTTAATTCCTATTAATTTAGTAGGAGTTAAATAAAACCTCCTATCTTTACAGTCTAATTATTTTTTTTGAAAAACTTGTTATTATGATACTGGCCGTGCTAACCATATCTTTAGTCATTTCGGGAATTGTTATTTATTCTTCTATCAAAGGCGCAATCGCACTTGATGAAAATTTCAATCCTGTAAAAGAAAACATCGAAACGGAACATTTAGGAAAACCCAAAAGCCGCAGCAGAACAATGATCTTCCTGGATTTTTCCAGGTCAAGAAATATTGCCTGAATTATTTTTTTACAGACGAATAACCTTAGTTTGTAAGGAATTGCGGTACTTTGGGTTATGCATAAGTACCCGCAAAAACCTGAACTGGATATTATTCGCGAAATACTTACATCTGCCATCGAATACCGGCCTGATTCTGTTTTTCTAAAAAGCCTGCTCCAGCAATATCTTGAACGTGGTAGTTTAAGCAAAAAGCAATTACAGGGATTACATGATAAAGCATCCAAAATTAATGAAATACCAACCGGTAAACTTGCAACACTTGAAGCTAAGATCATAAAGATGCCGGACAGGTTTAAATCTGAAATTCCTGAAACAAAACCATTATATACAAAAGATGAATCTGCAGGCGATCTTATAAAAACAATACTTACAAAATATCCTCAACATAAAAGAGTACTCTTCTTAAAATCTAAATTCGATAACAACGAAGTGCTTACTGCAACAGAAATTGCTGAACTAAAGAAATTTAGCAAGTTGCTTGTATAGTGAAATCCAAACGTTAAAAGTAAATGTTGTGCATTTGTTCAACAAATTACAGAACGTACAAGTGAGTGACACAACGAAGTTTAATAGCAGCAATAAGCTTGTCAACTAAAAAATTAAATAAAAAGATCCTGGTATAATTTTCCTCCGGGCTTTACAGCATATTTATCAAGATCCGTAACACCTTCTTTTGCCAGCACTTCTTCATCAATAAAAGTATTGCCGGTGTACTGCAAATTTGTTTTGCTGAGAATAGCATAAGCAGCATCTGCAAGTATTGCCGGCGTTCTGCTCATGTTTGCCAACATTTCTCCGCCGAGTAAATTACGCACTGCAGCAGTATCAATTGTAGTGCGCGGCCACAAAGCGTTTGAAGCAATATTGTATTGTTTTAATTCTGCAGCCCATGCAAGCGCCATCATGCTCATGTTGTATTTGCTCATGGTATAAGCCACATGCGGACCCAGCCATTTTGCATCAATATTTATGGGCGGAGAAAGTGTAAGTATATGCGCATTCGTTCCTTTCTTTAAAAGCGGAATACAATGTTTGGTAACAAGAAAAGTACCACGCACATTAATGCTGTGCATCAGGTCAAAACGTTTTGCTTCTGTTTGTTCTGTATTGGTTAATTGTATGGCAGAAGCGTTGTTGATAAGCACATCAATACCACCAAATGTTTCAACTGTTTTTTGAACTGCAGCAATAATATTTTCTTCATTACGAATATCAACCTGCACCGCCAAAGCTTTGCCGCCAGTGACTTTCACTTCCTCTGCGGCGCTAAATATAGTGCCACCAAGTTTTGGATTTTCTTCTGTGCTTTTTGCGGCTATAACAATATTTGCTCCTTCGGCAGCAAAGCGCAATGCCATTGCTTTGCCAATACCGCGACTTGCACCTGTTATAAAAATTGTTCTGTTGTTGAATGACATGGAAAATTGCTTGGAAATATTATAATAAGATCAATCTAAAAATTCATTGATTGCCTGTTCCGTTTCTTCACATGCTTTTTCAAGCACATCATTCACCACAATTTTATTGAACTGGTTCCGGAAAGAAATTTCATAACTGGCTTTTCCTAATCTTATAGCAATGCTTTCGGGTGTTTCTGTGGCACGTGTTCTCAATCTTCTTTCCAGTTCTTCCAAAGAAGGTGGTTCTATAAAAATAGAAAGTACTTTTCCTTTGTATTGTTGCTGCACATGAATGGCCCCTTGTACATCAATATCCAGTACAGGAGTTTTGCCTGCTTCCCATATTCTTAATATTTCACTTTTGAGGGTTCCATAATACCGTCCTTCATACACCATCTCCCATTCTATAAAAGCATCATCTTTTATCTTTTGCTGAAACTCTTCTACGCTCATAAAATAGTAGTGTTGCCCATGCACTTCATTAGCTCTTGGCTCTCTTGTGGCAGCAGAAACAGAAAAAGTAAGCTTTGAATACTTTTTAAGCAGGTATTGCGTAATGGAACTTTTACCTGCGCCTGATGGTGCAGTAATAATGATCAGCTTATGATTATTAGTTGCCATGCGCAAAAGTAAATGCAAAAGCAGTTGCAGAAAAATAAAGGAATTGTTTCCAAAACACTACTACATTTTCTAATCAATTTTCCTGGAAAGGCTTAAATGATGCTACACATAAAGCGGGCTCTGCAGACACTCTGAACTCTTCAAAAAATTGCATTGCTTCAAAAATGCCGCCTGCACCGGCGGCTTCAGCGTGATATACTTTTTCTAAATCATAAGTAGCTTTTATCAATGCTTCTTCTGAGCCACCAACAGCAACACTTTTAAAGCCACATTTATACATATCAAGATCATTCATTGTGTCGCCTGCTACCAAAACATCTTCTGCAGGTATTTGCAAATGGTTGATAAGACTGGTAAGTGTGCTTCCCTTATTTACTCCTTTGGGTAATATATCCAAAAATTTTCCGGCAGAATAAATTGCATCGCAATTGAGTTGCGCCGCCAGTGTTTTAGCATTTTCAAGAAACGCTTCATCTTTTAAAAAGAATGAACATCTTCTTTGCTGTGGCACCTGCTGGTATTGCAACCATTCAATATTTTTAAAATGCTGAAGAATATTAAAAGTGCCCGGCCAGTATGTTTTTATAGTTTCCTGTAATGGTTGCACTGGCTGCAATGTTTTACCATTGACAACGGTAGCGCCTACATCACAAATAATATAGTTAGGCCTTGGGATAAGATCATCATTAAAAAGTGTTACCACATTCTCAAGCCCCCTGCCGGTAACAAATACAAGCAGTAACGATGGATCATTTTTCAACAGGTTGTATAATTTTCTGCGATGATGCAGCTCTCCTCCCAGGAATGTTCCGTCAATATCTGTAGCCAATAACATCTTTAAATATTTAGGTTAACAAAATAAGGTGTTTAAAAAAGCGTAAAACTAATTTTAATTACCTGCACTTATTTGTTAACCGAAACTCTTTCCCATCCGCCAATTTCATAAAATGGCTGTAAACCTTGCTGTGTTTGAAACAGCGCGAATGTTAAATGATTTTAAAATTAATCCTGAACCAGGCTGCATTGCTGCTATTATACAACGGTTGCGTCGCACTCTTGTACTGTATTTCATAATTCAGGCAATTTTATATATTGTATAAAAACTATCTTCTATTTATCAGGCATATTTTTATGCAGCAATGCATTCCTGTAACCGAATGCCTAAATTGTGTCACGATTTTTGCAATACGGGTAAGTGAAAAAATTTGTTCGGTTTCAATATATACTTTTGCAGTATCCTTTGATGAGTAAGGCGCTAAACGTTGAAGAGTGCGACGCAACTAAGTTTTATAGTAGTAATGAAGCCGGGCTCATAAAATAAATAAATGATCATACTGCTATATGGCGTTGTTCAAAAAAAATAAAAAAGCAGATACTGAAGAAAAGAATACTTCACCTGGTGAAGCAGTTTCTTCATTACTAAAAAGAGTTAGGGAACTGGAAATAAAAAGTAAGCGGTTAACCAATCATTTATTTACCGGGGAATACCACACCGCATTTAAAGGCCGTGGTATGGCATTTAAAGAAGTGCGGGAATACCAGCCCGGAGATGATATAAGATTTATTGAATGGAACGTTTCTGCACGCATGGGGCATACCTACAGTAAATTATTTGAAGAAGAAAGGGAATTAAGTGTGCACCTTTTGGTAGATGTTAGCGCCAGCAGTTTGTTTGGCACTTTCAAACAAACCAAACGTGATCTTATCACAGAAATATGCGCTGTGCTTGCCTTCTCCGCAATCAGCAACAATGATAAAGCAGGCCTTATTCTCTTTAGTGATAAAGTAGAAAAATATATTCCTGCAAGAAAAGGAAAAGATCATGTGTTGTACATGATAAGAGAATTACTCAATCATGAGCCTCACTCGGCACAAACAGATATTCAAAAAGCATTGCAGTTCCTTAACAGGACAACCAAACACAAAAGCATAGTTTTTATTCTCAGCGATTTTGCAGATGCAGGTTATCATGATGCATTGCGTGTGGCAGCCAAACGCCATGATGTGATTGGCGTGCAGGCCTACGACCCCAGAGATGAAAAACTACCCAACGTTGGATTATTGCAGGTACACGATGCTGAAACAGGTAACACTGTTTGGCTTGATACCGGTGATGCCTATATTCGCCAACGATACCATAACCAGTTCCTGAAAATTATGGAGGATGCAAAACTTACTTTCCGTAATGCCGGTGCAGATCTTATGCAGGTGGCAACAGGAGAAGACTACGTAAAGAAGCTGCAGGAATTTTTTAAAAGAAGAGCATAATTAAACGATAGAATATCTTACAGTGAAAATATCCGGAGAGGGGAATAGAAATAATAGCAGAAAAAAATTGTGCATGTTGTTTACATGCGCTTTGCTTTTTTATGCAGGCATGGCTCAAAAAGTATCCGTGACTGCCGATCGTAATAAAATATTGCTGGGTGAGCAGATCATAATGCAGTTAAAAGCAGAAGATATTAATCCACGTACTTCTGTCCTGCAAAACTGGTTTATCTTGTCTGATTCCACAGATCATATTAAGATCGTAAAGAAAGAACCAATTGATACTATTGAAATAAACGGTTATACAACTTACTTACAAAAGATTACTATAACATCTTTTGATTCCGGCAGATGGCAGATCACTCCTTCGCCAATCATTTTACAGGATAATGCTACAGGTAAAAAAACATTACTCAAAACAGGTTCTGTTGTAGTAGATGTATTACCTGTAGATGTTTCCGGATTACAGGATTACCATGCATTAAAGGATATTCTTGATGTGGAAGCCAAGCCAGATTACACATTGTATATTCTTATTGCAGGCTCAGTAATTGTATTAGTAATTGCAGTATTGCTCTTAAGAAAAATGTTTGCAAAAAAGAACCTTGCACCGCCAAAACCTGTTTATAAAGGCACAGCGCTTGAATATGCATTGCAACAAATAAAAGAATTGCAGCAACAAAATTTAATTGCCGGCAATCAGGTGAAATTATTTTATACAAAACTCAACAATATATGCAGGGAATATTTCAGTACACAGCTTACAGTTAATGCATCCCAAACCACCAGCGATGAATTAATGCTTACGCTGATCGTGTACCTGCAGGATGAAAAAAAGAGAACTGCATTTTTTCAACTAATGCGTTTAACAGATGCGGTAAAATTTGCAAAATATATCCCCGATGCAACGCAACATGAAGAAGCAATACAAACTGCTGTTGCATCTTTACAGCATATTGATCAACAAATAAAACAAACAAAGCAGCATGATAACTGATTGGCTGCAACATATTGAATTTGCCTATCCATGGGTGCTGGGTTTGTTGATCCTGCTGCCTGTAATGATCTTTGAATACATCCGCGGCAACAGAAGGCGACAGGCTTCTATGCTTGTTACCACCACTCATTTCATCCAGGGTGCAAGAGATCTGAAAACAGCAACATTGCATTTACCTTTTATGCTAAGATGCCTTGCTGTTGCGGCACTTGTAGTTGCGATGGCATTGCCACGGTTAAAATATACAGAGCAGTTAACAGAAGGTGAGGGTATAGACATTGTGCTTTGCTTTGATATCAGTGGCAGTATGCTGGCAAAAGATTTTCAGCCCAACAGGCTGGAAGCGGCTAAAACAGTGGCACAGCGGTTTGTACAACAAAGACCGGGCGACAGAATTGGTATTGTTATTTTCAGCAGTGCGAGTTTTACTTTGTGTCCTATAACGCCTGATCATAATGCGGTGCTGGCGCAGATCAACAATATAGAAAGCGGTTACCTGCAGGAAGAAGGAACTGCAATAGGTTCAGGACTTGCTGCGAGTGTAGACAGGTTGCGCAAAAGCAAATCAAAAAGCAAAGTGGTTATTTTGTTAACCGATGGCGTAGATGTTGGTGGCAGTGTTCCACCCGATCTTGCCAAGCAAATGGCAAAGCAATACAATGTAAAGGTTTATACTATTGGCATTGGCAGCGATAAAGAAATTAATGAAGAAACCGATTCGCCTGTTCTGGGACACGTTACACAAACAAGAAAACTGGAGTTCAATGAAGACCTGCTGAAAGATATTGCGCAAACAACCGGCGGCCAGTATTTCCAGGCCACAGACAATGAAGCATTGCAAAAAATTTATGCAAGCATTAATCAACTGGAGAAATCAAAAATACAGGTGACCACCTACGATCATTATACTAATAAATTTCTCCCATTCTTAATAGCAGGCATTATTTTATTACTGCTCGAAATGATACTGCGCTATACCTTTTTTAAAAAATTCCCTTAGTATTTTTTTGAGCCCGGCTTTGAATAGGCATAAGGCTTACGTTGCGTCGCACACTTTTACGTTCTTATCATTTATCGTCATTGCGAAGCTTTACTCAAAGCTATGTGAAAGGCAAAGCTGTGGCAATCTTCCGTTAGTTACTAATATTTAAAAGATTGCCACATCCCGATGGCTACAAACAAGAACATTCATCGGGATTTGCAATGACGATAGAATTGTTACAGTACAAGAGTGCGACGCAAGAAAAGTTAAATGGATAAACGGCAGACCGGCTAATAAATTCTTTATGGATTATCTCTTTAACTTTGGCCTCCATTATGAGTGAGACACCCAAAAAAAAGGTTTTTGATTTTTCTTTACTGCGCCGGATATTTCATTACGTAAAGCCATACCGCTTTCATTTTATTTCTAGTGTGGTACTGGCTATATTACTGGCATTAATTACACCTGTACGTCCGCATTTTATTCAGCTTACCATTGAAAAAGCAACAGGTAAAGCAACCGAAACGCCAATTATTTTAAAATGGCTTTTCTTCAACACGGATCTTAATGATGCCACAAAATTTATAATTGCAGTGACTGTTTTCCAGGTTGCCTTTCTTTTTATAGAAACTGCACTACGCTTTTTATTTTCTTTTCTTACTTCATGGCTGGGACAAAGCGTGGTAAAAGATATGCGGGTAAGTGTGTTCAGAAAAATACTGGGTTTAAATCTCAGGCAGTTTGATAATACACCAATTGGAACACTTACTACAAGAACCATCAATGATATTGAAAGCATCAACGATATTTTTTCTGATGGGCTGATACAGATCATTGCCGATATGTTGTCAATTGTTGCAGTATTGGCCTGGATGTTTTATGTTGACTGGAGGCTTACACTGATCTCTCTAATACCATTTCCCATACTTATTGTAGCTACTTATTATTTTAAAGAAAGTGTGAACCGGAGTTTTATTAAAGTGCGTAACGCTGTTGCAGCATTGAATGCTTTTGTACAGGAGCATATCACCGGAATGCAGGTGGTGCAGGCCTTTGCAGCTGAAGACCGTGAGTTTAACAAGTTTAATAACATCAATAAAAAATACCGCAATGCAAATATCAAATCCATTTTTGCATACTCTGTTTTCTTTCCTATTGTAGAAATAGTGCTTGCTGTAGCAACTGGTCTTGTAGTGTGGTGGCTTGCCAGCATAGCTGTTAAAAACCCGGCTATCAATGAAGACCTTGGCGGTAAACTTGTTTCGTTTACCATGTACCTGAACCTGATCTTTCGCCCGTTACGTGTTATTGCCGATAAATTCAATACCATTCAAATGGGCATGATAGCTGCCGAAAGAATTTTTAAAGTGCAGGATAATCCTGATTTTACAAAAAATACAGGTAGCTATAATCCTGCAGTCTTAAAAGGCGCCATTAGTTTTGATAAAGTTTGGTTCGCATACACTGATGAACATTATGTGTTAAAAGATATCAGCTTCGAAGTAAAGGAAGGCGAAACCATTGCATTGGTTGGCCATACGGGAAGTGGCAAAACATCTATCATCAGTGTATTGAACAGGTTATACGAAATTCAAAAAGGCTCTATCAATCTTGATAGCGTCAACATCAGTGAGTATAATATAGACAGACTGCGTGCCAGCATTGGTGTGGTGCTGCAGGATGTATTTCTTTTTTCCGGCTCAGTAATGGACAATATCACCTTGCGTAACCCCGACATAACAAAAGAGCAGGTAATAGAAGCTGCAAAAATGATCGGCGTGCATGATTTCATTATGCGTTTGCCTGGTGGTTATAGCTACAACGTTATGGAAAGAGGCAGCACGCTTAGCCTGGGGCAAAGGCAGCTCATTTCTTTTATCAGGGCTTTGTTGTACAATCCATCGGTGCTTATTCTTGATGAAGCGACTTCTTCCATTGATACCGAAAGCGAACAGCTCATTCAAACCGCGATTGACAAACTGATCTCGGGCCGCACTTCTATTGTCATTGCTCACCGCCTATCTACCATAAGAAAAGCATCAAAAATAATTGTACTTGATAAAGGCGAAATAAAAGAAGTAGGCACGCACGAAGAATTATTGGAAAAAGAAGGTTACTATTCAAAATTGCACAGCATGCAGTTTGAAAATAAAAAAGGCATTACTGTGTAGTTAATTTTATAGAAGGTGAAGGATTTTTGGTACCCGGCTTTTTGAATAAACATCAGGCTTCCGTTGCGTCGCACTCTTGTACTTTTATTTCTACAATGGGCATAGAATAGGCTTATGATTTTTTATTTATACGTTTTGTTATAAAATTAAATTCCTGCTCTACATTTGGCTTGATGCTTGTAGCTTGCAGCCAATACTTATGATCTCTTTCCAAAACATCGAATTCCTTTCCGGGCTGCTTTTGTTAATACCACTGGTGGTGATCTTTATATTGGTCCTGCGCTGGAAACGTAAAACAACAAAAGCGCTTGGTGATGAAACACTTGTCTCAAAACTTACCGCTGGTTATTCGGCAAAACTCTATAAAGTAAAATTTGTAGCTGTGCTGGTAGCATTGGCGCTTTGTATTGTGGCTGCCACCAATGTACGCACTCCTTTAAACAGCGGGAAAGAGCAAACTGCAGGGATCGATATTATGGTAGCACTCGATGTAAGTAAAAGCATGTTGAGCAATGATATTAAACCCTCCCGCTTAGAGCGTGCCAGGCAACTGGTAAGTATGCTTATTGACCAATCTGATAATAACCGTGTAGGGCTTGTGCTTTTTGCCGGCAAAGCTTACCTGCAAATGCCTTTAACAGCAGATCTTGCAGAAGCTAAATTATTTTTGTCGAATGCATCTGTAGACGCAGTACCTGTACAAGGCACTAACATAAGTGAAGCATTGCAACTCTGTAACAATGCACTGGATACAAAAGAAAAAAAACATAAAGCAGTTGTGCTTATTTCAGATGGCGAAGATCATGATGCAGGTGCAGAAAAAACGGCTGTAACACTTGCTGATAATGGCGCCATTGTATATACGGTAGGCATTGGTACTGCAGAAGGTTCTACCATTACAGAACCTGGTACAGGCACCCTTAAAACAGACCGTAATGGAAAAACAGTTATCAGTAAATTGAATGAAGAAGAACTAAAGCAAATTGCCGGCGCTACAGGTGGCAATTATTTTCATATGGAAGATGTAACAAAAACAGTTACAGAAGTTAGTTCAGCATTAAATGGTATTGAAAAGAAACTGGTAGAAAGCGGTGGTGAAAGATCCTATCTTTCTATATCTCCATTTATAATTGCAATAGCTTTGCTGTTGCTGGTCGTTGAGATTTTTATTCCGGAAAGAAAAAAGACAAAATCATTTGTATAGTGGCATTTAAAAAAAATCATATTGAAAAAGTATATTCCCTGCGTTTGTTGCACAAAGCTTCGAACGATGAAGTGAGTGACACAACAGGCGATGCATTTGATTACAGCAGCTTGCTATTAAAAAAATATTTTACTGCTTTATTGTTTATGGTGTTATGTAATTTTCAAATTGTTGCTGCACAAAAAACAAACCTTATAATAAAATCTGGCAATGAAGCTTATAAGAAAGGTGATTACAAAAGCGCAGAAAAATTATACAAAGAAGCATTGACAGAAGATAAAAATAATCTGGCTGCCAAGTTCAATTTGGGAAATGCATTGCTTAAGCAACATAATATCGCAGAAGCCGTTCAATATTTTACACAGGTTTCAGAAGCTGCCAGCGACGATGCATTTAAATCAAAAGCATTTTATAATAAAGGCTTAACAATGGTAAAAGCGCAGCAACTGCCTGAGGCGATAGATGCTTTTAAACAATCTTTATTGTTGGCACCTGACGATAATGACACCAGGGAAAACCTGCAGAAAGCCATTGAAGAATTAAAGAAGCAGCAGCATAGCCAACCGCCGCCCCAACAAAATCAGCAGAAAAAACCTGACCCCAAAAAGCAGCAGAACAAAATACCCAATAAAGATGTTATGGAGCAGAAATTTGATGAACTGAGTGATAAAGAAAAACAATTACAAAAATTGCTGCAGAAAAAAAGCACTACTGATCAACCCGAAAAAGACTGGTAATTTTAAACTTAATATATAAAAATGAAAAAACTGATCATTGCATGTTTTGTGTTCCTGGGTTTTGCACTTGCTTCCTGTCTTGACACAGAAGAAACAATAACTGTAAAAGAAGACAATAGTGGCACCTACCAGCTTACTATGGCAATTGGTAATTCTCCAATGTTGCAGGGAGCCTTGCAGCAAAGCGGCCAGACACTTGAAAAAAAAGATACGGTTATTTATTTTAAAGGTTTTACTGATACTGCCACAACACTTAGCGCCGAAGAGAAATCAATTCTTGAAAATGGCAAGTTGCATCTTGCAATGAATGGTGATATTAAAGCAGCATTTGAATTGCCTTTTAAAAACATGGACCAACTGCTCTACATCAAACAACATATGTTTGAAATGATCAGTAAAATAAGACCACAAAATTCTGATGACAGCAGTGCTGCAAGTATGTTTTCTGGAATGGATATGATGGGAGGCGGCGGTGCACAGGGAATGGAGGGTGCCGGAAAATTATTAAACCCGACTCGGGATGCATTTGATTTTGCCATCAGCCATAACATGATCAGCAATAAAATAAAAGATAAAGCAAGCCTCACTGAAGCCTTTGGTTCAGACAGTATGCAGATGATCAAACAAATGCTCCCTATGATCGGCGACTTAAATTATACAACAACTTTTGTATTACCATCGCCTGTTAAGCATTATAGTGGTGGTGCCGACAGTAAACTTTCTGATGATAAAAAGACCATTACTTTCATAAACAGTTTATCCGGATTACTGGATAAACCTGAATCTTTGGAATATACCGTGGAATATTAAACTTCCGCTAATCATAAATATAAAAGGGATGCTGTAAAACCGCATCCCTTTTTGTTTGTTACTTTTGCAGCGCAAACAGAATGAATATGCAGTTGTATTGTAATTCGCTAACACAGATAAGCAGGCTAAAAACAAGGGAAGTAAAGATCGGCGATCTGCTGGTCGGCAATTTCCATCCTATACGTTTACAAACGATGACGACAACAGATACCATGGATACGATTGGTACGGTGGAACAAAGCATCCGTTGTATTGAGGCTGGTGCAGAACTGGTACGCATTACAGCACCCAGTAAAAAAGAAGCAGAGAATTTATTGAATATAAAAAATGAATTACGCAAACGTGGTTATAACACACCACTTGTTGCTGATATTCATTTTACACCAAACGCCGCAGAAATTGCTGCACGCATTGTGGAGAAAGTAAGGGTTAACCCAGGCAATTATGTTGACAAGAAAAAATTTGAGCAGATAGAATATACGGATGCAGAATATGCAGAAGAAATAGACAGAATAAGAGAACGTTTTACACCACTTGTAACTATCTGCAAAGAATATGGAACTGCCATGCGCATTGGCACCAATCACGGGTCTTTAAGCGACAGGATCATGAGCCGTTATGGAGATACAGCGAACGGCATGGTAGAGAGTGCCATGGAATTCTTACGTATTGCACGTGCAGAGGCTTACCACAATATTGTGCTTAGTATGAAATCCAGCAATCCGCAGGTGATGGTGCAAGCCTACCGCTTACTGGTGCAACAGATGGATGCAGAATTTGGCGAATGTTACCCTTTGCATCTTGGCGTTACAGAAGCCGGTGACGGGGAAGATGGCCGTGTAAAAAGCGCAGCAGGTATTGGAACATTATTGGAAGATGGTATTGGTGATACTGTTCGAGTGTCGCTTACAGAAGATCCTGAATTTGAAATTCCTGTTTGTAAAGATTTAGTAAAACGTTACCAGGTAAATAGTCAACAATCAACAGCTATAAGCATTCCTGTAACCGACAAAATGCCTTACTCAGCTTTTGAATATAAAAGAAGAGAAACTTTTGCTGTAGACAATATTGGAGCTCATCATGTGCCGGTTGTAATTGCAGACCTAAGTAAAATAGAAAATATAACACCACAACATTTAGAAAGTGTAGGCTACAAATATGATGAAGCAACAGACAAATGGAACATCAGCGATGCAGCGGCAGATTATATTTTTACCGGCCATAATTTGCTGGATTTTGAATTGCCCGGCACGCTTAAAGTGATTGTATATCCTGCTGCTTATAACCTTGCCACAGATAAAACAACATACTTTCCCATATTTGATGGTGGCGGATTTTTACATGGCAAATGGAAAAGTGATCGCCTGAATTTTGTGATGCTTGATTGCTTTAATGATGAAACGCCTTTGAATGATTTTACTTATTTAACAGAGCTCGCAAACAATCCTTCTGTAGTGCTGTGTTTAAGTAGTACCAATGCACATGCCATGCCTGCCGTTCGAAGAATGTTTATTGAACTGATGAATCGTGAAATAAAAAATCCTGTTGTAATTATTTGTGACAGCAACTGGCAAACTGCTGATGAACATTTGATACACTACGCCACAGAATGTGGTGCTTTGTTATTGGATGGTCTTGGTGATGGTGTTTGTTTGGGCATGAACCAACATGCATATCAAACTTTTACTGATGAAAATAATTCTTTAACGGGCCGTCGCTACTCCTCACCCACCGGGGGAGGCAGGGAGGGGGCTGAACAATTCATCAACAACACTGCATTCAGTATTTTGCAGGCCACACGTACGCGCATTTCCAAAACAGAATATATCTCCTGCCCATCCTGCGGCCGCACGTTATTTGATCTGCAGGAGACCACTTCACTCATCCGTTCACGCACCAATCATTTAAAGGGTGTTAAGATCGCCATTATGGGCTGCATTGTAAATGGCCCCGGCGAAATGGCGGATGCAGATTTTGGTTATGTGGGCAGCGGCGTTGGCAAGATCACTTTATACCGCGGTAAAGAAATTGTAAAGCGCAATGTTGACAGCGCTATTGCCGTAGATGAACTTATTAATTTGCTGAAAGAAAATGAAGCGTGGATAGAGCCTGCTTAATTTTTTTATGAGCCGGGCATTTGTATTTCAATTAAACTTTTGTTGCGTCGCACTCTTGTACGTTTTGTTTGTATGGCATCATATTTCAAACAGGAATTAATTCATCGCCCCAATCCCTGATGGCATACGACTATTCCTACAACATCACCATTTTGAATATACCTGTCAACAACAATTTTATGTCTTGGATAAACTGCCATTATTTGTTCCATTGTTGCACCGGATGATTCCCCTATAACAACTGTTTTCATGAGATTTATAAGTATGTGTTGTTTGAGCGCTTAGTTCTTTTCTCTATCGGTCAGCCTAAGGACACCAACCGATAGAAAAACGAACAAACCAAGCTATAAGATTATTTGCATTATAGCCATTAACTTTTAAAATAATCGAAGTGTTATTGATCTTTACAAAGGTTTTCGTACTTGTATTTATTATTTAAAACTTGTCTCTGCATTAAATTTTGTAAGGTATCTGTCATATGTGTCGAACACATATAGACTAATACTTTTTTTGATTTTAGTTGCTGTCCATTGATTTTGATAATTATACCTGTTCCGTCATAGAAATTTGGATTTTGATAACTATCTTTTAAAGTGTCATACGAAATTGATTTTAAAAAATTATAAATACTGTCACTTTCTGCTTGTGTCAACAATCTTTTATAAACATCTTTTGTATGTCTATCACTTCTTTTTTCAGTTCCGTTTACAATAATAGAGTTTTGTGTCAAATTGTATTTTGTCGGATAAGCCCAAGGTGATGAATACTCAATTGAAATGGAAAATGATTTCCTACTATTTGTTTTGCAGCTAAATGTCAGAAAAGATATTGCCAATAAAAAGAGATTTATTAATAGTCTCATAGTTTAGGAAGTCACTCTAAAATGATGCATAACGTTTGTATTGCCCCAATAAATCTATAAAAAATTACTGGGTGTCAATAATGTTTTATAGTAACCATAAAGTTTTCAACTTACATTTTTAAATTATATAAATGTTTAAAAAAGTGTATCCTATTTTGCTTCCTATTTATTCCGAATGTACAAGTGAGTGACACAACAGGCGATGCCATAAAAAACCACAGCGGGTACACAAATAAAAAAAGCCGGCAGCATAGCTACCGGCTTTATATATGGCACATGAGATATCTTAATAACCTTCGTTCTGCACAAGGTTTTTATTTACATCAACCTCTCTTTGCGGTATAGGTAATACCAGTTTGGGATCGTTGTAAGGAAGACCATCTATATCGAGCTGTAAACGTTTAAGTGTCCAAACCCTGTCTCCTTCAAAACCAAGTTCGCGGAAACGTTCATCAACAAAATCATCAGCACTTACTGCATCAAGGTCCGATGCAAAAGAACGTTCTCTTACAATATTAATATCATCCAAAGGATTAACGCCGCCAACAGGTGCGCCGCCTTTTCTTTTGTTTGCTTCACCTCTTGTCAGATACATTTCCGCAAGTCTTACAACAGGAATGGTTCTGTATATTTCTTTGAATTTTCCTGTATAAATACCACCACCACTTATACCATCGCCGGGATAATTAAATTCAGATGCAGTGCCTCCGGCACCCACTGTTGCTCTTGCATCCTGCTCTTCAAAATAGGAGAAATAGTTATTGTTTATAATCACATCGCCGCGTCCAACCGGATAGGCTGAATAAAAAGTTGGCAAGCCATTATTGGTAGTGCCCGCATTGCTTTGTGAAGATTGCAGTATACCAAAAATATCTTCGGGAGAATAACCGGAACTGATATTGAAACATTTGCTGTAATCGCTCAGCAATGTAAAACCACCATTGGTAATAACATCATCAGCCATTTCTGCTGCAGACTGGTAATCGGCCATCTGCATATAAACCCTTGAAAGAAAAGCTTCAGCTGAATATTTTGTAGCACGGCCTGCATCTGCACTGGTGGGCAATGCATCAGCTGCTGCTTTTAAGTCATCCAATACCTGCTGGTAAACTTCTTCTGTTGTGGCCCTGGAAGGTTTAACAGTGGAATCATAAGCATACGTTGGCTGCAGAATAAGTGGTACACCTGAATTAGCAGCGGTTGTATTACCTGCTGAATAGGGCTGCGCATAAAAGTTTATGAGTTCAAAATAAACAATGCCTCTTATAAATCTTGCCTCCGCCTGGATTGCAGGGCGGATGTCTTCATCAACAATACTTATTTTATCCAGAACAGTATTCATGCTATTGATAGTAGCATATGCATTGATCCAGATGCCGGAAGCAATAGAATTGTCATCGATCTGTGTCTTCGATTGTATCTCTCCGTAATTGGTAAAGGTGCCTATAAAATCTTCCTGGTCCTGTGATGCAAGAAGATCAGCAATTAAAAGATAACGTTCCCCAAAAGCGTTCGGGTTTTGCAATTGGCCATAACCGCCTAACATTAGTGCTACCACATCTGCGGAGGTCGTTATTTGCTCTGGTGTTACATTGTTTTGTGGCAATACATCAAGCTTTTTATTACATGCAAACAGGAGTGTTGCTGTAACAAGCGATAAGGAAATATATTTTAGCTTTTTCATTTGTTCATGTTTTAATTAAAGATCAGAATCTGACATTAACACCAACTGTTATAGTTTTTGGTTGGGGTATGGTATAGAAATCCTGTCCGCCGCCAATATTGCCGAGTGTTTGCGTATTTACTTCGGGATCGCCTGCATAGTTGGTGGATGTCCATAAATTAAGTCCTGCAACATATATTCTTGCAGAAGTGATCTTTAATGTGTTAATAACAGATTTAGGCAACGTATAGCCAAGTGATACAGTTCTTAATCTAATATAAGAACCATCGTATAGCCATTGTGAAGAATTGCGGTTACCTGAACCATAGAAGTAGCCAATTCTTGGAATATTGGTGATATCGCCAGGTTTCTTCCATGCATTTAAGATATCCGTTGTTTGATTATCGAAACCATTATAAAAACCATCTGACATATAAATGGCTCCTGCATTATATATGTTATTGCCACTTACAAAATTGAACAGCGCATTCAGATCGAATCCTTTGTAAGAAAATGTATTACTGAAACCACCGGTCCAATCGGGATTTGCCTTACCTACAACCATTCTTTCTGCTGCTGAATAATCACTCGTTGGTTTGCCATCAGCATCTGCATAAAGTGCATCACCGGTTTCAGGATCAACGCCTACGAATTTTTGCATAAAAAATACACCAATAGGCTGGCCTTCAACAGCTCTTTGCAAACCACCACCGCCTTGTATAATTTGTCCTTTGATATTCTTAACGGTATTCTTATTATACGCTGCGTTAATGCTGGATGTCCATTTAAATGCACCGTCAAAAATTCTTCCGGTCAATGAAAATTCCCAGCCTTTATTATCCATGTTACCAAGATTCTGTAAAATGGTGGTGTAACCTGTTGTAGCGGGTACATTAACAGCTAATAAAAGATCGCTGGTTTTTTTACTATAATAATCAACTTCTCCTGATATGCGGTTCTTTAAAAGAGCGAATTCAAGGCCCACATCTGCCTGTGCTGTTTTCTCCCATTTAAGATCAGGATTTGCTAACTGCAAGGGCACATAACCTGGAAAGCCCGGGTAGTTTGAGATGCCATATAATGCAAGAAAATTACTTTCCCCTATTTCTGCGTTACCTGTTAAACCGTAGCTACCTCTTAATTTAAGAAAGCTAATAGCTGCAATATTCTCCATAAATTTCTCTTCAGAAATTACCCAGCCTACAGAAGCGGCAGGAAACCAGCCATACCTGTTATTGGCACCAAAACGTGATGACGCGTCAGTTCTTACACTTCCGCTAAACAGGTATTTGTCTTTAAAGGAATATGTGCCACGCAAAAAATAAGACAGGAATGTAAAACGGCTTGCTGTGGATGTACCAAAAGTAATATTGGTAGCAGCAGAGAGATTCTTTATAGCATCTGAAGGATAATCTTCACCATTTACAAAAGCCTGCTTTACATTTCCCTCGAGATAACTCATACCCAGTACTGCATTTATCTTATTATTATCTCCTGTCTTTGGAGTAAATGTAAAATAGTTGTTGGTGTTAATGTTTACATTCTGTGTATTGATATATCCGCCTCTTCCTATACCTGCACCATCCTGCGTTTCTTTACCATTAAAAGATTCCTGCACCAGGTTTAATATATCTGTTCCAAACTCTGAACGAAAAGATAAAGAAGGTATAATATTGTAGTTGGCAAAAACATTTCCAAGCGTTCTAAATGTTACCTGGTTATCACTGTTGAATTGTGCATCGAATAATCCATTTGCATATAATGTGTGACCATTAAGCTTACCAGTATTGGGATCATAAACAGGAGAGATTGGCAGTTGTGCAACCAATTGACCTGGTGTAGAAAATGCATTATCATTACTTACCCTTTTTAATTCAGAACGGCTTATGGCCAAATTCATGCCGAGCGTAAGTTTGGATGTTGCATTATGCTCAAGGTTAAACCTGCCACCATAACGGCTGAATTTATTATTGATCACAATAGCTTCCTGGTCATTATAAAAACCGGAAACAAAAAATCTTGTTTTGTCCGAGCCCCCGGAAGCTGAAAGATCAACTTGCCTTGAAGGAGCATTTTTGTTGTATAACAAACTTTGCCAGTCTGTGTTTACTGCACCGTTACGATAATCAAGTCCTAATGCATAATCATCTAACGAAATACCATAAGTGGGATAATAAACGTCGCGGTAATCTGCAATGGCATCATCAAGATTATCATAACCGGATAAACCATTTGTGAAATCGTATGTGGCATCGCTGATTATAGCCTGGTCAAAAAGACTTACATATTGTTTGGCATCAAGAAAACTTCTTTTCCTGGTGGGGTTGCTCCAGCTATGTGTAACATTGAGTTCAATATTTGTTTTCTGGCTGTTCCTGCCCTTTTTAGTAGTGATCAAAACAACACCATTTGCAGCACGTGCCCCATAGATAGCTGCTGCAGATGCATCTTTCAAAACTTCAACAGATTCAATATCGTTGGGGTTAATGTCTGCCAATGGATTGGTCGCTTCATTATTGGGATCAGATTGAGAAGTAGACGTAACAGGCAATCCATCCACCACATAAAGCGGCTGGCTGCTGGCACTTATAGAAGATGTACCGCGTATGCGTATCTTAATACCCTGCCCCACTTTACCACTTCCTGATTCCACTACAACACCCGGCGCTTTGCCTTGTAATGCAGATTCAAAACTTGGAGCAGGAAAATTAGAAACATCCTTACCGGCAATTTTGGAAATAGAACCAGATACATTTTTCTTTGTAGCAGTACCATAACCCACTACCACTACTTCATTCAGGCTCTTTTCTGATGCAGACATTACTACTGCCATTTTATCTGATACAGGCACTTCAAGATCGCCATACCCAACGTATGAAAACTCAAGTGCAGTAGTTGAAGATGAAACATTAATCGTAAATGTTCCATCCACCTGTGTTGTTACAACCTGCGATTGTCCTTTTGCTTTTACTGTAACACCCGCTAAAGGTGCGCCATCTTTAAGGTCTGTAACTTTTCCGCTCACAGTACGGGTTTGCTGGCCAAACCCTGCAATACTCATAAGCAGGCCAAGCAACAATAAAATTCTCATTCTCATAAAAAAGTTTTTTTGTGAAACAATAAAAATTGCATCAACCTTACTTAACTGCTGTCAACAGTTACATTTATATAAACACACTTGTAAAGCCAGCCACATGCTTCACAGTATGTTTTATTTTTAAATGAGTAATGTGCATTTTAAGATTTAAGTATGCATCATAATTTCAGTCAACATCGCTTACTTTTTTGCAGCATTGTCAGTTAAGGACAAACCAATACCATTAGCATTACCAACATTGGCAATAACCTGTGTGCATTATATTTTTTTTGATTAACCGCTCAGGTGGAACCTGCGATTTTAATTAACAACAGCTTTTTCATGGTTAAGCACTTCTTATCACGTGATATTTTTCGAAGACTACAATTTTGTACAAACTGCTGTTTTATTCAACCCCATTATATGACCATTCATGTATTTTTTACAAATTCATTACAATCACATGCAGCATTTATAACGTAAAGCAACACGCATACGTTGGGTAACGTTTCTATTTATGCAATAACTATTTTTTATGAACCCAGCTTTTTGCTGCATTGAGCAGCATCGTTGCGTCGCACTCTTGTACTGAAGAATATAAAAGCGAAAGGGGTTGGCAGTTATTTCTTTTTTGTCTTTGCAGTTTCTAAGTTCTTTGCGATTCTGAATTTAATTATGTTATTGATAAGTGTCATTGGTAGTGGTTTATCAAGTGGAAACTGAACAGAGCCTTTTGCATTCTTATAAACAGAGAGTTCTTTTTTAAAAGCTGCTATTCCTGAAGGTGTCGGATAGAATCCAATATGCTTTTCATAGCCTGCATAAAATACCAACATTCCATTTAACTTGAATGCAGGCATTCCATAGCTGATCACTTCTTCGGCTGTTGGTGAAAGTTTTTTAACGGCGTTACGGATTTGCGCTAATTTCTTTTGTGTTTCTACCGGGAAACCTTTTATATATTCATCAACGCTTGCAGGCTTTAGCATGATCGTATTGTTTAGTACAATTTATAAAAATCAATTTAGTATTATTATAAAAATGTTCATGATTTATGCTTCAGTACAAGAGTGCGACGCAACAAAAGCTTCGTGCATATTCAACAGCTTAGTACAAAAAATTTATACACGCTTTATATCTGCACCAAGCTTTCGCAAACGTTCATCAATATATTGATAACCGCGGTCTATCTGTTCAATGTTCTGAATAGTGCTTTTACCTTCTGCACTTAATGCGGCAATGAGCAATGCCTGGCCTGCACGTATATCGGGACTGCTCATGGTGATGCCACGCAATTGATTTTTTCTTGCAAGCCCTATAACCGTGGCGCGGTGCGGATCGCAGAGGATAATCTGAGCGCCCATGTCAATAAGTTTATCTGTAAAGAATAAACGGCTCTCAAACATTTTCTGGTGAATAAGCACACTTCCAACCGCTTGTGTGGCCACTACCAAAACAATACTTAACAAATCTGGTGTAAAGCCCGGCCAGGGATGATCAGACACCGTTAAGATACCGCCATCAAGGTAAGTACTGATCTCATAACTTTCCTGTGCAGGAATATAAATATCATCACCACGAAATTCCATTTGTATACCAAGTTGCTGAAATTTTTCCGGAATAATACCGAGATGCTCTATGCCTGCATTTTTTATGGTGATCTCACTTTGCGTCATGGCGGCAAGGCCTATAAAACTGCCTATCTCGATCATATCCGGTAACATGCGGTGTTCTGTGCCGCCAAGATAATCTACGCCTTCGATCGTTAACAAATTACTGCCCACACCGCTGATCTTTGCACCCATACGATTGAGCATTTTACAAAGCTGCTGCAGATAAGGTTCGCAGGCTGCATTATAAATAGTGGTGGTGCCTTTTGCCATAACCGCAGCCATTACAATATTGGCAGTGCCGGTAACAGAAGGTTCATCCAGCAACATATAAGTACCCTGCAGGTTGGGGGCTACCAGTTGAAAATAATTATGCTCTTCATTGTATTCGAAGCGAGCCCCGAGCTTTTCAAAACCAATGATATGTGTATCTAATCTTCTTCTGCCAATCTTGTCACCACCGGGTTTTGGTATGTACGCTTTTTTAAAACGGGAAAGCATGGGACCTGCGATCATTACAGATCCGCGTAGCCTGCCACTCTTTTTTCTAAAAGCTTCTGAACCAAGAAAATCAACATCCACATTGTCTGCCTGGAAGATGCAGGTATGTCTTGTTGGGCGTTCCGTTTTTACGCCAAGTTCAATCAGCAGTTCAATGAGAAGGTTTACATCTACTATATCGGGGATATTGCTGATGGTAACTTTTTCCGGCGTAAGCAGTACTGCTGAAATGATTTGCAATGCTTCGTTCTTGGCGCCTTGCGGTATAATCTCACCACGCAGTTTTTTGCCTCCTCTTACTTCAAATGATGCCATGTATATAAATTATTGGTTGGTTATTATTTCTGGTTCACCAAACGAATGTATAAAAGGCCGGGTGTTTTTGCTCAGGTTACCGCATTTTAATTTTAGTGATCATTTTTTTTCTTAATAGTATTTTTTATGCGTACCTTTTACATTGCGAAACAACTACTGCATTTTCACGATCCTGTTGCCATTTAATTTTAAACACCAAAATAAATCAACGTCTAAAATTCGCACTTATGAAACGATTATTACTTGCCGCTTTTTTATTTGCATTTATAGTAAAAAGCGAGGCACAAACTGCAAAAGTTGATACAATTGTTACTGAGAAATGGACTGGCACTGCATGGCAGGACAGTGGCAGGACAGTAAGTACTTATGATGCAAATTGCCATTTAACAACACTTCTTCAGCAGCTATGGAATACAGGCTCATCCGCATGGGTGAATTCTTTTCAAATAAATTTTACTTACGCCAGTGGTGACTATGTTAGCGAAGCAATAACCCAACAATGGAACAAAAACAACAGCACGTGGAAAAATGTTTCAAGAAGTACATATACCTACGATGGCTCATTTAAAATATTAACGATAACAATCGACCTATGGCTGTCAAATACATGGCAAACATCAGCAATATCTACTTATTCTTATAACACAAATGGCTATGTTGATTCTATATTAACACAATCAGCGCTTATTATTTTACAAAACACGTCACTTGTTACTTACACCTATAACAGTGATAATACACCCAGTGTAGTATTAAATCAAACATGGGATGGCGTTTCAGCATGGGTTAATGCATCGAGAACTACTTATACTTACAATGGAGATAAAACAGTACATCAAACAGTAATAGAGACATGGTCTGGTTCAGCATGGGAAAACGAAGAAAGAATTACCTACACCTATAATGGATCGGCAAAAGTGCTGACAGAAACCACCGAAAACTGGGACACCGGTACCAGTACATGGGTAAACTCAGAACTCACCACCAACACGTACAATGGCAACGGCGATCTTGCAACTGCATTACATCAGTCATGGAATACCGGCACCAGTGCATGGGATAATGAAACGCGTGATACTTATACATACAGCACTTCCTGCACCCTCCCACTTACGCTACTCAACTTTACTGCCAGCAGGAACAACAATGTTATTTCATTAACATGGCAAACAAGCAATGAAGTAAACACATCGCACTTCAATATTCAGCGCAGTGCAGATGGTGTAAACTTTACCACTGCAGGAAATGTAACCGCCAAAGGCAACAGCGCACTTACGAATAATTACAGCTTTACAGATGATGCCAAAAAAATAAATGGTGATAAAGTTTATTACCGTTTACAGATGGTTGATAAAGATGGCAAGTACACTTTCTCAAAGATTGTTCCGATAACGCTGCTGGTTTATACAGGCAATATTAAAACTTACCCCAACCCGGTAAAAGACCAGTTGTATATTTTATTTAATGCACAGAATGCAGGCAAAGCAACACTGCGCATTTCAGATGCAAGTGGCAAAATAGTGCATGCAGAAACAATTAGCACAAGTGTTACAGCTTTAGGTGTAAATGTATCCCGCCTTGGTAAGGGCGTTTACTATGTGCAGCTAATTACAGATAAAGGCACGCAAAGAACACAATTTGTAAAACAATAAAACCTACCACCTTTAGTAAAGCAAGAGCGGCGGAAACTATTCCGTCGCTTTTATTTTATGTTACAGGCTGCAGTTTTTTATGGCATCGTTGGTTGTGTCACTCACTTGTACGTTCGGAACAGGTATAAGCAGTCATACATCAGCACTCAGTAATCAAAGTTAATTTAACTGAAACCTGAGGGCTGATTGCTGAAGCATGATCTTCAGTACAAGCGTGCGACGCAACAAAGCTTTATACATGTACAAATGCCGGGTCCATAAAATTCACCAAAGCATAATACCCTAAATCAGCTACTACTTTACTACATTTGCGCTCTAAATTTTTTGAGATGAATAAAGGTCCCGTTTCTCAATTTATACTGCATCATTACCGCCACTTTAATGCGGCAGCATTAATAGATGCAGCCAAAGGTTATGAAACACATTTACAGGAAGGCGGCAAAATGATGGTTACGCTGGCAGGTGCTATGAGCACCGCAGAGTTGGGTTTATCGCTGGCAGAAATGATACGCCAGGATAAGATTGCTATCATTAGTTGCACAGGCGCAAACCTGGAAGAAGATATTATGAACCTTGTGGCGCATAGCCATTATAAGCGTGTGCCTAATTACCGCGATCTTAGTCCGCAGGAAGAATGGGATCTTTTGGAGAACCATTACAACCGCGTTACAGATACCTGCATACCTGAAGAAGAAGCATTCAGAAGATTGCAGCAGCACATTCATAAAATATGGAAAGATGCAGAGACTGCGGGTGAAAGATATTTTCCACATGAGTTTATGTATAAGATGTTGCTGAGTGGCGTGCTGCAACAATACTACGAGATCGATCCAAAGAATAGCTGGATGCTTGCTGCAGCAGAAAAAAATATTCCTATTGTGGTGCCGGGTTGGGAAGATAGCACAATGGGAAATATTTTTGCAAGCTATGTTATCAAGAACGAATTGAAAGCAAGCACCATGAAAAGTGGTATTGAATACATGGTGTGGCTGAGTGAATGGTATCGTGCAAACAGTAGTGGCAAAGGTGTTGGTTTCTTCCAGATAGGTGGTGGTATTGCGGGAGATTTTCCAATTTGTGTAGTGCCAATGATGTATCAGGATCTTGAATGGCACGATGTTCCTTTCTGGAGTTATTTTTGCCAGATCAGCGACAGCACTACATCTTATGGCTCTTACAGTGGAGCAGTTCCTAACGAAAAAATTACCTGGGGTAAATTAGACATCAGCACACCTAAATTTATTGTAGAGAGCGATGCAACAATTGTTGCGCCGCTGATCTTTGCATATTTGCTGGGTTGGTAAAAAAGCCTCCTCCAACCTCCCCCGGTGAGGAGGCCTAAAAGATCCGAAGCATTAAGTGTTTCGGATTTTTTATGTACTTGGCTGCAGTAATATTATTAAGCTTTGTTGTGTCACTCACTTGCAGGTTCCGTTCTTTATTAAGCAGCATAATAACTTTATACGTGCAACTTATTTGGTAAAAAGCTTGCCAGCGGCGGTTCTGCTTTTAGAAAAATTCAGAAGATAACTATTTCGAAATCGTTGCTAAGAAAATAGTGCATTGTATTAAGCTTTGAATAGAGAGAACCATACGTCGCGGTTTTGCAGGATTTTTATATCTCACCTTTTGATCTGAAATAGTTACATTTAATCCTTCAAAAATTGCCTTATGAAATTATCAATACTGTTTATAGTATTTACATTCTTATTTGGCGTACACACAACTACCAACGATATGCAGGCCACTGTACTTCTTGCTGCCCAATCTCAGTTAGGCGAGGGTTCTTTCTGGCATCCTACAGAAAAGAAATTATACTGGATAGATATAGAAAGAAAAGAGTTGCATATCTATGATCCGGCAACCAATAAGGATATGCATTTTGATCTGCCGGCAAGAGTAGGTACAGTAGTTCCTGTAAAAACAGGTGGTGCATTGGTGGCTTTGCAAAATGGTATTCACTTTATTGATACCAAAACCGGCAAGCTTACTTTTTTAAATAACCCATTGCAGGAAAACGTAAGATTCAATGATGGCAAATGTGATCCTGAAGGAAGATTCTGGGTTGGTTCCATGCACCTGAGTTTTGTACAGGGTGCAGCATCGCTATACCGTTTTGATGCGGATAAATCACTGCATACAATGGTTACAAATGTTACCTGCTCAAATGGTATTGTATGGACTGCAGATAAAAAAACAATGTATTATATAGATACGCCTACAGGTAATGTAGATGCTTTTGATTATGATGATGCCACAGGCAATATAAGTAACAGAAGAGTGGTGGTTAAAGTGCCGGAAGGCGATGGTTATCCGGATGGCATGACGATCGATAGTGAAGATAAATTATGGGTGGCGCTTTGGGGCGGTAGTGGTGTGGGAAAGTTTGATCCTTTAACAGGAAAAATGTTGTTGAAAATACATGTGCCAGCACCCAATACAACCTCCTGTTCATTCGGTGGCAAAGATCTTAAAACACTATACATTACTACTGCAAAAGATGGGTTAAATGAAGCCCGGTTAAAAGAATATCCGCTAAGCGGCAATTTATTTTCTATTGACCTTGATGTCAAAGGCGTGGCTGCAAATTTTTATAATGGAACACCTTAAACACGAATTATTGGAATTACACGAATGAGCATGAATAGTTTTTTGCATAACGCTATAAAGTATAAGAGTGCGACGCAACAGGAGATGACAGCAGCAATGCAGCCCGGAAAAAAATAAATTATCAGAAAGGATAACCGATAGCAATATTAAGAATCAGGTTATTTCTGCGCCACTCATTATCTCCAAAATTGATCTGATCAAATACCCATTTGGAACCCGTTGTTATATAAGGCTTGCGTATTGGAAAGGCAAGATCTGCACGCAATACAAAAAAACTTACATCTACACGTAAGCCAATGCCGGTACCAACAGCCACCTGCGAAAGAAAATTGCCGGTGAATTTACCGCCTGGCCGCGATGGGTCTTCTTTAAACAACCAAACATTACCTGCATCCACAAACACTGCTCCGTATAAAAATGAAACGAGTTTTGCACGAAGTTCCGTGTTCATTTCAAGTCGTATATCTCCGGGCTGGTCCGCTACATATACATCTTTTGGATTGCCCGCATAATAAGAACCAGGCCCTAAGCCTCTTGCACGAAATGCACGAATACTATTTACGCCACCCGCAAAAAATTCTTTTACAAAAGGCATAGTCAAACTATTGCCCCATGCATAGCCTGCGCCTGCAAAAAAGCGGCTTGCCAGTACATTATTTTTCCCGATGCGCATGTAGTGCCTGAAATCTGCTTCGCCTCTTATGTACTGAGAAAATGGTGTACCTAAAATATTTTTTTGATTGCCGCTTTCAGCATTTGCACCTGTAATAATACCTAATACATTACCAGAAACATCTGCATTGCCATTAAAGTAATAATTATTTTTTTTCTTATTGGGTACAGCCTGTGAATTGTAATTGTAATTATATGTCATCCCAATGATGAACTGCTTTTCAATACTCCGGGCAAGTGTAATATTTGTATCAAGCCCCAACTGAAAATCAGGTTTAATGTTGGTGGGCCTGACATAATTAACTGAAAGGAATTTCCATTCATGTTCAGTACTAACACTTCGTTTCCAGCGATAACCCAGGCTTGCTTTTGCTGAACTTAATGTGTATTGTGTATCTCTTGAAAATAATTCATACCCAAGATTGACCACTGTCTGTGGCACAAATGCACTGTTGTTCTTTATAGGAACAGGACCAATAACCCTTGGTATTACAAGATTAAGATCTACACCACCTCTTATAGTATTTACCCGCTGCTGGGCAGACACCTGCTTTTCAAAACCACCAAATACAGTTGCTGTAAAAAGCTCTGCGCCTTTAAAAGCATTCCTGTTCTTCCAGTTGAGGGAAACATTAGTACCAGTGGCATTGTTTGATTTGGTAAGCCCCGACACTTCAAGACTGAGTGATTTTTTTGGCATCGGGGTAAGATAATAGAAAGCATTAAGCAATGGTCTGTTTGAGGTATCCACTTCCTCAAAACGCACTTTTACAAACTTATATACACCCAGACTAACCAGCCTGTTCAATGCCCGTGAGTGGTCTGATCTTTTATAAATTGACTTTGGTTTAAATACCAGTGTTTGAGGAAATATTTTTGGATTGAATTTTTGTTCCGGATCAATAATTGTGTACCCCTGGAATTTTTTGGTTTTATCTAATGCACGTGCAGCAGTGTCTGCATTTATGTGATAATCTGCATACACTACAACATCATTTATCCTGTAGTTTACAAGATGATTAAATGGTGTTTGCTTCTTTATACGCACATACATATCTATCTTATGCTGTCCCAGTGATGAATCAACATCTACAATGATATCATCGGGATTAAAATAATAAAAGCCATTTTCTTTTAACCGTGCATCAATTCTGTCCCGTTCATACATAATAGCCGAAAGATTATAAGGTCTGCCGGGCTTAAGTGGCGAGGCTTTAGTTATACGCCGTATGATCGTATAAATCTGCCCTGAATCTGTTGGGTAATACACATTACGTATAATATAACGCTGCAGTAAATTTGCTGCGTACGTAACGTTCATCTTCTTATTTTTTATAACAGTATCAACAGTAACCTCTGTTTTAAAGTAGCCGCGGTTCTCGATCCTGTTTTGCATAATGAGCCTGTTCTTCTCAAGGTTTACGCTGCTTGCCAGTACCGGTGGCTCTCCCACTTTATATTTAAGCCAGTGCATCAGACCATGATCTTTTTTTGGCGTATCAATCATATTAAAGATCATCAGCTTGAATTTTATACCGAGAAAACTTGCGTTAGGTTTTGGCCTTATCAAGTCTTCCAGTTCTTCTGTAAGCAGCTTTTTATTCAACTTAACGCTGTCTGACGAACGTTTAATTTCTACTTTAGACCCTGCGTATAAAGCATCATTCTGCGGCAACTGTTTTGTAACGCTGCATGCACAGAGTGATAATAAAAAAAATATGCCTGATATATTTTGTAAACGCATCATTACTGCTTGTAATAAAAAATCTTATTTTATAAACCGGCTGCATTAAATGCTGAATGAACTAAAAGCGTACAAGTGTGCGACGCAACGGAAGCTTAATATTTTTTACCCATGCCGGGTTCATAATTATTTTACCAGCTGCATTGCTGCCATTATGCTTTACTTGTGTCACTCACTTGTGCGTTCTTTTCTATACGCTACATTTAAAAAAAGACTGGTTTATTTATCATTCCTTTTTTTATTTTTCCTGCTTTTGTTGAATATTTCCCTGAACTGATCGTAATCTAAAGTGAATACAAATGTTAAGCCTGTTTCTACAACCTGGCCTTCTACTACGCCTTCATATTTATTTACGCGGTAAGCACGCAAACGATAACGGCCATCTCTTGTAAGCTGGTAATCGAGTTGCACATCGCCGGCAATGTTTGATGTGTTCTGATTTGTGGCAGCCGTGCCCTCTACCTGAAAATCGCTGCCTACCGTTACACGAAGTCTGTCGTTAAGTAAAGATTTTGAAACAGCTACACTAAGGTCGGTTCTGCTTTGTGCCGTGCCTGTTGAATAATCTTCATCAGAATTAAGCCCAACATTTATGTCTACACCTTTTACAAGACTACTCGCAAGCTTGTTTAACTGATCGGTCAATATTCTGCTTACACTTTGGCGAACAAGCGCTTCATTACTGCCACCGGCGGCAGAAACAAAAGGATCTTCCTGTGTAAAACGGCCCAGCAGGAGTAATGAAAAGACTTGTTTGTTCATTTCCGATTCATTTGTGCGCAACTGCGTTAATTTATCTTCCACATCTTTCCATTGCGAAGAGATAGAAGAGGGAAGCGCAATATCAAAAGTTATTGCCGGCTTCAGCAGGTCGCCACTCATTTTAAGAAATACCTGCACAGGTATTTTTTGTTTGAACTTATTAACATCGGTTTCAGACTTGCCTGTTAGCTGATCTTCCAGAAGATCTATAGGTGCTGTTTTTATTTCATACAAAGCAGTGATGTTTACATCTGCTTCTGTAGGATCGCCTTTCCAGGTGATCACACTGCCTTTTTGTATATCAAATTTCTTTTTGAGCACACTTAGCGTAACCTGGTAAGAGCCCTGCTGCAATTCATAATTGCCGGTCATGGTAAGTTTGCCACTTTGATCAATACCACCGGTGAGTTCTGCATCGCCTTTTACTTTTAATGCATCCCCATTTCTTTCATCAATAATAAGTGTAAATGCAGCCGCCGTGTCTGTCTCAAAAGTTACATCTATATCTGCTCCTGCCAGCGACTTGTATTGAATAGCAGAATCCAGCACTGCCTCAAGAGTTGTTGTATCTTCAATAGCTTTTGTATTTATAAAATTCACTACTCCTTCGCGACTGACCACTTCAGGATCATCTGATGGCAAAACCAAAACAAAATCAGTATTCCTGTTTGCTCTTATTGCTGCCTTAACAGTTGGCACCTCCATATTACCACCGATCTTTACATCCGCATCAATATTGAGTTTTCCATAGAAAAGCGGATTATCTGCTTTTGTAGAATTGATAGCAGTAAAATCATCAGCTTTAAAATTAAGATCGAAGGCATAATCAGTAAAATCTGTTGTTATTACTTTACCATTTAATATTGCTTTGTTGCCTGCAGAATCTGCCATGGTAAAGTTGTTAAATATAATACCTTCATTATTTACTTTTATTTCTTCATTCGTAAGCTTAAACTGTTCACCCAACATGGTTGGCGTTACGCTTGCATCGCTGAAATGTAAGCTGCCGTTGATGTCTGGCCTTTTGATTGTGCCGGCAATTGCAATATTTCCTTTAAGACTTCCGGATGCCTCTTTCAATTGCCCTGCGGTAAAATTCTTTACAGTGGAGAGATCGATATTATTGATATTGAGTTTGAGATCCATCCTGCTTTCTCCTGTAAAATATTGGCCGGATAACTGCACATCATTTCCGTGGCCTTCGATCTTCATATTAGTGGAGAAAGCATTGGCTGTTTCATTATCCACTTTTATAGATACATTACCGATGGTATCGGTTTTATAACTCATGTCTTTAATTGTTATATCAGAAGTAAAAACAGGCGCTGTTATTACATTCTTTATCATTGCTTTGCCATTGACTACACCATCTAAAAAAAGAGAATCCTGGTCAGCAAAATTTGTGAGTGTCTTTAAGTAAAAATCTTTGAATATTACATCGATTGGTGCTGTAGTTGATTTGGTTTCACTGTTAATCATCAATGATTGTTCATTGTGGCTAAACGCAAAATTGTTCGCTATAATTCCGGATGTATCATACTGAATATAGTTGTCATTGCTAACCTGCCATTTTTCATAATTCAATAAAAGGCTGTCTGCGTTTAATGACAACCGGTAAGCATGATTGCCCGGCTGATCAGCCTTAGCAGATAAATGATAGCGATCCTTACCTGATCTGTCTTTCAACAATATGTTTGCGAATAATTCATTATTAGCAAGTTTGCCATCCACGGAAGTATTATACAACCGGAATGACTTACTTCCCAACCGGTCTGCTTTTATTGCATAATTCAATTGCTGAGATGTTGTAGTAGTTGTTAGCACCAGATTATCTATACTTTGTTCTCCATACCTGATATGCGGGGAGCCTATTTTAATATTAAGATCATTTGCTTCACTGTTAAAAACAATATGTGCCCCCAATGTATCAGAACCTTTTAATCCAGGAACAAATTGTAGAACCAATGGTGCAGAAGGGTTAATAAGTATATTCATTACCCATTGCTGTGAAGAAAAAATTGTATCCGTTACTGTATTTGCAATATTGTAATAGTGTTTAATGCTTTGCATTAGCAATCCGCCTGTTTCTGTTAATTTGTATTTTCCTTTCCAGTCAATGTTTGCCGCTTCTGAATTAAGTACTATTGATTGGATATTCTCATTTCTTTCTGCAACAATTTTTATTGAATCTGTTGTGTGAGTTCCATCAATATTTAACAGGCTAGTATTGGTAATAAAGATATTCCCTATCAAAGAATCAGCGTTAGTGGAAGCCATATCAGCATTAATATTTGTGTGCAGTGTAAATAAGCTATCCATGAAATGTAGTGCATAAAGGTTTAGTGTATCCAGCTGTAATTGCATTTTTAGCGAAGGATAGGTGCTTTTTATGTTAGCAGTTGCATCAAGCGTGTAGCGGATATTAGGATCGTTAATAACAGACTTAACAATAGCCTCTCCGTTATTTAGTGTAGCATCAAGCTTAAGATCTTTATACGTATACCCGTTTACAGTTGCGGAATTGACATTTGCATTAAGAACTGTATTCATTGTCTTATAATCAACTCCGTTTCCTTTCGCGCTGACCTGCATAGTTACCGTGCCAAAGTTTTCCGGCTGCTTAAAAATATATCCAATATCTACTTCTTTCAAGGTTGCTTTTATGTTATACGTTTTGCCCTTGCCCGCTACATCTGCTACAAGATCAGCATTACCTTTATTAGTATTTGCCTTTAAATGACTACTGAAATTATTAATGGTGCCCTTGAAAAAACCGGAAGTATTGATTGCATCTGGTAATTGAATATTATCCGGGAGGGTGTTATCAGGAAGTACTGCGAGTATATCTTTTTTGGTTGTATTGAATTTGCTGAACTGCATATCATAGTAGGCAGTTTCAGCATTTGGCAACCCTTTAATTTTTCCTGCAAGTTGTATGCTTGTTTGTCCCAGACCACTTAAACTAAAGGAAGGTATAGCAATATTATTTACATAACCTTTGGCTTGTCCGTTTATTTTAATAACACTTGCTTCATTGCCTTTTAATTGTTCCTGCAGAGAAGGTTTGATTAACAAAATATCCTTTACAGCAACTGAAGTGTTTGATAAAGCAGCATCAACATAGAGCAATGCAGGGTTCTTTATAACAGCATCAATAGACGGGTATTTTGCCTGGAGATTAGTATTGATGACAGAGTTTCCTGTTTTTAATACCAGGCTTTTAAGCATTGCTTCTTTATCGTTGTATAAAAAATTAGTATGTAATTCCTTAACCTCCAGGCCACTTTGCTCTTTAAAATTGAGTTTTGCCAACATGCCTTTGTATTCTGCAGGAGTAATAGCAAGATCCTTTACAGCAAGTGAAAATCCTGTTATCGCAATATGATTGTAATCTATGCCCTGAGGGATTCTTTTAAAATTATTATCGTTATAATTAAGCTGGTTGTTGTCAAGAGCAATACCGGCTACTTCAATTTTCCATGGATTGTTTGCCTGTGCTGCTGCCTCTTTTTTTATTTCCTGTTTTGCAACTATGGCCTGTTGTGACTTGCCTAATTCAATATTAACAGCAGTATTGCTTAATTGAATTTTTTTTAGATCAATATATAATTTTGAAAGGTCAATTTTATTTACAACTATTTCAAGCTGCCCGAGGTTCAAACTACTTTTTACTGCTGAAACATCATTTATGTAATCGAATCGTATTTGTTTAAGACCAATATTATTTAACTGTAGATCTATATTAATGGGCTCATTGCTTTTTGCTTCTACAACCGCCTGGGGCTTTGGCTCAATTAATGGTTTATATTGCCTGAGTGAAGAACTAATATCTTCAATATTAATGTCTGGAATTGCATAATGAGAATTACCGGGATCAAAAGCTTTAATATTTGTTTCAAGTTTTCCCAAACGAAATATACCATCGTTACCAGTAACGTCATCTTTATACTTTAAACGGATATTTTTTAAAACAACCTCACCTAACTGAAAGGTCATAGAACTGCTTTCTGAAGAAGACGAAGTTGTATCTGAAGGCGCAAAAGCTTTAATAATATAATCGTAATTAAAAACATAACCAGGCTTTACCCGCTTTACATTTATATACATGTCCTGCAAGCCCAGATAATCTACCTGCACTTTATTGCTCAGGAGTTTTAGCATGGCAATATCTAACTGTATCTTTCCGCCTGCGAGTAACGTATCTCTTTGCTGATCTTCGAAATATACGTGCTCAAGTACGATCTGCTTAGGAAAAACAATAGAAAGTCTTTCAATTGAAACTTTTGTATGGATCTTATTTTCTAGGTAAGCAACAATTTTATCTTTTGCAAAATTCTGTACAGCGGGTATCTGTATAAGTATAAGTATAAGTAATAGCAAGGCAATAATGCTGCCCACGATCCATGCAACTATTTTTAAAGATTTGCGAAAGATTTTTTTTCCTGTCACTTAAATGGTGTTAATACTACGATAGCGTTATATCCTCATCTGCATCATCAATGATGAGTTTTTCTTTGAACTTCGCTTCAATTTTTACAAGCCTTTCCAATGCATCATCAATCGTTTCTGATGTAAGCTTTTTAATATCTGCCAAAATTTCCTTCCCTTTTTCTGTTTCAAAAAAAATGGCCGCAGCTACACCGGCTGCAGCACCTATAATAATTCCTGCGATTATCTTTTCTTTTTTCGTCATAATGCCGAAGTTATTTTTTAAATGTTTGCAACCTTATTTGTTTACTGCACAACTGCTGAATAGTATTGTTTTTGTACAAGTGTGCGACGCAACGAAAGCTTAATAGATGTTTCTGCTGTTTAGTGCAAAATCATTTCTTTTTTCTAAACAAATTATATCCGGCTCTTATAGCCGTAAAAAGGCCCAGTTTTTTTGCAGCACCCATTACACTCTTTGCCGTGTTTGATTTATCACCGCTTAGAATACTAAAAGCACTGCTTAAAACTCCCCATGATTTATCGAGCACTTTATTATTCAGGTAAAAAGGAACCACCCGCCTTACAACAAGTTTAAATGTTTCGGCAGGCAATTTTTTCCAATGCTCTGCTAATAACTGTTCATGGTTCTTAATGCGGGCCTTTACCAGCCTTATTTCCCGGTGCAGGTCTGCAAGATTATCTATATGCGAAAGATCTTTCTTACGCTGTTTCTCTATCGTCTTCTGTATCATCATTGTCAGCAGTTTGGTCAAAAATTGTTTCTATAACAGTATTCGTAATATAAGTATGCAGGATTTTTTTGCCTGCAAAAATTATAAAAAGAAGCAGCAATACGTAGAATCCACATACAATGCCAAAACCCAGATAGAGACTTTCTGTAAGGGCTGCAAAATAATAGCCCGCCATAAAACTAAGGAACAAAAGAATAAAAAAACTTAGTACAGTTATAAGCAGACCGATAAACATTACAGCAACAAGCTTGGATGTTTTTTCAACCATCTCAAGCTTTAGAAGTAATACCCTATCGCGAACATAATCTTCTATCTTATGTTTTGACTCAACAAAAAAGTCCGCTTCTTTTTCCATGGTTATATTTCCTTTTGTATTATGGAAAGTTAATAAAATCATGCCATTCTATTGTATGATGATAATCATATAATGGTCTGTATACTATAAGCCATTTTTTCAATTAATAAAAAAAGTGTAGCCCAAACTCTACACTTTTTTACATATTTGGTTTATGTTCAGATTTTATTGAAGCGTGCCAAACTTGCCTGCATGATAATCTTCATATGCCTGCATTATCTCTTCCTGCGTATTCATTACAAAGGGGCCATATGCAGCAAACGGTTCGTGAAAAGGAGTGGCATAACCAAAAAGCAACAACGCATCTGTAACAGCTTTTATCTCTATAGAAGAACCTTCATGGCTAAATTCTATAAGGTGGTGCATGTCCGCATCCTCCCCATTGATGCGGGTTTTCCCTTTTACAACGTAGAGAAATACAGTTTTGTCTTTCTCTATTGAGAAAGTAACCCTGCCACCTGCTTTAAAGGAAAAATTTGCAATATGAATATCTGTTAATGGTTGTACAGGCCCTCTTATACCATCCCAATCACCTGCAATTATTTGTGCAATAACTTTTCCTTCATCCCATGTTTTACGAGGTATCTCTTCTTTCTGCAAACCTTTATAAGCAGGTTTGGTCATTTTATGCTTTGCCGGCAGGTTTACCCATAGCTGAAGAATTTCAAGCGGGCCACCCTTTTTTTTAAACTCATCAGAAGAGATTTCTGCGTGCACCAAACCACTGCCAGCCGTCATCCACTGTACCCCACCAGTTTTTATAATACTAATTGTACCACTACTGTCTTTATGCATAAGATCGCCTTCCAGAATAAATGTTACAGTTTCAAAACCTCTGTGCGGATGTGGGCCGAATGGTAACCCGCTATTATTGGGCGGATATTCCTGCCAGCCATGATGATTTAAAAAAAGAAAAGGATCAAGTTCATTCATCGGCATCATTCGTGTGGGCATGGCACGAAAAGTAATGAGATCCGAAATAGGTTCATATGCTGCTTTGTGTTTTGCCCTGATCGTTTTCATTTGCCAACTTTAGTACTTAAATTTCGGATTAATATTTTATTCATCATAGTATTGAGAGGCATATTTTCTCTTATTACCTTAGCCCGCATAAAAAGCAAATTATGACAACTGTAAATTTGATCGTCAAAGGAAAAGTCCAGGGTGTTTTCTTTAGGGCAGAAGCAAAAGAAAATGCAGACAAACTGGGTGTAAAAGGCTGGATAAAAAATCAACCCGATGGCAATGTAGAAATTATGGCAAAAGGTTCGCAGGAAGCAATCGACGCATTTATTGCCTGGTGCCGCAAGGGTTCTAAAAGAGCAGCAGTAACAGATGTAATAGTAACCCCGCTGCACCTGGAAGATTTCGGGTCTTTTGATATTATCCGCTAGTATTTTTTTTAGCCGGACTGCATTACTGAAATGATGTTTCCGTTGCGTCGCACTCTTCTGCGTTCTGTTCATTACGGAGCTATCTTACAACCACACCTGTCAACAATAATCATTTTACAAACCTTGCCATTAAAGCTGATAGTTTTTGTATTACAGGTACAAAAAGAAACGGCAATACAATTGCCTTATAGCGCACTATAGCACCTGAAAAAGTAATGGTGTACCCTGCAAGCAATAAAAAAGAAAAGGAGAAAAATATACAGAAAATTATAAAGGCCGATTGTCTATCTGAATATTTTGTTTTAGTACGAATAACCAGAGAAGCTGCCACAACAATCCAGAATAATATTATTTCGGCTGCCGCAGGCACGTAACTAATATTTTTTATTTCAGTAACATGCGGCCTGAACAAGGCTATATCAATTGCAGTGGGAAGAAAAGTTACAAAGCTCCATAAATTATTTTCCAGCACAGGTACGTCAATGCTTGATGCACCGGAAAGCTGCTTAAACTCCGACTGCTTTTCAATTACATATTGCGGCATATCAACCGCTGCACTTATTTTACCTGAAAGAAAAAATGTTGCCAGCGATACAACTACAATTGAAGCAATAATAATTTTTTTTTGCTGCGAATAAAGAAAACACATTAGCCATGCAAAAAGGCTTCCTGCTAAAAGTAAGGCCATAAAATTGCGTAAGGCAAATAATACAACAAATAGCAGTAGCATTACTGCAACACGTGGCCACAATATTTTCTTTTCAGTAAGTTGTTGTTGAAAATGAAAAACAATAACAGCAGCACTACTAAAAATAAGGCCGTCTTTATGAATGCCACTGCACCAGAATATAAAAGAAGGTATCAAAAAAACGCCGGCAATAAGAAGCAAACGGTTTGACTCGAAAAGATTTTTCACAACACGATATAAGGCAACGGGGCCAAAAAAGAAAAGAAAATTGAACAACACTATATTGGCATAATAATTTTTCAGGGTAAGCACATTACAGATCGCCAGCAGTTTAATGATGACATTGCTTTTAAGATCATTCCAGTAAGAATTCTCACCCACAAATAAATTACCGCTGCGCTCATAGCCATACATAAATATGTCTTTAAAAAAAGCCAATGGGTCGTGTAACAACCAGTCTGTTTCGCCCTTGCTAAGCTCAAAGAAATGCCATGTATCGCTGGTAGCAAAATAGGCAGGCTGCTGGTAAAACCAGCCATATACAATACCTGCAAAAACTTTTAACGCAAACAAACCAATGATCCACCACTTATTTAACCCGGTCCTTTTTATAAACCCTGTATTGCAAAGTATCCATGTAAAAAAAACGAGGTAAAAAATAAATATCAAAGTTGTTTGCACAAGTAATTTTTATGAGCTGTAAAGTAAGTGTAAAATCTTTTCAGGAAGCGTAATGAATATTTTGTTGACTCAGACTTTTACCATTTTTTGAATAACCGCTGCCAGCATTATTGCCCATTCTGCATAGGCCTTACCAGAAGGATGCAGTCCATCGGTGGTAATTAATGCAGCATCATTTTTTGCGGTTCTGGAATTGGGTGTTATATCTACATATTTTATTTTGTTGCGCTCCGCAATGGCTTTATTGATTTTATTATATGCATCAATTTCAGCGGCTACCTTTTTATTGTCACTTTTTTTGGCAAAAGGAGTAACACTCCAGTCCGGAATAGAAAGTACAATAACATTTTCTTTTTTTTCAGCGGCAAAATGGATAGCCTTTCTCAACAAAAATTCAAAATCAGTTGCATAATCATCAATGCTTAATTCGCGGTATTGATTATTTACACCGATCAGCAGGGTTACAAAATCGTAATGTTCATTAAGCTTTGTATGCAATATATGTTCTGCAAGTTCAGCAGTTGTCCAGCCCGTTTTTGCCACTATTTCCGGTGCATGAAAATGCAGGTTTGCTTTTCGCAATAATTGAACGGTTTGATAAGGAAAGCTTTCATATAATGGTAATGCTTCACCGATTGTATAAGAATCTCCAAGCGCTAAAAACGAAAAGATGTGTTTGGTCATATTGCAGTTCTGTGAAATAAAGTTAACCTATAATCTCATTCAGAAGAATTTGCATTAATTATAGCTTAACAAAGACTGAGTTATCTTACAATATCATATTGTTCTATAATTTAGCCGCAGCCATAAACTCTTTGCTTATGAAACTAAAATTTTTTATTGTCTTCGCAGTTATTCCTGTCTTTGTATTTTCTCAATCAGGTTTTAAACCGGGATTTATCGTAAAAAACAATGGTGATACTGTAAGAGGTTTTCTTGAGTCAATAGAAACAAAAAAAATCAGTGGCAGGATTTCATTTTCACCAAGTAACACATCCAATCCAGCAACTTTTACAACGGCAGAAATAAAAAGTTTTGGTTATGACGGCGAAAACACATTCCGTAAAGTTGTTTATACAGATCCTTTTGAACTTACACAAAAAGAGCAATTTGCAAAGTTGTTAAGTTTGGGCTATTACAGCCTTTACACTTTCTGGAAAAAGGATGTGATGTATTTTATCATTAAAACCCCGGAAGACAGTTGTCATCTTTTATATGATGATGACAGAAGTTCAAATGGCTATATAAATCAAAAAGGAAACTTTCAAAATGAGTTGTTATTTTTTTCGCAATCATGCAATACGCTAAAGCCATTAATTGAAACACTTAACTATACAGAGGCTGATCTTATACAATATATTCAAAAACTCAATAAGTGCGTTTCTCCATCCACTGCCAGCCAAATTGTTTATAAAAAGGAAAAATCAAAGTTGAATATTTATGCTTACGCCGGTGGTATGTATTTTGGCTCGGGGCATGAATATACAGGAAGGATAATCGGTAAAATAACAGTTCCTGCTGTTGATAAAAACCTGGCACTAACCTTTGGTTTAAATTATATGACGCATCAAAACACAGAACTTGTAGATGTTTTGGGCTACAAAAAAGAGCAAACTGTAAATAAAAATATATTCAGCGTACCTCTTTCTATACAATATTATTTCACAAAAGGTATCATCAGGCCTTATTTGGATGCAGGTGTTACATTAGACTATCTTACCACCGATGGAGAACTTACATTTTACGGGAAGAAAATAAATGATTCAAAATTTGGCCCGGCATTTACCGCTGCATTAGGCATAGAAGGCTACATAACACAAAGACTTTTTATAAAAGCAGATTTTCGTTACGAATTATTTGTGCATTACCCAACCGTAGGTATTGCTTATACATTTAAGTAAAATATTTTTTAATCAGATGCCAGCTTCTCTGTTTCATAGCATCTTCGTTGCGTCGCAAGCACTTCATCGTTCGGATATGCTATTGAACACGCATATCCATTTCTTACATCCTTTAAATAAAATGTAGCAAAGTCATTGGCGGGTAAATGCATACTTCTAAATTTGCGAACAAATGTTAGGCGGGGCTTTGCTGCGCAAAGTTCTGAACGTACAAGGGAGTGACACAACAGAAGCTACATATTTGTTTCAACAGTTGGTCACCAAAAAATAAAATCAAACTTTTGCCATGGCCGTTAAAACAGATCTATTCCAGTCGCCGGATTATTACCTGCTGGATGAGTTACTTACCGAAGAACATAAACTCATACGCGAAACAGTGCGCAATTATGTGAAGAAAGAAATTTCGCCCATTATTGAAGATTATGCACAGCGTGCCGAATTTCCCGTGCAAATTGTAAAACAAATGGGAGATCTTGGTTGCTTTGGCCCAACTATTCCTGTAGAGTATGGTGGTGGTGGATTGGATTATATCAGCTACGGCTTAATGATGCAGGAGTTAGAACGCGGGGATAGTGGCGTTCGCTCAACTGCAAGTGTACAGGGATCGTTAGTAATGTTTCCGATCTATGCTTACGGCAATGAAGACCAGCGAATGAAATATTTACCAAAACTTGCAAGCGGTGAATGGCTGGGATGTTTCGGATTAACAGAACCTGATCATGGCAGTAACCCTGCAGGTATGCTTACGAATATAAAAGATGCAGGTGATCATGTAATATTGAATGGTGCAAAAATGTGGATCAGCAATGCGCCTTATGCGCAGGTTGCAGTTGTATGGGCAAAAGATGAAGCAGGTGATATTCGTGGTGTAATTGTAGAACGTGGCATGGAAGGTTTTAGCACGCCAACTACACACGGAAAATGGAGCCTGCGTGCAAGCGCCACAGGAGAACTTGTTTTTCACGATGTAAAAGTGCCCAAAGAAAATATATTACCAAATGTAAAAGGTCTGAAAGGCCCGTTAGGTTGTTTAACGAAAGCACGTTATGGTATTGCCTGGGGAGCCTTAGGTGCAGCCATGGATTGTTATGATACTGCATTGCGTTATAGCAAAGAGCGTATACAGTTCGACAGGCCAATTGGTGGTTTTCAATTGCAGCAAAAGAAGCTGGCAGAAATGATCACAGAAATCACCAAAGCACAATTACTGGTTTGGCGTTTGGGTATATTAATGAGTGAAGGCCGGGCCACACCACAGCAGGTAAGTATGGCCAAGCGCAATAGTTGTGAGATTGCCACCAATATTGCACGTGATGCACGCACCATGCTTGGCGGCATGGGCATTACCGGCGAATACAGCATTATGCGCCACATGATGAATCTTGAAAGTGTACTTACCTATGAAGGTACACATGATATACATTTACTTATTACAGGTATGGATGTAACGGGATTGAATGCATTTAAATAAATTATGCGTTTCGACAAAAACCTTATTATCATTTTAGGAGTTAGTGTATTAAGCGCTTTTGTTTGTTTTCTTTTAATGATAAATGTTGCTGATAGAAATGATTCTGGTATCATTGTTATTTTAGGATGGATTTTCTGGCTAGGTATTTATACAACTTTACTTCCCGTATTTGTTAACCCAAAATTTGCGAGGAACTGGTTTGAAAAAGATTTTTTTTGGGCAACTATTCTTCTTAATGCTGCTCACATAATTCTTATTATTGCAGCCGGGTATTATGCAGCAAAAATTTTAAATAAATGGTAATTCCTTAAGTGCTTATGTTATCACGCATCTTCCTCATCGGTATGATGGGCACCGGAAAGTCCTACTGGGCACAACGTATCGCTGCTTCAAGAAATATTGACTGGATGGATCTTGATGCTCAAATTGAAAAAGAAGCTTTGATGACCATCAAAGAAATATTTGAAACACAGGGCGAAATTTATTTCCGCAATAAAGAAAAAGAAGCATTACATCAACTGGCTTCTTTTAAAAATATTGTTATAGCCACCGGCGGCGGTACACCTTGTTTTCATGATAATATGGAATGGATGAATAAACATGGTATCACTATCTGGATCGATGAACCTGTAGAAGTATTAGCAGTAAGATTAAAAAAAGAAAAGGCACACCGTCCATTGATCAAAGACCTCAGTGATGAAGAACTCCTGCATTTTCTCTCCATCAAATTGTCAGAACGGAGTAAATTTTACAGTCAATGCCAGCATCATTTGAAGGCTGATAAAATTTCTGCCCATAGCTTTGCAGAAATCCTGGAACAACATGCATAAAACATTTTTAATTACAGCGGCAATTTTAGGAGCCATTACAGTAGCACTTGGAGCATTTGGTGCACATGATTTAAAAGAAAGAGTGAATGAATACACGCTGGCTATTTTTGAAACTGCTGTAAAATACCAGTTCTATCACGTGTTTGCATTGCTTGTTACGGCCATTTTATTTCAATACTTCAATCCTACGTGGCTGTTATGGAGTGGTAGGCTTTTTATAACAGGCACTATATTCTTTTCAGGCTCTCTTTATCTCCTCACTTTTTTTCTGGCTAATGGTAATGAAAACATGAAATGGCTTGGTGCCATTACGCCCATTGGTGGTCTGTGTTTTATTGCCGGCTGGATATGTATGGCCGTTGCTGTCTGGAAAAGTTAGCATTATTATTTATGCCGGGCCGTATTGCTGTATATTAAAATTTTTGCGTTGAACAATTCAAAGCTTTACTCAAAATACAGCAATAAAACCTCTGCATTCATAGGCTAAATTTAGATACTCAGAAATGTTTCTGTTATCTGTTATTACCAGCGCTTGTGGCTTTCTACTTCAGTCATCTCTCCTTCGTAAATACCTACAATTTTAAAATGGCTCTCATTTTGAATGTGGACCAAATACACAGGTACATCATCAAAAGAAACTTCTGCCACGCCTAAAACTGAATAATCGCTGTACCCTTTTTTGATCATGTAATTCGCATCACCAGGCAATTTCTTTTGGTCATAGTAACGTATGGTTTCTAACCATCTGCCTTTTTTGTTATAATCAACTCTTGTAAAAACAGAATCTTTTGTAAAGCTGGCAAAATAGCTTTCTCCATTTTTTGTCCACTTTTCGCTACTAACATCTTTAAATGATTTTTGAAAATTTTCCAGCGCACGTGGGTGAATATTATCGAATACATGGCTATTCTTTTCTTCATCGCCACCAGTAGCATTTGCATGCTGCAGGTTTAGTGATAAAGTATTATCGTATGGGTTCGATGCTGCTGTTTGGGCGGTAGCATTGTAATTTACCAGAAACATAGCAGCGATAACTGTAAAAGTCTTAATAGTGTTTTTCATTATCACCTTTTTTAAATTAATTATGATAGAGTATATCTCAGTTCAGGGAATCTTTCCCGTAGCTTTCCCTGTTTTATGTATGTTTTATTTTTTAAATTATCTAAGTAAGAACTTCTGTACCGCAAGGGCACTGGTTAATTATTTACGGCGCCATTATCAATCCAACATAGAAGTGCATTTTTTTCAGCTGTTGTCAACGTGCCGCCTTTAGGCATAACACCTGTTGCAACGGCAGTACGAATAGCAGTTCGTGCATTGAATATTTCCGGATATGTAAGCAACTCGCCCGGCCCGCTGTGGCTACCTGAACCATGACAATCTGAGTCTGTTGCACAGGATGTTTGAACAATTGAATTTACATCGCCACTAAAAGATTTTACTGGCCCGCTGCAATCAACAGAAGTTGAAACAGGTGCAGTTTTTTTACAGGCAAACATAAAACCTGCAATTGCAGCAGCAACAAAAATTCTTTTTAATATTGAGAAAGATGAATAATAAGTGATCAGTGTTTTCATGTTTATTTTTTTTATTTTATTTATTAAGAGATCATTTAAGGCATGCATATAGTTTAAGCAGAGATAAACAAGCAAGATGGATCTTATTAGCCAGGGCTATATCTTGCTATTGAGCATCGTTGCGTCGCACTCTTGTACTTTTTTTCCTTGCTCTGCAAGTGGCCACCTTACTTGTTTATTCTATGCTATACCTGCTATGGGATTATTACATTTACCAAAGGGTTCGTTGGGTTAAACACGCCATCCGGGTTATACTTCCATACCCATGCATGAAGCAGCCATAAACCAAAATCTGCATTCGCATCCCAAACATCCTGCTTGCCTGTAAAACCTTTGGGTGCATTTACTGATTTATCAAGTGGTATTGCATATTCAACTGCAACAAGTTTGAAAGCCCCTGTGTTATCTTTATTATATACAAGCAATTCCGGGTGACTGATGTCGAATACAGAATCAACAATATCTAACCTTTGAAAATGATACCCCATATTAGGCATTGCCACACCAATATCTGCATAGCCATCTGCAAAGGCGCTATCGATATTCTGGTATTTTTCTGTAGCCTGCCTGGCCAGTTTTAATTCCTGTGCGGTAATGCTATGAGTGGCTAGTGATTCCATATCAGCATTTGCTGCTATAGACTGATCATTAATTACAGGTGCATCAACATTCTGTTTTTTACAGCTTGTAAATAAAATTGTGCCTGATAGAACCAGTGAAAATAAAATCCTTGTTGCGTTGTTTTTTGATTGATAAAGAAAAGGTGTAGCAACGGTTTTCTGTGTGCAGCTTGCGGCTGCATTAAATAAGTGTTTCATTTTTCTTTTTGTTTTTAATTAAAATTTTTTGTTCATAGGGAATGGTTTCCTGCGTGCATGCCTGTTACATGATGTAAGTCTGCAAACGCATTGTTGAAGAGCGATAAAAGCCCTGAAGTGTGCGACGCAACAATAGCTTAATAGCATTGATGCCGGCTGGCTCGACAAATTCTACTCACATTTATTGCCCCTGCTTTACTTCAAATACCTGGTCCGGAATAAGACCATGTGCTTCTTTATGTGTTTTAATAAGATCAGTTGAATCTTTTGCCTGTGCAAGACACATAACCACACCATCTTTTTCATTTACCCAATAGTTTATAAGATTTACGCCATGCTTTTTTTGTACGGCAAGATCTTTTTCATGAGCGGCTGCCACGTCTTTTGCAGTAACATGTCCTGCACCCAGGTAATGGATATCGAGATATAAATTTTCTTTGCCATGAACAGCAGCTTCTTTTCCATCAGTAACTTCATAAACGCGGGTTGGTAAAAGCCCATGCGCTTCAGCATGTGTTTTTGTTATAGATGCAGAATCCGTTGAAGAAGAGAGGCAGTATACCAGACCTTTCTCTTCATCTACCCAATATTTTAAAAAGTCTACCCCATATTTTTTTTCGGTAGCAAGATCCTTTGCATGTGCGCCTGCAACGTCTTCATATTTCACCTTACCCGGTTCCAGCTGGTGAACATCAATAAAAAGCTTTTTCGATTGCTTCGTTTGAGAAGATGTGTCTGACTTTACCTGCTGTGCAGATAAATGAGCAATAAAACTGAATGTAATAAGGAAGGCTGCTGTAAACCGTACCTTCATGATAGATTGCATAATGAAATTGTTTTTTTGTTTTAATAAATTTGAATTGCGGTGCAAAGCAACTATCAGTTTTGTGGGGAGCGGTAAGAAGTATTCCCTATTTTAGAATAATTTGCGCCTCATTTTACAAATCATGTAATATGGAGCTAATCGAAAGAGAGGGGTTCTTAAATATACTCCAATCACATTATGAAAAAATACCGGAAGGTGAGGGCCATTGTATTTTTATAAGCGGCGAAGCTGGCATTGGCAAAACATCTCTTGTAAAAGCCTTTTGTAAAAAAGTACGAAGCAGTTGCAACATATACCAGGGAATTTGCGATGCATTATTTGCGCCGCGACCATTAGCACCTTTATACGATATTTTGCTGCAGATCAAAAATGATCTACCTGATACAAACCCTGATATAACAGATCGCACCGCTTTTTTTTCCAGGTTATTTTATGAGTTGAAAAACCAGGAAAAAGTCAACATTATTGTATTTGAAGATATTCATTGGGCTGATGAAGCTACACTTGATTTTATAAAATTCCTTGCCAGGAGAATTACACAACTACAAACTCTTTTTATCCTTACTTACAGAGATAATGAAATTGATGCACATCATCCTTTGAGACATATATTAGGGCATTTAAATCCTGATTCATTTACCCGGTTGCCATTACTTCCTTTATCAAGACAGGCAGTTGAGAAAATGGCTGACGAAAAAGGATATAAAGGCGAGGATGTATACAGCATATCCGGTGGTAATCCATTTTATGTAAATGAAATATTAGCCAGTTATAGTTTGGGGGTTCCTGAAAATATAAAGGATGCTGTATTATCTACTTATAACCGGCTGGATGAGATTACAAAACATATTTGGGAAATACTCTGTATACTTCCTACATCTTTTGAGGTTAGTTATCTTGAAAAGATGGAGCCTGCCTATTCTGTTGCTATCAGCAGCTGTCTGGATTTTAAAATACTGGTAATTGATAATGGCCTTATTTCCTTTAAGCATGAATTATTCCGGAGAACGATCGAATTATCATTGTCTCCTTTGGTAAGGGTTGAACTTCATAGAAATATCCTTAATCTGTTCCTCGAAAGTTTTGAAAAGAATCAGCAGACCGAACGCATTATTCATCATGCTAAAAATGCAAATGAATACGATCTTGTAGTGCGCTATGCACCACTGGCAGCAAAACAAGCTGCCTCTCTTGGTGCCCATATAGAGGCATCGAAGTTATATTTATCTGCTATTGAATATTACCAGGGAAATGACAAAGACACCCTGATTGGTTTTTATGATTCATATGCATATGAGTGCTACCTCACAAACCAGATCAAAGAAGCTATTATTTATACAACTAAAGCCCTCGAGATAAGGAAGGGAAAAAATGATATCGAAAGTATAGGTAGCGCTTTACGTTTTTTATCGCGGTTATGGTGGTTTGATGGAAACCGGAAAAAAGCAGAAGCCTTTGCTGTTAAGGCTATTGAAGTGCTTGCTGATCAGCAATCTTCCAGGGCAAAAGCAATGGCGTTCAGTAATATGTCGCAGTTAAAAATGCTTGCGGATCAGTCTGATGAATGCATTTTATGGGGCGAAAAAGCCATAACGATGGCAAAAGAATTAAATGACGAGGAGATACTTTCTCACGCATTGAATAATGTTGGCGACGTATATATGCGCAGCCCATTTTCAAAACAAAAAGGTATTGAATTATTGCAACAAAGCCTTGATATTGCGCTAAAAAACGCCTATCATGAACACGCTGCGAGAGCATATACCAACCTGGGAAGTAGCGCCATTGTGATGAAAGATTATACACTGGCAAAAGAAATTTTAGAAAAAGGCATTCAATATTGTGAAGAAAGAGACCTTGACTCATGGACAGCTTATATGATGGCAGAAAAAGCGAGGGTTTATCTTAAGACAGGGCATTGGAATGAAGCATATATAATGGCAGATAACCTGCACAGAGATGAATATCTGGCGTCTATTGTTAAGACAGGTATTCTCGCCGTTATGGGAACTATAAAAGCCAGGAGTGGTGATAACGATGTACTTCCCATGTTACTTGAATCAAAGAAAATTGCGCTTGAGACAATGGAGCTGCAAAGAATAATTCCTGCATTTGTTGCTTTGTTAGAATATGAATGGATAACCAACAGGTTTTATATTGAAAAAGAAGATATTGACACTGCTATAAATATGGTTAAAGAAATGGGCAATATTTATGAAAATAATGAATTTGCATTTTGGTTATTAAAATCGCGTGGAGATCGTTTAGAACTTAAAGAAAAATTTGCCGGATACGAGATCAATAACGTGAACACCGCTTTAAAAGCAGCATCATTATGGGAACAATTACACTGTCCTTATGAACAGGCTCTTGCTTTATTTGAAGGAAAGGAAGATGACAAAAAAATTGCCGTTTCTATTATGCAAAAGCTTGGCGCTACTGCTGTATATGAAAAGATGAAATTTCATATGAGAAGCTCAGGTATTAAAAGTATTCCGCGTGGTATCAGGAAATCCACAAGAGCTAACCCTGCAAATCTAACAGAACGCGAACTCGATGTTTTACAACTATTAAAAGAGGGTTTACAAAACAAAGAAATTGCTGACAAACTCTTTATATCTCCCAAAACCGTTGATCATCATATCTCTTCCATTTTCTTTAAGCTGGAAGTGAACTCCCGTGCAAAAGCTGTACAGGAAGCCACCCGTAAAGAAATTATAAAATAGGGAACTCATTCTATTAAATAGGGAATACATCTGTCATTAAAGAAACAAGACGAATGCAATTTTGTACCCGTCAGTTCACCTTTAAATTCATTTGTATGGAAAAAAGCATATACCTCAAAAAGTTCGTTGTTGAAAGGAATTTGCCGGGAGCCGGAAACCTTACTCCTGAAGAAATACAATCCATTTCACAAACTTCCTGCGAAGTAATTAACCAGTTAGGCAGGCCATACCACTGGGTACAATCATTCATAACGGATGATAAAATTTACTGTATTCACATTGCCGAAAATGAACAGGTAATAAGGGAGCATGCAAAATTGGGCAAGTTCCCCGTTCATAAGATAACCGAGGTGAAAACGATCATCGATCCACTAAGCAGCAATCCCTTGCAATAATGAGCATTACAAAAAAACCTAGTCTAAAGATTTTTCGTAACAACATAATTCATTTTTAAAAACTTAGTTACAATTAAAAAAACAAATAAAAATTAACCGATGAAAAAAACCGCAGCCATCGCATTTTCCCTTTTTACATTTATCCTGATTGCAGAGTCATGCAAGAAAGATGCATCACTACCTTCAACTTCATACACTGAGAAGACGATCAAATTTCTTTTACATACAGAGCAGGATTATTCAAGTGATAATGATAGCATTACTTTCTCTGCATTTATAAAAAGCCACACAGCAGTACTTTTTGACTCTGTTCTATATTCCATGAAAATAAAAGACATTCCCGGGTTATCAAATCAACTGGCATTCGAAAAAAAGATTACCACTAACGACAATGATGATTTGTCAGTTGGCTTTCGTTACGAAATCAAGAGTGTGGGTATTTCGTGGTATAGAGACACTTGCCAGGCTGGTTTGCCATATAAAGTAGTTGATTTTTCTTTTCGCTAATCAAGTCAATGTTGCTTAAGATATTGCAGCATTAAATAGCTAACCGTTATAAAAGACACCAACAATTATTGTACTTCTATGAAATTCATAAAGAAAGTTTTGATGCAAATATCAAAACGAAAAAGATCCGCGTCACCTTTTGCAGAAGCAGTGTCAGAAGCGTGTAAAGAATTCTTTATAGAAATGGGTTATTCTGAAGAAACCGGGAACAACCATTAAACATCCCGTGGTATTTTTAGTAGCCCGGCTAAATATCACTGTGCAACATTCGTTGCGTCGCACACTTAGGCTTTCTGATTAGCAGGCAACAATAAAAAAGCCCCGATAGTCTATTATCGAGGCTTTTTTGTTACCCGACCTGGATTCGAACCAAGACAAGCAGAACCAGAATCTGCGGTACTACCGTTATACTATCGGGCATTACAAAACTTCTGTGACCCCGCAGGGACTTAGCGGACTTCACTTTATTGCTTTTACTTGCCCTCAAATGCAGTGTGGACAAGCATTTCAAAAAAATGAAAGAGCAATTTAAAGCAAACAAATGCATCTGAATGCATAAGATGTTTACCCCATTGTTTACCCCACTGTTATCAATAATTTCATCATTTTCCAATCAATAAAATTAAAAATATGGCCAGCGTTACAATGATTTTTCGCAAAGATAAGGTGAATAAGCAAAATTTAGCACCTATACACTTTCGAATAATAAAAAACAGAAAAATTTCTTATATCAGCTCAGGCATTATGATCCCAATTGACCAGTGGGACAACGATAAAAATAAAGTAAAATCAGCTCATAAAAGCAGTGCTCGTTTAAATTCATTTTTGGCTAACAAATTTGCTGAACTACAGGATAATGTACTTGAATTCGAAACCTCATCAAATCACTTGACGAGCAAAATGCTAAAAGAAAAGACGTTTGGCAAAAAGGAAACTGACTTTTTCCAATTGGCAAATGAGATTTTGAATTCATATATACAGGAAAATAAAATCGGAACCTATGATAAATGCACGTCTATTATCAAAAAAATGACGACGTATATGAAAGAGAAAGCTCTGCCGCTACAGGAAATCAATGTGGAATTTCTTATTAAATATGAAACCTATTTACGTCAAACCATGAAAAACAAAACAAATACCATCCACAAAGACTTGAAATTTATTCGTAGGGTTTTTAACGAAGCCTACAGAAGAGAATTAATAGAACATAGCCAAAACCCTTTTCTACGTTATCAACTTAAACAGGATAAAACTAATCGCGTTTTCCTTAATGAAACCGAATTAAAACTAATAGAGGATGTGCTTTTACCTATCAATACTCGTCTTGACTTGCATAGGGATATGTTTGTTTTTGCTTCGTATGCGGGTGGCTTGCGTGTATCTGATATGCTATTATTGAAATGGAGCATGTTTGACGGCAAAAATATTAATATCACTATCCATAAAACCAAAGAACAATTATCTATAAAAGTTCCTAATACAGGGTTAGAAATAATTAATAAATATGCAGAATTAAGAAACGACACAAATCCTTATATTTTTCCAATGCTGCCCGATTCGTTGGATGAAAAAAATGCCCGTGAGTTGGATTCGGCCATTTCCAGTGCAACAGCCTATATCAATAAAAATTTAAAAATAATCACAAAAAAATGTAATATTATAAAACCGTGCAGTTTTCATATAGCACGACATACCTGGGCTTGCAGGGCACTGCAAAAAGGCATCAGTATTGATAAAGTGCAAAAGCTTATGGGACACTCAGCAATAAGCCAGACACAGATATATGCCAAAATTGTAAGTACCGAACTTGATAATGCTATGGATGCTTTCAATTAATAATACAATGGCATATGGATTTATCAATTGTTAGTGAATGGGTTTCAGAACTTAATAATCAATGGTTTCTGGAAAAACAAAAGACTTTTGGGGAAGAATGGATTTATGACAAAAAGAAGGGCAAAATCTATGAAGTTTTTCCCAATTCAGACTATTATGAAGATGAAGACGAATGGAAGGAAATCAATCGTGATATTATTATTGATATAGATTTTATCCAATACTGCTGGGACAGCTATTTCAAACAAAGTTTTAGTGAACAGGATTTGTCTGATAAAGTGATTCCAGTTGATACAAGAAAAATAAGCAATAGGATTCTGAATTTTATTATTACCCACACGATAGACTTCACAGAGCCCACAGCAATAAATAATTTGATAATAGAAGTAATCGAAACGATAAGAAATGCTATGAAGCAATTGCTTATCGGTAATAGTGATGAGGTTTATGACAAAGTTCTTGATATTTTTTTCTTCAATACACGTAAAGAGATCTCTAGACGATTCGGGCATATTAAGCAAGAGGTTGAACTAATTGACGACTATAAATATCGGTTGGAGTTTGATCTTAATCAAGAACAGTTAGCGGCACTACTTTTTATACTTAATAAAGCTGAATTACTTAATACTTTAAACGTAAACGATACCAGTTTTTTACATTTCTGTCAGCAATTTTTCTATTTTAAATTTAAGGATGATTATAAACATCCTAACAGTTTTAGAACTATTTCAGATAAGTATAACGAATGCAAAGGAGGCCTAAATATAAAAAATGTAGATTTTGTAAAAGAAAAACTAAATAAAGCGCTAAAGGATCTTTGAAAAAAGGGGGTGTAAAAAACCCCCTTTTTTATGTACGGTATATTTCAATTTTGCTCCCGACGCAGGGAAAAGCAGTCAAATGGATATTACTAAATCGCTTCAAAAACCCTGCGTAAAAAAATTATGCAAACAAAAAATAAATTAAATGGAAACATTTAGCAGGCCACAGGATTTCAAAATGGTAATTGACAGATTGGACAAAATTGAAAATGTAATTAGCTCCAAGCAAATGCATTTGGGCGATCACTTTTTGGATAATCAGGAATTTTTACAACTGATGCACATATCCAAAAGAACAGCGCAAAACTGGAGGGATGATGGCGTAATCCCTTTCAGCCAAATTGGGTACAAGATTTACTACAGAATGTCTGATATCCAAAACCTCTTGGACAGAAATTATCAGGCACCGAGAAAAAGTTTTTCAAACAGTAAAAATGTTGGTTATGAATTTGCAAAATGAAAATGGGTTTTTAAACGCAATGGATGAAATGGAAATTGGTGAAAATTTAATTAAAAATGAAATGACAACAGAAACTACAACGGTGAAGGATGATACCGTTGAATTATCAGAAAGCAGAATTGAAATAAACAACGATGGCAAATTATCGGAACAAACAATCAAAACATATAATGAAAAGGCCACAACTTCTGAAATGCAAACAATAGTAACGCACAGTAACGTTTTAAATGCATTACTTAACGAATTAAAACCAATTGATTTTCGAGAACGAGCAAATCTTTCCGATGGAGAAAAATTAAAAAAGCAGCACAACGTCATAATGACCATCGAAGAAATATTGGCGGTAGCAAAGAAAAATAACTGGTCTCTATGCATGAATCACGGACAGGTATACATATATAACGGACAATTTTGGAAACAGTTATTCAAAGAAGAATTAAATAATTTTTTGGGCACAGCCGCTGAAATTTTGGGTGTAAATTATTACGAAGCAAAATACCACACCTACAAAGCTGATTTATCAAAACAGTTTATTTCGACTGGTTATTTACCACGTCCAGAAAAAAAGGCCGACGAGGTACTTATTAACCTGAAAAATGGAACTTTCGTCATTACGCCTCATGGATATCACATACGAGATTTTGCTGAAAATGACTTTCTTACCTATCAATTACCCTTTGAATATAATCCAGAAGCAACCGCTGAAATGTTTCAACGATATCTCGATAAAGTTTTACCGGATAAAAATCAGCAGGATATACTAGCAGAATTTATCGGGTATATTTTTATTGGACAACAAACCCTTAAACTGGAAAAATCCTTAATATTATATGGCACTGGGGCAAATGGCAAAAGCGTTTTTTTCATAATAATCCAAGCCCTACTAGGAAATGAAAACGTTAGTAATTTCAGTTTGCAAACCCTTACGAATGATACCGGATATCAACGAGCGAAACTTGAAAACAAACTTGTGAATTACGCTTCGGAAATATCTCCACGTATGGATTCAACGGTTTTTAAACAGCTGGTTAGCGGTGAACCAGTTGAAGCTAGGCTACCCTACGGCGACCCGTTTACCTTGGATAATTATGCAAAGCTTATTTTCAATACAAACGAATTGCCTAAAGACGTCGAACAGAATGATGCTTTTTTTCGCAGATTCCTGATATTGAATTTCGTGGTCACCATCCCAGAAAACGAACGTGATCCTGAATTGGCAAAAAAAATAACTGATAATGAACTTCCTGGCGTATTTAACTGGATGCTTGCTGGCCTAACCAGATTACTGAAACAGAAAAAATTTACAAAATCTGACGCTGTAGATGAAATGGTGAATCAATACAGAATTCAATCAGATTCGGTTCAATTATTCCTGCAGGACGACAATTATGAAAAATCGGATTTAGAATTTTCAATGACTTTGCTTTATGATCACTACAAAGCCTACTGCGCAGACAGCGGATACAAATCTTGTTCAAAAAGAAAATTTGGTGAAAGACTACGAAACCTGAATTATGAAATTGTCAAAAAAAATTATGGAATGGCAGTAAAAATCAAGAAAAATTATATTTAATAGTTAGCTTCACTTACTACACTGCTGCACTTTTAAAATATAGGATGGTGTAGTAAGTGTAGAATGTGCAGTAAGAAAAAACATTTTATTTTATAATCAAAGGGGCAGCAAAAAACTGCTCCTTTTTCACTTCCAATTGCTTGACTAACTCTCAATGCTATTCGATAATAAAAATTGTTGCTCACTAATACATTTGAAAGCATCGTTCCTAATAGAAGAAATAAATAATTAGAAATTTATGATCACTTCTGCCTATTAGGGAGTGCTGCTTGCCTAACTGCTAAAACCTTTTTGATTTCGCTTGGACACACAAACCCCTTTAAGGAACTTTTACTCCTTCTGTATTTATTCTTCAATTTCCTTTCTGCAGTACGTTAAATAAATTGCTTTACTTGTTCACCTACGAGGACACCTAATCTTCCTGTTAATTCAGGTCACTTTACCCATGTGAAATGCTCCTCCCAGAATTTATATGAAGAACTTTTTTGAAAGTGTCGGAGAAACATCAGGGTTTATGTTTTCTGTTATTTCAAGAGTAACCCTTACTATCCAACGTCTGACCCCAATCGTAATTATTTCTAATGGATACGGGGTGTAGAAGCTTCTAAAGGTTTTATTAGAAGCGACCTTTCATATATAGTATACAACTTCTATTTCTACTAAAAAAATAATACTCTTTATTAATTGATCCCCTACACTTACACTTTTTCAATCCACTATTTAATTTCTGAGGTTAATCAAATTAATAAGCTTCTGTACAATATATCACCATTTGTAGGCTTTATTTATATTAAGTGCATTTATGAATGCTAAATAATTTAGTTTTGCTTATGGATTTAAAAATCGTACCCTTTTCAATAACTATTCAAGTAGCTTTAAGAGGCTATCGCATGAAGGTTGAACAATGCCATTTGAGTAATCAAATAGAACGCTTTACAATAAGTGCAGGGAGCAAGTATATAATATTTGAAAGCGATAGACCAGCATCACGATTACAGGGATTAAAGAAAAGAAAACCTCAATGGAAACTAAGAGAAACTAGCGAAGGTTTAAATACCTGGAATCAATCAGCATTGGATGCAATTAAAGACGCATTATGGTCTCATATTAAGAGTATCGAGCAACCACCATTTAACTGGGACGAACATCCAAAGAATAAACCTTATTAAATTTCACTTATCTCAAAGATGAAGTATACAATCACAGCTAGTTCAATAAACCCAATAATAAGGGCTGCAAGTTTTTTAGATACTTTATAGGGAACAGGGATTTTAAAATATTCAACAGCTATTATTCCCAATACATAACTTGTAAGAAGTATACCGAAAGAGATTATTAATGACCATATGAAAGGATATATAATATCCATCACCCTTTTTTGAATTAAGGTAATACATTGTATTTAGCAATGCAATTTCTTTTATCTGAAATAAGTTATTACAATTTGATTTGCTGTTGAGTTTGCAAATTTGAAAAGTTCTCTTTATCTTCCAGATAAATCCCCCAAAGCCCATGAAGCTTTTAATAGCGATACTAACTTGCTTTACCCTTTCATCATTTACAAATAATCATAATTATTCTATTCAAGAAGAACAAGTTTTTATTTGTGTAAGTGGAACTGCACATGTTTATCATTCCAGAAAAGATTGTAAAGGATTAGATGCTTGTACTCACACCATTAAGAAAGTCACTGTATCTGAAGCGAAAAATGATTATAATCGGAGAGCTTGTAAAGTGTGTTATTAGAATTCACAAATTGTACATTATGGAAACTATACAATATTTTATATCCGCCCTAAATTATGTCTTATGACTGCTAAAAACATTTTCCTTTCTATCGCGTACGTATTAGTAGTACTGTTTGTATTATCAATTGTAAACTTTGCATTTATATACTTATTGAATGGTTTAGTTTTAGATATGTTCAATTGGTTTAATGGTCAATCATTTATTATAAAACTTCTTGTTCTATTTATTGGTGGTTCTTTGCTGATAGGGTTAATGTTCAATGTTTTTACTGGAATAGCCGCTTTTATATCTGAATGGATTTTTAATTTTTTCCCAAAGAATGCTTTTACAATTTGGACTTCTCTTATTCTTGCAGTTATTAATGCTTTTTATCTAATGATAAAATTATGGCAAACTCCAAATGAGTTTAATTTTTGGGTTGTTATAGAATTAATAATAATGACATTATTTGTATGGTCATTAAATTTAGCATTGGTGATGACAAACTTCGGTGATAAAAGAAAGAATTAAGTTATATACATAACATTAAAGGGACTATGAAATATATTACACTTATTAAAGTAGTGAATATAATAATGCTATTCGGTTGCTTGATGCCAATGCCTTATAGTTATTATCAAATTATGAGATGGGTTGTATGTATTGGTTTTGCAGCATTTGCTTACACTGAATATAAAGCACAAAAAATTTATATAGCTGTTCCCTGTATTGCTATTGCTATTTTATTCAATCCTATTGCCCCAATTCATTTCACTAAACCAACATGGAAACCTATTGATATTACAATTGCATGTCTGCTTATTGTATGGGTAGCAGCAGATATATTGTTAACTTTGAAAGAAGGCAAAGAAAAGACTAGTACTGAACTTAAAACTAAATAAATCTAAGCATCTTTTCCAAGGACTGACCCCCTTTTACCTCTATTTGAATGAGTGCTGTTGACTACCCCCGTCTCTTTTAATTTTAGAAATTATTTTAATCCTGCTTGTTCACGTAAAAAAGAAAGTGGCAAAGAAAAATTATGGATTTACTTTGAAATTGAATCTGTATAAGCAATTAATATGAAATCCTTTTATTTAATCATTGTAGCATGTTATAGTATATCCCAAGCAAATGGGCAAGTAATTGAGGGTACTACTCAGTTGATCGATCAACCTGCACTTCAAGGCACCATTCAAATAAAGACAAACGGCGCGACTGCGACTTCTTTCAATTACATGGGGACTGACTCCGCATGCTATCTTGTTACTGCAAAGCATGTATTTAAATCTCAACTTTCACGTCGCAAAATAGTGAATAAAAAGACCGTTTTGGAATACTATGACACTATAATATTTAAAGATGGTGCAAAAGTAGACGTAGAAATATCATATGGAGGTCAATGGCGAAAAATTGATGCAAGACTCTTTTATGACAATGATTCTAGTGATATCGCGATTTTAAAAACAGACCTACCTGTTGAAGGTAATAATTATTATTTTGAAGACAATGTAATACTAAGCCAGGATTGTTTTTTTTTAGGATATCCATTAGGTCTCAAACAAGATTTTTCTAAATTTTTGAAAAATCCATATCCCTTACCTTTTGTAAAAAAAGGCATCATTTCAGCTTGGAAACAAGGTACAAACGGAGTTGATATTTATTATATAGATGCAAGTAATACTTACGGATTCTCTGGCGGGCCAGCCCTATATTATGATTACGCTAGAAAACGGTTAAATACTTTTGGTGTTGTAAGTGGTTATTTGTTGCAAACGAACAAAATTTCTAAAAGCGACGGCACGTTAGAATATACAACAGAAAATAGCGGAATAATGCAAACGTGGAGCATAAGATATGCGGTTAAGATTTTAAAAAGACTTAGTGTATTATGGCCACAATAAAGATACTGACGATGAAAAATTATGGATTATAAAGGCTGTTTGTTATTTTGTTGGAAACTTGATGCTAATAAGATATAAAATGAAATTACTATCAATATTGATCCTCGTTTTTATTACGAACGCCTTATCATGTAATTCGTCTGCGCCTGTAATAAGCAATTCATTTTCGTTGTCATCGTATCAAGAAGGGAAAGCAGGAATTGTTACAGCTTACCACTCTAAAGATGGACATTTTTTTATCAACGGAGTTGGCTTTGTAGTAAAGTTGGATTCAATCTATTTAGTAATCACAAATAGGCATAATGTGTCTAATAATGATTTTTATACTAATAAACCAGGCCTTTCACAAGAGGAATTATTATTTGTGAATTTTTTCACTTTTAAAGATCAAAACTATACTGCATATGATCTCCCAGTGCGCTCAGGTGGAACAGATCTTTTTTTTGGGAATTCGTATAATTCCAATTTAACTGATTTGATAGGAATACCCTTCAAGCCTAATATTGAGGATATTAAATTTGATCCCATTGATCTTAATTCAAATGTGCAGATAAAAAAAGGAGACGAAGTGTTTTCAATTTCTGTCATTACAACAGAGAGTAAGATGTTTAGTTCATTTGTGAAATTTGCTACAATTGTGTCTGATCCTGCTAAAGAAGATAGCTCCGAATTTGGAATACTCCCAATTGTTCTTTTAGACAAGTACTCATTGCCGGGCAATTCAGGATCACCCGTGTTTACATGGCCTGATAAAAGTAAGAGTCCAATTTTTGTAGGTATACTTTCCGGAAATGTACATGGAAATGGTTTTTTTTGGAGAAAAGATATTTTAGTCAATTTGCTAAATGACATTCGTAAGGAATTATAACTAAAAAATATTCTTCAACTTATCTGCCTCGCTCTTAAGTTTGCTTTCTTTCAAATGCAGTAAGTCTTTATCCCTTTTCGGTTTTTTTCGAACGTTAAGGAAATTGATATTTTTAAAAAAAGTTCCTAATAGAACAACAGAGAACATATAATTTCATTTGAAATAAAACCAACATCTGACAATTAAAAGAAAAATACTTTTTTAGTGCACACTATAAGGAACTACAAACGTTACACTAAATTTTGGGAAAAAGACTTTATATATATCGACTTTAAAAGTTTGCTTTTTATAACTAAATATATTTATACCAAAAAGAAATAATTCTACTATGTGTATATTTATTGTATTAGCCATAAAACAAAAATATGAAGGGACCTGAGTTTTTAAGATACATAAATCCTGTTCTTACAACTCTTCAAGCCAATGGAGGAGCAGGAGATTCCACAAACGTGATTGAAGAAGTAATAGAAAAGTTGGGGATAACCGATGAAGAATTAGAACAAACTACTTCTAATGGGCAATCGCGAATAAGAAATCAAATTCAATGGGCAAGATTTTATCTTTTTAAAGCTGGTTTAATTGACAATTCTCAAAGAGGAGTTTGGCGGTTAACGAATGAAGGTCTAGAAAAAAAACTCTCTGATGATGATGTATATTCTTTGTTCAAGAGTGTGCAAGAAAGTGTAAAAAAAGTGCCTACAATTGCAGTTCCTACGGATAAGCCAAAAAAATTAGAGAAAGAATTTGAAGAAACCACAACAGAAGATGAAGAACATTCGATTAGTTTACTAAATCTAATACATAATTTACCTGCTGCTGGTTTCGAAAAGTTGTGTAAGAGACTACTGACTGAAATAGGCATAAATGACATCGTAATAACTGGAGGATCGGGAGATCAAGGAATTGATGGAAAAGGCTTAGTAAAATTAAATGATGTAGTAAGTCTAAATATAGTTTTTCAATGTAAGAAATATAAAGAGACTGTTTCTCCGCATCATGTTCGTGATTTTAGAGGTGCAATGCAGGGACGTGGAGAAAAAGGATTAATTATAACAACGGGGAGATTTACAAAAGAAGCCAAAAATGAAGCAAATCGTGATGGTGTTACACCAATTGAATTAATTGATGGAGATAGACTAGTACAATTATTTGAAAAGCATCATTTAGGTCTTAAACCTGTAACGGTTTTTGAAATCGATCATGAGTTCTTTAAAAGCTTTTATTAATTTTCCCAACTTGTCCTATTAAACGAGTGTGTTGCACAAACCCCACAGTATGAAAATAAATATAGCGATCACGTCCTGTAATCGTAACCTTTGACAACATTACCAAATTTTAGTGTACCCTATAAGGGAAATAAAACCCTGCACTAAATTTTGGCAATTGTGTAAGTTTCCGGCTAACTGACGCTATGTAATTCTTAGCTACTAATACCCCAGGTTAAAAAATTCAGCTAGAAGTATACAATATATAACCATTATGGAAGTGTATGCCCCTATAGCTGACCATAAAAACAACCCCCTCCAATAATTAGTGTTGACCTCCCCCGTCAATTTAATTCAGTAAATTAAAATAATCCTACTTATGAAAACACCAAGAATTGTTTGGTACGGTTTATATCGTGCTAATAAAAAACAACGATTTCGTTACCGTTACTTTTGCAAAGATTATAATTCTGAAATCCTTGTATTAGGAATAAATGATTCCAAATACGAGCACAGAATCATTAAAAAGAATCGCTCGTTTTGGTCTTCACTTCCGTTTTGAATTGATTTGTCATCAACGTTATTACAATAGTTTTTTCCATCATTATATCAAAGATTTATCTTAGCACCTAGATGCAAAAAAATTTCAAGAATGTTTATTAAAATTGGTGATGAAAAAATAGGTATAAAACAGTACATCCCTGATTTGTGGAGGGCTCGACGTAAATTAAGAATGGCTGTTACAGCTTACTATTTAAACCCTTCTCCTCAAATTAATATTAATAAGGTCGTTCTTCTAGATGTTTTAAATTCCAGAATTATTTTTTTTCATGGGCAAGTTGCATATTATGGGTCAAATGTCAATAAGGTCTGCTTTGCTGGTGATACTCCAACTTTAAATCATGAAACACTATCTAATGAATCGAACATCGTTTTGTGCATGTCTATTTTGTTGGATGATCACTATACAGAAACCATAGCAGATTCAAGTATCGGAATTTTGGGATACATCTTTCATCCAGATATATTTGAAGAGAGGATATTTTATTTATTTGTTGACGTTGAATTTGAAAAAAGCGATGCAATTTATAGCAGTGATGTATCGATTCATGTGTTACCCAAAAAAGACGTTCCAATATTTAATCAGGATACGCTGGTGAACGCTATTGAAATTTCTAATGCGATTTTAAAGCTAGATGGAATAACCGCAACAAAAGTCGCGATGTCTCACCATTGGTTTATGAAAAGTTTAAACCAGAGTCGTATTGATTCTTTTCTAATGTTATGGTTTGCAATTGAAATACTTGCCACGTCTTCAACCAACATAAGTGAGATAAACACTTTATTAAGCAAAAACTATAATTTACCACTTTTGCAAACGCAAAATCATTTTGCCGTAGGTAAGTTGTTTGGAATGCGGTCTAAAATTGTACATTATGGTTTTACTTATCACCTTGATTTGAATTTTTTAAACTATGTCAGGGCTTTATATTTAACAATTTCATCGATAATAATAGGAATTCCTTTCAAAAATTATTTAGCTGACTTTGAAACACGTCAACCAAAGTTTGAAATAAACACTTATTTGAAAAACATAGGATATTCAAAATAAAATGAACCAGATTTTAATGCACTTTATGTAGGTTTCATAAAGATGCACTAAATTTTGGATCGAAATAAATGTTTTCTTCATGATACACTCACATCACTACTGCACTACCTACGTAAAAATCAGGAAAAGCGGTGAGCAGTAAAGGCTTATTCGGCAAATTGATGTGCCAGACCAAAGGACTAAATTCAATTGTCTGTTATTTTATTTTAGTATTGAATTAAATCCTTTGTCTTTAGGGTTAGCACCCTTTCAGATAAAGTCTGTCACACAATTGTGCAGCTCATAATGCCTTTCTGCTCTCCAGCCCTTATGTATCTGTGCTAAAGCAACCTTTGCACAGACCTGGGCTTTGCATTAGCACATCTACAGGGCTTCCACCATTTTCTTATCGCCACCTGCGTGCTCCTTTCTGCGTTTCGGGTTAACCTTCACAATGCTACGCTTATACCTTCGGTATGCTTTACGGTTAACCCTCACTGTGCAAATATCACATCAATGATGTTTTACTATTTGCCCCAGAAAGTCGCATGGCGAAGAAGGTGGCGAAATACAAAGTCTGTTGGAATATTTCTCAACTGTGGGTTATAGCCACTATCAATTTGCACACTTTGCAACTTTGCAAGCATTATTCCTAAATAGAAATCCCATCACAATAATTGATTGAACAGGAGATTTAGAATATTATTTAGCAGAAGAACACACAATGCAATTATTGCTCTGGGATAAAGAAAGTGCCTGTATAAGAATTTCGCTTTTTGAAAATAGTAGAATTCATCTACTCCAAAAGCGAAAGGTTAATTGATTGAAAACCTCAAATATCAGTAAAAAAGTTTTGTATATTTAATTGTTAGCCGTAATTTAAAAGACAAATTCTTTAAATTAAATAACATACTTATGATTAGTGACACAATTATTGATATGTATTCAAAAAAGAAAAGTATTCCGTTTGACTTATCTCTTGAACTACATCAAAAACTTGAAGATTTTTTAACAACCGCTATAGAAAAAGGAGCACCAATTTCTCCAACCAAAGAAGTTGATGAAGTTTGGCACAACTTAATTCTAAATACAAAATATTATCATGAATATTGCACTCAGAAATTCGGCAAATTCATACATCACACTCCATTAAATGGTGATTGTAAAATTGATTGTACTTCCAACTGCACCCAAAATATTGACTAAAACTAGTTCATGCCATACGACATTCTTGTAAATTTAATTGCAGCATTTTTGGCTTTTATTATTGGCTTTCTATGGAAAGATTATATCAGTAAAAAAATAGCTGATTTTGTTTACAGAGGCATTAAAATAAATGGAACTTGGAGAGCAATTGAAAAAGAAATAACTGCTAAAGGGTACAAACTCGCTTATCCTTCAATTTATAATATAGAGCTATTCCAAAAGGCAGACATAATATCAGGTATTGTAAAAGCGGAATTCGGAAAAGAGCAAATAGAAGTTGTCAGCTATAAAGTTCAAGGTACAATAAAGGATAGATTTGTTTCACTTTCTCTTAAACTCCAAGAAAGAAATAGAATGGCACATATTAATTTCTTACTGGAAATCGTAGGTAATGGCGAAACAATGATTGGTTATATGACATTTTACGGTTTGCGAGCCAAAGAAATTAATGCTATTGAAGTTATTTGGAAAAAAACGAGTAGATGAAATAAACTTCAGCCAACATTGGCTTTTGCACAACTGGAGCGGACGAAATAATAATCGGCAATAAATCATTTTCTTAAATTCTCTTAGAAGGTTCAATCCACTTAACACCTAGCCACTCAAAAAATTCTTCTCCCTAGCTCCCAATAGAAGGGAAGTTTCTATTAAGGATGGATGCTTAATAAATTCTCAAATTTTAGCTCCCTATAGAACTGATCAATAAAAATTTGCAAATGAGAGTAATTAGAGTTATTTTTTATGAATAATTGAAATCAACTCTGCCAACATGAAAAAGATAATTCTCACTTTATCAATCTTATTTTTTACAACAAAGGTTTTCTCTCAAACTTCTAGTTGCGATGAAGTGTTAGACTTTATAACAACCAATGGATATTACAAAGCAAGTCTTGCTAGTTACACTCTAAATTCCTCTTGGCTTTACAAAGTGACGGCATATACCTACGAATACAAGACATATGTCATAGCTGAAATAAAAAAAGATGAATATGCCATTACTACAAAAAAATACATATTCTGCGATATTCCAAGTAGCAACTGGATAAACTTCCAAATAGGAGCTTACGGAGATTCAAATTCATATGGAGAAAGGTTTCACAAGTATATTATGGATTATAAATGTGATTGTAACTAGCTTAATAGAAGACTAACCAATGCAATGCTCAAAGTTGGGTGCAAGTTTGGACTCGGCCTCAACACTCCTTAAATAGCAAATTTTTATGAAAGCAGACTACTTGCAGTTATGGAACTTATTTAAAAGTTCTTTATTAGAAGCTTTGAAAGAAACTAACACAGATGAATTCGACAAAGGGTGGAGCACAAGTCCTCAAAGAACTCTGTTTTATTTTGACACACTTCTTCCGAAGGTCGCTAAGAAAATGAATCTTAAGTATGAGCTTGAAACTTTTTTTAGAGTTGACATTACTTTCTATAAAGAGGCGGGACAAACGTCCAAAATTCCAATCGTTTATATCGAGTCAGAAAATGATGTTAGAACAACTGAAGGGGAAGTAATCAAATTATGTCGTTTGAATGCACCGCTTAAGATTATAATGGTTGTCAATGATTGGAATGACTCATCAAAAAAAATTATTTCAGAAGGGTTTTGGGAATACATAATAGAAGACTTTAAAGATGAAAGTTTATTGACAGGATATTTTGCATTTATAATTGGTGAAAGGAATAATGGCCTAAAATTTTACTCTTATGTATATAATGAACTAGCAGAAATAATCGAGGACAAGTTGTTAGTGGAGATATAATAAACCTAGAGCCAATAAAAGTAGCTACGATAGGAAAACTGGGCAGACCAGAATAATTATATTTAAAGTTTTATTCGGTTCGCTCAGAAGGTTTAATCCGCTAATACTTAACCACTCAAAGAATTCTCCTTTTGAATTCCAAATAGAAGATAATTGTCTATTAGGATTTAAATATTCCTATCAACATTTTTATTTCTAATTGGTGTGATTGGAAAGCATGATTGTCTACTCAATTTCTCTGAAGAACACACATTATAGTAGCAGAATTCATCTATCTTAAAGCGAAGGTTAATTGATTGAAAACCTTAAAATAGCAGTAAAAAAGTCTTGTATATTTAATTGTTATCGGTAACTCTAAAGGAACCTTACTATATTTGAAAATTACAATAAACCAAAACAAAAAGACCTAAACCAAAAAATGGATAATACAACTCTTATAACCGGTAAAAAATATATCAAAGACATATTTAGCCCAGAGCAATTTTTCAATATTCCTGAATATCAAAGACCATATGTATGGGGTGAAGAACAAATTACTGCATTGCTTGAAGATGTTAGCAAAGCCATGGAGAATGACAGCAATAAGGAGTATTTTTTGGGATGCATGATTTGGAATACAAGAAATGAGAAGACAGCAAAAAATATTGAATATACTTATCAGGACATATTAGATGGGCAACAGCGATTTATTACATTATTTCTTCTACACGGTGTTATTAGAGATATCTCCGCAAAAAAAAGTCTAAAGGACAATGTTCAAAAAAGACTTGTTCAAGAAGCTGATGATTATAACAACATCCCTGCCCGTAATCGAATAGAATTTGAAATACGAGATGATAAAGACTTTTTAGAAAAACACATAATTGAATTGGACGGAACACTTGATGTTGAAAAACTTAATGAAATAGCTGATAATCCCAAAGCTGGAGCTTCAATTAGGAGTATGGCAAGCGGTATTTTAATAATGAAGAAATGGTGGGACACAAAATTGGCTGAAAACATTGGTACAGAAGAACAATACCTAGCAGATTTTTATAGATATCTTTCAACTAAAGTTCTCGCTTTGTATTTAGCTACTCCAAACAATTTGGATGATGCGTACAATCTTTTCACAGTTTTAAATAGTCGTGGTTTACAATTACAGGTTAGCGATATTCTTAGAGCCCAAAATTTAAGAGTAATTGAGAATTATGAACTCCGAAAATTATATGCCCTGAAGTGGTCTGATTTTGAAAATTCTATTTCTGCACCTTATAAAGGTTTTGATGATTTCCTTTGGTCTCTTGTTTTTATCAAAATGAAGTATCGTAGTGATGATAATAAAAGCCTTACGAAGGCTTTCGAATTTATGTTCAAACGTAACCTACTTGTAAAAGGGACTGAAACTCTTGATTATGTCGGGAAATACCTAAAACATTATGAAAGCATAACCAATGGCAGTATTACTAATCGTGAAAGCCTAAATCTTTTTGGAAATATCAATTTCATTCTTTCAAGTGTTTATGGTAGTCAATATTTAACCCCATTAATGCATTATAGAGAATGTTTCGGGGACAAGCAGATTATTGAATTTTTAATAAAAATTGATAACTTATTTTCAGTGGGTTGGTTATTAGGTCGCAGGCAGTCTCAGACACGAACTTTTATTATTCTTAGAAAGATGGACTTCTATGCTGATGCTGTAAAAAAAAGAGAATCAACCCTTGACGAAGCAGTAGAAGATTTTCTGAATGACCCTTGTTTGAGATATGACTTTTACGATGAAGAAATCTCCTCTGAAAAGCCAATTAATATTGAAGAATTTGTAACGCTTTTGGAAAATGAAAAATGGGGTGGATTTTCTGGTACAAGGGTAAACAAAACAAGATATCTTTTGCTAAAAATGGATTTATTAATGGGCAATGCTGCCACTATTCTTCAGTATAATAAAGACTCATCATCAGTTGAACATATAATGCCGCAGAAAATTGAAGAAAGCCAGTGGAACATTGATGCTGCAAAACATAAAGAATGGATTCACCGATTAGGGAATCTTTCGCTAATTGACAAAAACAAAAATTCAGCCTTGAGCAATAAATTATTTCATGAAAAGAAAGTAAAGTATCAGGGCGCCATTGAAACTAGGGCAAATACAAACTATATTTTTATTACTAACCCCATCTGGGACACAGACGCAATAGAAGCAAATCACAAAAGAACAATCAACTTACTAACACAATATTACGTAGGCAATAACTTGAAAACTTTTTTACAAATCAAAAGGAATTTGAATAATCTAGTTCTTCTTTAAATACTAGTCTTATATTGACTGATAACAATATTAAAGTGAATGATCAATGACTGAGCAAGCTCATTAATGACCAACAAAAGTCAGCATCAATGACTGCTCTAAAATTGGTTGGCTTATAGCTAAGTATGGATATTTCTGATTCGTATGATTTATTACCGAAATGCACTGAAAGACTTAGGACAAATTATAAGTTACTCAGATTTAGCCCGACCAATAACTTGTTGGGTAAGTATGAAGATGACAACGCAGAAGACAAAATTCAGAAATTTTACAAGTTAGCTGTAATTAAAAAACAATATAATAAAATTTAAATAGCATGGAGACAAACCAAACAAAACAAACTATTAGACTTGAACGCGTTTTCGGGATTATTTTATTAATTCCACCAACTATTGGCGTTATTCTGTTTTTAATAAATCTAGTAAGTAACGACCCTGGAAGAATTCCTGAAATGAGAAATCTAAGTTCTAATTGGACTGGGGATTACAACTATGCAAGAGACAGTGGTGGTGGTGGTTACACATCAGCAGCGCCCATTTATCTTGGGCTTATGGCTATTGCTGGAGCGTTACTTCTTAAAGGAACGGATAAAAAGCTAGATTAAATGAGAATACATACGTAGAGCTTTTTACTTATTAACCTGTTAGTTACAAAGTTTACAATTTCACCCTTAATCCACCTAACAGTTAACGCATTAAGGACAATGACTCTTCAAATTAAATACTATTGTTTAATGTTGTCTACAGATTTTATAATGATTTAAACAATTCATTTAAATGTTTACCCTATGTTTACCCCAGAAATAAAAAATCCCCGCAAATTATTCATTTACAAGGAATTATTTATTGCATCTGTGACCCCGCAGGGACTCGAACCCTGGACCTACTGATTAAGAGTCAGTAGCTCTACCAACTGAGCTACGGAGTCGTAGCGGGCTGCAAATGTAAAGTGTTTCAGATAAATTTCAAACGAAAAATTTAGCTACTTAACCGCTCATATACTTTTCGAAAACAGGTAAAATAAATTACTGCTAATGCAACCGCAGCAATAAGCTGCTACTTTTGCGGCATGACAAATTTTGAAACACTACAGCACATTATAAAAGGCAGGCGCAGCAGCAAACCTGCGCTGATGAATGGAAAAAAGATCGATAATAGCATTATTCAGCAATTATTGGAACTGGCCGATTGGGCGCCTACGCATGGCCATACAGAACCGTGGCGTTTTGTTGTATACAGTGGAGATACAGTACAACAATTTTGTAACGATCATGCAGAGTTATACAAAGCAAATACACCTGAAGGAAAATTTCTTACCGCCAATTATGAAAAACTAAAACACCAGGGAGATAATTTATCTCACATTATTCTTGTGTATATGAAACGGGGCAACAATCCTAAAATTCCGGCATTGGAAGAAATGTCTGCTGTTGCCTGCGCCGTAGAAAATTTTTTACTAGGTGCCAGTACATTAAATATTGCAGTGTTATGGGGCAGTGGCGGCATGACCCATCACCCGGCTATGAAAAATTATCTTGGTCTTGCAGAAGAAGATATCATGATGGGTTTGTTGTACCTGGGATATACTGATGAACCAGTTAAAGAAGGCAAACGCATAGTGCCACTGGAAGAAAAAATAATATGGAAATAAAAGCTATTGCTTAATGCTGCTGAGTAATATATAAAACGTACAAGCGTGCGACGCAACAAAAGCTTAATAATTATTCTGCAGTTTGGTTCATAAATGTTTTCTTAGAAAACCACTATGGCACCAACACGGTTTTTAAAATATCATCAATGATCTTTTCTGTTGTTACATTTTCTGCTTCGGCTTCGTAAGTGATGCCGATGCGGTGACGCATTACATCTTTGCAAATTGCTTTAACATCATCGGGAATTACAAAGCCGCGTTTTTGCATAAATGCATGTGCCTTGGCAGCCATTGCAAGATTTATGCTGCCACGCGGAGAAGCGCCATAATTTATTAAAGCCTTTAATTTGCTAAGGTTGTATTGGTCGGGAAAACGGGTGGCAAAAACAATATCAACAATATACTGTTCAATTTTTTCATCCATATATACCTGCTTTACCAGGTCTCTTGCCTGCATTATTTCAGCAACGCTTGCCACTGTATTAATGGATGGCAACACTTCATTCTGCACCTGCTGGCGAATAATTGATTGCTCTTCTTTTTTGCTCGGATAACCAACAATGATCTTTAGCATAAACCTGTCTACCTGCGCTTCCGGCAAAGGATAGGTTCCCTCCTGCTCCAACGGGTTTTGTGTGGCCAATACTAAAAAAGGTTCATCAAGTTTGTAGGTGGTCTCGCCAATGGTTACCTGTTTTTCCTGCATGGCTTCCAGCAATGCACTTTGCACTTTTGCGGGTGCACGGTTTATTTCATCAGCTAGAATAAAGTTGGCAAAGATGGGGCCCTTACGCACCATGAATTCATTCTTATGCTGGTTATAGATCATAGTGCCAATAACATCGGCAGGCAACAGGTCTGGCGTAAACTGTATGCGGCTGAATTTTGCATGCACACCTTCGGCAAGCGATTTAATAGTAAGCGTTTTAGCCAGTCCCGGCACGCCCTCCAGTAATACGTGGCCGTTGCAAAGTAATCCTGTTAGTAAACTATCTACCATGTGCAACTGCCCTACCACTATTTTCGAAAGTTCTGTTCTAAGCCTGTCTATAAATGCAGATGCGTGTTCAATTTTCTGGTTAAGCAGTTTTATATCTTCTCCTGTTTGCATGATCAAAAATTATTGCCTGAAAATTACAAAGTAAATTTTGCTGAACGCGAAGTACAACAATTTAGTTGTTATTGCACAAATATTAACCAACAATTATGCCGATGAAGCCATTGCCGCTTAAGGAGACTATTTACGCCCGGCTTATTAAAGCTCTTGCTTTTTAGGATAGGTAAATTTTGTGTACCGGGAATTAGAACAAGTATTAAACTTTTGTTGCGTCGCACTCCTCAGCGCTTTTACCCTTATTGAGCAAACCGAAATGGTGAAAAATAAAATGCCTTAAACAAAATAGAATAACCATAATCAATAACACCCCTTTAGTGGCAGGGGTATTATCTTTGCGCCCTTATGACAAAGTTTGCACATGATGATATAGTGCCTGATAATACCAGCAGCCTGGATAAAAAACAACAGGTAGCGGGAATGTTTGACAATATTGCAAAACGTTATGATTTCCTGAACCGGTTGCTTAGCGGCGGCATTGATATTAGCTGGCGCAAAAAAGCCATTGCGCAATTAAAAGAGCTAAGACCTAAAACAGTTTTGGATGTTGCCACCGGCACTGCAGATGTTGCATTAATGACGTGGAAAGCTTTGAAACCTGAAAAAATAATTGGCATTGATATTTCTGACGGGATGCTTGCACTGGGAAGAAAGAAAATAGAAAAACAAGGTTTACAAAATGTTATCGAATTATTTAACGGGGATAGCGAAACCATAAAATATCCTGATAATTCCTTTGATGCAGTTACGGTAGCATTTGGTGTTCGCAATTTTCAAAATCTGGAACAAGGCCTTCGCGAAATGTTGCGGGTTTTAAAACCCGGTGGTAAGCTGGTTATACTTGAATTCTCAAAACCTAAACAAACAGGTTTCAAAGGTTTGTATAATTTTTACATGAAATCAATAGCACCAACAGCAGGCAGCATGTTTGCCAACAACAAAGACGCTTACCAATACCTGAATGATTCTGTGCAAGCGTTTCCGGAAAGAGAACAATTTACAGAAGTGATGAAACAAACAGGTTATAAAAACATTTATTTTAAACCACTCACGCTGGGTATCTGCTGTATTTATTGTGGCGCTAAATAGCTGCGCTAATCAAAGGAAAATAAAACAGCCCTTAAAACGTTATAAGTCTCAAACATTACTTTTGGGGATATAACCCCATCATCATTTTAAACATCAATATTTGATCCTTACTTGTACCCAACTACTTTAAGAATTAATACAAATGATTGGAAATAAATATGTTATGGGCGTAAGTTACTTGATTTACAAACAAGTGGCGCTCCTGCTAACAACCTGCATTCTTTTATCTGGAATGGCACATGCGCAATTTAAAGAGCCTAACAGGCCCGATCATGATGCTCTTCCTTACTATTTTGGAATTCATTTGGCATATAATAATACGTATCTCCATCCATCGAAGAGTTATAAATTTTTGCAGGACGATAGTATATTGACTGCTGAGCCAGGCGCCAGCGGCGGTGTGGCTTTAGGCTTTCTTGCTACATTCAGATACGACAACCGTTTTGAATTCAGGCTTAACCCCAACCTTGTTATTGGTGGTGCAAAATATTTTACTTACACGTTAAAAAATCCACTGCCGGGTGAAGCACTGACGCAAAAGAAAACATTGCCTTCCTCCATTTTTACATTTCCGGTGCAGGTAAAATTTAATTCTGACAGGATAGATAATTTTCGTGTGTATTTGCTGCTTGATGGATACGTATCTACTGATCTTATGGCGAATGCCGGTAACCGTAATGCAGAAGATCTTATTAAGCTAAAGAAAAATGATTATGGTGTGGAAACAGGAATAGGTTGCAATCTTTATATGAAGTTTGTTACACTTTCTCCTGAACTAAAGTTTACATACGGCATGGCCAATTTACATGCACGTGATGCAAATCTCAAATACTCCAGTGTATTTGATAAATTACAATCCCGAATGATAACTTTCTCTTTAAATATAGAACAGTAAGTCTATTGCATGATCAACTGATCCTAAAAGTTAAATAAAGATCAATTAATTAATGTAAGTGACATCTCTTGTAAAATTTTTAAAGAACAGTTGCATATTTGCATAGCTCGTTTTGGTAACCTATAAAAAACAACGAAGCCCTTATTACCGGGGCTTTTTTATTTTAATGATTCATGAATAATTCTTAGCTCTGTACTGTTTTGCCACACCTGCCAATTTACCACAATATGGATTCTTTGTTCTAATGATGTAACTGCTGTTAACAGCACTCTAAATACTATAACAAATAGTTTATACATGAAGCGTTTTAATTGGATAGTATAATAAAGAGAATTTTTATGTACCCGGCTGCAGAATATAATGAGGCTGTTGTTGCGTCGCACACTTCACCGTTTAGATCATTACCAAACAGGAAGTACAAGTGTGCGACGCAACGAAGCTGCTCAATGATATAAGGCCCGGCTTATAAAAATACTTTTCTGTTATTCAGCAAAACACTAAAAATAAAAGCTTGCAGTTTTTTACTATTATTGTGCTCTCACATGAGCGAAGTTCACCTAACAAGAAGGATCAGTTTATTACAGGCCACAGCCATCAACATGACAGACATGGTGGGCATCGGTCCTTTTGTTGTACTCAGCACCGTTGCAGACATCATGCATGGGCCATGGTTTTTATACGCATGGATTGCCGGTGCATTATTGTCTTTTGTTGATGCTACTATCTGGAGTGAATTGGGTGCTACATTTCCATTGGCCGGTGGCAGTTATAATTTTTTAAAAGAAGGCTACGGACCAAAATGGGGCAAGCTCATGAGCTTTTTGTTTGTGTGGCAAACAATGATACAGGCTCCGCTGGTTATTGCATCTGCAGCTATTGGTTTTGCACAATATTTTAATTACCTGGCACCCTTGGGTTATTATACTTCAAAAATAGTGAGTGGCTCGGTGGTAATATTGATCGTACTGCTGCTATATCGCAAAATCGAAAGCATTGGAAAAATAAGTGTACTCTTATGGCTGGGTGTATTGATAACAATGTCATGGATCATTGGTGGAGGCATTATGCATGGAAATTTTCTTGCACCGGTAGAACATGTGAATGATGGATTAAACATCAACTTTGCATTTGCTGCATTGCTGGGTACTGCTACTGTAAAAACTACGTACAGTTATCTTGGTTATTACAATGTTTGCCATCTTGGTGGCGAGATCATAAATCCGCAGAAGAATATTCCGCGCAGCATGTTCATTTCTATTATTGGTATTTCACTGTTATACCTGCTGATGAATATCAGTGTGGCTTCCGTTCTGCCAATGAGTAATATCCGCGACAGTGAATTTGTGGTAAGTGAATTTATACATGCTATTGCAGGACCAACAGCTGCAACCGTTGCAACAGGCCTTATTTTGTGGGTTGCTTTTGCTTCTGTTTTTTCTGCAACACTTGGCTATAGCCGCATACCTTATGCTGCAGCAAAAGACGGCGCATTCTTTAGTGTATTTGCAAAGCTTCATCCCAGCAAACATTTCCCTTATGTATCATTACTGGTGTTAGGCGCAGTTGCATTTGTATTCAGTTTGTTGTTTAGAATAAGTGATGTGATCAGTGCCATACTTGCTATGAGAATATTAATTCAATTTATTGGCCAGGCTGCAGGATTGCTGATATTAAGCAAACGAAAAGGCCGCAATTTTTTTAAATGGAAAATGCCTTTGTTTCCTATACCTGCAATATTAGCTGTGCTCATCTGGCTCGGCATCTTTTTCTCAACGGGTAAACAAATGATTCTAACAGGTCTTGGCGTTATTGCTGCAGGAATAATTGCTTTTTGCATTAAAGCAAGGTATAGCAAGGAATGGCCGTTTGATAAATAGTTTTTTTGAGCCCGGCTTTTGAATATCTATGAAGCTTTCGTTGCGTCGCACACTTGTACTGCTGAATGATGTGGCAACATTTTAAAATACAGGTGTAAGTGTTTTTAACCTCTCTGCTGCTGCAGCTTCGTGGGAAGGGATGAATATAGTTTTGTGTTCTTTTGCAAACGCAGTTACTGCTGCGTATGTTTTTTGTGCAAGCTTATGGCTGGCATTTGTACCGGAATATTTTTCATTGATCAGTTGCTGTTGAGAGTAGCAAATATCTGCACCAAAAAATATACAGCCTTCATCTGTATTGAATACAATCGAGCAATGCCCATAAGTATGCCCGGGTGTATGTACCATTAAAAGATCTTTAGCTTTTGTAAGATAAAAGGCTTTATCAAAAGCCTCGTATTGTTGATTCAACTCAATCAGGGTGGGTGCAAACCATGAGGGATAAAGTTTTGGAAGATCACCAAAAGGTTTATCATGCTCGTATTTGTTTACAATAATTTCTGTGGATGGAAAATATTTCAGTCCGTCAATATGATCAAGGTGAAGATGTGTTAACACAACAGCTTTTATTTTTTCAATGGGGATTTGGAGATCGTTTAATTGCGGACCAATTTCTTCTTCTTTATTTACAATGAATTTAAATTGAGTAGTGTCGAACCAGTTGGCAAAAAAACCAGAGCTTTTAAAATAATTTTTATCATTCACGTTTGCATTTTCGCCGGTATCAATTACAAAAAAACCTTCAGGATGTTCAATGATCATTACCCATATCGGCATCCATTCTGTAAATGTTTTGTCGAGCATAAAATCAAGCATTGCCAGCATGCCTGTTTTAGTGGCATCGCGGAATTTGGTTTTTACAGACACCGCACCAGTTGATACGAGATGAACTTTTACAGGCATGCCTTTTACATGAACTGCTACTGTTTGTTTGCTAAACATGCTGTAAATGTAAAAATGATTTCTGCTAATTGCTTTTTAATTCAAGCCACTACTCAGTGACTCCTTATTTTTTATTTGTGTTTTGCAGACAAAAATTTCATCCTTTCATTAGCGTAACTTTATAGGTAGTTGGTTTTACTTCACTCAAAAAAATATGCAGTATGACTTATGAAAATATCGTTGCCCTTATTGGCAAGGAAAATGAACCGCTTTTAACGCATGCCTGCACAACAGTAACAAAAGATCAGTTACATCTTCCATCACCGGATTTCACCGATAAGATTTTTCTTCCATCTAACAGAACGGTTCAAACGCTTCGCAATATTTCCGCGCTGTTCCACAACGGGAGACTCTCCGGCACCGGCTATTTATCTATCCTGCCTGTTGACCAGGGAATCGAACATAGTGCGGGTGCATCCTTTGCACCCAATCCGCTTTACTTTGATCCGGAAAATATTGTTAGGCTTGCAATAGAAGGCGGCTGCAATGCAGTGGCAACAACATTTGGCGGCTTAGCGATGGTAGCAAGAAAATATGCACATAAAATTCCTTTCATTGTAAAGATCAATCACAATGAACTCCTCACTTATCCAAACAGGCATGACCAGGTAATGTTTGGTTCTGTAAAAGATGTGTGGGATCTTGGTGCTGCTGCCGTGGGTGCGACTATTTATTTTGGTTCGCAGGAATCAACAAGACAAATTGGTGAAGTATCTGCGGCATTCGAAGAAGCGCATAACCTGGGCATGGCAACGATTTTATGGTGCTATTTACGCAACAATGCTTTTAAACAAGACAAAGCGGATTATCATGTTTCAGCAGATCTTACAGGCCAGGCAAATCATCTTGGCGCAACAATCCAGGCTGATTTTATTAAACAAAAGCTTCCCGAAAACAATGGTGGATTTAAAGCACTCAACATGGGTAGCAGCAGCTATGGCAAACTGGATGAACGCATGTACACACAATTAGCTGCTGATAACCCGATAGATCTCTGTCGTTACCAGGTATTAAATTGTTATATGGGCAGGGCTGGATTGATCAACTCCGGTGGTGCTTCTTCAGGTGCTTCAGATCTAAAGCAAGCCGCCATCACTGCCATTATAAATAAACGTGCAGGAGGCATGGGTTTGATTTCCGGGCGAAAGGCTTTTCAACGCCCATTTAAAGAAGGTGTTGAACTGCTGAATACCATACAGGATATTTACCTTGAGAAAAAAATTGATATCGCTTAAAGAAAATTTTATGAAATTTTATGTACCCTGCTGCAGAAAATCTATGATGCTTATGTTGCGTCGCACTCTTGTGCGGTGCATGTTGTGGGAACAAAAAAAGATCATGCAGATACCAAGAGTATTCACAGAGCCGTATTGAAACAACTCTGTGAAAATGTGATCTTATACTCCTTGTTTTAGTTTGCAGAAATAACAGGCAGATCCATATTATGCATGATAAGGATGAACCACTCGTCGTTATCAAATTTCATTACCAGGTTCATTAATCCTTTTCTGTCTCCCCATGAATTACCAATCATATCAATTGCACCACTCATTGTCCATGTAACATCAACTGCTGCAAAAATCTGGTCAATCAGTCTTACTGTTGGCTTCATAGAAGTAATGCGACTGTCTTTAAAAATGGTGGCAAATATTGGTGCGTGCTGTGCTTCAATTGCTACCCTTCCATGAAAGGTTTGTCCAAATACATTTGTAAAATCCGCATTTACTGCAAATAGGTTTGCATATGCTTTTGCATCATGCGTGTTCCATGCTTCTGTGAATCTTTCAAGCACTGCGTTAATTGCTTGTTCTGTTCTTCCTGTTTTCTTTGTCATAATGGTGTTTTTTAAAATTATTGATTAGCAAAAATCAGGTGCTGCTTTTAACCACGAAAACACATGTTGGATAAATTGGAGGAAACAGTGTATCAGCAGTACTGTTAGCGATATTATTTGAAAACTATTTCAGTATAAGACAAAACCCGCATTTTGTTAAACGGTACATGCGTCGTATATGCGTAGTACTTACGTCGTACATAAGCCATTCAGGGGTTTAGATGAACTTAAACGGGGAAATATGTCAGTTTTAGCCCGGGACCGGTTGCATTATCATTTCAATACAGTTTGTTCTTGTAGCTCGTTATGCATTTTTCTTCCTTCTCTTACTAATATCTCTATCACTTCTTCAATATCTTTTTTTGAAGTGCGGAAATTTACAATGCAACACCTTAAACAATATTTGTCGTTTACAACAGCATTGGATAAAAACACTTCACCGTCTTGCTGAAGTTTGTTCACCAATGCTTCATTTAATTTATTGAGATACATCTCCTCAATATCTTTCGATGGTATATACCTCAATGTTGTAATGCTCAGGTTTTGCGTTACAGCTTCCAGTTCAGGATGATCATTGGCAAGATCAAACAACAATTTAGAAAGCGCTATATCATCGCCGATCATTTTTTCATACCCACTTCTGCCAACCTGTTGTAATGCTATCCAGACTTTTAATGCCCTGAAGCCACGTGAATTCTGTAGCCCATATTCATAATAGTTCTGTGTAGAAGGTTCATCACTGCTGAAATTATAATACACCGGATGCGAACTATATGTTTCAATTAAATGATTGGGATCTTTTACCAACGTACAACCCGCTTCCAGCGGGCTATACAACCATTTATGCGGATCAAGCGCAATAGAATCTGCTTCCTCAATTCCTGCGAACAGATCTTTAAGACCAGGAATAACAGCAGCGGGTATGCCATAAGCACCATCTATGTGAAACCACAGGTCATACTTTTTACAAACAGCAGCAATGGCTTTCATATCATCTACTACACCTGTACTTACATCTCCGGCATTACCAACTACTATAATGGGTTTGTATCCTGCTTTTTTATCGTCGCTTATAGTTTGCGCCAGCACTTCAATGTTCATTCTATTGTCTGCACCGGTTTCTATCCAACGTATAGCCTTAGTACCAATACCAAATAAAACAGCCGCTTTCTCTATCCATGTATGTGTGCTCTTTGCGCAATAGACAAGCAGCTTTTGTGCATCCATGGATATGCCATTTTCCTTAATTGATTTAGGCGCTTTAACCGTTCTTGCCGCTAAAAAAGCCGTGAAGTTTGCCATATTACCACCGCTCACCAAAATACCCCCATACGATGATGGGACACCTATAAATTCAGCCAGCCATTTTACTGTTTGCTTTTCGATCTCTGTCGCCATTGGGCTTAAAATATTAGCTCCCACATTTGGGTTTACCGCAGCCGCTAACAGGTCCGCCAGTGCGCCAACAGGTGCTGCAGAGGAAGTAATATATCCAAAGAATTTAGGATGGCCATTCAATAGTGAATGATTAAACAACAGTTCTGACGCCTTGGCAAATATTGTTTCAGCAGGTGTTCCATTCTCTGGTAACGTGTCATTACCAAGTATTGCCTGTAATGCTTTTGGCGGCTCTCCTGTTGTTACCTTTTTTTCCGGAATGCTGTCTATAAAGTCTGCAATAGAATCTATTAGCTGGTACCCGATCTTTTTAAATTCAGCTTTGTCCATTTCAATGGAAGCCCGGCGGTGGTCTGTCATATCATAAGGTTGTAGTGGTGTTGAGCTACTGTTAAGTGTATGAATATATAAAATACTCATTTTTAAATCCGGCTATAATAGCTTGCATTACGTTTTTAGAAAGTCATAAAATATTTTGAGCCCGGCTGCAGCAACAGCATGATACTTTTGTTGCGTCGCACTCTTGTGCTGCTGAATGGAGATCTCAACAATTGCCCTTAAGAGTAATTGATTTTATTTCTTATCAAATTGTGTAAGGTTAAGCTTGGGATCCATGCGCTCATTTGTTGTAAGCACTTCATCCCATGTAAGCGGTTTATTATTTTCAGCAGCTTCCCTGCCTAATATTGCAGTAAGTGTAGACTCAACACCGGATCTTATCTCATTCACATAATTACCTGTTTCTATACTGCTGATAAAATGTTGTTCTTTATTTTTATCCGCATCACCCAGTGCAGAAAGAAATGCGCCTGAAGTTCTTTGCTCAGGGGTTATTTCAGCTTCTGTTCTTGCAACACCGGAATCCCATGCATTATCGCCATTAATAAATACGCCACCACTGTAATGCGCTTCTGCAATGCCTTTCGTGCCCAGGAACCTGCAACATACATCGCCAAATGCCGGCCCCATCTGTGTTGAATGAATACTTACGTTTATATCGTTAGGGTATTGATATAATACCTGGTAATTGTTCCATGCATCACCAACCGGTAATGGATCTTTTTTACCACCACGGCCAATAGCATTTATTGCATGCGCATTTAGTGCCCAGTTGCAAACATCCAGCATATGAATACCCTGGTCTAATAAAATGCCGCCAGATAATGCATTGAAATGAAAATGATTTCTTATACGCAACTCATCATCAGATGTGCCTATTGGTTTATGTATCTCAGAACCGGAAGAAAAATAATAAAGCTGTACCGTTATTATATCACCAATATCTCCACGCTGAATTCTTTTTACCATTTCAACATAAGGCGATGCGTGCCTTATCTGGAAACCGATCACCACGCTTTGTTTACTGCCTACTTTTCCTGCTACTTCCAACGCTCTTTTGCAACCTGCAGTATCAGGCGCCACAGGCTTCTCGCAATACACATGTTTACCCGATGCTACTGCCGCTTCAAGAAACATAACATGTGCATAAGCCGGCGTTGATATATGCACTGAATCCACATCTTTATTTTCCAGCAGTTGCATATATGCTTTTGATCCCTGGTACATGTTTGCCGCAGCTATTGCAGGCATTTGTTTATCCGTATTTAGTTTATTGTATTTGGGCAGTGCGGTTTGCAGTTTATCTTCAAAAATATCTGCCATGGCTACAATCGCTGTGTTGGTATTTTGCACCATCGACGAAATAACAGCTGTGCCCCTGTTACCACAACCTATAATACCAAGTCTTATGGCAGAGTTTGCTTTTGTACCAAAAACAATGGAAGGTTTTAAAATAGATACTCCGGATATTACGGCAGCATTCTTCAGAAATAGTCTGCGATTATTTTTCTTCATATGGCTTATTTTTATAAGAAGCCATAAGTTAGAAAATTTTTATGAACCCGGCTTTTGTAATTTCAATTAATCTTTTGTTGCGTCGCACACTTGTACGGTGGATTAGTGCTGAGCAGATCATTCAAAGACGAGCCTGCCCGAATTATTTTGAAACTCAATTTGAATATGCACCGAAATTTTTTCAGTTCCGCTGTGTGGTTCATTGCATTCAAACGACACTGATTCTACAGCATACCTGTCATTTTTATTTCTATCCTTAAAATGAATGATAAAATCTTCAGGTGAAGCAAAGCTATGTTCATCAATTTTTTTATACCCACAGCTTAAAAGAAAACCCGACAGCATATTTTTTTCCTGCATCGTTGTTTTAAGTGTTATACCGGTAAACCTTTTGAATATCTTATTTTTTCTTTCTGCTGCATACTGACTTAAATAAGTAGTCCTTGTTAGCTGGTTGTTGGTATACTTCCAATGATTGTAATCATAGTACTCCGGTTTGTATTCCATTACCCACCAATAAATATGGGTTTGCATATTAAAAGCAGAATCATCTATATCCAGCAAAGTGGACCAGGGCACCTTTTTATCATCGTATTGTTTTTCTCTTGCACGTGTTTCTATTTTATATTTCTTACTTAGTATCGTATCAAGTTGTTGAATCTCTCCAATTCCATCAACACTAAAACCTATGCCGGCGATGCCTGTTGGCTCGCCGACACCGCTGCTATCAAATATTTCAAAATAATTATCCAGCCCAAAGAGATAAGTGCCTGTCCATGTAGCTGCACTGTCTGCTATGGTTGTTTTTGTTTGCATTGCCGCAAACTCGTTTTTTATAAAATCTGAATTTTTTATTGCAACCAGGTCTGCTGAATCTATCACCAAATAAAAATGATTGAAGTTTACTTTAGGAAATTTTTGTGCATGTGCAGATAAAGAAAACAGGCTAAACAGGAATAAACACATTCTCATAGCAGGTGCATTTATTAGTAAATATAATTCTTCTGTTCAAGCCACAGGGCTTCGTTGTCTCAACGGCGCTGCATTTGCTTCTTTCTGCGGATATGGCTGCGCCATCCTTTGAATCATGCCTGCGGCATGACCAAACCGAAAGAGGCGCCTTATGAAACAACTAGTGAAGAGTGCGAGTGGAGGTGTGAAGTTGGTGTGCTGATGAGCGAATGTTATTTATTAATAAAGCAATCGAATTCGTATAATGTCGTATCAATTTTCTTGTCTGAACTTAACTGATACAAAAACAATTTATTGATACCCTCATCTTTAAGTAACAGAGTCTTTGAATTAAGGAATCCATCTTCCGGAATTTTAGTTAGAGTTATTAAACTATCATGAAATGTGTATTTTCCTTTTACTTCTTCATTTGATAAAAATGTAGATACTTTTATAATATAAGTGCTATCATCTTTAAAATCTATTGTTATTGTAGTGAGCCCTTCTAATCTATCAGCAGAAATAACAACCTTTGCGTTTTTAGAAGAACATGAAAGTAAAAGAATGAGAAAAATGGTAGTAATAAAACAAGATAAATGAATCATCCGCATGTTTAGGAAGTTGAATTGATGATGCACGAATATAGAAAATATAATTACTACCGAGGCACAGGAAGCTAAACACAAAAGCAACGCCTCATTCCTGCACCAACAAAGGGTTTATATTCTTGCGCTAGGGTTAGCGATTCGATAGAGAAAACTATTGCATAGTTCCATCCGGATCTATCTTCATTAAGTAGAGTGAAAATTCATCGTCTATATTACGCCCGTAAGAAAGAGCAATTATTTCATTATTTGATGTATAAATAGCTTTTTGACAATATCTATCAACATTCAATAAAGTTGAATAACAGGATGTGTAAATAACATCGTCAATCTTTAGTTGCCATTCTTCAACTCCGTCGAAGGAGAATTTTCCTACTGCGCTTTCCGGTGATGAATAGACATAGAAATTATTTCCTGCTGTAAAACCGCCCTTTCCGGAAGAAAGCAGCATTTTTACTTTAAAATCAAGCGAAAGATCATTTTTAAAATAGTAAAAATATTCGCTTGTCGGAACAAGAAATTCATTTGAATTATAAATTATGAATGGGGGTTGATATACGTGATAATATCCAAAATTGAACAAAACCATATTTGTAATATTCCCCTGCAAGTCCATCTTACACAAATAAGTATTCTGAGAGAAGTTTGAAGTAGTTGCAGCAAATGCATATCCATCGGTCGTTTCAACAATGTTATTAAGTACTGCAAAACTATCCAGCTGCTTTCTCCAAATCTCATTACCGTTTCCGTCGCATTTAACTATTGTAGCTAATGGTTTCAATGCTGGTGTGTAAGAAGTTCCTAATGTTAAAAAGCCACCATCCGAAACTGTTGTCGTGTAAGTATTCAAACCAGGTAAGTTATTTAGATATTTATTCCAGATAAGCTTACCGCTTGCATCAATTTTAGATAAGCAAAATTCCTGAGTACTTCCGGGCGTATAGTTGCCAGACAAGATAAATGCATTGCCGTCGATTCTTTTCATGCTACTTAATCTAACAGTATTATCATCGCCCGCTATGTCATAATTCCATTTGGAATTAAATAAACTATCTACCAACATAAAACCATAGGTATAAGGATTAGCGCCATAATTTTTCCGGTACAGAACGAGATAGCTATTATTATTAGCTTCTTCCATGTCTACACCATATGTGTCAACAGATAATCTAAACTCTCTATTTCCTAACACAACATGGAGACGTTGTGTAGAAGAATCAGATAAATGATCCTCTAAGTAGGAGTAGAGTTTTACTGTATAAACACCAGGCTTCGCATACTTATGAGTCGGCTCTTTTTCAGTGCTACCATTTTGATCACCAAAATCCCACAAATATGTGTCTTTCGGTCTATAGCTCTGCTCTGATGAATCCTGAAGATGCGATAAGTTGATAAATTGCAATGAAGAATCTACAAAAGCACTTTGAGCGGGAAGAACTGATGAACATTGCTCGGTAATAGCGAACGCAGCGATATCTTTATTTTTAGTTATAAGATCCGACGAATTCTTTTTGCAAGAAGCCAGGAGCACTACTGTTACAAAGAGGAAGGGTTGAATTTTCATGCAAAAAATATTATTAAAAATCAAGTTAAAGAAAATCTGGATTCAAATATCCGCATTAAGTTTTTAAATTTCAATGTTGTTGAAATGTGCCGTAAAACTTCAAAGCAAAAATAAAAATTATTCTTAGATCGGATTCAAAGAACAGAACGCACAAGTGTGCGACGCAACAGGCGATGCTATGAAAAACAAATGCCGGGCTCATAAAAATAAAAAAGTGCCCACTCAAACGCAGACACTAAAATCTGAAATCCGAAATCTCAAATCCGAAATCATTCCGCCCAGCTCATTACATAACCTTCGTTCTCTATATCGAGTGCATCAACGGTTAACTGCAACGGAGTACAAGATTGCCGGTCTGACGGCTTTGAGCCGTCTGACCAGGGGCGTTTCCTTTGCGCCAATACTTTTTTCTACAGCCCCGGGATGCGGACCATGCGGAATGCCACCGGGATGCAGCGTAAGCATACCACGTGTTACATTCTTGCGAAGCTACCCGGTCAGACGCTTCCAAAGCGTCAGACCGGTATGCACGAAGCTCAAAAAATAGCGCTTAGGTCTTGTTTGTTTTTATAAAACTCATAGGTTTCAGTTGCAAGATCATTCCAGTTTGTATCTATCAACTGCCCCGCTAATTTCTTGTTGCACAATGTTCCATTTCTTAAGCCTGTATAGTCTTTGAAAGAAGAATATTCCCAATCGTTCAATGATGTTACCAATTTCGCTCCCAGAGGATTCTGATGAATATAATGAAAGGCTGTCAAGGTGTAGTTGTCTGATCCATTGTCAAGCGGTTTTGCTTTGGTCTTTTGCCTGAACAATGAACCTGTTGTATGTTGCTGTCTATTGATTGCAGTTGCATAACTACTCAATAACATTCTGATGCCATTTGATAATGCAGATAGTGTGAGGCTACCAACTTTTACCTGCTGTACAGATTGTTCGTTTGTGCTTATGAGAAAATGAAAATGATTTGGCATAAGGCAGTATGCAATTGTATCTGCGTGTGGCGCAACTAAGGTTCGGTAAGCTTTTAGAAAGTATAAGTAGTTTTCGTTGGTAAAGAAAATCGGTTGTTTATTGTTGCCCTGGTTATAGACGTGATATATTTTGCCTTGGTAAAACTGCATGGTTTAAGATACAAAATATTTTGAGTTGTTGCTGTTATCGGTCTGACGGCTTTGAGCCGTCTGACCGGGGTGGCTCCTATACCGGTCAAACGCTTTGGAAGCGTCTGACCTGGAGTGCACCTTGTTGATGAATGAATAGAATGTACAAGAGTGCGACGCAACGATGCTTAATAGCCTTACTTCAGCTAAGTACATAAAAATAAAAAAGTGCCCACTCAAACGCAGACACTAAAATCGCAAATCCGAAATCATTCCGCCCAGCTCATTACATAACCTTCGTTCTCTATGTCGAGTGCATCAACGGTTAACTGCAACGGGTGAAATGTATCTACCATTACGGCGAGTTCCTTTGTTTCTTTTGCGCCAATACTTTTTTCTACAGCGCCGGGATGCGGACCATGTGGAATGCCGCCGGGATGCAGCGTAAGCATACCACGTGTTACATTTTTGCGGCTCATAAAATCGCCGTCAACATAATAGAGCAACTCATCGCTGTCTATATTGCTGTGGTTGTATGGCGCAGGAATACTTTGGAGATGATAATCGTACAAGCGCGGCACAAAACTGCACACCACAAAATTGTGCGCATCGAATGTTTGATGCACGGGTGGCGGCTGGTGCACACGACCGGTAATGGGTTCAAAATCGTGTATGCTGAACGCGAAAGGATAACAGCAACCATCCCAACCAATAACATCAAAAGGATGATGACCATAATGAATATGATACATCATGCCACGCTTCTTTGTTTTGATGATGAAGTCGCCTGTTTGATCTATTGTTACAAGATGTTCTGGTGCACGGATATCACGTTCGCAGTAAGGTGAGTTTTCGAGTAGTTGCCCGTAATTACTTAAATAACGTTTTGGAAAACGTATGGGCGAAAAACTTTCAACAATGAAGAGCCTGTTGTTATCATTATCAAACTGCAATTGATAAATACTGCCTCGCGGAATGATGAGATAATCGCCGTATGCAAACTGCAACTCTCCATATTGTGTAAGCAGTTTGCCACTGCCTTCATGCACAAAAAGCAATTCATCTGCATCTGCATTTTTGTAGAAATAATCTGTCATGCTTTGTTGCGGTGCAGCGAGCGAAATATGGCAATCGTTATTCACCAAAATTGGTTTGCGGCTTTCCAAATAATCTGCTGCTGGTTTTACTTTAAAGCCCTCAAAGCTGCGGTGGCGCAGCATTTTTTCTTCGGCAATCTTTGGCGCTACACTATACTGCGCTTCTGTCTTTATAATTTTTGTGGGCGGGTGACAATGATAGAGTAAAGAACTATCGCTGTTGAAGCCTTCTGTTGAAAATAATTGTTCAGAATATAATGTTCCATCCGGTTTGCGGAATTGTGTGTGGCGCTTGTGCGGAATGGTACCGAGCGTGTGATAGTGTGGCATATGGCAATTTGAAAATTTGAAAATGAGATAATGTGAAAATGTGCCGATGTATAGATGTGCAAATGAAAGAAAATAATTATTTACCGATCTGCATTACTACTATGATGCTTTTGTTGCGTCGCACACTTGTACTGCAACAAATCTATTGAACAATTATTGCTTTGATAATTCTAATGACGACAAAAGGAAAACATATTTCCATTTGCGTTTGTCTATGTAGTAGGTAAAGTTTCTGTGGAATGGCATTGGTTAAAGGTAAGGAGATTTTATAAGCCTCACTTCATGGGGACCTGGAGGGTTTCGCTCCAGTAAGTGGTCCATCTTTGTTTTACTTCTTCTTCTGATAATCCTGTATCATAAGCAGGTGAAGTAATTTCATGTACACGATGCACATTTACTGATACAATATGTTTGATAACATGTTTCGAGCCTGCCACTCTATAATATGCTATTACTTCATCGAAGAATCGTCCTCTTGAAAACACAGTGGCAATGCCTTTGAAACGGTAGCCTTTCCTGGTAAAAATATCAACGACATTTATTTCAATAGCGGGATTACTTAGCAGGTTGGTAATTGTTCCGGGAGAATGAATGTCGGCAAATACAATGTGTTCATTATCCCATGCAATGGTTGTTCCTTTTGGTGAAAGGTTTGGCGTGCCATCGGGGCATACAGTTGCTATAAAGCCAAGCTTTTGTTTGTTGACGAATTCCCTGATTTGTTCGGTTAAGATTCCCATATCAAGATCTTTTGTGTTTTCCTGCAAGCAATTTACTGAATGAAGTATCTTAATGCTCTTTTGTAAATTGCAGTGAAAACAAAATTATTAAAAAATAACATCCCTGTTTTGGGATAATGCTATTATGGAAACATCACTACGATCAAGAATGCAATACCAGCCTGATGCACTGCAGCAATTGTTATTTGGTGTGCATGATGAGAATGCAAAGCAAAGACCTATACCAGATAAATGGAGCGTTGCGGAAAACATTGCACATTTGGGCAGGTACCATGAAGTGTTTATGGAACGCATGTTGCGTGCAACACATGAACATGACCCGCTGTTTGAAAGATATGTTGCAGACAACGATGAATATTTTTTGGAATGGTGCAAACTGGATTATGACGCGTTGCTGAATAAATTTTATGCAACAAGAAAAACACTGAATGATTTTTTGTTTGGTTTATCTGATGAAGATTTGAGAAAAACTGCAAGGCACCCTTATTATGGTCAATGGACGATTTGTGGCTGGTGCGAATTCTTTTTGCTGCATGAGAGCCACCATTACTTTACGATATTGAAATTATTGCCACAGATAAATGCGCCTGAATAACATTCTTTACTTTTTTGCCTGTCCAAAAAAGTAACGAAAAAAGACAACCGAAAACGATATACAGCCCGTTATCGGTAACGCCCTGATTGAGCCTTTGTGCTACTGTGATGAAGAGCTGTAGAACATTAATGAACAAAATTTGAAATTTTAGCGAAGGATAAAAAGAATGAAGAAGATTGGTTTAATTTCTGACACGCACAGCTATTTAGATGAGAAAGTGTTTGAACATTTTAAAGCTGTAGATGAGATATGGCATGGCGGTGATTTTGGTAATGCTGCAATTGCAGATGCTTTAAAGGCATTTAAACCATTGCGTGGTGTGTATGGTAATATTGATGGATATGGTATAAGTTCCGAATTTCCGGAAGAGCTGATCTTTATGTGTGAAGAGGTGAAAGTTTTTATGAAACATATTGGTGGTTACCCGGGAAGATATGAACCCGGAGTAAAGAACACAATTATGAAAGAGAAGCCGCAACTGTTTATCAGCGGGCACTCGCATATTTTGAAGATAATGTATGATGATAAATTGCAATGCCTGCATATTAATCCCGGTGCTGCTGGTTTACAGGGTTGGCATAAAGTAAAAACCTTGGTACGCTTTGTAATTGATGGAAATAAAATAAAGAATTGTGAAGTTATTGAATTGGGGAAAAGAGGAAGTACCATTTAAACAATCACTTCATAATGCTGCGAGGTTGCATCAAAACGTTTTAACAGCTTACGAGCTTTATCAGGAACAACAGCTGTCTCATAATTTTCTCCTGCAAATACTTTAACTGATTCGATGGAATCAAACATCATCAACGTAATAAATTCTGTCTCCTCTGCAAGATTTCTTCTAAGCAACTGTATGCTTTTAAATCCTTCGATCTGTCTGCTATGTATGCCTTCAAATATTTCTTCGCGTAATAAATGCTCGTAACTATCTGCATTTTCAAATACAGTATAACCGTGCCATATTCTTGCTATCATAGATAAATATTAATTTTGTTGAGTAAAGAAAAATAAGTTGAAGTGAGTGACACAACGAAAGCTTAATAGTAGCACTAAAGTTTGCAAAGTAAATTATTTTGCTTTTTCTTCCGTATCGAACCTTGTTACACTTTGTATACCATTGAGCTGCATTAGGCGTTTTACAAGCTCATCCAGTTCTTCTTTATCGTGCACGAACACTTTTATAGTGCCATGAAAAATTCCTTCACCCGATTCGATGGTAAGTGCTGAAATGTTGATGCGCATATCACCACTAACAACATTCGTGATCTTATTGATTACACCCACATCATCAATTCCAATGATCTTAAGACCAGTGAGGAATGAAATCTCTTTATTCTTTGCCCATTTTGTTTTAACGATACGGTGACCATAGTTGGCCATCATTTGTGCAGCATTTGGACAATTGGTTCTGTGAATGGTTAGGCCTTTGCCGGTTGTTACAAAACCAAACACATCATCGCCTGGAATTGGGTTGCAACACCTGGCAAGATTATACATGATCTTGTCGCTGCTTTCGCCAAAGATGATGAGTTCAGAATCTTTTTTGGAAGCCGGTGTTTTAGTTTCTGTTTCATGCTTATGTTCAACAACGGGTTTAATTGGTTTGGGCGCTTCCAGTTTATCGCCCAATACATGGAACTCTTTCAGTTCTTTAAGATCAGTATGCTTAACGGAGATATTATAAAAAAGATCAAGCTGCGAAGTGACTTTATAAAAATCTACCAGCACATCAATATTGTGCTGATTGTAAGCAGCGCCCATGCCTTCCAGCTTGCGTTGTAAAATGTATTTGCCTTCATCTGCAATTTTTCTTTTCTCTTCTTTTAGCGCATCTTTTATTTTGCTTTTTGCTTTTGCAGTTACAACAAAATTTAACCAGTCTTCTGTTGGCTTTTGTTTGTTGCTGGTAATGATCTCCACCTGGTCGCCGCTTCTTAATTTATGACTGATAGGAACCAGCTTATGATTAACTTTTGCGCCAATACATTTGCTGCCAACTGCAGAGTGGATAGAGAACGCAAAGTCTAATGCAGTTGAACCAATAGGCAACATTTTTACATCGCCTTTTGGAGTGTACACATAAATTTCTTCGGCAAGAAAACTGGTTTTAAAATCCTGCAGAAAGTCAACACTGTCTGTATCCTGGTTGCTTATCACTTCGCGTATCTGGCCAAACCATTTATCAAACCTGTCTTCATCATTACTGCCTTCTTTGTATTTGTAGTGTGCAGCCAAACCTTTTTCCGCAATCTCATTCATGCGTTTACTGCGGATCTGTACTTCTACCCATCTTCCCTGCGGGCCCATTACTGTTGTGTGCAAAGCTTCATAGCCATTTGCTTTGGGATTACTAAGCCAGTCGCGCAAACGTTCTGGTGATGGGGTGTACTCATCTGTTATCATGGAATACACTTTCCAGCAATCCTCCTTTTCTTTTTCAGGTGCAGAATTAAGAATAACGCGAATGGCAAAGAGATCATATACTTCATCGAAGCTTACACCTTTTTTTGCGATCTTGTTCCAAATGGAGTGTATGCTTTTTGGTCTGCCATAAATCTCAAAATCCAAACCTGCAGCAACTAATTTTTCCCGAAGTGGCTTTATGAATTCATTAATATATCTTGAACGTTCTCTTTTTGTTTCCGAGAGCCTGCGTGCAATATCTTTATATGCTTCCGGTTCCAGATATTTCATGGAAAGATCTTCCAGCTCCGTCTTGATATTATACAAACCCATTCTGTGTGCAAGCGGTGCATAAACCCAAACCGTTTCACTGGCTATCTTTAATTGCTTTTCCCGCTTCATGTAATCAAGCGTACGCATGTTATGCAAACGGTCGGCTAGTTTTATGAGTATTACACGGGGATCATCAGTAAGTGTAATAAGTATCTTTTTAAAATTCTCCGCCTGCTGACTACTGCTGGCATCTATTACAGAAGATATTTTGGTAAGTCCGTCAACAATTCTGGCTATTTCACTGCCGAATTCACGCTCTACATCTTCAAGTGTTATGTCTGTGTCTTCCACTGTATCATGCAGCAGAGAACAAATAGTGCTGCGCACACCAAGGCCAATTTCTTCAACACATATTCTTGCAACTGCCAATGGATGCAATATATATGGCTCTCCACTTTTACGCCGCATTGTTTTGTGCGCTTCAACAGCCATTTTGAATGCTGTACGCACCAATTCTTTATCGCCCCGTTTCAATTTTTCCCGCAAGGCGCGCAAAAGTGCACGATACTGTCGCAGTATTTCCTTGCGTTCCTGCTCTTCATTTAAAGTATATTTTGGTAAAATATTCTCAGCAATCCTTACCTGCTCTTGCTCCATATACACGAATTTACAAAAAAGGCGGCCAATAGTGCCTGCGGTTGTTTTAGTTAAACACTAAAATAAGACAGAAGTTTAATATGTTAACTGACTGCTTAGTGGTGAAATTAATACAGGCGCTGAAGTGTGCGACGCAACGATGCCTTATAGCAGCAATGATGATGGGTAACTAATGTAAAAAAATAGCCGGTAAAATTTTACCGGCTATTGATGTAAAATCAACTAACTGATTATTTTGTCGTGCCTGAAAAGATATGGAATGAGAAATAATGCAAGGCCTCCTATGATGACTTGCGTGCCAATTACCAATACGCGGAATTCGTAAGGTATTACGTCCTGGATAGTGTGACGAAGATTGATACCGGTAATTACGATAGCGATAGTCACTATCACAACCATTATGCGATATAACATAATGCCTTTATTGAGGTAGTGTACAAAGAAATAAAACATGGCACCACATGCAATCGATAGTAATATGGTTCCAAAAACAATGGTAGTTATATCTATGGCATTAAATTCATAAAACTGCGTAATGCTTCTATAAGTAACCGTAAAAATGAGATTGGTAATTGTTGCTACAATACCGGAAAATAAACCGGCAAGAATAGACCTTGACAGATCACTTTGTTGATAATCATAATTCATAAACAAGGTTTTAATAGTGTGAAGAAAAACACTAAACCTGCAGAAGTATTCAATTGATCCTGGCAAACGATCTCTTAAAGTGGCAATAATAACCGGCGGCCCTGTTTATTCTAACAGGAAAGTGCTTTTAAAGTTAACAACTTTAGCTGGCAAAAAATGAAAACTTTTTTATTTAATCTTAACTTTAAGGCACACAATTTGTCATATATAACATCATGAGCAGCCAGATAACACAAACCAATATTCAAAAAATAGAGTCAGCATTAAGAGCAGAAAAATCGAAGTTTGCCAAGGCTTTTCACCAGGGCAAAAGTATGTCTGAACTAAAAGATGTGGTTGATAAAATTCATACGCTGGAGAAAAAATTCAGTGCACTTACCCTGCAAAATTATAACAGACAATAAACTATACTTACCTAAATAAAGAAGCCACTTTTAAAAAGTGGCTTCTTTATTTTTATGCTTTTAAATCCAGCTTTATCTGCAATTCATCAAATTGTTTATCATCAATAGTAGAAGGTGCATCAAGCATCACATCTCTTCCCGAATTGTTCTTTGGAAATGCAATAAAATCACGAATGCTTTCACTGCCGCCAAGTATCGCACATAAACGATCAAAGCCAAATGCAAGACCACCATGCGGTGGTGCGCCATACTCAAATGCCCCAAGCAAGAAACCAAATTTATGCAATGCTTCTTCTTCACTCATACCGAGTGCTGCAAACATTTTTTCCTGCAGTTCTCTTTGATAGATACGAATAGAGCCCCCACCAATTTCATTACCATTTAATACCATATCATAAGCATTCGCTTTGATATTGGCATATGGATGTTCCAGGTACTTTGCAGCATCTTCAATAACAGGATTGTTATTGATCATCGTTTGTATATCGGATGGTTTTGGAGAAGTAAATGGATGATGACGGGCTACCCACCTGTTACCTTCTTCATCATATTCAAACAACGGAAAATCAAGTACCCATAATAATTTAAATTCATTGTCTTTACGGAACCCCAAACGTTTGCCCATTTCCAAACGCAGTTCGCTGGTGGCTTTGCGTGTACGCTCTTCTGCTCCTGCAAGAATCAATATTAAATCTCCACTTGAAGCATTGGTAACTTCAGCAATGGCTTTTAATCTTTCTTCGCTATAAAATTTATCTACACTGCTTTTGTACGTTCCGTCTGCATTGCATTTAATAAATACAAGACCTCTCATACCAATCTGCGGACGCTTAACCCATTCCGTTAACTCATCTGTTTGTTTGCGTGTATATTCACTGCAGCCGGGCACTGCAATTGCCAAAACAGTTTCCGCATCATCAAATACTTTAAAGTCTGCTCCGGTTACCAAAGCGGCATTGTCAGTTTTATTTACATATACAGAAGAAGGCTTTTTGATATTGCAGATCTTCATGCCATATCGAATATCAGGTTTATCATTGCCGTAATTCCACATGGCATCTTCCCATGTCATGCGTTCTACTTTTTCATGATAGTCTATGTTTTTTACGTCTTTGAAAATTCTTTTTACCAAACCTTCAAACATGTTCAGAATATCCTCCTGCTCAACGAACGACATTTCACAATCTATTTGCGTAAACTCCGGCTGACGGTCTGCACGCAGATCCTCATCCCTGAAACATTTCACGATCTGGTAATAGCGGTCGTAACCACTTACCATCAATAGTTGTTTAAATGTTTGCGGGCTTTGTGGCAAAGCATAAAATTGTCCCGGGTTCATTCTGGATGGCACCACAAAATCTCTTGCACCTTCAGGAGTAGATTTTATAAGAAAAGGTGTTTCAATATCCATGAAGCCTTGCTCATGTAAATAGTTTCTTGTGCTTCTGCTAACAGCATAACGTAATTCAAGATTTTTCTTTACGGCATTACGGCGCAGATCAAGATAGCGATACTTCATACGAAGATCATCACCGCCATCTGTTTCATCCGTTATAGTAAAAGGCGGAACAGCTGATTTATTGAGTATCGCAAATTTGTGTACCTGTATCTCTATTTCACCGGTTGGTATATTCAGGTTCTTATTGCTTCGTTCCTGTATAAAGCCCTCAACCTGTATCACAAATTCACGGCCAAGCGGATTAGCATCCAGTTCTGCCTGCAGGTCTTCGCCAAATAATAATTGGGTAATACCATAACGGTCCCGCAGATCAACGAAAGTGATAGCGCCGAATTTTCTTACGGTTTGCACCCATCCGGCAAGGGTTACCGTCATGTTTACATCTTTTACTCTAAGTTCTCCACAAGTGTGTGTGCGATACATAATTCATCAAATGTTAAAGTATCATTGACTCTCTCAGTAGTCAACTAAAACATTGAATCAGTATTTGCCAAACCAGAATTAACTGAGAAATCTCTGGGGCTCGAGTGTTTCAACGGGCTGCAAATATAAGCGGAATGAAGAACCTTTTAAAGTGAAGGGATATTACGATCTATTTAGCATGTAATAAATTTTGATACCAGCATTTGTTCGCTGTAGCATCTTCGTTGCGTCGCAATCCTTTCATCCGCAGTAGTACTATCAGGCTTTACCGAAGAGGGATTATTTTTTGATCTTATAATCAGTGATCGCAATTACTTCACTGCAGAAATTATATTCGTTGATATCGTTGCTGCTTACAACGATCAGTTTGTGTTTGCAGAATTCGTTAATGAGCCTGTGATAAAGTTCATAACCGGCAGTATCAAAGTTGGTGCAGGGTTCATCAAGCAAAAGAATGGGAACATCCGAAAAAATGGCTTGTGCCAGTTTAGTACGTTGTTTCATTCCACTGCTGTAAAAACGAATTTGTTTATTGGCAGCAGCCTGTAGCCCAATGATCTCCAATATTTCAGGGATAGTGATAGTTGACAATAATGGTTTAAATGATGTATGAAAAAGCAAAAATTCGGTTGCGGTCATTTCTTCTATCACTTCAAGATAGGGCGCAGCAATTGAAATATATTTGTATATGTTTTCCGGTTCAAGCTTCTTTTGTGCATTGTTGAATTCTATAGCACCTTCATTTACTTGTATTGATGCCGCAATGCACTGTAGCAAAGTACTTTTGCCGCTGCCGTTTGGTCCCGTAATAGCATAAGCATTTCCGCTTTGAAAGGTATAATCTACATGGCGGAATATCCATTCGCGGTTAAATCTTTTACCCGCATTTTGCAAACTAACGGTAATGGCATCCGTCTTTGAAAGTGTATGAACAGGATTTGTATTTGACGAAGATTGCATGTAATAAGAAAAGATTGCTTATAAAACCTAAAGCTGCCTAAACAACAGAACGATGAAAGTAATGTGACGCAACGAAGATGCTATGAAAAGGAACGCTCGTAACAAAATTCTTTAATCTTCATCATTAGCACCTTTGGTAAAGCGTTTTATAACGCCTCTGCCACTTTCGCGTATAAAAGTTACAATTTCATCGCGTTCATCTGTTGCAGGGAATTCTTCTTCAATATACTCAAGAGCCTGTGTAATGTTAAGGCCTTTGTTGTAAATAATTCGGTAAATATCAAGCACCTGGTTGATCTGCTGTAAAGTAAAACCACGACGCTTAAGCCCTACACTGTTTACACCACCGTAGCTTAAAGGATTTCTCACAGCTTTTATATAAGGCGGCACATCTTTACTCACCAGGCTGCCACCACCAACGTAGGCATGCTGCCCGATCTGCACAAACTGGTGCACCGCACAAACACCGCCAATAATGGCCCAATCTCCCACTATTACGTGGCCAGCTATCTGTGCGCTGTTGCTGAGGATACAATTATTGCCCACAATACAGTCATGCGCTATATGGCTGTATGCCATGATAAGGCAGTTGCTACCCACTTTTGTTTTAATACGATCTGTTGTACCGCGGTGTATAGTTACAAATTCACGGATCGTAGTGTTGTCACCTATTTCGACGTAGGTTTTTTCGTTATCATATTTCAGGTCCTGTGGAACAGCACCCAAAACAGCACCTGGGAAAATGCGACAATTTTTGCCAATGCGCACACCTTCCATAATGGTTACATTGCTGCCAATCCAGGTACCCTCTCCTATTTCAACATCCTGATGAATAACAGTGAAGGGGTCTATTTTTACATTTTGTGCCAGCCTGGCATTGGGATGTATGTATGTATGCGGATGAATCATGAAAGCGCTGAAATAACGTGTTTAATTATATTTTAGTTCTGTACGATACTACAAAAAAACCATCCGTCTTTCAACGAATGGCGCAAAATTAATGGTAATAATTTAATAAGCAGGTGTATGTTTTACTACTTGCTTTTCACAATTTGTGCAACCAGGTCTGCTTCTGTTGCTACTTTGCCACCTACATAAACAGTTCCTTTCATTTCACAGATACCGCGGCGTATAGGCGAAGCCAGCTCCATTTTAAGCAGCATGGTATCCCCAGGCACCACTTTTTGTTTGAATTTACAATTATCTATTTTTAGAAAATAGGTATCATATTTTCCATCTCCCATAGCGTTAATAGCAAGAATGCCACCAGTTTGTGCCAATGCTTCGATCTGAAGTACACCTGGCATTACCGGGTTTCCGGGGAAATGGCCCTGGAAGAATTGCTCATTGAATGTTACATTTTTTACCCCAACAATTTTTGTATCGGTAAGTTCGATGATCTTATCTACCAGCAAAAAAGGGTAACGGTGTGGCAATGTTTTTTCAATATGCTGCAGATCAAATACCGGCGGCTGAGATGCATCATACACCGGCACATCTTTTACATGCTTATTCTTTTTGATGTATTGCTTTATCTTTTTAGCAAAATCTACGTTGGTACTGTGACCCGGCCTGTTTGCAATGATCCTGGCTTTAATAGGATAACCAATTAATGCAAGATCTCCCACCACATCCAATAATTTATGGCGCGCCGGTTCATTGGGAAAACGCAGTTCCAGGTTGTTCAAATAACCTTCGCTTTTTATTTCAATTTTCTCTCTTTTGAAAGCCTTCGCCAATCGTTTCATTTCCTCTTCTGTAACAGGTTTGTCAACAACCACGATAGCGTTGTTTATGTCGCCACCTTTTACAAGATTATTATCCAGCAGCATTTCCAGTTCATGCAAAAAGCAGAAAGTACGGCAGGGAGCAATTTCTGTTTTAAATTCCCGCATAGATTTCAGGCCTGCATGCTGTGTGCCAAGCACCGGGCTGTTAAAATCAATTAAAGTGGTTATCTGGTATTCCATAGAAGGTAAGGCAACCATTTCAACCCTTTTAACTTCATCATAATGATAAATATTTTCATCAAGGCTATACCAGCTTTTAGCAGCCTCCTGTTCTGAAACACCAGCCTCCTCAATCAGTTCAATAAAAGGTTCGGAGCTTCCATCCATAATAGGTATTTCCGGGCCATTCAGTTCCGCCAAAACATTGTCGATGCCTTTACCTACCAATGCAGCAAGTATATGCTCTACAGTGCTAACTTTTGCATCTCCAACCTGTAAAGTAGTGCCCCTGCTTGTATCTGTTACAAGATCACAGTCAGCTTTAATTATTGGTTTATTCGGCAGATCCACACGCTGAAACTGTATGCCAAAACCGGGATTGGCCGGGATAAGTGTCATATCTACCAGTACACCTGTATGTAAGCCCGTACCACTGATCGTTACTTTGGAAGACAGCGTATGCTGCTTGTCAGGATTAAATGTTGCGTTCATGATATTTTTTTATGAGCCCGTCTGCAGCATAACAATGAGGCTTTACTTGCGTCGCACTCTTGTACATTCTGTTGCTCTTTCGGCTTTATCGGCTGCAAAAATAAGGTTTCGCGGGAAAGATAAAAGGCTATAATGCCAAGCTTATATATACTGATTAATAAACAGCATTTTTATATTGATGCCATTTGATGAAACGATGAACGAAATGCGACGCAAGGAACGACGCCACAAGGAACAACTGCTGGTATCCAAATAAATTAAATTATTACCCGTTCCTGCATGAGTTGCTGAACCAGTTTTTCGAGCTCCAATACCCTTTTTTCAAGATCGGGAAGATTGCGGCTTACTGCCTGGCTGCGTAATGCGCTGGTATATTCAAAAGCAGGGGAACCGGTTACTGCTGAATTAGGTGTTTTTATTGATTTGCTTACGCCGCTTTGAGCGTTGATGCGTGTACCATCTGCAATTTGAATGTGGCCTACAATGCCTGCCTGGCCGCCTATCTGCACATTGTTACCCACTTTGGTGCTGCCACTAATACCTGCCTGTGCAGCAATTACTGTATTATTGCCCACTTCTACATTATGGGCAATCTGCAAAAGATTATCGAGCTTGGCACCGGATCTTATAATTGTTGACCCAATAGTTGCACGATCTATACAGGAATTGGAACCTATTTCTACAAAATCTTCCACCACAACATTGCCAATCTGCGGAACTTTTTTATAGCTGCCATCCGGTTGTGGCGCAAAACCAAACCCATCGCCGCCGATAACTGTACCTGCATGAATGGTTACATTTTTTCCAATAACACAATCATGATAAATTTTTACGCCCGGGAGCAAGATTGAATTCTCACCTATTTTCACATTATCACCCAAAAAAACACCCGGATATATTTTTACATTATTGCCAACCTGCACTTTTTCTCCTATATAACTAAATGCAGCCACAAAAACATTTTCACCCAGTACTGCAGTTTTATGAATAAAACTTGGCTCCTGTATGCCACTGAGTTGCTGGCGCATAATTTCCTGGTACTTATGCAGAAGGGTTGCAAAAGCCGAATAAGCATCCGGTACGCGGATAAGCGCTGCACTTACCGGTTCTTTTAGCTCTTGTGTTTCATTGACTATAATAACCGCAGCCTTTGTGGAGTATAGATATTCCTCATATTTGGGGTTGGCCAGAAAGGCCAGTTGATTGGATTTGGCTTCTTCAATTTTGCCAAAGGAATCAACAGTTGCAGAAGCATTACCTTCTACCTGCCCGTTTATGAGCATGGCTATTTGAGCTGCGGTAAATTGCATATTGAACAGATGTTTAAATTTAGATATTAAAAATTGTTACGCGATAAAAATTTTATGCACGCAGGGGGAACAACCTAAACATTAAGATAGCAAATGTAGAATTTTTTCACAGGCACAGACAATGTTTGGTGGATAAGCGGGTTATCAACTTTTGAAATGTCTTTCACAGATTCATTTTTAAAAAGAATGTTGATGTGTTCATCTTCAAGCTTGTAGGTTGTGTTGATGGCTTCTCCTGTAAATACAAAATAACCTGCCTCTTCGAACGTAAGACCTAGTTGCTGCATCACTGATTTTTTCTTTGTTTGAATAAGCTCTTCGTCAAAACGTTGTGTTTGTAATTTACATTTTAGTAAATCTCTTTTTAACAGGTTTTTACATAAGGTGGAAAGCACTCTATCATTTTCGGTTGCCCATATTTTTATAGAACCAATTATATCATAATCATCAAGCTGGCAGAATTCGAATAATAATTGATAAACGGTTTCTTTAGAATGTTCTTTGTGCAGAAACTCATTGAGATAGGGTGAAAAAGAATTTGCTTTTATCTCTCGTGCTCTTGTAATAATTTTCACCAGCATTTTTTCTGCTGCAAGCACTGTTTTATGCAGGTAAACCTGCCAGTACATTTGCCTGCGTGCTACCAAAAACTTCTCCACACTGTAAATGCCTTTTTCTTCTATCATTAGCTGGTTGTTATACCCGATGAACATTTTTAGCAAGCGGTCATAACCAATTATTCCTTCGCTTACGCCTGTAAAAAAACTGTCACGTGTGAGATAATCCATCCTGTCTACATCAAGCTGGCTGCTGATAAGCTGGTGCAAAAAAAGTTTATGGTATTTGCCGGTAAATAATTGAATGGCTAGATCAAGTTTGCCATTTAATTCTTTATTCAGCACATGCATGATCTGCAAACTTAATTCTTCATGGCTAATGCCCGGCAGCAATATATTTTCCAGTGCATGGGAGAAAGGCCCATGCCCAATATCGTGCAACAATATAGCAGCCTTGGCTGCAACTTCTTCGTCGGGTGTTATTACTGCACCTTTACTTTTAAGTTCATTAATGGCAAGACACATTAAATGATAAGCACCCAATGAATGATGCAATCTTGTATGGACTGCACCAGGATAAACAAGTTGCGCCAATGCCATTTGATGAATCCGTCGTAACCTTTGATAGTATGGATGCGCAATAATGCTGAAAATAAGCGGATGCTCAATTGTGATAAAACCATGCACCGGATCGTTGATGATTTTTCTTTTAGGTATCTGCATGGCTGTTGCTAAATTGTTAATGTGTCGAATGTGAAATGTGAAAATATGCAAATGTGCAAATGAAAGCGCAGATTTGCAAAAATCGTCGCACTAATATTGCAAGGCTGTCGTTCTTATGTGGAATAAAGTACAAAGCGTACAAGAGTGCGACGCAACGATGTTTAATACTTATTCAGAAGCCTGGTTCATAAAAATCTAAAATTAAATTATGGCATTAGCAACTATACTTTGGGTAGATGATGAAATTGAAAGCCTGCAATCTCAAAAATTATTTTTAGAAAATAAAGGCTACGATGTGCAAACGCTTACCAATGGTTTTGAAGCAATTGATTTTGTAAGGGATAATGCAGTTGATGTGGTGTTGCTTGATGAAACGATGCCCGGCATTACAGGCCTGGAAACATTACAGAAGATAAAAGAAGTGAATAGCCAGATACCGGTTGTAATGATCACAAAAAATGAAACAGAGAACCTGATGGATGATGCAATTGGCAGCCAGATTACAGACTATTTGATTAAGCCTGTGAATCCGAATCAGGTATTGCTTAGTTTAAAAAAGATCATTGATAATAAAAGACTGGTTTCTGAAAAAACCAACACGGCTTACCAGCAACAGTTTCGTAATTTATTCATGGCGTTGAACAGCAACCCTGATTACAACGAATGGATGGATATTTATAAAAAACTGGTGTATTGGGAACTTGAAATGGAAAAGAGCGAAAGCCCTGAAATGCGTGAAGTATTGCAATCTCAAAAGCAGGAGGCCAATACAGAATTTTTTAAATTTATTTCAAGAAACTATGCAGGCTGGTTAAATCCTAAAGCTCCTGATGCGCCCGTAATGAGCCATGATCTTTTTAAAAGAAAAGTTTTACCGCATGTTGAAAAAGGCACACCAACATTTTTTATACTCATTGATAACTTACGTTATGATCAATGGAAAACCATACAACCGATTTTTGCAGAAACGTTCCGCATACTGGAAGAAGAAACTTTTTACAGCATATTGCCTACCGCCACACAATACAGCAGGAATGCTATCTGTGCAGGATTACTACCGGTAGATATTGAAAAGAAATATCCGGTGCAATGGAAAAATGATGATGATGAAGGTGGTAAGAATTTGTTTGAAGAAGAGTTTTTTAAAGGCCAGCTAAAGCGTTTGAACAGGGATGATATAAAGTTCAGTTATACAAAAGTGGTGAATCATAACGATGGTCAGCAACTGGTAAATAATATTCACAACCTTTTACGAAACGACCTGAATATTATCATCTACAATTTTGTTGATATGCTTAGCCATGCACGCACAGAAATGGAAGTGCTGAAAGAATTGGCTGCCGATGAAAGAAGCTACAGAAGCATTACAAAAAGCTGGTTTGAACACAGCCCGTTGTACCAGGCATTGAAAAAAATCGCAGATAAGAAAATTAATATAGTGCTTGCTACGGACCATGGTAGTGTGCGTGTGAAGACACCTTATAAAGTTATCGGCGATAAACAAACTACTGCTAACCTTCGTTATAAACACGGCCGCAATTTAAATTACGAACCTAAAGAAGTGCTTGCATTCCGCAACCCGCATGAAGCAGGTTTGCCTGTGCCCAATGTAAATTCTTCTTTCATTTTTGCAAAGGAAGATGGGTTTCTTTGTTACCCAAACAATTACAATTATTACGTAAACTATTACAAGAACACATTTCAACATGGTGGTGTAAGCATGGAGGAGATGATCATTCCTGTGGTGAAGATGATTAGTAAGTAGACGAAGATTCAAGTTAAAAGGTTCAAGAAGCATGTATTGAACAGAAGCATTTTTGAGCCGGGCTGAAGAATATAAATGATGCTTTTGTTGCGTCGCACTCTTGTACGCATTGGATAGTATTCAGCAATTCACAATTCTTAGTGATAGTTATTTTTTTTAAATTGCTGAATAATGTTTAGCTATGAAAAAATACATCTTTTTTGCATTGTTGATTACTTCCTGTTCCACTACCAAAGTATCTAATACAGAATCAGCACCAAATGTTGATTTCAATGATTATAAAACTTTTGATTTTTATAAACTGCATGCAAGCGGTGATACTATTAGTGCAAACTTCATATCTTCTACTTTACTGCTGCAAAATGCGATAGCAAGAGAACTGGAAAAAAGAGGGTGCGAAAGATCTGAAGCTAACCCCGATATACTTATAAACATCGGACTTGTTGTAAAAGAAAAGGTACAGACAAGAGAGACAAATCTTATGACTGACCCTCCTTTGTACATTGGACAGCGTAATTATAAATGGGAGAGCAAAGAGATAGAAACAGGCCGCTACAGGGTTGGCACCATGACCCTTGATATCGTAGATGCAAAAAAGAACATGATGATCTGGACAGGTGCTGTAGAAGATGTGGTTCCTGAAAAATCTTCAAAATTTCAAACTGCCATTGATAAAGGAGTAGCAGCTTTATTTAAACACTATCCTGTTGCGGTTAAATAAATTTTACTTACAAAATCTCTTTCAAACTTTCTTCTGCAGCTTTTATAGTATGATCAAGATCTTTTTTTGTCAATGCATTATTCAGGAACCAGCTCTCAAATGCCGATGGCGGTAAATACACACCACGATCTAACATGGCATGAAAATATTTTTTGAACAATTCATTGTTTGCAGAAGCCGCACTTGCAAAATCTGTAACAGGATGATCGCTGAAATGTATGCTAAGCATTGAACCGAGGTGATTAATAACATAAGGTGTACCTGATGCTTTCAAAACTTTATCTAACCCTTCTTTTAAGTAAGCAGTTTTATCGTCAAGTTCTTTTAGTAGTTGCGGTTGCTCTTTTAAAATAGAAAGCAATGTATAACCCGCGATCATGGCAATGGGGTTACCGCTCAATGTTCCAGCCTGGTACACACTACCCAGTGGTGATACTACTTCCATAATATGTTTCTTACCACCAAATGCACCAACGGGCATGCCAGCTCCAATTACTTTGCCATAAGTAATGAGGTCCGCATCAATACCCAGTTTTTCCTGAGCGCCACCCAGTGCAAGGCGAAAACCGTTCATTACTTCATCAAAGATGAAAACGATATTTTCTGCATCGCAAATTTTGCGAATGCCTTCAAGAAATCCTGGTTGCGGAATAATGCAACCCATATTACCAGCAACAGGTTCAACAATAATTGCCGCTACTTCTCCCTTATTTTCTTCCACCAATCTTTCAACTGCAGCAAGATCATTATACGCACAGGTGAGTGTATCAGCACTTACGCCTGCAGTAACACCGGGAACAGTTTGTATATTGAATGTAGCAACGCCACTTCCTGCTTTTACTAAAAATGAATCTGCATGACCATGATAACAACCTTCAAACTTTATGATCTTATTCTTTCCTGTATAACCCCGTGCAACACGTATAGCACTCATGCATGCCTCTGTGCCGCTACTAACCATTCTTATAAGATCAACATTTGGCACCATGCTTTTGATAAGCTCTGCCATTTTTATTTCAAGCTCTGTTGGTGCACCATATGAAGTTGAATAAACAGCTTGTTCCTGTATTGCCTTAACTACAGGTTCATATGCATGACCAAGAATCATTGGTCCCCATGAAGCGATGTAATCAATATACTTATTATCATCTGCATCGTAGAGATACGCAGCTTTTGCATGTTTGATAAACAATGGCGTTCCGCCTACACTTTTAAATGCACGTACCGGTGAATTTACACCTCCGGGAATTGAGTGCTGGGCGCGTTCGAATAGTTGCTTGCTATTTGAAATGTTCATGATTATTCTTCTTCTCCTCCAAAAGCATCATAAGCTTTTACTTTTTTTGTTGCCTTAAATTCTATGATGCGGTAATCTGCAATGCCTAGTTTATTAAAAGGATCTTCTGCAATAATTTCTTCTACTCTTTTCCTGCCTGATGCTTTTGCAAAAATAATTCCACCATCTCTTGGTTCTTTTCTGCCTGAGGCAATAAAGTGGCCCGACTTATAATATTTTTCAAGGAACTCAATATGTGATGCCATATGTGTATCTGCTTCGGCAAGCGGCACTTTGTATGTTAATTCAATTATAAACATGATCGTAATTTTTGTTGAATAGAATTGTGCAGTACAAGTGAGTGACACAACGAAAGCTCAATAGTAGCAATAAGTTTAGTTCATAAAATTATCCCAACAACATCACCGCGTCTTTTGCAAAATATGTTGCGATCAAATCCGCACCTGCACGTTTCATTGAAGTTAGTGTTTCGATGATCGCTTTGTTCTCATCTATCCATCCCATTTTTGCTGCTGCTTTTATCATAGCATATTCACCGCTGATGTTGTAGGCACTTACCGGAACATTGACCGCATTCTTTACTTCACGAATTATATCAAGATAAGCAAGCGCAGGTTTTACCATAACGATATCTGCACCTTCTTCCACATCCTGCAACGTTTCTTTGATTGCTTCAAGGCGATTGGCATAATTCATCTGGTATGTTTTTTTATCACCAAAGCCAGGCGCACTATCCAGCGCATCTCTAAACGGACCATAAAAACACGAAGCATATTTTGCGCTGTAAGCCATGATACCAACTTTTGTAAAACCACTCTCTTCAAGACCTTCACGAATAGCACCAATGCGACCATCCATCATATCACTTGGTGCAACAAAATCTGCACCTGCAACAGCATGACTAACACTCATCTTCACCAATGCATCAACCGTTTCATCGTTAACGATCTCACCATCTTTTACAATGCCATCGTGACCATAAGAAGAATATGGATCAAGCGCAACATCAGTCATAACAACCATTTCAGGGCAGGTATCTTTTATAGCTTTAATACTTCGCTGCATTAAACCGTCTGCATTCCATGCCTCTTTACCGGTGTTATCTTTTAATTCATCTTTTGCTTTTACAAAAAGCAACACACACTTTAAACCCATGCTCCATAATTCTTTTACTTCTTTAACCGTAACATCAAGACTGTTGCGATAATAGCCAGGCATCGAAGCAATTTCTGTCTTTACATTTTCACCTTCATCAATAAATAAAGGAACAATAAAATCGTTTGGCGTTAGTGTTGTTTCTGAAACAAGCGAACGTACCGGAGCCGACTTACGAAGTATTCTATTTCTTCTCTGTAGATACATAAAATATTTTTAGATCAACAAGTGTTAGATTTTTTTGCCCACACAATTGTAGCTTCTTCGTCTTCTTTTAACCAGTCACGTGGATGCAGACAAGCCTGCAATAATTTATCTTCTTCGCTTCCTGGCGTTGGCTGATAATTATATTCAAAACGCACTGTTGGCGGTAAACTCATCAATATGCTTTCTATACGTCCGTTTGTTTTTAAACCAAACAAAGTACCACGATCATGCACCAGGTTAAACTCAACATATCTGCCTCTTCTTATTTCCTGCCAATGTTTTTGTGCATCAGTATAAGCAAGATTTTTTCTTCTTTCAACAATGGGCACATAAGCATCAATAAAACCATAGCCACACGCTTTTGCAAGGTCCATCCAGAATTGAATATCCTGTTTTGCGTCCGGTCTTTTATAATCGTAGAAAATTCCGCCAATACCTCTACGCTCTTTATCGCGATGCCAGTTCACGAAATAGTTATCACAAGTTTCTTTGAACTGCGTGTAAAATGATGCGTCAAATTTATCGCATGCATTCTTATAAGTCCTGTGAAAATGTATGGCATCCTCCTCAAACAAATAATATGGCGTAAGATCCGTCCCGCCACCAAACCACCGGTCAAGCACATCGCCCCGTTCGTTGTATAATTCAAACATACGATAATTACAATGCACTGTTGGCACCATTGGATTCAAAGGATGTATCACCAAACTCAATCCACATGCAAACCATGTTGATCCAAATATCTTCAACTGGTTGCGCATTTCGGTGGATACTTCGCCATGCACAACAGAAGTATTTACGCCGCCTTTCTCAAACACATTGCCATTTGCAATTACACGTGTAATGCCACCACCCCCTTCAGGGCGTTCCCACTTATCTTCAATAAATTTTGCTTTACCATCGCATGCTTCCAACGCGGCACAAATATCATCCTGCAGCTGATGAATAAAATGTATCCAGGTATTTTTTACATGCATAAAAACTTTTTAAACAAAGGTCAAAGCAATCTGATAAATAAATTATGATATTGATCACTACAATTTTTTTTGAGCCGGGCTTTACATCTATGGCCATCTTCGTTGCGTCGCACTCTTGTACGTTCAGAACCTTGCACGACTTATTACTTAAAACTGTATTCTTTCACTGTTTCCACAAATGCTCTTGCATGATCAACAGGAACATTTGGTAAAATACCATGACCAAGATTTGCAACATGTCTTCCGGGGCCAAATGCCTGTAACATTTCTTTTACTTCTTTTTGTATAACAGGAATTGGCGATAACAATTTTGCAGGATCAAAATTACCTTGTAGTGTTACATTATTACCTGCAAATTTTCTTGCCAGTTGAGGTTTGATACACCAATCGATTCCAAGGCCAGCCGCGCCTGTTGCCGCCATTTCTTCCAGTGCAAACCAGGCACCTTTTGCGAAGATTATCGTTGGTACTTCATCTTTTAACGCGTTAACGATCTGCCTGATATATTTTAAAGAAATATTTTCAAAGTCCTGCGGACTTAATAAGCCACCCCAGCTATCAAAGATCTGGATAGTGTCTGCACCTGCTGCAACCTGGCCTTTCAAATAGGCAATGGTTGTATCAGTTATCATTTGTAGTAACTGGTGTGCAAGTTCAGGTTGCTGGTAGCAAAATGCTTTTGCTTCGTCAAATGTTTTAGAGCCCTTACCTTGCACCATATAACAAAGCAATGTCCATGGTGCACCGGCAAAACCTATCAATGGTACACGGCCATTTAATTCCTGTTTGATTAATTTGATGGCATCAAAAACATATTGTAATGTTTCATACACATCGGGAACGTGAATACGTTTTAAATCATTTGCCGTTTGAATTGGATCAGGAAGAATTGGCCCTTTGTTTTCTATCAACTGTACTTCTAATCCCATAGCCTGTGGTACTACCAGGATATCTGAAAATAAAATTGCTGCGTCTACACCAACGATATCAACAGGCTGAATAGTTATTTCGCATGCAAGCCCAGGTGTCTGGCACCTTTCAAAGAAACCGTACTTCTCTCTAAGTACTCTGTATTCAGGCAAATATCTTCCTGCCTGGCGCATCATCCATACAGGGGTACGTTCTGTTTGTTCTCCTTTTAGTGTTCGTAGTAGTAAATCGTTCTTAAGTTGTGACATTGTGTTGATGGTGAATAGTGAATTGCTGAAATATTTGTTGCAGCACAAGAGTGCGACGCAATAGGAGCATCATAGTAGTAATGACGCCTGGCTCATAATTCTCTATTTATGTTTTATAATAATCCAATACTAAATCTATCATATTTTCTTTGCCGGGCCACTCGCTTGTAATGATCTTATTGGTGCAATATGTTTTTATTGTGGCCGTTGTAGTGGTACCGATCGAAAACAATACTACACTTGTGGCAATTGTATTATCTGAAAAAAAACTATGCACAGCACTTGGGCTGAAAAAAATAATGCCATCGTAATTCTTAACAATGAAATTTGGAATAAGCCTTGTGGTATAGACAATTACTTCATTAACTTTTATATCATTTGCGTTGAGGGTTTCCGGTAACTCGTCGAGCCGCTGATCTCCGCAAAAGAAAAAAACCTCTTTGCTTTCACCCGTGAGAATTATTTTTTCTGCCAGCATTTTTGCATTCTTTGCTGTGCCTTCAACAGATTTCTCTCCAAAAAAATTGAAAACAGTTTCTTTGGTAACACCACCAACGCAAAAAATTTTCCAGTCTGGTATCTGCGTTAACTGCGCAGTAACCGCATCCACTGCATTCATGCTTGTAAAAACTACTGTTGCTTTTTTTGTTGCGATATTTTTTATCTTCTCAATAATATCCGTTGTTATAATTGCTTCCGTTTCTACAAACGATACTTCATCTATACTTATGCCTTTGTTAGCTGCTTTGTATATAAGCATGCTATCAAGAGGTCGTGTGCATAATATGTTGTATTTAAATGATGGCATTCCTGATAGCGGCTGTTATTTTATCTGCGCCTCTGTTTAATAATTCTTTAGCTGCATCAATACCTGAAGTAATTGCATTATTTATGTCAATTAATCTTTCTGTTTCTAAAAATCGGGTTCCATCTAATGAGAAAATATTTCCTTTGAAATGTATTTTATCATTTTCAATCTCTGCCAATGCACTTATTGGCGTTGAGCAACCACCCATCAATGTCTTTAAAAAATCTCTTTCAATTTTTGTGCAAGCTGCAGTTGTCTCATCGTTTAATGATGCACACACTGCTTTTGTTTCTGCATCATCTTCATTACATACAATCATGATCGCCCCTTGTGCAGGTGCAGGTAACATCCAGGTTATATCAATAGAATTTTCAGGACGCACATTAATACGTTCAACACCTGCCGCGGCAAAGATGGCGCCGTTCCAGTTATTGTCTTTAACCTTTTGTAAACGTGTATTTACATTACCACGAAGATTTTCGATTGTATGATTTGGGTATTGGTGCAACCATTGCGCTTTACGACGAATACTGCTTGTTGCGATTGTTGCAACTGAATTTTTCTCGTTGAGAAAACCTGTATCGTTTTTATAAACAAGAATGTCTTTATAAGAAGCTCTTTTCAACACTGCAGCCTGCACAATTCCTTTTGCAAGTTGTACGGGAACATCTTTCATGGAATGAACTGCAAGATCAATTCTTCTGCTAAGCAATGCGGCATCAAGTGTTTTGGTAAAAATGCCCTGCACGCCTATTTCATATAAAGGTGTAACCAAATCAATATCGCCTTCACTTTTGATGAAGACCAATTCACTTTCAATATTGTTTTGTGCTAATTGAGATTTTACAAGCTCTGCCTGCCAAACGGCTAACTGGCTTTCTCTTGTACCGATCCTTAAAACTTTGGACATGCGGCAAAATTAATGAACGCGGCTGGTAATGAAATCATTAATTGCTTCTATATAATTACACCCGGGTTTGCGTTGCTGGCGCATTTTAAGGGCCATATTATTAATAACTTTTTGAATAGAATCTGATGAAGCGTGATGTGTGTAATTTTCTCCAAGATTTGGATGCATAGCCATAAAAAGATTACATGCATGCATATCCTGAAGCTTTTGTTTTACTGCTTTTAAAACAGGAACATTCTTACGCATGCTGTACCATTCTGTAAATTCATCAATGTGCTCTGCTATAATTGCTTTTGCTTTGGGAACTTCTGCCTGACGTTTCTGTAAAGTGGCATCGTTGATCTTTGAAAGATCATCCACATTTACTAAAGTAATATGAGCAAGTTCTTTTGCTAATGGGTCAATATTATTAGGAATGGAAAGATCAATAAGGATTTTGGTATTACTGCTTTCAAGATCTGCTTTCATAATAACAGGTTGCTCTGCATTGGTAGCAACAATTATAATATCTGCTTCCGCAATATATTTATCAGCATCTTCAAATGATGCGTATTGTAACCCTAATTCATCTGCCAGCTCAACAGCTTTATCTGGGGTGCGATTGATAAGTGTAATATTCGTGGTGTGTAAATAATCAACAAGATTTTTACATGTGTTGCGGCCAATCTTTCCTGTGCCAAGCAACAGTATTTTTTTATTAGCAACATTTGTAACATTATCCATCAAAAACTGGATAGCTGCAAAAGATACAGAAACAGTACCACCACTTAATGCGGTCTGGCCTTTTACTGCTTTCGAAGATTGTAAAACAGTATTCACCATTCTTTCAAGAAAAGCACCAACGAAACCATGCTCTTTTGCAAATCTGGTAGCCTGTTTTATCTGGCCCACAATTTCATAATCACCAAGAATCTGGGAATCTAAACCAGAAGCTACATTGAAAAGGTGTTCAATTGCTTCTTCGCCTTGTTTTATATAAGCCAGTTCTTTAAATGTTTCAACTGAACCTTCTGTTTCGCTGCAAAGCAAATGAACCAGGCTGTCTGCACAAGGTGCAATTCCATAGATCTCTGTGCGGTTGCAGGTACTCAATATAAAAAGCTGATCAAGAAAATAGTCCGGAGCCTTCTGAAGTACAGAAGCATAATGATCATTATTAACAGCAAACAAACCTCTTACAGATGCATCTGTTTTTTTGTAGTTGATCCCGGCGATATAAAACTGGCTGATATGCATTTTCTTTATCTGCTGGTTAATTTTATTCTGACGCAAAAATACCCGATACGTTTACGTTTGAAACATGACCGGCGTCATTCCTGTGTCATTTCTCTGTCATGTTTTCGTTTGCCATTTAAAATGCTCTTACGAATGTTATGTGTATATACAATATTATTGACCCAACTATAAAACTAAATTAAGCTTCCGTTGCGTCGCACTCGTGTACTGTTGTGCTAAACGGGGCAAACTATTTAATGAGCAGTATTATTTACGTAATGAAATGGAACGAAGATTTTATATAAAACTTGTTATGACAAATTGATGACAAACAATCCTTGTTCGAAAATAAAATTCCAGCACAAAGCTTTATTATATTTAAGTTTTGCACTTTGCTGAAGCGCTTACAGAACGTACAAGTGAGTGACACAACAGATATCAAATAGTAATATTGGTGCTGGTTTCACACTACAAATAAAATATTTGAGCAAAATTTTTATTGAAAATCAGCAAATTATGAATGTTTAATAAAAATAACTTCCTTAATTCTTTGGAAGAATAAATGTATAACTGCACCTTTGCGCTCCATTTAAAAACCTGCGGGATAGCGCAGGCAGGATCAAAAACAAAATACAATGAGTAAACTACATTTCACCACAAAAAGTGCGAACGAGGCTACCGTACAGCGTGACTGGTACATAGTTGACGGTACTAATCAAACCGTAGGTCGCATTGCATCTAAAATCGCTGCTGTTCTTCGTGGCAAGAACAAGGCGTATTATACACCGCACGTAGATTGCGGCGATTATGTTATCGTAACAAACGCTGACAAAGTTGTTTTTACAGGTAACAAATTCCATGACAAACAATACATCAACTACTCTGGTTACCCAGGTGGTAAAAAAGAAGAAGCAGCACAGGATCTTATTAAACGCCGTCCTGAAGTGGTAATGGAAAGAGCTGTAAAAGGCATGCTTCCTAAAAACCGTCTTGGCCGTAAGATGTATAAGAAATTGTTTGTGTATGCAGGTGATAAACACCCTCACACAGCACAGCAACCTAAAGCATTTAAATTCTAAAAAATTGCTGAAAGCCCAAAGCTTAAAGCTCAAAGCAAAAAAATAAATGGAAAAGCAAAAAAACGCAGTTGGTCGCCGTAAAGAAGCTGTTACCCGTGTTTTCTTAAGCAAGGGTGATGGTAAGATCACTATAAACGACAAAGACTACAAAGAATATTTCTCGCTTGCATACCTGCAGAACCAGGTAGTTGCACCTTTAAAAGCCATTGAAGCTACTGATAAATTTGATGTAAAGATCAATGCAGCAGGCGGTGGTATTAAAGGCCAGGCAGAAGCTGCTAAACTCGGCATTGCACGTGCACTGCTCGAAGTAAACGCAGAATACCGCCCTGCTTTAAAAGCTGCTGGTTTTCTTAAACGTGACCCACGTGGTGTGGAACGTAAGAAATTTGGTCATAAGAAAGCTCGCAGAAGCTATCAGTTCAGCAAACGTTAATCTGGATGCCTGTTACAGGTTGCTGGTTACCGGTTTTAACTGGTATCTGGAAACCGGGAACCGGGAACAAACAATATTCAAAACAATTACAACAATAAAGTAAAATGGAACAAAATACTTCTTTACAGCAACAGTTGCTCGAAGCAGGTGTACATTTTGGTCACCTCAAGAAGAAGTGGAACCCAAAGATGTTGCCTTACATCTTCGCAGAGAAGAAAGGTATTCACATCATTGATCTTAACAGAACAGTTGACGGTTTGCAGGAAACTGCAGCTGCTATGAAGCAGATAGCTAAGAGCGGTAAAAAGATCATGTTCGTTGCTACTAAAAAGCAGGCGAAAGAGATCGTTAGCGAATGCGCCAAAAAAGTAAATATGCCTTACGCAACTGAGCGTTGGTTGGGTGGCATGCTTACTAATTTCAATACTGTTCGTAAGAGCGTTAAGAAAATGCAGAGCATTGAAAAGATGCTGAACGACGGCAGCGCTGAAAGTCTTACCAAGAAAGAACGTTTAACATTGAGCCGTGATAAAGACAAGATGGAAAAAGTATTGGGTGGTATCGCTCAGCTTGGCCGTCTTCCTGCAGCATTGTTCATCGTTGATATCGGACACGAGCACATTGCTTTGGCGGAAGCAAAACGTTTGGGCATTACCACATTCGGTATGGTAGATACAAACTGCGATCCTAACAAAGTTGATTACTCTATTCCTGCCAATGATGATGCTACAAAATCAATCGCTATCATCACTAATTATATTACTGCTGCCATTGCAGAAGGTTTGGCAGAACGCCAGGCTTCTAAAGATGAAGAAGTAGAAGAAACAGATAACGAGGCAGAAAAAAGAGCGGCGCGTTTACAGGCAGAGGCTGAAGCTGAAGCAGCACGTGGCGGTCGCGGTGGTTCCCGTGGCGGTGGCCGTGGTGGTGCAGGTGGTGGCCAACCTAAACGCCGTGTACCAGGTGGCGCAAGCCGCAGGCCACAAGGCGGCGGTGCACCAGGCGGTAGCGGTGCAGGTGGCGGAAGAAGATAATTGAATCACAAAAAATAATGGGTCAATAATCATTATCATTTGTGAGGTGATTATTGACCCAACTTTTATAACGCTATTCAACTTCCGTTGCGTCGCACTCTTGTACGCTTAGTTCTTTATGGACCTATGTGTTCAACTTTTCTTAACGCAGAAAATGATTGTTGTAAAAAAACTTTTGCCGCTCATTTTCAGATTTTCAAATTCTCAATCTTCAAATTATATTTTATGTCAACAACAGTTCAAATAACTGCAGCCGACATCAACAAACTTCGCCAGACAACTGGCGCAGGTATGATGGATTGCCGTAAGGCCTTAACAGAAACTAATGGCGATTTTGAAGCTGCCATCGACTGGTTGCGCAAACAGGGCCAGAAAGTTGCTGCAAAACGCAGCGACCGTGAAGCAAAAGAAGGTGTGATCATTGCAAAGACTTCAGCAGATAACAAAACAGGTTTTATTGTTTGTATCAGTTGCGAAACCGACTTCGTAAGCAAGAATGCAGACTTCGTTGCATTTGCACAGAGTATTGCTGATGCTGCAGTAGCCAACAATGTAAAGAGTGCAGAAGAATTAAGTGAAGTAAACGTAAATGGTTCTAAAGTAGCAGATCTTATCAACGATAAACTTGCTGCGATCGGTGAGAAAATCGGTATAGCTAAATTTGAAAGAATTGAAGCACCTTATGTTGCCTCTTATATACATGGTGCAAACAGGATGGGCGTATTGGTTGGCTTAAGCAAAGAAGCTGCTGAAGCAGGTAAAGATGTAGCTATGCAGATTGCAGCTATGAATCCTGTTGCAGTTGATGCCGCAAGTGTTCCTGCTGCAACAATAGAGAGAGAAAGAAACATTGTTATTGAAACAATGAAAGCTGATCCTAAGATGGCTGGTAAAACAGATGAAATGCTTGGCAAGATCGCAGAAGGTAAACTCAATGCTTTCTTTAAAGAACAAACTTTATTAGCACAGGCTTTTGTAAAAGATGCAGGTATAAGCGTAGAAACTTACTTGAAAAGCGTGGATCCATCTTTGAAAGTAACAGAATTTAAAAGAGTGGCTTTAGGTTAATTATTAATCTTATTTGTTATAAAAAAGGGGAACGAAATATTTCGTTCCCCTTTTTGTTTGCGTTTTATGATCATGAACCCATCATAAAAAATTTTAGACTCTTACTGATGACTTATATTATCCAGTACAAGAGTGCGACGCAACAAAGCATCACTCATATACAAAAGTCCGGCTCATAAAATGCTTACATATTAAAACTCAAATGCTGTATCAACGATGCGGGCAATGCAGGCAACTTACTTCTTTCAATTAAGAAACTGGTAAGCTGTGCAATTTCTTTAAAGATGTAATGCTTATCCAGCGCGGCTTTCAGGTAATCCTTTCCTGTACTTCCTCCGGTTCCAATGCGTGTGCCTATCATACGATGCACCATATTCATATGCCGGTAACGCCAGGTACTCATTTGCTCATCTATTTCTAATAAATTATTCAGCAATTCAAACGGCAAATGCAGAATTGGATAGCCACGATACAACATAATAAACAATGCTGCCCTTCTTGCTTTTGCAGATAACTGTCCACCCTCCTTGCCTTCAATAAAAATTTTGTCAAACGCATTCATGTTATTACGCTCTGCTTCTGCAAGGCTGTTGCTATATCGCATGCGATAAGTGCTCCAGTAAGGATGAATGTTTGCTTCATTACTTTCATTGGCAAAATCTTTCCAGTGATCAATGTTATCGAAGTAAGGCATACGTTCTAGCCATTTGTTTACCACGTGCAACAATGACTTTTCACTTTCTGCTGTTTTAATAATATCGATCTCTGGTTGCTTTAATTGCGAAGTATAATATTCTTTACCATAGCGTTCTGCATATTCCAGTCCCAGCCTTGCTTCCAGCGCTTTAAACTGCCAGCTTTGAAAACCGGAAGCAGGTCTTAGCAGATCTCTGAACTCAAGAAAATCCATCGGCGTCATGGTTTCCATAATATCAATCTGGTGTACCAAAACCTTTAATATCGTTACCACGCGGTTCAACCTGTGTACTACCGTTTGGAGTTGTGGTGTGTTATCATTAATGCTTTGCTGGCTCATTACTTCGATAGCAGAACTTACTTCAAACAACAATTGCTTGAACCATAATTCATACGCCTGGTGAATAACGATAAACAGCATTTCATCATGCGCTTTTTCGTTACCTTCTTTAAAACTTTCAGGGTGCTGGCTGTTCAAAATATTATTGAGTTGAAGGTAATCCTGGTAATACACGTTTGTATTTTTCATATGCAATCTTTATATAGCAAAGAAAGTGTTTTGTTGTTTATCGTTAATCTATCAGCCATAAATTTGCAGCCATGAGAAAAACACTTGCTGCTATCTTGTTTTTGTCACCCTTATTTTCATTGGCACAAAACAGGATAAACGAATACAACACAATCGGCTGGTACGCCTTTTTTATTACACCAAAGATCTCAAATAAAGTAAGCGCTCATATTGAATACCAATGGCGCCGCACAGGCATAATAAAAAACTGGCAGCAGTCTTTACCACGTGTGGGCATTAACTATAAGATCAACAGTAACCTTACTGTGCAGGCAGGTTATGCTTTCATTCATACCTTTCCTTACGGAACAACAACGCTTGCTGCTGTTCCCAAAACATTTCCCGAACATCGTATATACGAACAGCTCACTGTTACAACCCCTGTCGGCAAAACAAATCTTACGCACCGGTTACGTTTGGAACAAAGATGGCCCGGCCGTTTCAACAGTATTGAAAGTGAAAAACCTGATACATGGATTTACCTCAACCGAGTTCGTTATATGCCGAGATTAGATGTTCCTTTCAATAAGAAATGGTACGCCGCCGCTTATGATGAAATATTCATTGGCTTTGGAAAAAATGTTGGCGAAAATATTTTCGACCAAAACCGCATCGCATTAATGGCAGGTTTCAAATTCAATCCAACTATTCGCATAGAAGCAGGTTACATCAACCAGATTGTTCAGTTGGGCAGAGAAGTAGACAACAAAAATGTGTTCCAGCAAAACAATGGCATTGTACTTAATACTTATATCAATATCAATTAGCTTTTGCCGTTGCCGAATTTTTTACTGTTATTTGCAAACAATTTTACCTTTAATAACACTTTACTTATGTCTTTAAAGTACAAGCGCATTCTTTTAAAATTATCCGGTGAAAGCCTTAGTTCCCAAACTGCAGACCCATTCGATCCACAGATCATAGAACAATATGCAAGAGATATTAAAGGCATTACTGACCTTGGTGTAGAAGTAGCGCTTGTAATAGGCGGTGGCAATATTTACCGTGGTCTTAATGAAAGCGAAACAGGTATTGAACGTGCACACGGAGATTATATGGGTATGCTCGCCACTATGATCAACGGCATGGCACTGCAGGCAATGCTAGAAAAGGTTGGCGTAAAAACACGTTTGCAAAGTGCCATTAAAATGGAGCAGGTTGCCGAGCCATATATCCGCCGCCGCGCCATGCGCCATCTTGAAAAAGGTCGCGTAGTAATTTTTGGAGCAGGCACCGGCAATCCATATTTCACTACAGATACCGCAGGTTCTCTCCGTGCCATCGAAATAAAGGCCGACGTAATTCTTAAAGGCACACGTGTGGATGGCATTTACACAGCCGATCCCGAAAAAGATCCCACCGCAACCAAGTACGACCATATTACTTACCAGGAATGCATCATGAAAAACCTGAAAGTAATGGACATGACTGCCTTTACGCTTTGTATGGAAAACAAACTCCCTATCATTGTTTTCGACATGAACAAACCCGGCAATTTAATGGATGTGGTAGAAGGCAAACACGTTGGTACTTTGGTGAGTTAATTTTTTGTACTAAGCGATAGAATAAGCATTGGGCATTCGTTGCGTCGCACTCTTGTACGGTTGGATTGGCTATTGAGCTGGAGAAGAACTATAAATGTATTTTATCATCTAACCCTGCAAACTCAAGTAAGTATTTACAAAATCCTGTCATTTTAATATTATCACTCCGCGATCGGTAGCAAAGAAAAATTTTGTATTTATTCTTAGTGTTTGCTTCAAAACAATAACCACCGCCATCCATAGTTACGTCCGGGGCTTCTATTTTCCACGGCAATTTCCAAAAATCTGTTTTGTTTAGTGAATCAACTAAAGAACAATATTGTTTTGAACTTAACTTAATGACTTTAGTTTCATACTCGAATTTTGCAGAATCATAATCAAGTGCTATATCATAAAGCTTTTTATACAATTGAATAGACAGTAATTCAGGGTGTACTTTTATCATTGAATCATAATATTCTTTTTGGGCAGGAGAAAGTGTCCCTATATCTCTGAAATAAAACTTTTTAAAAAATCTATATTCCCCTGCTTCGAAACTATCCAGTTTTCTTTGGTTCAACACCGGACTAATATTTCCGCTTTTAAACGTTTTGATAATCATTTCGTTTTTATTGAAAGTAATATTTACTTGTGGATCATGTATAAACCTAAATGTTTCCATACCAACAAATCGAAGGCTAAGATTCTGTTCATTGAGTTTTTTTAAATAATTCATTCCATAAGTCACATCAAAAAAAGAATCTCGTTGAGATACAGAATCTTTTATTGGATAAAATAAAATGTCAGTATCCTTTCTGTTTTGAAGGTCTGGATAATTATAAGCGTTCTGAAATCTATCAGCATCCGCAAAACATTCCGAGCTATTAATTTCTTTACAGGAAAGCATTTGTAAAAGAGTGCATAAGCAAAAAAATATTATAATGTTCTTTAAGCGCATATAAATTGAGTTGTACATAAATGTAATAACTACTTTTAGAAAGAAGTTGTTTATTATAGTTCCTGTGCATAATCATATAACATTTTCCACCTTGCAGCCTTCCATCACTTCCTTACCTTTGCCGCGTAAAAAATATGCGTTTGATCAATTCATATTCAATAGATGAATTGATTGCGACGCAACGAAGATGCCATACATCCTAAAAGCTGGTATCACAAAAAATCTACCGGGAACGAATAACCGGAAACTGGAAACTATAAAAAAATGGAAGTTACCGTTAAGACCGCCGAAGAACTTCGGTTAACCGCAGAAGAATTTGAACTGATTAAGCAAAAACTTGGGCGCACACCAAACTTTACCGAACTGTGTACGTTCAGCGCCATGTGGAGTGAACATTGCAGCTACAAAAACTCCATCAAATGGCTGAAAACTTTACCACGTGATGGTGGCAGAATGCTTGTTGCCGCTGGTGAAGAGAACGCCGGCTTAATGGATATGGGCGGGGGATGGGGCGTGGTGTTTAAGATCGAAAGCCACAACCACCCAAGCGCTATTGAACCTTTCCAGGGTGCAGCTACAGGCGTGGGCGGTATTCAGCGTGATATTTTTACCATGGGCGCAAGACCAATTGCATCATTAAACAGTCTGCGTTTCGGTAATATAAAAGATAAAAAAACGCAGCGCTTATTAAGCGGCGTGGTAAAAGGCATCGGTCACTATGGTAACTGCTTTGGTGTACCAACCGTTGGTGGTGAAATTTATTTTGAAGAATGTTATCATACCAATCCACTCGTAAACGCCATGAGTGTTGGTATTGTAAAAGTGGGTAAAACTATTTCTGCAACTGCAGAAGGTATTGGCAACCCTGTATTCTTTGTAGGTAGCGCAACAGGTAAAGATGGAATTGGCGGTGCATCATTTGCATCTGCAAACATCACAGAAGAAAGTACCGAAGAATTACCAGCCGTTCAGGTTGGTGACCCTTTCCAGGAAAAGAAATTATTGGAAGCATGTCTTGAAGTGATTGATACAGGCGCCGTAGTAGGCATGCAGGATATGGGTGCAGCGGGCATTATTTGCTCCACCGCGGAAATGAGTGCAAAAGGCAAAGTGGGTATGCGTATAGATTTGGACAAAGTGCCTACGCGTCAGAAAAATATGAAAGCATGGGAACTGCTGTTAAGCGAAAGCCAGGAACGCATGCTTATCGTGGTTGAAAAAGGCAAAGAAGAAGCCGTATTAAAAGTATTCGATAAGTGGGATCTCCCTTGTAGCGAAATTGGTGAAGTGACAGGCGATGGCATTCTCAATTTTTATATGCACGGAGAATTAGAGGCATCAGTTCCTGCATATGAATTAGTGCTTGGTGGTGGTGCACCTCAATACATAAGAGAATATACAGAGCCAAAATATTTTGCAGCAATAAAAGCGTTTGATCAGAACAGCATTGAAGATATTACAGATATCAAAGCTGTCGCAGAACAGATAATACAAATACCAAACATTGCCAACAAACGTTGGGTTACGGTTCAGTACGATAGCACTGTTGGCGCCGCAAACACCAGCACCAATGCACCAAGCGATGCAGCGATTGTTCTTGCAAAAGGCACGGGCAAAGCTTTGGCTGTAACAACAGACTGTAACAGTAAGTATGTTTTTGCAGATCCTTACAAAGGTGGCATGATAGCCGTTGCAGAAGCTGCACGCAATATTGTTTGCAGTGGAGGTGAACCGATCGGTGTTACCAACTGTCTCAACTTTGGCAATCCTTATAATCCTGAAGTGTATTATCAATTTGTAAAAGCTGTAACAGGTATGGGCGATGCTTCTCGCAAATTCAACACGCCTGTTACTGGTGGTAACGTAAGTTTCTATAATCAGCATCCTGAAGGTGCGGTGTATCCAACACCAACCATTGGAATGGTAGGTGTATTAGATGATTTCTATAATCGTATGACACTTGATTATAAAACAACAGGAGATGTAATTATATTGATTGGCGAACAACAAAATGATATTGCTTCATCAGAATATTTGCACAAACTGAAAGGCGTTGAATATTCTCCTGCTCCGCATTTCGAACTGGATGAAGAATTTGCAGTGCAGAAATTTGTTGCATCGATCATTCATGAAAAATTGATCAATAGTGCACATGACATCAGCGAAGGCGGATTGGCTGTAACACTGCTTGAGAAAGGTTTCAACCGAAACCTTGGTTTCGATGTACATGCAGATTTCGATATTCGAAAAGATGCATTCTGGTTTGGCGAAGCGCAGAGCCGCGTTGTTATTACCTGCTCCAAACAAAACGCTGAAAACATAAAACATAAAGCGGCTGCCAACAATATTCCTGTCACAATTCTTGGAACAGTAACAAACGGCGAAATAAAAGTAAACGGCGAAAGCTGGGGTAATATCGCTGCCTGGAAAGAGAAATATGATACGGCAATTGAGAAGATATTGAATGCCTGATAATTTCTTATTTATAAAAGCCCTGCAATTCCTCGGGGCTTTTTTTGGACCCAGCCATTATTCACCTATTAAACTTTGGTTGCGTCGCACACTTGTACTTTATGACCTTTTTGCTACAAATAAACATCTCCTATTATCTTTGTATCAATGGAAAAAGGTTATATCGTCGTTACCGGTGCAGCAGGTTTTATCGGCAGTTGCATGGTGCAATATTTAAATGAACAAGGTTATACCAATCTTGTAATTGTTGATGATTTTGGTGTAGAAGAAAAAAGAAAGAACTGGGAAAAGAAAAACTATGCGCATGTTGTAGAGCGCTATAATTTATTTGACTGGCTTGAATTACATCAACCAACAGTTGATATTGTTATTCACCTTGGCGCAAGAACAGATACTACAGAATTTGATTATGCTATTCACCAGGAGTTGAATGTTGAGTATTCGCAAAATGTATGGAACTATTGCACCAAACATAATGTACCATTGATCTACGCCTCATCTGCTGCAACATACGGCGCAGGAGAATTAGGATATAATGACGATCATGATGTGGTTGAAAAATTAAAACCGCTCAATCCATACGGCGTTAGCAAAAATGAATTTGACAAATGGGCACTACAACAAACAGTAACACCACCATCCTGGACCGGGTTAAAGTTTTTCAATGTGTACGGACCAAATGAATATCATAAAGCCCGAATGGCAAGTGTGATCTTTCATTCATTCAATCAAATCAATAAGGATGGTGTAGTAAAGTTATTTAAAAGCCATCGTTCCGATTTTAAAGACGGGGAGCAACTTAGAGACTTCGTTTATGTGAAGGACGTAGTAAAAGTTATTTGCTGGATGATGCAATCAATGGTCAATGGTCAATGGTCAATAAAACTGAATGGCTTGTTTAATCTCGGTACCGGCACAGCACGCAGTTTCTATGATCTTGCATCTTCAACATTTCGTGGAGTAGACAAAGAACCAAATATCGTTTTCGTTGATATGCCTTTAGATATTCGGGATAAATACCAATACTTCACAGAAGCAAATATGAACAAACTGCACAACGCAGGTTATACAGAACCATTTTATTCGCTTGAAGCAGGCGTTGATGATTATGTGCGTAATTATTTAAGTGCAGGAAAGATTTGGTAAATTTGTTTCCCTTTTCATTAATCAAGTTAAGAGCAATCAACATGAGCAAAAAAATAGCCATCATTGGCGGTGGCAATCTCGGCACAGCAATAGCTGAAGGATTAATAAACAGCGGCTTTACAAAAGCTGAACATATCATTGTTACCAAAAGAAATATCAGCACACTTGCATCACTTGAAGAAAAAGGTATATTAGTTAGCAACAATAATACTGAAGCGGTGCAGTTTGCAGACTGGATAATACTTGCAGTAAAACCCTTCCAGGTAAAAGAAATCTTACAACAATTAAAACCAAACCTTGATGCAAAGCGTCATGCATTAGTTAGCGTTATTACAGGTATCTGGATAAAAGACTTACAGGAAATAGTGGGTAAAGATTTTACTTTATTCCGCGCCATGCCAAATACAGCTATTGCCATACAGGAAAGTATTACCTGCATCTGCAAACACAATGCTACTGATGAACAGGCGAAATTTGTTTCCGATCTTTTTGACCAGCTTGGCAAAACTGCTTTAATCGAAGAGAAATTGATGGATGCAGCAACAGTACTTGGTGCATGCGGTACTGCTTATGCCATGCGTTATATCCGCGCAAACATACAGGGTGGAATTGAAATAGGTTTTGATGCAAAGACCGCCTCACTCATTGCAGCACAAACAGTAAAAGGTGCTGCAGAATTGTTGTTAATAAAACATACGCATCCGGAACAGGAAATTGATAAAGTAACTACGCCAAAAGGCTGCACCATTGCAGGTTTGAACGAAATGGAGCACCAGGGCTTCAGTTCATCGCTAATAAAAGGTGTGATAACAAGCTATAAGAAAATTATTAGTGATATGTAAACACAAGTTGTAATTAGTGAATAGTTGTGTAAACAACGTTACAGTAACTCATTTATTCACCACTCACAATTCACCAACCGTTATTACAGGAACAAAGCAGCAAGCACATAATCTGCAAACAGTATCATAATACAACTTACAACGACCGCTGTTGTACTTGCACGACCAATCTCCAATGCACCGCCTTTTACATGATAGCCGTAATAAGCAGGGATACTGCTGATGATAAAAGCAAACGTATAAGCTTTGTATAAAGCAAACGTAATATTATAAGTATTAAGATTCTGACGAAGACCATTATCAAAAATTTCTGTGGCAAGTATGCCAGACATATCGCCGGCGGTACGTCCACCCCAAATGGCAAGCACAGCTGATATTACAACCAAACAAGGCACCACTACCAATGCACCAACGATCTTCGGTGCAATAAGATAACTGCGTGTATTGATACCCATAATCTCCAGCGCATCTATCTGTTCCGTAGTACGCATATTGCCCAGCTCACTGGCGATCTTACTGCCCACAACACCAGCCAGTACAATACTTACAACGGTTGGAGATAATTCGAGTATCACACTGTCTCTTACTATTTGTGCAATGGTCGATTGCGGCACCAAAGGGCTTACCAGCTGATACGCTGTTTGCACCGTAGTAACCGCACCAAGAAATAATGAAATGATAATAACAATAGGTAAAGAACCTACACCAATCTCTACACATTGATGCATAAATTCTTTCCAATACATTTTAAAATTTTCAGGTTTGGTAAACATGCTTTTAAGCATGAGTAGGAACCTGCCAAGATGATTAAGAAATAAACCTATCACTATAAATATTTTTTATGTACCAAACTGTTGAATAAATATTAAGCTTCTGTTGCGTCGCACTCTTGTACTGAAACAAAGGTTTCGACTGGTTTTAAGTTTACATGTTCACGGGTTTCGGGGATCCGGACACATGTAAACACATAAACTGGTGAACCTGTAAACTTTTGTTCCTTATTGTTCAAAACGTATAAGTGAGTGACACAACAGGTGATGACCAAAAAACTAAAAGCCAGCTACAAAATGTTCTTATCATCCGCACATCCGCACATTCTCTCATCCGCACATCATTTCTTCTTTTTCTTCAACCGCTTCCACCACGGCGAACGCTGAATTACCTCTTCAGGATTTATACGACATTTTATCTGTGCATCCACTACTGCAATATTAGCCATATTAATAATGCTGCGCACACTGCTTCCCAATTGCAGTACGTGCACCGGTTTTTTTATACCAAGCAATATCGGGCCAATAGCATCTGCACCACCAACTTCTTTCAGCAGATTATAAGCAATATTACCCGCAGTAAGATTTGGGAAGATCAACACATTCACATCTTCATCCACAAGATCACTAAAAGGGAAATTGTCTTTTAGAATTTCTTTGTTAAAAGGAACCCATGCCTGCATTTCACCATCAACGATCAATGATGGGTTTCGCTGCTTAACAATCTTTGTAGCTTCGGCCACCAACCTTGCTTCCGGGGAATCGCTGCTGCCGAAATTACTATAGCTAAGCATGGCAATGCGTGGCACAATGTTAAAGTTGCGCACTTCTCTTGCAACCATAATAGTTATGTCTGCAAGTTCTTCTGCTGTTGGGTTAAAGTTTACGGTAGTATCTGCCAAGAACAACGGACCTTTCTTTGTTAGCAACAAATACATACCTGCAATTTTTTTTACACCTTCTTCTGTGCCTATTATTTGTAATGCAGGTTTAATAGCATCTACATAATTGCGTGTAAGCCCTGAGATCATTGCATCTGCATCACCTGTTTCCACCATCATGCAGCCATAATAAGTACGGTCACGCATCATTTTCTTGCTTTCATAATAATTGAAGCCTTTACGCTGACGTTTCTTAAAAAATAATTCAGCATAAAAATTTCTTTTCTCTTCCATCTCATCACTCTTAGGATCGATAATAGGAATATCAGAAAGGTCTATTTGATTTTCATCTGCGATCTTTCTTATTTTCAATTCATCTCCTAATAAAATAGGGTAAGCAATACCATCATCATAAATAATACTGGCTGCTTTTAGTATTTTCTGGTTATCTGCTTCTACAAACACAATGCGTCTTGGATCACGTCTTGCTTTGCTGCCCACGGCACGCATAACCTGGTTATCAAGACCCAGACGCTTATTTAAATCAACCACGTACTTTTCCCAGTCAGTAATGGGGTTTTTTGCAACGCCACTTTCAATAGCAGCTTTCGCAACAGCAGGTGCTATGCTTGCCAGCAATCTTGGGTCAAGTGGTTTTGGAATAATATACTCAGCGCCAAATACCATGTTCTTTTGATTGTAGGCAAGGTTAACAATGTCCGGCACTGCAGTTTTGGCCATATCTGCCAAAGCCCTTACAGCAGCAAGTTTCATAGCTTCATTAATTTGACTTGCACGTACATCCAATGCACCTCGGAAGATATAAGGGAACCCAAGCACATTATTTACCTGGTTGGGATAATCGCTTCTGCCGGTTGCCATAACAATATCTTTTCTTGCAGCAACCGCATCTTCATAACCAATTTCAGGATCAGGGTTTGCCATAGCAAAAACAATAGGGTTTTTCGCCATGCTTTTTACCATATCCTGAGAAAGAATATTACCAACACTTAAACCAAGAAAAACATCTGCGTCTTTCATGGCTTTATCAAGTGTGATATCATCTTTTGTAACAGCGAATTTTATTTTTGTTTCATCAAGATCGGTGCGACCTCTGTGTATCACACCATCTTTATCAAACATCGTAAAATTTTCATACTTCGCACCAAGCGCAACATACAATTGTACACATGCCATTGCTGCAGCGCCTGCACCGCTAACTACAAAATGTACTTTATCAATTTTCTTTTTTTGTACTTCAAGCGCATTAAGTAATGCAGCAGAGCTAATGATGGCAGTTCCATGCTGGTCATCATGCATTACAGGAATATGTAATTCTTCCCGCAACTTTTTTTCTATGTAAAAACATTCAGGCGCTTTAATGTCTTCGAGATTGATGCCACCGAATGTTGGCTCTAAAGCCTTTACAATCTGCACAAATTTTTCCGGATCGTTTTCATTTATCTCTATATCAAATACATCTATATCTGCAAATATTTTGAATAATACACCTTTGCCTTCCATTACAGGTTTGCTTGCTTCAGGGCCGATATCACCAAGACCTAAAACCGCGGTACCATTGGTTATTACAGCAACAAGATTTCCTTTAGCTGTGTATTTATAAACATCTTCTTTATCCTTAAAAATTTCTTTGCAGGGCTCTGCTACACCCGGGCTGTATGCGAGTGAAAGATCGCGTTGTGTTTTGGCTTCTTTGGTGGGCACTACTTCAATCTTTCCGGGTCTTCCTGTAGAGTGATATTCCAGCGCCTGTTCTTTTCTTAGATCTTTTTGCATGCTAAAAAAGTAAAAAATCAAAAATCAAAACATTGAAATATTTTAATTACCGGCTGTTGTGCTTTGTGGCATCGGCTTGCGTCGCAAATGAAATTCACAGATACTAAAATAAAAATAAATCCGTAATCCTTTCATCGTTCGGAACTATGATAGACAAAGTGAGAAGTGAAATAACTGCGCTATTTCATTTTTCACTTTTGCCATTTTACTTGTTGCTAAATATTTTTCAGTACAAGTGTGCGACGCAAGGGACGATGCTATTTGTTTTGATGCCCGGTAAAAAATACAACTGTTCGTAATTAAAAGCCGCAAATTAGTGTAAAGAGCCTGATTATACTAAACAGTCTTTGGCTCTTCCGGCGGTGTGATAGAGAAGATGACGGTTGTACCTTCATCGGGCTCTGTTTTAATGGTAAGGCTTTCATTGAGTTTTGCCAGCAGATCGTAACTGAACATTAAACCTAAACCGGTTCCTTTTTCATTATTAGTACCGCGTGTAGAAATAAATTCTTTCCTGCTGATTTTTTCAAGGATGCCATAAGAAATGCCTGAGCCTTCATCTTGTATATGCACCATCACTTCACCTGGCATTGGATAGGCATGCAGAGATATCTTTTTTCCGGGAGGCGTAAATTTAATAGCGTTTGAAATAAGATTGCGGAATACTGTATGAATGATCTCACGATCTGATACTACTTCAAGTTCAGGAGGAATTTCATTGCTTACTTCAAGGCCTTTATCTTTTACCGATTGGTTATACAAGCCCAGCACATCTTCTGAAAGATGATGCAGGTTGAATTTTACTTTGTCTATGTTCAATACATGAATCTGTTCTCTTGCCCAAAGCAAAGTATTATCGAGCATGCTTATAAGATGGCGGATATCATTATCGAGTATCTGGCTTAAATAAGCGAATTCTTCTTCATTGATGATCTTTTCACGTGTAAGGTATAAAGTGTTTTGCAGTGAAGTAAGCGGGGCACGTACGTCATGTGCAATCATAGAGAGAAGCTTATCTCGTATGGCATTAATTACAGCAAGCTCTTTATTTTTTGCTTCAGTGGTAGCCTGTTGTTCTTTTAACGAGTCAAGCGCAATTATTTTTTGCCTGTACATAGATGCAAGAAAAATACCCACAATAAACAGGATGATACCCATTATACCAACGATTATAACCCGCTGTCTTTCCAATCCATTCTGAATTTTCAGCTGTTCATTTTCTTTATCTTTTTTCTGTACTTCGAACTCGACAATCATGCGCTGCGCTGCCTTTGCCCTTTCCTCGTTATTAAAGCTGTCATTAAGGTTTGTATATTCCTGCATGTGCTGATATGCCTCCAGGTAATTGCCTTTAACCGAATCTACCTTTGCCATATATTTGAGATAATGCAATTGCTGTTCTACAATATTAGCTGCTTTAACTTTTGAAAATTCTTTGTGAAAGATACTGGATGCAGTATCATATTTTTTTTCTGATAAAGCCACTACACCAAGACCCATAACTGCAAGCGCATAGTCGGCTTCAGCTACATCATTCTTATTATAATTTTCAATGGTACGGTCATAATATTGTTTTGCCTGTTTAAAATTACCAAGCTGCACATACATATCCCCTATTTGCTGACATACATCTGCCACCTGGTAAGGCTCATCTAATATTGTGAAAATAGAGTCAGCATTATTAAAGTGAAATTTTGCAGAATCGTATTGTTTGGTAGCTACAAAAACTTTAGCGAGATTTATTTCGTTATTCGCATATTGATCTATGTAATCATTGTCAAAGTATAATTTACTGGCCAGTTTCAAATAATACTCCGCTTTGTCGATATTTTTAACACCCAGGTATTCAGAACCAAGATTGGTATATGCAAATGCTTTTACAAAAGGTTCATCAGATTTTTCAGCATAAGGCAATGCTTTCATTGTATAGGTTAATGCTTTGTCCCAATCATTTTCAAGTTCATATACATAACCGATCCCGAGATTAGCATCCTGCTGCCAATATTCATCTTTCATCTTTATAGCTATTTCCCTTTCCCTGAAATAAGTATTAAGCGCTTTTGCTGATGCCCGCTGCCAGGAATATACGCTGCCTAATTGAGATAATGATTGACAGATGGCATTGTTATCCTTTATTTTTTCTGCAGTTTGCAGCGCTTGCAAAGCATAATATTCTGATTTGCTAAGATTCACTGCCTGGTAGTAAGATGAAAGTGTTTTTAAAAGATCAACTTTTACAGAGTCTTCTGTGGTATGTTGTTGTAAGAGTGCTGCGATACTATCAATTGCCTTTTGCTGCGCATGCAAAAAACAGGGGAAGGCCAAAGCCCACACCAGCAAAAAACATAATTTTAGAAGCCTGACTTTTATGTAAATAACATTCATGAATTGGCTGACACGGGGTTTACTTTAAAAGTTTAACGTTGCTCCTAACCATGCCATTATACCCACTCCTGTCGCAATAGCATTCTCATCAATATTGAATTTAGGCGTATGCACATTATGAATAATACCCATTTCTTCATTGCGCACACCAAGACGAAAGAAGCACCCCGGAATTCTTTGCGTATAATATCCAAAATCTTCTGCTCCCATACGCATCTCAGTTTCTGAGACAAATGAAGCGCCCAAATATACTGATGCCAATGCTTTTGCAGCGTTGGTAAGTGATTCATCATTATCAACAGTTGGATAACCTACATCAATATGAATAGTTGCTTCTGCACCCATTGCTGTTGCGATACCAAGCACTTCCTGCTTTATAAGTTCATGTGCTTTAAATCGCCATGTTTCATCCATCGCTCTGAAAGTGCCCATCAGTTTAACCTCACTGGGAATTACATTTGTTGTATTTCCACCCTGGAATGAACAGATAGATAACACGGATGGAGAAAAGGGATTATTGTTCCGGCTGATAATCTGTTGCAGATTTACTATAATACTTGAAGCAATCAGGATCGTATCGGCTGTTAAATGAGGAGCCGCAGCATGACCACCCTTACTTTTAATGGTAATATAAATTTCATCGGCACTTGCCATTACCCGGCCCGATCGAAAACTAAGGTTGCCAGTTTCCAGCGCAGGGTTTACATGTAATGCGGCTATACCAAAAGGTTTAGGATTTTCCAAAACCCCCTCTGCGATCATAATACTGGCGCCGCCGGGATTTCTTTCTTCGCCAGGCTGAAAGATCAGTTTTACAGTGCCCTCCCATTCATCTTTCAATTCATTCAGAATTTTTGCAGCTCCTAATAAACAAGTGGTGTGTACATCATGACCACAAGCGTGCATAACGCCTGCATTCAATGACGTATAAGATACTTCATTTTCTTCTTTAATGGGTAGTGCATCCATGTCGGCTCGTAATGCTATTATCCGGCTTTCCGGGTTTTTCCCTTCGATCAATCCAACTACGCCGGTTACAGCCAGCACTTTAAACGGGATACCAAACTCAGTAAGTTTTTGTTTTACAAACAGCGATGTTTGAAACTCCTGGTAGCTTAATTCAGGGTGAGCGTGCAGGTGATGCCTGATAGCAATAAAAGAGGCGTTATAATCAGAGGCAAGTGCTTTTATTTTCTCTTTCAGCATAGCTTGTCGGTTTCGCTTAATTAGCCACCGGATCTTCATCATCCTCCGGGGTATATTCTATTATATCTTCCACAACATAAGCATTTTGCGGATACTTTTTTGCCAATTGGTTCTTGAATGAGAGGGCTTCCGACTTCTCTATAAAATTGCCTATCCTAACCTTGAAATAAGGTGATTGAAATAGTACATAAGTTTTTTGATCGGGAAACAATTGCAATAGTTGAGCTTTTATTTTAAAAGCATCGTCTCTGCTACGGCTATTCAATACCTGTAATCTAAATCCTTTATATTGACCGTTACTGGTCATCTTTGAGGTGAGCTTATTTACCGCAGCCTGTTTAGTACTTAAAATATCAAGTCTTGCATCTTTATGAACAATAACTGTATCATTGGCATATAAAAAGCCAGTGCAAAAAGTAAGTATGTAAATAAGCAATACTATTCGAGTCATAATTATTTCATTTGATACATCACTTATAAAAATTAGTGCCAGTGTTAATACACCGCATCAGTATTAACAGTTTGCTGCATGATAGCAACGCCTGCACTGCAACCCAATCTTTCGGCACCTGCATCTACTAATTGCCTGGCAAAATCGTATGTGCGTATACCGCCGGATGCCTTGATCTTTACATGATCAGGTAAATGTTTCCTCATTAGTTGAACGGCATCTGCTGAAGCGCCTTTTTCTGCGTAACCTGTTGAGGTCTTCAAATAATCAATTCCTGCTGCGCCATACAGATCACAACACTTTATGATCTCGTCATTTGTGAGTACTCCGGATTCTATAATGATCTTGATTATTTTATTTTTTTGCTTTACTACCGGCATTATATGATTGATCTCATTTGCAAGATATTGCCAGTCGTTATTTTTTAGTGCAATAAGGTTGATGACCATATCCAATTCATCTGCACCATCAACCATGGCCAGCAAAATCTCTGCTATCTTGGCTTCTATTGCTGAATAGCCAAATGGAAAGCCAATCACTGTTGCCGTTTTTGTATCTGAACCTTCGAGTAACTGTTTAGCTTTTTGCACAAAAGGTGGGGGCACGCAAACTGCAGCAAAATCATATTGTTTTGCTTCGCTGCACAATTGCTCAATATCGGTTACCAATGTTGTTGGTTTTAAAATAGTGTGATCTATATACCTGTTGAGTTGCATACGATTCTGATTGCTGTGCAAAGATAAGTTTCTGATACATGCAGGTGCGGATTTCTCTTGCTGAATAATGTACAAAGCGTACAAGTGAGTGACACAACCAACGCTTAATAGCAGTGCAATAGTTTGACTTAAAAAATTCCTCCAAAATTATATCAGGACTGGAACAGAATGCACAGCATTACTCATTTCTTTTATGAGCGAAGTATCTTTTTCTATAGCATTGCCAACTACAATAATATCTGCACCTGATTTGCAGTTGCGGTATGCCTTTTCTGGATCAGAAATGCCACCACCAACGATTAGCGGAGCTTCTATATGGGTAGCCACTTTTTCTATCATGGTTTCGGTTACGGACCTTTTGGCACCGCTGCCGGAATCCATGTAAATTAATTTCATGCCAAGCATTTCACCGGCCATAGCCGTACACATGGCAATCTCATTTTTATCAGAAGGTATAGGAGATGCATTGGAAATGTAAGACACCGTAGTTGGTGCGCCGCCATCAATTACCATATAACCGGTTGGCATAATTTCAAGACCACTTTGCTTTACAAACGGCGCACTTATTACATGCTGACCAATAAGCAATTCCGGGTTGCGTCCGGAGATAAGCGAAAGATACAATAAAGCATCTGCATATTTACTTACCTGCGAAGGTGCGCCCGGAAAAAGAATTACGGGAATATTGCAGGCTGACTTTATGTGTTGAATGCATTGGTCGAGATAATTAGAAATAACGAGACTGCCACCCACAAAAAAGTAATCGACTTTGGCATCAATAGACAAAGATACCAGCTGGTCAATTTTAGTTCCGTCAACTTTATCGGGATCGATCAGCACCGTAAATGACCTTCGTCCTGTTCTTTTTTTCTCGGTTAACTGATTATATATCGTTTGCTTCATGCCTGTTTTTAAATGGTGCCTGTTGCAAAAATGCAAAAAAAATCGCTTAGTCGGGCATTTTACCCTCCCAAAAAGAATACCTGATTTTCAACAAATTATTTTTTCCTTTTTTTATGGGCCATGCAGCATTACTATTATTTAGCTTTTCTTGCGTCGCACGCTTGTACTTCCGGTTCACTTTTCCACAATAAAATCCCCTTTATATAATTGTTCCAGCTACTTTAATTGAAGACATTCAATATAAGAAGGATGCTGGCTGTCATGATAAATTTTTATATCCGATTTTTTAAAATCGCTGTCTTTTGCCGCCGGGATATTCATGAATTGCTGTGGATTCCTGTCCACCAGGGGAAACCAGCTGCTTTGTACCTGCACCATTATTTTATGTCCTTTCTTGAAAGTATGGGCCACATCATTCAACACCAGCTTAACCGGCGTTATTTTATTTGGTTCAAATGGCTCAGGCTTTTCAAAGCTATTGCGGAATTTTCCACGTAATACTTCTGCTCTTACCAATTGCTGGGTTTGCGCAGTGTCTGGTAAAACATCAATGACCTTTATGATGAAGTCAGCATCTGTACCTGTCATACTTACAGAAAGACTAGCTGTAAGCGGGCCACTCAGCGTAATATCATTTTCCAAAACCGGGGATTCATAATAAAGCACATCCTTTCTTTTGGTGGCAAACCGCTGGTCTGCTGCCATGTATTCACTCAATCTTTCGCCAGCCTTTTTATCAATGTAAGGTACAGGGTTAGCCGGGTCAGAGGTATATTCATCAAAACCTTTAGTTGCTGTGGTATTAATTGCAAGGCCATGTTGCTCATTTAAAAACCATTTTGTTTGCACAGCCTCTTTTGGAGGCCATTGTGCAAATGTTTTCCATTCATTACTGCCGGTAAAAAAAATAGTGGCCTCACCAGCATTAAATGCTCCTTTGCCCTTCAGATGAGAATTAAAAAAATCATATTCCAGTTGTTGAAAATAAGTGCTGGTATTACTACTGAAATCATAAGAAACAAATTTGCTCCAGTTGCTGCTTTCCCATGCACCGTGGGTCCATGGTCCCATTACCAGTTTATTATCGTTACCTGTATTTTGCTTTTCAATAGCCTGGTAAGTGTTTAACGCACCAAACATATCTTCTGCATCAAAAAAACCACCTACCAGAAGCGTTGCGGGTTTAATATTTTTAAGATGGGTTCTAATGTTTCGCTGTTGCCAGTAACTGTCATTGGTATTGTGTTCAAGATATTCGTTCCATATTTTGCTTTTATTTTCAAAATACTTTGCGTTGTAGTTGCTTAATGCACCCATTTGAAGATAGAACTGGTAAGCATCTTCAATATTTATTTTATCGCTTATAAATGGATCTTCTTTTCTTGGGGAGTTTCTTGGTGAGTCAAAAAAATTCATAAAATCAAAATTATCCATAAGGTAAAATGCGCCACGGTGATAAGCATCGTCTCCTTCAAATTCATCTGTTACAGGAGCCTGCGGAGAAACAGCAACGATAGCAGGATGGGCATTCGGCAGAGAAGCAGTAGCATAAAATCCCGGGTAAGAAATACCATAAATGCCCACTTTGCCATTATTGTTGTCAATATTTTTTAACAGCCAATCTACCGTATCATACGTATCGCTGCTTTCATCCACATCTTTATTACTTTTCTTATTATCAATAGCTGGTGTCATTTCCTGAAAATCGCCTTCGCTCATGTGGCGGCCACGTACATCCTGGTACACATATATGTAAGGTTCGTTTTTAAACAAAGCATTTGGCCCAAGCCTGTTTCTGTAATTACTTTCTCCATAAGGCGCACAGGAGTATGGTGTGCGTTCCATAAGAATAGGTAATTTCTCTGATGCATTTTTTGGAATGTAAATAGCGGTAAAGAGTTTTATGCCATCCCGCATGGGTATCATGCGTTCGATCTTTGTATACTCGATATTTGTTTGCTGTGCACAGGAAACAAACGAAATAAGGCAAAAGATCAAAATGAATTGAACGGGTTTCATAGTTAAAATATTCTTTATGCATAGATAGTAAATTAAAGGTTAGTAAAAAGCATATTATTCTTTTTACCAACGTATTTAAAGACCATTAAACCATTTGTTAACTTCTGATGCACAGTATCCAATTCCCTTATCTTTGCCGCAAATTTTTATAAACCGTGAAGGGTAAGCATGTAGCATTTATTATCATAGCCATTTTACTGGCCGACCAATTACTTAAACTTTACATAAAGACAACTTATTACCTTGGTGAAGAACACCTTGTACTTGGTGATTGGTTCAGGCTGCACTTTGTAGAAAATGAAGGTATGGCCTGGGGCTGGAAATTTGGTGGCGACTGGGGCAAGATCATTCTTACGCTTTTCCGTTTTGTGGCAGTAATTTTTGGTACATTTTACCTGCGCACCATCATCCGCAAAAAATACCATCGCGGTTTTATTGTTTGTGCCGCACTTATTTACGCCGGTGCATTAGGCAATCTTCTTGACAGTATGTTCTACGGATTAATATTCAGCAACAGTGAACCATATTTGATAGCGCAGGCTTTTCCTGATGGTGGTGGTTATGCTGCCTTTCTACATGGCAAAGTAGTAGACATGTTGTACTTTCCTGTTATTACAAATGCAAAATATCCGTCGTGGTTTCCTTTCTGGGGCGGTGAGGATTTTGAATTCTTCAGACCGGTATTTAACCTTGCTGATGCTTCTATTTCTACCGGTGTTATTGTTTTACTGTTGTGGCAGAAAAAGTTTTTTCCAAAAAGAGAACACGAAATGCATTCAACTGTAGAGACCGGCGCAGTGGTTGATGATAGTACACAGGTATCATAAGATTGCGGATTTGCGATTGCGGATTTCGGATTTATTTTGTGAAGTGCTTTATTGTTGAGTAAAGATTTAAATGCACAAGAGTGCGACGCAACGACAACCTGATTAAAGAACAAAAGCCGGGCCCCAAAAAAATACTAACTTCCCTTTCATTTATTCAATAAAATTTTCAAGCTTGAATTTTCTTTTTGCATGGCGGTATTTCAGATCTAAAAAATCTGCCAATGCAATTAATATCATTGCATGGATCAGCGTGCTGGCTATTGCTGTTGGTACAGCAGCGCTGATCATTGTATTGAGTGTGTTCAATGGTTTTGAAGATATCGTAAAAGGGCTTTACAGCGATTTCTACTCTGATATACGTATTACACCGGTCAAAGGAAAATTTGCAAGTTTCTCTCCTGATATAACAAAGAAATTAGGTAGTGTGCCCGGTGTTGATAAACTGAGTTTTTTTGTAGAAGAAAAAGCAGTGCTTGTTAATGGCGATTATCAAACTATTGTTTATCTGAAAGGGGTTGATGCAACTTATTCAACCGTTAGCAATATTGGCGGCCATATTGAAAGAGGCGCTTACGCACTTGGCAACACAGATGAACCAGCAATTGTTGCTGGTGCTGGAATCAGTAACGCCGTAGGTGCCGATCCTGAAGATAAACTTTCTAATCTTGTTGTTTACCTGCCCAACAGGAAAGCCACGAACTTCAACAACATGGATGCCATGCATTCTTATAATGTATCCACGGCAGGTGTGTTTGCTATTCAGCAGGAGTTTGATGATAAGTATGCATTTACCAACCTGCCGTTTATGCAATACATGCTTGATCTTAACGCCAATGAATACAGCGGTACCGATATTTTATTAAAAGCAGGTGTTGATGAAAATGAAGTAAAGAAACAACTTGAAATGGTTGTTGGCAAAGACCTGAAAGTGCAAACAAGATACGAGCAAAACCAGGGGTTGTTCAGTATTATGCAAATAGAAAAATGGGTGATATACGGCATTCTTTCTTTGATATTGGTGGTAGCTGCATTTAATATGATCGGTGCATTAACCATGCTCGTGCTGGAAAAGCAAAAAGATATTGCCGTGCTTAAAGCAATGGGCGCACATGATACACGCATTCAAAATATCTTTTTAAGTGAAGGTCTTGTACTGGCCATTGTTGGCGGCACTTCAGGCATGTTGCTGGCATTTCTTGTGTGCACATTGCAACTGCAGTTTCATTTAATTAAACTGGGAGGCAATACTTTTATTATAGATTATTACCCTGTACAAATGCACATTGCAGATTTTTTATTGGTGGCGTTTACCGTATTTACGGTTGCTGTATTAGCCGCATGGTTGCCCTCCAGGAAAGCGGCTGCACAACTATTCTCTTTGAAGAGTTAAGAAATTTCTGATCCGGGCTTTTGTATTTTATAGCATCAACTGTTGCGTCGCACTCTTGTACTTTAGTTTTTTATGGCAGCAATGCATTTTATTTCAACACACCTAATTCTTTTCCAACTTTTGTAAACGCTTCTATTGCTTTATCAAGATGATGTTGCTCGTGTGCGGCGCTTAACTGCACACGAATGCGTGCCAAACCTTTTGCAACAACAGGATAAAAGAAACCAATAACGTACACACCTTCTTCCAACAATTTTGCAGCAAAATTTTGCGCAACAACTGCATCGTACAACATAATTGGAACGATAGGATGATCGCCGGGTTTTATATCAAATCCTGCTGCCGTCATTTGTGTACGGAAATATTTTGTGTTGTATTCAAGTTTATCTCTTAGCTCTGTTGTCTCTGTAAGCATGTCGAGCACGGCGATAGAAGCGCCTACAATGCTTGGTGTCACAGTGTTTGAGAAGAGGTAAGGCCTTGAACGCTGGCGCAGCATTTCAACAATTTCCTTGCGACCACTGGTGAAACCTCCACTTGCACCACCCAATGCTTTGCCCAATGTTCCTGTAATAATATCGATCCTTCCCATTACGCCGCGATACTCGTGTGTGCCTCTTCCTGTCTTACCAAGAAAACCGGATGAATGACATTCATCGCTCATCACAATCGCATCATACTTATCTGCGAGGTCACAAATTTTATCAAGCTGAGCAATAGTTCCATCCATGCTGAATGAACCATCTGTTACAATTATCCTGCTGCGTAAATGAGAGCTGTCTAACAGTTTTGTTTCAAGATCTTCCATATTGTTGTGCTCGTACCTATAACGAACAGCTTTGCATAAACGAATACCATCAATAATGGAAGCATGATTCAATGCATCAGAAATAATTGCATCCTGTTCGTTGAACAAAGGTTCAAACACACCACCATTTGCATCAAAAGCTGCCGCATATAGTATGGAATCTCCAGTGCCGAGGAACTGCGCGATCTTTGCTTCAAGTTCTTTATGTATATCCTGTGTACCGCAAATAAAACGCACACTGCTCATGCCATAGCCATGCGTGTCAATTGCTTTATGTGCTGCTTCTATAACTTTTGGATGTGAGGAAAGACCAAGATAATTATTGGCGCAAAAATTCAACACTGTTTTGCCATTCACTACAATTTCGGGGCCTTGCTCACTGGTGATGATTCTTTCTTTTTTGAATAAACCTGCTGCTTCAATTTCTGCAACTTCTGTTCTTATACGGTTAACAAACTTTTCGTTCATGGCGGGCAAATTTTAAAAGGCAAATATAGGAGTTGGCAATTTATCGTTTGTTGTTTAGGATTAAGGCAAAAGAGATTTTTTTGAACTGGCATTGAATAAGAATGAAACTTTACTTGCGTCGCACTCCTGTACGCTTTGTTCAATATTCAACAGGAAGATGAAGAGTGCGACGCAACGAAAGCCAAATAGAAATCCTATTGCTGATCAACAAAAAAGAGCAGTTCACTTATGAACTGCTCTTTATAGTTTAGATAATTTCTTTACTTACTTAAACTCGTCTGCCGCTATTGCTTCGTTTAATTTATATTCTTTTGCTTCCATCGTAAAATCCTGGTTGCCTTGCGGCGTTTGTACGGAAACATTATAAGTAAAAGGCAACATAACAGTACCTACTTTTTTGTAATTACTTAATTCTGTGGACTGCTGTATTTCCATGCCACCCTGCTTTACAACAGATTCCTGCTTTACAAGATAGCCTGTAGCTGCATCATAATATTCGGTGCTTTCGTTACCTGCAGCTGTGGTGATCTTTACTTTATATGCATCTGCATCGCCCACTTTTTCTATGCCTGCAACTTCGAGTTTGTAACTCCCATCATTATAAAACAACTGCGGAAAAATACCTTTTACATCTTTTTTCTGTGCAATCTCATCAGCACCCATATCTGACTTATTACCCATCTGTGCCTGGTAACCCGTTGTGCCATCAAATACTTCTTTCATTGCAACCTGTCCGTTCATGCTTATTTCTGTAAGCTCCATGTTTGGAGCTAATTTTTTAGAAACCGCATCAAGCTGCATGCCCTGGATAGTCATGCTGGCAGTCATCACCATTGAATTGATCTTCTTCAATTCATCTGCACCACCGCTTACGGTAATAAACTTTTGAACTACCTGGTCTGCGGTCATATTAACTGCAGCAGTTGATTTTGTTGCAACAGGTTTTGCATTCTTGTCATACATCTTTACTTCGTAGCCAAGCTTTGCAAGACCTGCTTGTACTGTAGCAGCTTTACCAACTACAACAATACGTGTGTTACTATAATTAAAATATTTCTGCGCTACACGTTGTACATCATCAACAGTAACTGCATTTATTTTTTGCAGGTAAGTTCTGTAAAAATCTTTTGGCAAATTATTGATGAGAATATTGCTTGCAAAACCTGCTGTACGAGCAGGGTTTTCAAGACCTAATGCAAATGAACCATTATAAATTGCTTTTGCATTTGCCAATTCATCAGCAGAAACTTTTTTGGTGCGGATTGTATCTATTTCGTGTAATATTTCTGCAACGGCGCTATCAACTTTATCGTTACGTACGGAAGCTGTTGCACCAAATGTTGTCTGGAATCTCCCTGCATTAACTCTTGAATAACTACCATAAGTAAAACCGTGATGTTCACGAAGGTTCATGAATAATCTTGCATCTCCACCACCACCAAGAATTTGATTGGTAAGTAACACAGGAAAATAATCAGGACTGCTCATTGGCAACGAAACAAGATTGGTAACGGTTATTTCACTTTGTACCGCATTAGGCACATCTACAAGATCTATTTCTGTTTTATCAGGATTAGCAACTGTTTTTAATTGTGGTAATGTTAACGCAACGCCTTTCCATGTTGCTAATGTTTTTTCTGCCAAAGCCTTTGCCTGTGCAGGTGTAATGTCCCCAACAAAAGTTAAATAACCGCGTGATGGTGTGATGTATGCAGCATAAGCTTTCTTCACATCATCAAGTGTAATATTATTTACTGTTGCTTCTGTTGTAAACTCACCGTTGGGATGATCAAGGCCATAAGCTAACGCACTTACTACATTTGCTGAAATAGCTTTTGCACTTTTTTCGTTTGACTTAAGATCGGTAAGTGTTTGTGATTTTATTTTATCGAAAGACTCCTGTGTAAATGCAGGGCTTTTCAAAGCTTCTGTCATTAAAGTAAAGGCCTTATCGAAATATCTTGTAAGTGCACCAACACTTCCCCCACCTGCGCTGAGACTTACATCTGCACCCATTTGATCTACTGCTTCATCAAATTGTGCCTTGGTCATTTTTGTAGTTCCTTCCCCGAGCATCTGACCCATAATATCGAGCGTGCCTGCTTTGCTGCCTTCAGTTATTGGACCAGCATCTATAGAATATGTTGCAGATACTTTTGGCAGTTTATGATTTTCAACAACCAAAACAGTAATACCGTTTGGCAGCTTATACATTACAGGATCCTTGAAAGAAATAACAGGAGCAGGACCAGGCTTGGGTCTTTGGCTTCTGTCTAAAGCTGATTGCGCCATTGTTGCTGTTACAAACAGTAAACCTGTGGCTGCTATAAATATTTTTTTCATTGTATAATTGATTGATAGGCCCCCTAAATCCCCCGGTGGGGGACTTTATAAACTTTGTAACATTCGGTAAGGTTCTCTTGTTGCTAAAAGATGCAGCGTACAAGAGTGCGACGCAACCTGGATGCTATGAAATACGGAAGCCTGGTTCATAAAATAAATATTAATTATTCCCTGATTTTGTATCTGGCAAATAATACAACACCACACGCTGATTGCTGTTCAGATATTTCTTTGCAACATCTCTTATTTGCTCACGTGTTATTTTTTTGTAATCGCTCAGCTCATCATTGATGTGACCTGTGTTGTTGAAATAAACATGACCATCAGATAAATTTTCTGCAACACCCAGCATGCGTGTGTTGGCGCTTACAAAATCATTCTCTTCCTGGTTCATGAGTTTCTGGTAATCTTCTTCGCTAATAAGATCTGTTTGAAGTTTTACAACTTCTTCATCAATGTCTTTCAGCAGATCCTGCAAAGAGGCATTGTTGTTGGGCAATGCATAAGTTATGTATGCGCCATAATCTTCGAGTGCATAATTAAATGCGCCAACCTGCAATGCATTCTTTTTATCATCAACCATTTTTTTGTAAAGCTTGGAGCTTCCGCCGTTTGATAAATAATTAGAAATAAGCTCCAGCACTTTTGAGTCATCAGATTTTAAACCAGGAATACGGTAAGCAGCCATAACAGCCGGTATCTGGATGTTTGCATCGTATGCTGTGTCAACGATCTCTTTTGTAATAGGTGCTTCCTGTATATTGGGTTGCACAATTGCAGGCCCTTTTGGAACATCAGTAAAATATTTTGCTACCCATTTTTTTGCCTGCTCAATATCTATATCACCGGCAACACTTAATGTGGCATTGTTGGGGATATAATATTTTTTAAAGAAGGCCTGGAACTCTTCAAGCTTTGCAGCATCAAGATCTTCCATTGAGCCGATTGGCTGCCATCGGTAAGGATGCGCTGTAAACAAACGCTTAAATATTTCTTCCAGGAAATGACCATAAGGCTGGTTATCTATACGCTGACGTTTTTCTTCCTTCACCACTTCATTCTGTGTTTTTACGCCAACTTCATTTATTACAGGATGTAGCATGCGTTCACTCTCCATCCACAAACCCAGCTCAAGCTGGTTGCTGGGAAATACTTCGTAGTAAAATGTGCGGTCCTGCGATGTGGTGGCGTTTTCCTGCCCGCCATTTGAGGAGACTATTTTTGACCACTCGCCGCGTTTAATATTGTCTGTGCCTTCAAACAAAAGATGTTCAAAGAAATGCGCAAAACCGGTACGGCTTGTTTCTTCATTTTTTGAACCAACATGATAAAAAACAGTAACAGCTACAACCGGTGCGGTTTTATCCTGGTGCAGAATTACATGCAGGCCATTAGCAAGGTCATATTCGGTAAAGTCAACTTTTTGCGCTTTGACTGCAACAGTCATCAGCAAAAAGCCACCTGTAACCATAGAGAGCTTCTTCAGAATGTGCATAGAATAGTATTATTTAGGTTGCCGCAAATGTATTGATTAGCCAATAACAGGGGTTAGTTTGTTTGTTAAACCCTGAAAAACTGTGATTAACGGTAAGGAATTTTTATGGAACCGGCTTTAGATTATTATGGCATCGGTTGTTGTGTCACTCACTTGTACTTTTTGTTTTTATGGCTGCAAATATTTTCACACATTTTATAAGAGAAAAATCCCTTGCAGGTTACGTAGTTTCCCGCTTACAAAACTTTATTGGGGCAGCTATTTTTGTGTCATCAATAAAAAGAAAACCGAAACTATGAAAGATATATACTTCCTCAATGCCATAAATTTTTGGTAACAATCCAAAGACTTAACGCTAATATTTTTATAGCTCCGCAATGTTCCAAACGATGAACGTAATGCGACGCAACAGGCGATGCCATATGCACAAAAGCCTGTAGCCAAAAAATGCACAGAACTTCTTACCAATTAACGGGTACCAATTCTATGAAAGAACAGGAACAATAATACTTACTCATTTTTTACACAAAAAATCAAAACTATGAAACAGAAAAACACCAAACTTCTTGCTGTGATTTTATTATGCACAGCAGCATTTTCTTCAAATGCACAAAACTGGTTACTAAATGGTAATGCAGGAACAAATGGCAATTTAAATTTTGTGGGTACCACAGATAACAGGCCCATTGTATTCAGGACAAACAACAAAGAAAGGATGCGCATATTACCCGGTGGCAAAATTGGTATTGGCACTACGCTGCCTGATGCAAGGTTTACCGTTGCAGTGGGTGGTGGCGTTACTTTAACTACAACAGATAGTTTTTTGCTTGGCAGCATCAGCGGTTCCAATCTTGCATTCGACAACAATGAAATACAGGCACGCTATAACGGCACGGGCAATACGCTTTATTTAAACTACTGGGGTGGTGGCGTGTGGATGGGTAATCATAGTGGCACTATTTCTCCGGGCATTTATATCGGTTCCAATGGCGCAGTAGGCATTGGCAGCAGCGCTACCAATTCTGCTTATGCTTTAGCAGTAAATCCAACAACGGCAGGCAATGGTATTTTATTTAACGATCCCGTAAATGGCTATATGGCATTTGGTGCAAAAACAGGTTCCGGTATTGGAATGTTAATCGAAAATACTTCTTCTACAAACACATCCCCTGCTTTATATGGATTTAACTCCGGCCCCGGTTATGGCGTATATGGTTACACAGCAGGCGGCTCTGGTTCGGATCCCTTCTATCCTTCAGGCGTATATGGCTATAATGGCTCTTATGGTTATGGCACCGGCGGCTATTGTTATAATGGCTCAGGTGTGCTTGGCTATTCTGCCAACTATGTAGGTGTATGGGGTTCTACCGGTAACAGCAGTTCCTATGCAGGATATTTTGCAGGTAATGTTTACAGCACGGGTAGCTACCAGGGTTCAGATCAAAAACTGAAACAAAATATAAAAGATGTTACCAGTGCTATGGATATCATTACTCAGCTCAGGCCAAAGACTTATGATTTTCGCCAGGATGGTAATTATAAACTCATGAATCTTCCACAGGGCACACATTATGGCCTTATAGCACAAGACGTAGAAAAAATATTACCTACGCTTGTAAAAGATACAAAGTTTGAAACAGCTCTTGCAAAAGCGCCAGGCAAAGTTGGAGCAGATGGAAAAATGGAAAGCAGTCCTGACGGCAAATCTGAAACAATAGATTTCAAAGCATTAAACTACACAGAGCTTATTCCGATTATGATTAAAGGCATGCAGGAATTACAGCAAAAAGTCACAGAGCTTGAAAACACCATTGCTTCTATGAAACAAGGCAGCGTTTCTTCTGCTACTTCAAATTCAGCAGTTACAAAAATTTCAACCGCTGCGTACCTTAAACAAAATGTACCAAACCCTTTTACACAAAATACAAGCATTCAATATTATTTACCAGAGACCATGCACCAGGCGCAACTCATTGTATATGGTATGGATGGCCGCCAGGTTAAATCTTATACACTTAACAATGGATTGAACCAGGTTACTATAAATGCAGGTGCCTTGTCAGCAGGTCAATATATGTATTCATTGATAGTAGATGGAGCAAAAATTGATACAAAAAATATGATGCTAACCAAATAAGTAATTACTGTTCCTGTTAATATCAACTACACAAATAATAAGGCCGGGTAAAAACCTGGTCTTTTATTTTTTACGTTGTAATCATACCTGCATAATTAATTGTAGCAAAAGACATAAAAAGCATAGCAAATACTGTTTCGCTTTTTTATTTTTACAATCATGCTTACATACAATTCCAAAGACTGGTTTAAATTTATTTTCTTTTTTCGCCGGTCTGACACCGTAAGAAAGTTATTGCCGCTAATGATCGGCATGGGTTTGTTTACATGGCTCATAGCATGGCTCGAGTTAAAGTATCTACTTATTTCCGAAAGAGAAGTTATCAAGAACGTAAGCATGATGCATACCATGCTTACGTTCGTAATATCTATGCTGCTTGTATTCAGAACAAACAGTGCTTATGATCGCTGGTGGGAGGGCCGCAAACTTTGGGGTGCCCTGGTAAACAACAGCCGCAACCTTGCTATAAAACTAAATGCCATGCTCCCTTCGGAAGATAAGTACAACAGGGAGTTTTATAACAAAACAATATCCATCTATGCAAATGTGCTGGCACTTCATTTAAAGAGTGAACTCACAAAATTTGAGCTAGATGAAAAAGATCATCCGGAGTTGCTTCAGTTAGAGAGCGGCAAACACTTACCAAACCAGGTAGCGTCGTTACTCTTTCGCAGAACAAACAGGCTTTATGAAGAAAAAAAAATTTCGGGCGATCAGCTTATTATTTTAAATGGCGAATTGATTTCTTTTACAGATATCTGTGGCGCCTGTGAGCGTATCAAAAACACACCGATACCACTTTCGTACAGTACTTTTTTAAAAAAATTTATTTTCTTTTTTGTCCTTACACTGCCATTTAGTTTTGTATTGAGTTTACAATACTGGGCGATTCCCGTAGTAGCCTTTATTTTCTATGCGCTTACCAGCCTTGAAGTAATTGCAGAAGAAATCGAAGATCCTTTTGATGGTGATGAAAATGATCTTCCCATCATGAAAATAGCAGAAAATATAAAGAAGCATGTAGCAGAAATATTATAACACATTTTGTACTGAGCTGCCTGTTGCTATTAGGCTTCTGTTGTGTCACTCACTTGTACGTTCTTATCATTATGCAGCAATAAACAATATCAAATAAACCATACAAATACAATAACATACAATGAAAAAATTACTGCTTCTTACTTTTATTGTTTCGGCAACTTTTGTTTCAGCACAAACGAACAACAAAAAAATATCTGTAATAGCTTACTATGCCGGAGATGCACAACATATAGATGCATATCCTGTTGAAAAACTAACCCATATCATTTATAGTTTCTGTCACTTAAAAGGCAATCAACTAAATGTTGATAACAAGAATGATTCATTAACCATTATGCATCTCGTTGAATTAAAAAAAAGAAACCCTTCACTAAAAATAATTTTATCAATTGGCGGCTGGAGTGGTTGTGAGCCATGTTCACTGGTGTTTTCTACAGACGTGGGACGCAACGAGTTTGCGGCCTCCGTAAAACACCTGAATGAATATTTCAAAACAGATGGCATAGATATTGACTGGGAATATCCTGCAATAGAAGGCTATCCCGGTCATCGTTATACACCTGAGGACAAACATAATTTTACATTGCTGCTACAAACATTACGGAACACCCTCGGCAAAAAATATGAAATAAGTTTTGCCGCAGGTGGCTTTACAAAATTTTTACAGCAATCAATTGAATGGGATAAGATCGTTCCGTTTGTTGACAAAGTCAACCTGATGACCTATGATCTTGTGCATGGCTATAGTAAAGTCACAGGTCATCACACACCACTTTATTCTACCCCACAACAACTTGAATCAACAAATAATGCTGTACATTATCTTGACTCTATTGGCTTCCCTAAAAATAAACTGGTGATTGGCGCTGCATTTTATGCACGCATTTTTGATACAGATATTGATGCCAATAATGGTTTATACCAGCCTGGCAAATTTGACCGCGGTTTTTCCTGGAAAGATTTTGACATGGACGCCTTACAAAAAGAAGGGTATGTTTATCATTGGGATGATGTTGCCAAAGCACCTTATATGTATAATGCCGCAAAGAAAAAGATCATCACTTTCGATAATGAAAGATCCATTACTTTAAAAACAAAATATGCAGTTGATCAAAAACTGAATGGTATTATGTTCTGGCAATTAGCTGATGATAAAACCAAAGATGGCTTGTTAGATGCTTTGGATAAAGCACTACATAACTAATTTTACCGAAAAAAAATTATGAGAATGGCGGCCCTCCGGGCCGCTATTCGTTGTTTAATTCCATGCTAAATAAAAAATAAATAAATAATATTTAGCCAGCGGTTCTTTAGTTCAATTAAAATGTTTTAGTACAAGAGTGCGACGCAAGAGGTGATGCCATGTAATACTGTAGCTGGCATCAAAAAAATTAACCATCAATACCCTTAAATAGCAATGGAAAAAATTGTCCTTCCATTTTCGAACCTTTATGCACAGGCGGCACACCGCTAAGCAATACATCATCAGAATCGCTTACTACTCCATCTTTAAAAACATTGATTACAAAAGCCCTGCGTGGCTGCTCACTTTTATTTTCGCCGGAGCCATGCAGAGTAAGCGAATGATGAAAAATAGCTTCGCCGGCCTTTGTAGGAACGTGCACAGGATTGAATTCTTTGCGTTGCTCTCTTGTCAGATAATTTACAATTTCCATCATGTCGCCTGCAAGCTCAGGTTTATCAAGCAAACCCCAGCGCTGGCTTCCCGGAACATACTGTAAACAACCATTTTCAACAGTTGAATCATCGAGGCCACACCAGCACGTAAGATGCGCCACAGGCTTTGTTCTTGTCCAGTAAGAATAATCCTGGTGCCATGCAACAACACCACCTTTTTTGGGTGGTTTGCAAAACAATTGATCATGCCAGAAACGTACCGGTGCATTGCCCAGCAACTGGCTTGCTGCCACAACAAAACGTGGATTCCATAATACATCATGCAAACCCGCTGTTATGCGCCACGCACCCAATGCATGAAATAAAATGGTAGAGGGATCAGCAGATTCATTACTGTGAAATTCATAAAATAAATGATGACCCGGATGTTTTACATCGGCCAGTTGTTCTATCTCAGATTTAATAACGGCGATCTGTTTTTCATCCAGCATTTTTATATTAGGCAGGTATCCGTTTTCATTAAAAAAATTTACCTGGTCGTCAGTTAATTTGTATTGCTCCCATTCTTCTTTTGTTTTTGGCTGTTGAAAGAGATTACTAACCAAAGCATGCACAGTGCTTAAATCCTTATATAGCATAACACAATCGTTTGGCTAAAATTAGTGCTTATTCTTTTATGAAATATGGATGGATGTAAATTACAACTGAATGTCTTCGCCGGTAAAAATCATCATTGTTATTATATTGGTCTTATAAGAGCCGGTCGCTTATAATAATTATATGCCCAACCTATAAGTACAAACTGCAAAGGCAGCCGCAGAATACTAAGCCATTTATATGGATTATTTTCCTGTATATAGTTTAACATCATTTGAATATTGGCTGGAAATACAACGATCAATAAAAGTATTAGTACCAGCGAGGCAATACTTCGTGTAGCAAGTGGCACAAGCAGCAATCCGAAAAATATTTCAAATGCACCACTTACAAAAATCAACTCTGCAGGCCAGGGCAGCCATGGGGGCATTATGGTTAAATATGTTGCTGTATTTACAAAATGATTGATCCCCGCAATAACATATAATGCAACCATTGTGTACAACCAAAATGTCTTTGAAATATTCCGTCGCCATTTATTTTCAGGATTTATGGTGATCATATATAATTATTGTTCTTTACTGAACACAAAAGATATACGTAATGTTTACAGCAAAGATGTAGCACAGTAAACTTTGTTTTGCCCGGGCTTTTGAATACGTATCCGGCTTCTCTTGCGTCGCACTCTTGTACGGCGACGATTATTTCAGCACAATAACCCGTCAGGAGGTAATGAAATTCAACAACTGTTCTTGTGTCTGCTGAATAAAATAAAAAAAGTACAAGTGTGCGACGCAACAATGTTTAATAGCAGTATTTCAGCCAGGCTCACAATAAAATATGCTGTATTCAATAAAATAAAAAGAGATTGTATACTAATAGCATACAATCTCTTTAGCAAATATGTTATGCCCTTTATTTTATGTGTGTTAGAAACAATAAGCTGATAAAAACAAGATCAGCAACAAGCATAAATACGGTAAATTTTTTTGCTTCATTATTGGAATGTAAAACTGTTTTCATAACTGTAAATTTTATTTGTTGATTAATAAGTTTATAGTAGAAATGCAAACTGTGTTCCGAAGCATGCTTATAAAAATTGCTTTAACCAATGTTTTGCTATAAGCGGGCTAAAATGAAAAATTGCGTTAATGCAACCTCCCGATTTGGATGTTTTCGTTACGCTTTTTAACAAATGTCTTTTCGGAGTATTATTTTACCGAATACTTACATTTCAAAGGGAATATGTGCTGAAACATAAAGGTTTTTATATGTTTTTACCGAGCACGTTCCTGATTTTCATCGTGTTTATATGGAACCACATTATTATTGAGAAAACAATACAATTATAAATATGTACTTTTACAAAAAAGCACCAACATGTTTATTTTCGTAGCAGGTCTTCCTTATGATTTGGACGACGCGGAACTTGAAGAAATATTTGAGAAATTCGGTACTGTTAAATCGGCAAAGGTCACGTTAGACAAAGAAACTGGTAAAAGCAGGGGTTTCGGTTTTGTAGAAATGCCCGACAGCACAGAAGCAAATGACGCCATAGAAAATCTAAATGATATTTCACTTGGCAAAAAACCATTGGTAGTAAAAGCTGCTGAAGATCGCGGCGGCGCAGCTGGCGGTGGAGGCAGGGGTCCCTCTTCAGGCGGCCAGGGTGGTGGTTATCGCCCTTCTGGTGGTGGCGGTTTCAGAGATAGGGATTCAAGAGGTGGCGGGGGATATAACAATGGTGGTGGATATAATAAAGACCGCAAACGCTATTAGATCATTTGAATTTATTAATAACACATAACATTGTGAAACCGGGACTAAGTTAACCCGGTTTCATAGTTTTAGCTGCCTGCAATATCTTTTAATTTTGGTCTTAGGCGGGTCTTGCTTTTATTAAATATATTCTGTCCTTTGTCTATACCTTTTCGAATTTCTTTTTGCCTTTCAACGGGCATATGCAATGTGTCTTTACATTCAATACTGCAACAGCCATCATATTTTGTAGCACATTCTTTGCATTGTATAAATAATAAATGACAGCCGTCATTTTTACAATTGGTATGTGTATCGCATGGCTTACCACAATGATGACAATGGGCTATGATATCTTCTGTTATTCTTTCGCCGAGTCTCTCATCAAAAACAAAATTTTTTCCAATGAATTTACTTTCTAGTCCGGCTTCTTTTACTTGCCTGGCATAATTAATGATGCCTCCTTCTAAATGGAAAACATTGTTAAATCCCTTGTGCAACATAAAGGCGCTCGCTTTCTCGCAGCGTATACCTCCTGTGCAATACATAATGATATTCTTTTCCTCATTACCTTTCAGCATGTCAACTGCCATGGGTAATTGGTCGCGAAAGGTGTCAGATGGCACTTCCAGCGCTTTTACAAAATGTCCTACTTCATATTCGTAATGATTACGCATGTCTACCACAATCGTATTTGGGTCATTCAATAGCTCATTCATCTGACCTGCGTTTACATACTTCCCTTTATTTTGCATACTAAAGGAAGGGTCATCAATGCCATCAGCAACAATTCTTGCCCGCACTTTTATTCTAAGTACCCAAAATGATTTCCCATCATCATCTATAGCAATATTCAATCGTAATCCGTTGAGTGGTTCGATTGAATAAAGCAATTGCTTCATTGCTTCAAAGTTTGATTCAGGAACACTGATCTGGGCATTAATTCCTTCATGTGCTATGTAAATACGCCCAAACACTTTTAAAGCAAAAAGATTTTTATACAACCAATCCCTGAAAGATTTGGGATCAACAATGGTAAAATAACAATAGAAGCTAATGGTAACACGGTTTTCCGTTTCTTCCATCATTTTGCGCTTAAGCTCGGCGTTGGAAATTTTGTTGTGTAACACTGACATAGCTGCAAAATTACTGTAACAAGGTTAAAGAAAAAATGTGCTTATAAATTGAATTTACCTGAGCAACTAATAAAATGAATGTAAAATTCAAGCTTGTTTTAATGCTGCTTTAATACATAAATTAAAATGTATATAAATAAGTATGAAAGACTCTAAATAACCTGTGCATAATACTAATTTAGTTAAACGGACGATGCCACAGGAATTCAATCAATATCAAATTGCAGCGCTGCAACAGCTAGCTGATTATCGCGGTGTATTCAAAACAGGGGGTTCTATCCTTACATTGAAAACAAAGCCGGTAAAAGGCAGTAAAATTACATTACAGCAGTTTATAGACTCTTTTATAGAGATCTTTTGCCAGAATAATTTTGCAGATACAGATTACTCTTTTATACAAAACAAACCTAACGGTATTTCCGCTATGGAAGAATGGGTAAAAAGCGTAGATATAAAAACTATACTGCAGTGTTTTACTTATGCAATCTGGACAGACAAAACTTTTGATGGTTATTTCCTGCGCAAGATCAATGACCAATCTGCTGAGTTGCTTCTTATACGCCTAAATGAAATTCTTTCTCAAAATTATAGGCAACAAAACCTGCAGCGTACAAAGGTTACGGTAATTAATGCACAGCATGCTGCTGCGATTAAGAGTAAGTGATCTCATCCACATATCAGCAATACAATTTTCTTTTGCCAAGTGTTTCATGTTGCTCATGATCTTTTTCAATACTTGTTTTTATTGCCATGAAATACAAATGTAAAAGTGTGCGACGCAAGGGACGATGCCATTTGATACTGCTGAAGGGTACATAAACCCATACTAAAAAATTGAATATAAATTCCCCTTTTTAAAGTAGGTTTGCAATCCCAAAAAGAAGGTTATGATTGAAATAAAAGTTCCAGCGGTTGGCGAGTCCATAAGTGAAGTTACTTTATTGAAATGGGTAAAGAAAGATGGCGAATATGTTGACAGGGACGAGGTTATTGCCGAACTGGAAAGCGAAAAAGCGACTTTTGAAGTAAATGCCGAACAGGCTGGTTCTCTTAAGATCATTGCAAAAGAAGGTGATACTTTAAATATTGGTTCTGTGCTGGCACACATTGATGAAACAGCCGAAAAGCCTGCTACTGTAAATGTTTCAGCCGAAACTCCAAAAAAAGAAACTCCGAAAGCAGAAGCAAAACCTGCTGTTGTTGAAGCTCCGGTTACAGCAGTTACCAATGATATAAAAGCAACTCCGGTAGCTTCCGCTATAATCGCTGATAAGAAAGTAGATCCCTCTTCTATTACAGCATCCGGCTTTGGTGGCAAGATCATGAAAAGTGATGTGCTCGAAGCTTTATCACACCCTGGCAAAAAAGCCTTTGCAGGCCAGGAACTCTTTACACGTAATGTACGTAAAGAGAAAATGAGCAACCTGCGCAAAACTATCAGCAGACGATTGGTTGAAGCTAAGAATACTACTGCCATGCTCACCACTTTCAACGAAGTGGATATGGGGCGCATCATGGATACCCGCAAACAATATAAAGATGCCTTTAGCAAGGCGCATGGCGTAAACCTTGGCTTCATGAGTTTCTTTACAAAAGCCTGTGCCATTGCATTAAGCGAATGGCCTGCTGTGAATGCATATATAGATGGCGACGAACTTATCTATCATGATTATGCAGACATCAGTATTGCAGTAAGCACTCCACGTGGTTTAACCGTTCCTGTTATCCGCAATGTAGAAAGTCTTAGCATGGCCGATATTGAAAAGAAAGTGGTTGAACTTGCAGGCAAAGCAAGAGATAACAAACTTACTATGGAAGAACTACAGGGTGGCACTTTCACTATTACAAATGGTGGTGTGTTTGGCAGTTTAATGAGCACACCCATTATCAATATTCCACAGAGTGGTATTCTTGGTATGCATAAAATACAGGAAAGGCCTATGGCGATAAACGGTCAGGTAGTAATAAGACCTATGATGTATTTAGCATTGAGTTATGATCACCGTGTTATTGATGGAAGAGAAAGTGTAAGTTTCTTAGTACGTGTAAAAGAATTACTTGAAAATCCTGAATTGTTATTGATCGGAAAAGATCCTGTAAAGAGTTTACTTGAGTTATAAATTCTAAGATTATTTTTTTAAAGCTCGTCTTATGACGGGCTTTTTTTATTATGACCCAACCTGCATTACTACAATTAAACTTTTGTTGCGTCGCACTCTTGCGCCGCAATACAATAATTGAGCATTATACAAATTCCATTAAAATAAAAACCCCGGTAAAATACCAGGGTCGCAGCTGGGCACGGACTAAACTAAACCTATCATTATTTTTTGTACTTCATAGCCATTGATTCAACGAAATTGATCTTGCCATCTTTGATGCCATTAATATCATTGTAATAAATAGAATCGATTTTACCACTTTTATAAGTATCAATTTCTTTATACCAAACCAAAACAGCATCTTCATTTTTATCATTACTATGCACGGGTAACCAAACATCCATATCTATTTTTACAGATGCAATACTATCCCTGTATTTACTTGCCATCTTCATCATAGAATCTTTTGTACCCGTCAATTTAGAGCCATCGGAAAAATTTAAATAAACAGAGTCGGAAAATGTATTTGCAAAGGCAATCATATCGCCTGTTTCCCATGCTTTATAAGAATTAAGCACTGTTAACGCATCTGACTGTTTGCCAACAGATATATCCGAAGAATAACTTGCCTTATAAGGCATAGTTAGTAGCGCTTCTTTAACCGAAGCAGATGTACTGTCATTTGTGGTTTTGGATGAAGATTGATTACCTGTACACGCAACGTATAAAATAGAAATGAGAAGAATAAAAAGAAGCTTTTTCATACAGTAAAGTTTTTAAATTATGCAATACAAAACCTTAACTGTGCTTTCAATGATTAGTGTGATGGCAATCGTGGGATATTAAACGGTTTAAACATTCGAGGAAAATAAATATAAAACATTAAACTGAAATTTACAAATACTTGTTTCATCATTCAATTTATGGCGTGGCGTTTTTTAAACTGCGAAGGGTTTTCACCTGCTACTTTTTTAAAGGTCTTATTAAAATGAGAAAGGTTTTCAAAGCCACTTTCATAACAGGCTTCTGTTACATTCTTATCGTGTAGTAATAATTTCTTTGCCTGGTTAATTCTATACTGATTAAGAAAATCTGTAAAAGTAAGATGGGTTGTTTTTTTGAAATACCGGCAGAATGCAGCCGTAGTAAGATTTGTAAGCGCGGCAACTTTATTTACATCAATATCTTTTTGATAATTGGTTTCTATAAAATGATAGATCTTATGTAATCGTTGCTGTTCTTTTAGTATCGAGGCATTTGCAATGGGCCTGCTGTGCAGCAAGGTATATTCCTCACTGGTAGCAAGCAGTTGAAATACCTGCAGCAACTCTATCAGTTGCTGAAAATGCGGAAGCGATGGAATTTGCTTTAATTTTTCTCCAACATTTCTTTTTGTCTCACCGTGAAATGCAACACCACTTTTAGCACGTTCAAACAGATCATTTATGGCTGCAATCTCAGGCAACGCAAAAAAAGGCTGACCAAGAAAATGCTCTTTCATTTGTATCACTACAGTCTCGGCAATTGTCTTTACGCCATAATCAAAATTCAGATGCGGGATATTAGGACCAATAAAAACAAGATCACTGCCTTCATATTTAGAGATATGATCCCCCACATGCCGCACACCTGTCTCTGCTTCTACATACACAATTTCATACTCGGGATGAAAATGCCAGTAAAAAATTTCATTCAGCTTTGGTGTAAGTAAAATGGCAAATGAACTATCGATGCCGGGTTTTATTGCTTCTAGTTTTACTTTCATTACATAATAATATTTTCTCTTTGGAGCCGGGCTGTTATATTACTATAAAGCATCGTTGCGTCGCACTCTTTTACGCATTGTTCTTTGCTGAACATTGATCAGGAAGTACAAGAGTGCGACGCAAGTAAAGATGCCATAAAACTGAAACGCCGGGCTTCTAAAATTTACGCTTATTTGTCTTTGAATATACTTTATAGCTTCAATTTACTTATAAAATATCAATACAGCACAAAAACTGGCTATTGCAAGTGTAGAAAACAGCTATTATCAAATGGTATTTTTGATCTGTCAATAACAAAGAAAATTTGCCGTATGAACCAGCAAACATTACTAACAAAAGCCTATAAAAACACGATTGGCAATACAACAGAAAATGGTATTATCATTTTAAATGAAGCTGTTGTAAAACCTTGCAAACACAGAACAACAACAGGTTTTTGTATCCGAAGCAACAGGCAATGCCCTGCCACAATGTTTAATTTATCACTCAACAAATAAATCTTGCAATATGGAACAACAGACAATGACCCCGACAATGGCACCTTCCATGATTCCCAACAATGCACACAAAGACATTCCGGGTAATCCGTCAACTGCAAAAAGCAGCGCGACAAAATTGAACGACAGAAGTAATGGCAAACCATTGCGTGTACTAAGTGAAGATGACTGGAGCTTCTGGATTCACAATGGTTATGTAGTTATAAAAAATGCAGTGCCCAAAGAGCAGGCAAAAGCAACCGCAGATTTTTTGTGGGAGTTTGAAGAGAAAGATCCTAACGATTCTGAAACGTGGTACGCACCTCCACGCGCAGAAATGAAAATGAAAGAACTTACCAACACAGGTATGGTGGAAGTTTATAACAACCAGCATCTTTGGAACAACCGACAAATGCAACGTGTGTATGATGCATTCGTTGATATCTGGGGCACAGAAAAATTATGGGTAACAATTGACAGGGCAAATTTGAATTTTCCTATTCGTCCGGGTTTTGAATACAAAGGCTTTATTCACTGGGATTATGATCCTGAAACAAAACCTGTAAATGTGCAGGGTGTGCTTGCATTGGCAGACCAGGCGGATGAGAACATGGGTGGCTTTCAATGTTTGCCTGAATTATTCAGAACTTATGATACATGGAAATTAACGCAGCCTGAAGATCGTGATCATTTCAAACCCGATACAACAGGTTTTAGTTTTGACAAAGTAAAAATGGAAGCAGGAGATCTTCTAATTTTCAATAGCCTGCAACCACATGGTATTCGTCCAAACATGAGTGGCAACAAAGTTCGCATTGCACAATACATTTCTATGATGCCTGCAGAAGAAGATAATGAAGCATTGAAGCAATGGCGTATAAACTCATGGAAAAACCGCATTGCACCGGAAGGTTATGCATTCCCCGGTGACCCGCGCAATTGGGAGCAAACAAAATTTGACACTGCCGTGTTAAGTGAGTTAGGAGAAAAATTATTGGGGTTAAGAAAGTGGTAATACACTCTCACCACAAAGACGCAAAGGCGCGAAGAAAAAACTTTGCGCCTTTGTTACTTATGTTCCTTTGCGTGAAACAATTTCACTTTTGACTTTTCACCTTTCACTTCCTTTCAACAATCTTTAATACTTTTAGATCATGATGATGAACACACAGCCATACACAGTGCTCAATAATGAAATACAAATGCCATTGCTTGGCCTTGGTGTTTATGATATGTACGAGGCTGAAGCAAAAGCTGCAGTGCTAAAGGCTTTGGAAGTTGGCTATCGTTTAATCGATACTGCCGCAGCTTATAAAAATGAAGTAGAGATTGGCAGTGCCATAAGAGAAAGCTGTATTGCAAGGCATGAAATATTTGTTACCACGAAAGTTGCAAACCCAGACCAGGGTTATGATAATACCATGCGTGCATTTGATACAAGCATGCAAAAGTTAAACATTGATCACATCGATCTTTACCTTGTGCACTGGCCCGTTAAAGGAAAAAGGAAAGACACCTGGAAAGCACTTGAAAAGTTATACGCTGATAGACGTGTACGTGCAATTGGTGTTGCCAATTATCTTATCCCTTTTTTATATGAGCTTGAAACGTATGCAAACATTCAGCCTGTTGTAAACCAGATAGAGTTTACGCCGTGGTTATTTGTAAAAGATGTGATGGCGTTTTGCAAAGAGAAGAACATACAATTGCAATCTTACTCGCCCATTACAAGAGGCAAAAAGTTTGGTGATGAACGCGTGCAGCAGCTCTGCAAGAAGTACGATAAAACACCTGCACAAATCATACTTCGCTGGAATATTGAGCATGGAGTTTCAACTATTCCAAAATCCTCAAACCCACTGCGCATTGAAGAGAACTTCAACATTTTCGATTTTACTTTATCTAAAGAAGATGTAGCGCTGATAGATAGTTTCAATGAGAACTTCAGGATTTGCGAAGACCCGATGGATATGTGGTAATATTTTGATACCTGCTTTCGTCTTCGTGGCATCTTCGTTGTGTCACTCACTTGTGCCGTATGTTTTCATGGCGGCTAATCCAATATCTTCGCATCAATGGCAAAAGAACATCTCTACAAAAGTTATGTAACCACGGCAGCAACAATTATACAACAGTATAATGGTAGTACGCCATTCAATGATTACCTGAAAAAATATTTTGCACTGCATAAAAAGTATGGTTCAAGAGACAGGAAGCATATTACACATCTTTGTTATTGTTATTACAGGCTTGGTCATGCGGAACTGGGGTTAGAAGTAGAAGAAAGAATATTACTCGCCTTATTTCTTTGTTCCAATGACACACATGAAATAATCTCAGAGCTAAGACCCGAATGGAAAGAAAATATTACAGATTCTTTACAAGACAAACTACAATTACTCGGTTATCCGTTCTCTATCGAAAATATTTTTCCCTGGCAGGATGAATTAAGCGAAGGCATTGATGCAACTGCATTTGCGTTATCTCATTTGACACAACCAGAACTTTTCTTACGAATAAGACCTGGACAAAGAGAAAGAGCTCTTTCAAAGTTGAAGGCAAACACTATACTCTTTGAAGAATATGGCAATGATTGCCTCGCACTTTTTAATGCCACAAAAATTGATGATATACTGGAGGTAAATAAAGAAGTTGTCGTGCAGGATTATTCTTCACAACGCATTGCTGAATTTTTAGAACTCACTAAACTCAAAACTCAAAACTCAAAACCAAAAGTCTGGGATTGTTGCGCAGCAAGTGGTGGTAAATCTTTACTAGCGGTTGATACATTGGGAAATATCGATCTCACCGTTTCCGATATGCGACCTTCTATTATTCAAAACCTAAAAAAACGTTTTGCAGCAGCAGGCATAACAAAATATCATTCTTTCATTGCCGACCTTACCAATCAAAAATCCGAAATCCGAAATCTGCAATCCGACATTATTATCTGCGATGTTCCCTGCAGTGGCAGCGGCACATGGGGCAGAACACCCGAACAACTGTATTTTTTTAGTTCAGAAAAAATTGATTACTATGCTAACCTTCAAAAGCAGATTGTACAAAATGTAATTAAGCATGTAAATAAAAATGGTTACTTCTTATACATTACCTGTTCTGTTTTCAAAAAAGAAAATGAAGATGTCGTTGATTTTATTCTTGCTAGCTCAAAACTACAATTAATAAAGAAAAAAGTATTGGTTGGGTACGATAAAAAGGCGGATACAATGTTTGGAGCATTGTTTATTTTAGATCGCTAAAATTCTTTATAATTATTACATCCTTTGGGATATCAAATTCATCTGATTTTATGATATATGTTTCGTCTATAGAAGTTGCATATTCGAATGTTTTAACTAAGTCATTTTCATCAAATTCTTTTTTCAAAACCAAATTATTCCAATACCAAAATTTGACTTTGTCACCGAATGATTTAATTATACATTTTCTATTTAAAAAAGTATCAGTTCCAATTGTCTTTTCAATTCCATCTGGAAATTTGAATGAACTATCCGGTTGAAAATATGATGAAATATATCCAACCTTTCTATCCAGATCAATATTATACATAACTCCTTTAGTTTGAATTTTCAATAAGTGCTGTGCTTGAGAAAATTTACTAAGAGGCATTGAATCAAAAAACTGAGGAAAATCTTTGCCTATTAAAGTCTTCATCTGTGAAGTATCCGGATAAACGACGCCATATTCTTTTGCAACGTTTCCCCAATCATCAAAGATGATAGTTTTTTCTCCTTTTCCGATTCCTATATCAAAGACGTAAACTATTTTGCAGGATTTTATTCCAAAAATTTTTTCTGAATGTGAACTGTCTTGAGCGTAACTATTTAAATCTAGCAGTAAGAGTAAGGTTGAAATAAAATATATTTTCATAAAATGATTCAGAAGATTAGTGTTATCAAATCTAACAAACAAATTCCAACAGCTTCAGTGTGCGACGCAACCACAGCCCAATTCTTATTCTTCAGCTAAGTACATAAAATAAAAAACCTCATTCACTAAAGAACGAGGTTTTAAAATTTATAATGTTTTCAACTCCCCTTTAAGGGCTGGGGGCATTTATGCTTCCACTATCAAACTCTTCTTCTCTCCCTGCATTAACTCCACACTTCTGTTGATAAAGCTGGTAAGATCATTTCCTTTCAACAAACCTTGTGATAACAATGCAAGGTCTGCAAGATTATTGATCTGCTTTTCCTGTTTGTCTTTATCAGATTCTTTCAGCAACGATTGATAGATCGGGTGATTACCATTTACAGTAAGCGTTACTTCATCAGGCATGGTTGCATAGAATGAAGCCATACCGCCACCCATACCACCCATATCTTTCATGCGGCGCATAAACTCTGGACGTGTTGCAATTACCGGCGCAGTCTCAGGACTTAAGCCTTTTACTTCAACTGTTACATGCAGGTTATGCATTTCTTTACCAAACATAGTTTTCAGTTGTTCAGCTTCATCTTTGCTCAACACACTTTCTGTTGCTTCCTGTTTGTCGATGATGTTATCAACAATGTCTGAGTCGACACGCACAAAGTGCACACCTTCCCATTTCATTTCCATGTTGTTGATGAAAGCTGCATCAACCAGCGTTTCCAGCTTTACAACTATATAACCTTTTGCAACGCATGCCTGTATATAAGCATCCTGCTGAATAGGATCTGTTGTGTAAATAATAACCTGTTTGCCATCTTTATTTTTCTGTAAAGTCTCCGTAGCTATTTTATATTCTTCAAGGGTATAAAAAGCCCCCTCCTTCTCCCCCGGTGGGGGAGTGATATCAGAAGCCTCCTTCTTTAAAGCCCCTCCACCGGAGGGGTTTGGGGAGGCCTGCATCACCAAAAACTTGTTTGCTTTTTCCAAAAACTTCTCATCGGTCATCATACCATACTTCACAAACAAACCAAGGCTATCCCATTTTTCTTCAAACTCACTTCTGTTATTGCGGAATATTTCATCAAGCTTATCAGCAACTTTCTTTGTAATGTGAGAATTTATTTTTTTCACATTCGGATCACCCTGCAAATAGCTACGACTAACGTTCAACGGAATATCCGGGCTATCAATTACACCATGCAACAACATCAAGAATTCAGGAACAATATCCTTCACTTCATCTGTTACAAAAACCTGGTTACTGTACAATTGAATTTTATCTTTTTGTATTTCGTAACTCTGTTTGATCTTGGGGAAATACAACACACCCGTTAAATTAAAAGGATAATCAACATTCAGGTGAATCCAGAACAAAGGTGTTTCGCTGTAAGGATATAATTCTTTATAAAAATTCTGGTAATCTTCTGTGGTAAGTTCAGAAGGTTTTCTAACCCAGATAGGATTGGGATTATTAATCTGCTTGTCTTCAAAGAAAATAGGCACAGCCTGGAAGCGACAAAATCTTTCCAGTATTCCGCGTACACGATCTGCTTCTAAAAATTCTTTGCTCTCTTCATTCAGATGCAAAACAATTTTTGTTCCGCGGTCTTCCTTATCTATTTCATACAATTCAAATTCAGGGCTGCCATCGCAACTCCAGTAAACACCTTTAGCATCCTCACGATAGCTCTTTGTATAAATTTCCACTTTCTCACTCACCATAAAGGCGCTATAAAAACCAAGACCAAAATGCCCGATGATATTCGCGTCTTTATATTTATCAAGGAACTCTTCAGCGCCGCTGAATGCCACCTGGTTAATGTATTTATCAACTTCTTCGGCAGTCATACCCACACCACGGTCGGCAATCGTTAATGTCTTCTCCGTCGCATCGATGCTAATGTCAATGCGCAGTTCGCCAAGATCGCCTTTTGCTTCGCCAATTGATGAAAGCGTTTTCAGTTTTTGCGTAGCATCGGTAGCGTTAGAGATCAGCTCACGCAGAAAAATTTCATGCTCGCTGTAAAGAAATTTTTTAATGATCGGGAAGATGTTCTCCGTATGAACCCTTATCTGTCCTTTTTGCATAGTAATTTATTTTTGTACTTAGCTTTTAGATTATTAATTAAGCGTCCCTTGCGTCGCACCCTTGTACTGTATGAACAAATGGCAGCACAGCAACGCCCTACTATAGACCAACTGCACAAGACAAAGAAAATACCAAATGCAGTTTCGCTGACATGATGGCAACAAAAAGAGGCATGAAGCCTCTTTTTTGAAATAGTAAAATCTTTTCTGTCTTTATTTTGCCGGCGGTGGCGGCGGAAGCAACACTGCCTCAGGCTGAATATTATGAATCGGCGGTATCGTTTTGAGGTATGCAAAAATGGCTTTCAATTCATCATCGGTCATTAATGCCACAGGCATCATTGACATGGGTGGCATAAGTGGCCTGGTATTGTCAAGACCCATCCATTTTTTCTCTTTCAGGGCTTTTAGAAATTGTTCTTCTTTCCAGCTGCCTAAACCTGTTGAATCCGGAGTAAGATTAGCTGCAAATGTTGTTCCCCACGGTCCTGTCCATGCTGTGAATGTTTGGGTAACAATTAATCCCTTTTTTGCAGCTTCTTTCGCATCGAATGGGGCAGGAGGCGCACCTGCAGGGTGGCCTGAAAGCATTAAACTCATGTCATCTTCCGGGCCATTTGGTCCCATTTTTTTGGGTGTATGGCAATCATTACAACCGCCTATTTTAACAATATGTTCACCCCATTTTGCCTGGCTTTCAAAGCCGCCAAACATTACCGTTGGACTTGCCTCTTTTGTTGTATCGGTTGTTTCTACTTTGGCTGATTCATTATTGCAGGCAACAATAATTACAGCAATAAGCATAATCGAAAATGCAATCGAAAGTTTCGGTTTCATAAACTGGTTGTTTTGGTTAATATAAAAAATGAAGAAAATATATCCGGAAAAGGCTGTGCGCACGGACTTCAATATGGCACTATAATTTTACGAATTTTATTTCACTTTCGCGATAATAAAATTGCAACAGGAAGATGCGTAACAATTACAAGTGCTGAATTAAGACCAAAAAGTACAAGTGAGTGACACAACGAAGCTTAATAGCAGCCATACAGTTTAGTGCATAAAATATTAAAACTGAATAACCACCTTACTCTTTTTATTTTTCTTTGAAGTGATCCACCGTGGACCTTCTTTTAATGCGTTGATGGCTCTTTCATCATTTTCTTTTCCGGAAGATTTTACCACATTGAAATTATAAGGGTCACCATCTTCATCAATAGAAAACTCAATCTCAACGCTGCCATGTATGGTAAAGATTTCGTTATTGGTAGAGTCAAAAGGTTTGTTCATTTTTTTATACACGTATTCCTGGAAAGACTGCCAGCCGCCGGCAGGGAAAGTACTGTCGCTATTACCGCGTTTCATAAACGCAGCATCTTTCTTTTTACTGCTATAACCAGATACCACCACTTCTGAAAGCGATTGCTGGTCTGGCTCTATAGAAATTTTATTGGCAAATCCAAGGGAAAGATTTGCATTAGCGGTTTCGTAACCAACAGACGAAACAGAAACCTTTAGCAGGCTATCAGCAGCAAGCATTTTAAAATAACCATTGTTATCTGTAAGCACGGAACGCTTTTCCCCTGTAGTTACAATCGCCCCGGGTACCGGTTGATTATTATTGTCCAACACTATACCGGAGAATTGATTCAACGCTACATTACTATCCAACATGCCATCATCTCTTCTCTGAATAGGAGAAAAAACTTTTGAAGGCTTTGGGTCTGCCGTGCTTAATTCCAAACCCGGTGCGGCTTGTGCAATAGAAAATTGAATTGAATCAGTTTCATTTTTTGCGGCAGCAATATCATCTGCATCTTTTGCTTTTACAAATGCTTCCATTTCTTTATTCCTGCTTAACGGGACCGGCTTGTTAGATGTTGCCTGTTTTTTTGAAAGATCATTTTCTGTTATTGAACTTCTTTCCTGGGCTATCAATTTTGCTGTATCATCTTTAACTATAGCAGGTTCATTATCTTTTATTACCGGTTCATTTTTTTCTTTAACCGCCGCAATTGTTTGTGCATGGTCAGTTGATTTATTATTGTTCATTATATACCAGCCAAACAAACCAACACCTGCAATTACAATGATCATTGCAGCAACCCTCCACCACTGAAAACTTTTAGTGGGCATGATCACCACTTTTGCATCCTGTTTGTCTTTTTGCAAAAGCGCTGTTATCTCATTCAGGTGTTTATGTGATTGCTGCATGGAGGATTCACTGTATCCTTCAATAGCATCTGCCAGGAAAGGATCCTGCAATGCAGCCCTTTCCATGTCATGCATTTCCTTTGCGTTCATGCCACCATTAAGATATCTTTCAATATCTTCTATTGTATAATTAATATGTGTCTTAGGATCAGTCATTTTTGTCCATACATATTTTTAAGTTGCGTCTTCCGTTTTGGATCAGGCTGCGAACCTTGTTCCATTCCATACCGGTTTGTTCTACAATTTCATTATAACATTTATTCTCTAAATAAAACAATTGAATACCCTGCTTTTGCTCCTCAGGAAGTTTTTCCATACAGCCTTCCAGCTTTTTAAAATCCTGTTCACGGTCCAGCACGCTGTCAAGATGCATAAAGTCTTCCGATTGCATAACAGCCGGGTTAAATTCCACCGTGATCATTTTTTTAGAACTGCGTAGCTGCATCAAACAATGGTTCTTGGTAAGCACATACAACCAGCCTTTAAAATTTTCTACTTCATGATTGGGTAACTTTTGCAGTAGCTCCTGGTAAATATTCATCACCGCATCTTTCGAAGCTTCTGCGTCTTTCAAATATTTTAAACAGGTACCATATACAAGGTCTGTATATCGCAGGTATAATTTTGCAAGTACATCCTGGCTATTACTTTCTTTAAAAGCAAGCAGCAATTCCTCATCTGTTTGTGGAGCTTTCTCTATGTGCTTTACAGGTATCAATAATTTATTTTGATTATGAGCCAAACTGTATTACTACTATAATGCTTTCGTTGCGTCGCACTCTTGTACATTCAAATATATATTCAGCATTTTCAAGTAATACAAGTTAAGACAAAATTTTTTTATCAGGGTTTATGCAATCCATTTCATCGCTGCATCTATTTAACAAATCAACTGACATGAAAGCGCAAACTTACTTTCATATACCCACACCATGCCATGAGAATTGGGAGAATATGACACCCGAAGGAAAAGGTCGATTCTGCGACAGCTGTAGCAAACAAGTAGTGGACTTTAGTTTAATGAGTGATCAGCAGGTACTCAACTATTTTAAAAATGCAAGTGGCAAAACCTGCGGTCGTTTTGCAAATGATCAGCTGCAAAGACCAATGGTTGAAGTAGCAGAGCAAAAGAAAAAAGTCTGGTGGGTTGCAGCGGTGATGCCATTGTTGATGTTGTTTGGGAGAGTAAATGCGCAGAAGAAAATTGGGAAAGTTAAATTAGGAACACCTGTAAAGGTTATTCCTGATAACAGGCCAGAGATAATGGAGAAAGTGTCTCCGGAAATAATCCCAGTGTATGATACAATTGCAGAGCCGGTTAAGGCAATGGGCGATACAATTCTAAGCTATACAACAAATGAATTAATTATTAAAGGAACACTTACAGATATGGAAAAAGGAGATGTACTTCCATATGCTTCGATAGTAGTTAAAAATTCAAAAATTGGAACAGCTTCGGATATGAATGGCAATTTTTCATTAAAGATGAAAAACAATGGAGTGCTCCCAGTATTAATTCTTGCATACGTTGGATATGAAACAAAAGAGATTGATCTAAACAAGTACAATGGAGAGATTGTAACTACCTATGAAAATGGAACACAACAGGTATCTATAAAATCTGAAATGACAAGAATGCAAACTGCACTAACGGGTGATGTAGTTGTTACAACCGGACTTACCATTGTATGCAGAAAACCAAAACCTATTGATACTGCAAAAACTGTTGTAAATAAAATTCTCAAAAAAGAAGCATTTAAAATATTTCCTAATCCTGTTACAAAAGGTCAACAAATTCAATTGGAAATTAAAAAAGCCGGAGAATATTCTATTCAGCTTTTGGATAATAATGCGGGCTTAGTACTTGTCAAAGATTTCTCTGCTGCAAATGATAATTCAACAATTGAAATTACTATTCCATATTCTGTTATTCCCGGCATGTATTTCATACTACTCATAGACAAAAACAAAAAGAAACAATACACAGATAAACTCATTGTTCAATAAAAAAGAGAACGTACAAGAGTGCGACGCAACAAACGCTTAATGCTTATTCAAATGTTTGTTACAATAAATATTCTTCTATTCTCAACAACTAAATAAAATTGATATGAAACGATTAGTATTTCTGGGCATAATGCTCAGCATATTTTGTATTGCCTTTATGCCATCCAAAGTAATAACAGGTGTTGTAACTGATGAAAAGGGAAACCCAATTGCGGGTGCATCAGTAATAATAAAAGGCACAAAAAACGGAACAGCTACTGATTCGAAAGGTGCGTTTAGTATTACTGTCCCTGATGAAAAATCTGTATTAGTTATTTCTTATGTTGGTTATACGGACAAAGAAATAAAAGTTAAGGATAAAGAAAATCTTACAATAAAATTAGAGCCATCTGTACAGGCATTGCAGGAAGTTGTTGTAACAGGATATGGAACCCAGTTGAAAAAAGAATTGACCGGCAGTGTTGTGACTGTCAATCCTGGTTATTTATCAGGCAAAGCTGCGGGTATTTATATTAGCGGCTCTCCGGGATCAAATTCAAATATCAGAATAAGAGGTACAAAAAGTATCGATAAAAATTATGCGCCACAAGAAGATGAAGATGTTGAAGAAAATGAACCAGATGACTGGCGCTACAACAATAATTTCAATACAGAAGGTTATGACCACATTACTGAAAACCCTTTTTTGAAAGTAAATGATAATCCGTTGTCAACATTTTCGATTGATGTAGACGCGGCATCTTATAGCAATATGCGCCGTTTTATCAACAATGGTCAGTTGCCACCTGCAGGGTCTATACGCATAGAAGAACTGGTCAATTATTTTTCTTATGAATACCCCCAGCCAAAAGGCAATGATCCATTTAGTGTGAATATGGAATATGCAAATTGTCCATGGAATGAAGATCATGAACTGGTGTTGGTAGGATTGCAGGGAAAAAAGATACCTGTCGATAATTTACCTGCCTCTAATCTTGTATTCTTAATCGATGTAAGTGGTAGCATGGATGAACCAAATAAATTACCATTGGTGCAGGCTTCTTTAAAATTATTGGTTGATCAATTGCGGGAGCAGGATGAAGTTGCTTTGGTTGTATATGCAGGTAATGCAGGATTGGTATTGCCTTCAACAAGTGGCGCTAACAAAACAACCATTAAAGATGCGATTGATAAACTGGAAGCAGGTGGATCAACTGCAGGCGGAGCAGGCATTCAGCTGGCGTATAAAATTGCCAAAGAAAATTTTGCAAAAGAAGGTAACAACCGCGTAATACTTTGTACTGATGGTGATTTCAATGTTGGTCTTAGCAGTGATGATGCATTGGAAAAACTTATTGAAGAGGAAAGAAAAAGTAATGTATTTCTTACAGTGCTTGGTTATGGTATGGGTAATTACCAGGATAGTAAAATGCAGAAGCTTGCTGATAAAGGAAACGGTAACCATGCCTACATTGATGGCATCAGTGAAGCAAAGAAAGTATTGATCAAAGAATTTGGTGGTACTTTATTTACAATTGCAAAAGACGTAAAACTGCAATTGGAATTCAATCCTGATAAGGTAAAAGCATATCGTTTGATCGGTTACGAAAATCGCATGCTGGCCAAAGAAGATTTTAATAATGATCAGAAAGACGCTGGTGAATTGGGCAGCGGGCATACGGTGACTGCATTGTATGAGATCGTTCCTGTTGATGCCCCTGATGAACCATTGGATAGCGTAGATGCATTACGCTACCAAAAAGTAAAAAAACAAAAGATAACCAATGCATTTACGAATGAAGTAATGAATGTAAAACTGCGTTATAAAGAACCAACAGGTGATGTAAGTAAACTCATAGCGTTTCCTTTAACCGGTAATCCTGTGGCTTTGGTTGCAACATCAAATAACTTTCGTTTTGCAGCAGCAGTGGCATCATTTGGAATGGTTTTGAGAGAGTCAAAATATAAAGGCACAGGAGATTTCAGTTTGGTGGAAACACTTGCAAAAAATGCAGTGGGAGAAGACAAAGAAGGCTACCGCAAAGAGTTTATTCAACTGACTGAAAATGCAGCCTTGCTAAAAGGCAGGAAAGCAACAGCAAAAGCAACGGAATAGGATGTCTTTTGTCAACTGCTTTACAAACTGTGATGATCATTTTCTTTTTTTATAACTCCTTAACAAAGGTTTTGATTCTTTCTTACGTACTGGATTGAAAAGAACAATCTTGTATGAAAAAAATGATCACTGCATTATCAGTAATCTTTGCTGCGACTGTATTTATTATTTCGTGTAAACATGATGCTATGGCTCCGCAAACAACGCTTTTATTTCCTAAGGTAAAAGCTATTATACAGGCAAATTGTGTAGAGTGTCATTCGCCTGGTGGACAGGGTTTGCCCGTTAATTTAACAAGTGACGATGCGATCGTACAGGATGCAGCTTTAATAAAAGCAGCAACAGTAGATCCTGCAAGTCCGCGTAACAGGCGCATGCCACCAAATGGCGATTTGCCTGAGGCAGACAAAACAATCATTGCGCAATGGTTTGAAGAAGGTGGCACTACTACAAATTAATTTCAACCTTAGACATTTTTCAGATGTAAGCAATATGGCGCGCCGAAGGCGCGCCATAATTTTATTCAATTATCGGAGAGGCGGAGAAAAGCAGGGAAATTTTCATGTTGTTCATGAGAGAGCAGAACGTTGAAGTGAGTGACACAACAAAAGCTTAATAGCAGCAATCCGGCTGTGCTCAAAAAATCTCTCTGTCTTTGTGTTTCTGCGGTTTAATTATTCGTCAAACTATTTCCCGCATCTTCTATATGAAATACGCTTACAGTTATCTTCCATTCATCCATTTCATATTCCATATTCAATTCAACAGTCACATCTTTTACAAGGTCCTGCATTGTCTCTAATTTAAACCGTATTGTATTAAATGTTTTGAATGCTTCAGGTTCTACATAATCTGCAGCTAATTTTATTTCCAGTTTTTCAATAGATGCCTCTGTCTTTTTAATATTGTTGTAAAACTGTTTGAATTTAGTCTTCGCTTCATCAAAATTGTTTGTTTCCAGCAATACATTTTTCCAGCTGTATGCATGCTCATCTGCATACCCGTACTGCGAAATAATGCCCGGCTGCATTCCTTTCATGTTAAGCACACACGCATAATTAATAATGGATGGCTGTTCTTCCAGTAAGTCACCTTTAATGTGACTGAAATCATTGGGAAAATCGGTAATCACTTTTTCCAGTACAGGGCTGATCTCATTTGGAGCTTTAACAACGGGTAACTTAAACTGCGCTTTTGCAGACACGCAAAAAAGCATTAATGCAATCAATGCATAATTTCTCATAGCTATTGGAATTTGGTTTGGCTTACATAAACGTATAATGTAAGCTTTCCATTATCCCCAAGTTATCCACAGATGTTTATTTCTTAAATGCAGGATGGAACTGATGTAGTGTAGAACGAAGAAAATCTCTGTCGAGATGTGTATATATCTCAGTAGTAGTAATGCTTTCGTGGCCCAGCATTTCCTGCACTGCACGCAGGTCTGCGCCGCCTTCTACCAAATGCGTGGCAAAAGAATGCCGGAAGGTATGTGGTGAAATATTTTTAACAATACCCGCTTTTTTTGCCAGGTCTTTTATAATGTAAAAAATCATCACACGACTTAACCCTTTGCCATGTTTATTTAAAAATAAAATATCACTGCTGCCATTTTGTACCGGCTGATGTACCCTTATATCATCTTTATATATCTTGATGTACTTCACCGCATCGCTGCCAATAGGCACCAGTCTTTCTTTGTCACCTTTACCAATCACACGAACAAAACCAACATCCAGGTAAAGGCAACTAATCTTTAAACCCACTACTTCACTTACACGCAAACCACAACTATACATTGTTTCAAGAATGGCCTTATTGCGCCCACCATCAGAACGGCTAAGATCTATTTGTGCTATTATGTTTTCAATTTCTTCAAAACTTAACACATCAGGTAATGCTCTTTTTAATTTGGGCGTTTCAAGCAAGGTTGATGGATCAACTGCTGTTATATTTTCGAGTAAACAATATTTGTAAAACCCACGAATGCCCGATATAATCCTTGCCTGCGAAGTGGCCGTCATACCCAGTTCAGCAACGCTTTTTATAAATTGCTGCAGGTCGTTCAGATCCAGTTCAGACGGCGCTTTCATGCTGTCATTGGCCTGCAGGTATTGTGTAAGTTTATCTACATCATGCAGGTATGCTTCAACAGAGTTATCGCTCAGCGATTTCTCTAATTGCAGGTAAGCTTTAAATCCTTTTTTATAGGCATCCCACATAATGATTTCAGATTTCGGATTTATGATTTCGGATTTGTTGTAAACATAAAATCATGATTAAGAATTTTTTTTTGTGCCGGGCTGCATTACAACCATGATACTTTCGTTGCGTCGCACTCTTGTACACACTTAACAATATGCAGCACATACTGCTCAATAACCTACAATGTTTATAACGTGTTTATTGAAATGTATGCACGAATGTATTAAACCGCTATTTTCGCCTTTATCAAAACAATATATGGAAAAGGTCAACCTCCGTTCATTTAAACAAAAAGCACGCCATCATAAGAAAACATTTAAAAGATTCCTGGGCAAAGTAGAAAAAAATCCGCCAAGGGGTTTAGATAAAATTGCAGAAAAGATAGATGCTGAAGTATGGGGCGAGGTTGATTGTCTCAGTTGCGCCAATTGCTGCAAAACCATGACGCCAACATTTACAGAGAAAGATATCAAACGAATTTCTGCGCATCTTGAGATGACGCCTGATTCATTCAAAAGCAAATGGCTGCATTTTGAAAAGAAAGATAAAGACTGGGTAAACAATAAACAGCCATGTCAGTTTCTTAACCTCAAAGACAACAAATGTTCTATCTACATTGTGCGTCCTGAAAGTTGTGCAGGCTTTCCTCATCTGAAAAAGAAAAAGATGACAGAATATATTCATGTGCACCAGCAAAATGTTGAGTATTGTCCTGCCACTTATAAAATGGTGGAAAGAATGATGGAAAGAATTGAAGTGTAATTGCTGAAATAATTTCTAAACGCACAAGTGAGTGACACAACAGGCGATCCCACAAAATACTGCAGCTCACCTCCTAAAAAAATACATCTTCTATCAAAAAATATTCGGTTGGTGTTCCTCTTATCATCGTTATAGACAATACATCGAACTGCAGCAATTTCCACTCTGGATGCAGATACTGGTATTCCATTGCGGCATTTATAAGACTTTGCATTTTGATTTTTCCAATACTTTCTTCTGGATGACCAAACTTTGCAGAGGTTCTTGTTTTTACTTCAAAGAAATGAAGCTTGTTTTCTTTTGAAGCAATGATGTCAACTTCCCAGTGTTTAAAACGCCAGTTGCGCTCGATGATACTATATCCCTTCTGCTGTATCCACACGGCAGCCATATCTTCTCCCTTGTTGCCTGTTTGTTTGTTATAACTCATGGAACGTTGTTTGCTTTCTAAACATTAGCTGTAATTTGCAGTACTACAAAAAACAAACATGCTACAAGATAAAATTTTTAAACTGAAAGGTAAAGTGCAGCATTATGCATGGGGCGGCTATGATTATATTCCGCAATGGCTGGGTATTGCAAATGCAGAACATATACCATATGCAGAATACTGGATGGGTGCGCATCCATCGGCGCCGTCTGTAATAGTAACACAAAATGGAGCGCTTTCATTAAACCAGTTGGTGCATGATCATCATGCAGAATTTATTGGTGAAAAAGTTTTTGAGCAGTTTGGTGAATTGCCTTATTTGTTTAAAATACTGGATGTAAAAGATATGCTATCCATCCAGGTACATCCTACCAAGGCGGCGGCGGCAGCGGGTTTTGAAGCAGAGGAAGCGGCAGGTATAAAACTTGATTCAGCGTTTCGCAATTATAAAGACAGGAATCACAAGCCTGAAGTAATGATTGCGTTGAGTGAGTTTTGGTTATTGCATGGTTTTCGCGAAAAAGATGCATTGAAAAATGTTTTACAAACTGTACCCGAGTTTCAGCCACTGGTTAGTATTTACGGCGATGGTAATTACAAAACACTTTCTGAGCATGGTATGTATATGCAGCAGGAGGAAGTGAATGCAATGCTTGTTCCCTTGATAAAACGTGAAATTCAGCGCAAACAAAATGGTGAACTTACCAAAAATGATCCGGGCTGGTGGGTTAGTAAACTATACGAAGGCAAAGAAGAATGGGGAAATATTGACCGCGGTGTTTTCTCTATTTATTTTTTCAATATTGTTGAGGTACATCCCGGTGAAGCAGTGTTCCAGGGTGCAGGCGTTCCGCATGCTTATCTTGAAGGACAGAATGTGGAACTGATGGCCAACAGCGATAATGTATTACGTGGCGGACTTACACCTAAACATGTTGATGTAGGCGAACTCCTGAAACACACCACATTTGAAGCCATTGTTCCAAACGTAATGAAAGGCGAACAAAAAGAAAATGGGGAAACAAATTATCCCTGCCCCGTTCCTGATTTTGGCATCAGCAAAATTGAACTGCATGAAAATGGTTCTTATCAAAATACAGCAAACTCCCTGGAAATTTTTGTAGTGATCGACGGCACTATGAGCATAAAGGGTATGGTGAACAATCTTTCTGTGTCCAAGGGCGAGGTAGCTGTTATTCTTGCAGGCGAAACTTATCATATTTCCACAGATAGCCATGTGCTGTCTTATAAAGCATTTGTGCCTTAATAATTAACCCGTATTTTTGCCCTTTAGAAAAAAATGAGCTCATGAAAATTAATAAAAAGACCATACTCTTTCTTTTTGTACTTATAGCTGTGACAACACTGGTAAAAGTGATCTGTGCACCTGATATAAATTTCAGCGGGTTCTCTGCAGGTATTGCGGTGGCGCTGTTTGCAGGCTTTACAGAGAAAGACAGCAGGAAAATAATTTTACTTCCGCTTATTACATTATTCATAAGCGATGTGCTGATACAGCTTTTATATACAGCCGATATGTTTGCTTTTGCAGGATTTTATAAAGGTCAATGGATCAATTACCTGCTTATTATTGGTTTGAGTTTTATAGGTGTTCTCTTGCGCAAAGGCGGATTGGTTGGTATGCTGTCAGCAACAGTAATAGCGCCAGCTATATTTTTTCTTATTTCTAATTATATTGTTTGGGCCACACAATCTGAGTTGATGGGTTATGCGAATAATTTTGGTGGTCTTATGGAATGCTATCGTGCAGGTCTTCCTTTTTACAGGAACAGCGTGATCTCAACGCTTATTTTTCTTCCTTCTTTTATCGCATTTTATCATTGGCTTATGCAGGGTAAACTTTCTTTGCAAATTGCGAAGTAAAAATAATAACCGAATAAAAAAATGCCGGAGCAATTACTCCGGCATTTTTTATTAAATCAATTTGCCAGCCTCCTTTTCATAACCTTCATCTATCAAAAGATGTTTGCCATCTGCGGCCATGGTTGCCAGTTCATCACAACGATTATTAAAAGCATTATCTGCATGGCCTTTTACCCATTTGAATTTGATAGAAAATTCTTTTGATAATTTATAGTAATGCAGCCAAAGATCTTTATTCTTTTTCCCTCCCTTAAAATCAGTACGTACCCAGTTGTCGAGCCATTTTTTTTCTACGCTATTTACTACATATTGACTGTCGGTATGAATAGTAAGCGCAATATTTTTTTTAGTAAGGCTTTCTAAAGCTTTGATAACAGCAAGCAATTCCATGCGGTTGTTGGTAGTAAGCCTGTAACCGGCAGAAAGTTCTTTACGCTTTTCGCCCCACATAAGAATAGCGCCATAACCACCTGGACCGGGATTGCCTCTTGATGAACCGTCTGTGTATATAATTAACTGGTGACCTTGTGTCATTATGTAAAAATGAAAAATAAAATTTATGAGCCGTGCATCAGATCAATAATTAAGCTTCGTTGCGTCGCACTCTTGTACGTTCTAAACTATATGGAACAATTAAAGATCGAGGTAATACTCGCCTTTTAAATAAGTAACAGCACTACCGCTGATTAATACACGATCTCTTTTTAATTCACAATCAAGATAACCGCGGCGCTTAGAAACCTGTATTGCTTTTAATGATGTTTTATTTAACTGAGCTGACCAATAAGGAGTCATGCATGTATGTGCAGAACCTGTTACAGGATCTTCATCAATGCCACTTGGCGGAAAGAAACATCTTGAAACAAAATCTGCTTCATCTCCTTTTGCCGTTACAATAACACCACGTGCATCTAAAGCAGATAAGATCTTAAAATCTGGTTTTAATGCTTCTACCTGCTGTTGAGAATGTAATACCAGCAAATAATCAAATGATGATTTAAAAACAGGAACAGGGCCAATATTCAATCCTTCGAATATTGCATCGGGTACATCAGTAACAGGATGAAGTTTATCAGCCGGAAAGTCAAGTGTGTAAACACCTTCTGCCTTACGTGATACTTTTAATAACCCGCTTAGTGAATTAAAAACTATTTCATCTTTTGTATAACCAAGTTCTGTATAAAAAATGTGTGCAGTTGCCAAAGTAGCATGACCGCATAACTTTACCTCAACCGTTGGTGTAAACCAGCGAATGTGGTAATGATCATTTTCTTTTGCAATAAAAGTTGTTTCAGCTAAATTATTTTCAGCGCCAAGACTTTGCATAATGGTATCAGGCAACCATTCTTCCAAAGGGCAAACTGCTGCAGGGTTTCCGCCAAACAGCCTATCAGTAAAAGCGTCTACTTTATAAACAGGGAGTTTCATAGCACCATAAGTTATATTGAGATGCAAAGAAAATCAAAAGCATTGTACCCATTTAATTTTCTTTTATGCTGCTGCAATATGTTATGAATGTACAAGTGAGTGACACAACAAAAGCATAATAGTAATACAAAAGCTGGTTACAAAAAATTCACCTTAAAATTTCAATTCAATAATATATCTTTTGGTTTTGATCAGCATAGATTTCTTATCTTCCTTTTCCTGACACTTCCACCATCCTATCAAAACCTTACAAACTGCAGCGAAAAGTGCTTCATGGATATTCAATTGTAATTGTTTGTAACTGATTTTTTTGAAAAGATCAATATCTATTAAAAATAAAATCAACACCATGAAACAAAAATTACATTTTCTAAAAACACAACGTACTCTTAACCATTCAACCTCCAAAACAAAATTGCGCCACAAAGGAAAAATTGCACTTTACCTTTTTGCATTTTGTTTTATCAGCATGTACAGTATTGCACAGGGAACCTGGACTGCTGTTGCTGCAAACTGCCCTGCTTCAAGCGGAGGAGTTTGTATGCTGCTTTCTGATGGCACCGTTATCTGCAAAACCTTTGCAGGAGGCATTGATGGATATGGCACCTTATGGTACAGGCTTACACCAGACAACCAGGGCAGTTATATCAATGGCACCTGGTCTCCTATCGCCCCCATGATAAATTCCCGTCTTTATTTTTCGTCACAGATATTGAAAGACGGGCGTGTATATGTGGCGGGCGGAGAATATGGAACCGGTGGCTCAAGTGGTGAAACATATAATCCATTAACCAATTCATGGACTGCAAACCCCTCGCCGGGTGCTTTTGTAAGTGATGCAAATTCAGAAATACTGGATGATGGCAGGGTATTACAGGCAATAGTGCAAGGCAGCCCTTTTTTGCAACAAAATAAAATATATAATCCTGCTGCAAATACTTACATAAACGGATCCAGTTGTTTAGGTTATCATAATGAATCTACATGGATAAAATTGCCAGACAACAGCATACTTATGGTAGACAGAAATACTACCAATTCTGAAAGATATATTCCGGCATTGAACCAATGGGTAGCAGATGCAACAGTACCTGTTTCTTTATATGATCCATATGGATTAGAAACAGGTGCCGGTGAATTACTGCCCGATGGCAGAGCATTTTTTATTGGTTCAACAGGGCATACAGCTTACTACACACCTTCGGGTACAACCAACCCCGGTACATGGGCTGCAGGCCCTGATCTACCAAATGCCCAGGGACAGCCAGATGCCCCAACAGCCATGATGCCTAACGGAAAAATTTTGCTTACCTGTTCTGCAATTCCCACTTCTTTTAATCATTTCCCCTCACCTACTTCTTATTATGAATTCGATTACTCAACAAATACCTATACACGTATTAATGCGCCACAGGGTGGTTTAACAACCAATACACCTTGTTATACTACCAACCTGCTGGTATTACCAGATGGGAATATTTTATACTGCCTGCAGGGTTCCTCAACTTTTTATGTTTATACACCAGGCGGAACTCCTGTAGCTGCGGGAAAGCCCACCATTAAGAAATTAAAAAAGGTTGGATCATCAGTGGGAATTACAGGAACAAAATTTAATGGTATTTCAGAAGGCGCCTGTTATGGAGATGACTTCCAGATGGCAACCAATTTTCCAATAGTGCGTTTGTCGAACAGCACCAATACTTACTATGCACGCACCTTTAACTGGAACAGCACAGGTGTTATGCGTGGTACCAAAGCTGATACTGCATTTTTTACCTTGCCCGCAGGCATTGCGGCAGGTTCTTACGCCTTGTCTGTTATTGCAAACGGTATAGCATCGAATCCTAAATCTGTAACAGTTACAGCCGCAGCTGCGCCTGCACTTGCTGATACTTATGTTGATGCAGAAGAGGCCTCCGCAATTGTAGCACCGGCAATTATCAATACTAAGATATATCCTAATCCTGCAAAAACACAAACCACTTTGCAGTTTAGTGTAACACAGGCAGGACATGTTTCTGCGACATTGTGCAATGCAAATGGAAAAGCAATCAACACTATTTTAAGTACAGAATTACAGGCAGGAATGCATACTACAACAATTAATACCAGCAGACTTTCTGCCGGTGTTTACATAATAAGGTTACAAACTACTTCAGGAACAGACAACCTGAAACTTATTGTTCAGTAAAGTAGTTACATTACTTGTATTGAAAAAGCCATCACAAATGTGATGGCTTTTTTGTGAAGCCATCTGTATATTTCTTTTCAGCACCCGTTGCGTCGCACACTTGTACTGAAAGTTAGAAGTCAGCAATCAGTCGTCAGGTTTCAGGTAAATGCACTTTCCTTACTGAATGCCGATAACTGTAAGTTGATACCTGATCTAAACGTACAAGTGAGTGACACAACCAAAGCTTAATAGTATTACAAAAGCAGGTACAAAAATAAAAAGAGCGATCATTTTGTAATGACCGCTTATTGCTATTCAAATATAATTATTCCTCTACCCAAACACCCTGTTTACTACCCACCCTTGAGACCACCGGCTTCCTTTTCTTTACTACAGGTAAATGATTTTTTATCTCAGCCAGTTGCCTTTGAAGCTCTGCATGGGATGCCTTTAGCTCTTCAATTTCTTTTTCAAGTTTAGCAACTCTTTCCTGTGATACAATTACTTCCCTGGCTGATGTATCAGGTTTTTTGATGTTAAACTCTGTTTCAGGCTGTGCAAATGACATAACTGAAAAACAACTGATTGCAATAAGTAAGACTAGTTTTTTCATGAGTATATGCTTTGTACAATATTACTAAGCGATTGCTAATCTATATTCTAAAAAAGTGTTATAAAGCTAACGATTGATAGCATTGTTTTTTATTGCAAAAACTTTACGAAACACATTAATAGCGCTATCTTGATTCCCTCAAAAATGCATTAACTCATGCGTGGCTTTTTATTAATAACGGGTTTACTCTTACTCTTTGCGGTAGAAATACTAAGAGTATATTTTATTATGCCGTTTCCGGGTAGTCAACAAAGCAATACCATCGATGTTGCATATTGGCTGGGTAAAAATATTACATGGCTGAGGATATTAGGTTTATCACTTGTTCTGTGGCCGTCTCTGCAAATATTTCTTACTAAAGGAAAATGGAAGAAGATATTTTTAGCTGCTGCATTGTTATTGTATGTTGTAATATTTTTCTTTATCAATTTTCGTTTTGAAGCAGATAAAATGTTTTATCAGCCACAATCAAAAATATTTGCTTCAGGTGCTACCAATAAAATTGCTGATAATAAACTCGTGATCGGGGTTGCAATAAATGGTGAAGCTAAAGCTTATCCTATACAACTCATCGGCTATCATCACCAGGTAAGAGATACGATTGGCAATACACCGGTAATGATCACTTACTGTACTGTATGCAGAACGGGAAGAGCATTTAGTCCGTTTGTAAATGGCAAGCCAGAAGATTTTCGCCTGGTGGGTATGGATCATTTCAATGCCATGTTTGAAGATGCAACCACTAAAAGCTGGTGGCAGCAGGCTACTGGTGTTGCCGTTGCAGGACCGCTTAAGGGCAAAGCGTTACAGGAGCTTCCATCTCAACAATTAACATTAGCGGCGTGGTTAAGTTTGCATCCCAATTCAACGGTGATGCAACCTGATACACTTTATCAAAAAGATTACGATGATCTTGCCGATTATGATAAGGGCACTATTAAAAGCAGTTTGGAAAAAAGAGATTCTTCATCATGGAAATTTAAATCGTGGGTTATTGGTGTTGCTTATAACAATAACGCAAAAGCATACGACTGGAATAAACTGGTAGAAACTTCAATGATACAGGATTCAATGCCCGGCCTGCCAATTATTATAACGCTGGAAAAAGACACTGCTTCATTTCATGTGTTTAGCAGAAGTATAAATGGTACCGTTTTGCAGTTTGAAAAAAATAATGATGGCATTTCTTTGAGAGACATCAATACACAATCAATCTGGAATATGCAGGGCGCCTGTATTGATGGAATGCTCAAAGGACAAGCGTTGCAGCCTGTGCAGTCTTCCCAGGAGTTCTGGCATTCGTGGAGTACATTTCATCCTGCAACTGAGAAGTATGAAAAATAAAAAAGTGGAAGAATATTTTGTTTCCAGCTTTATTATTTCATAGCGTCAACTGTTGCGTCGCACACTTGTACAGTATTAAGAAATGGCAGCATGTTCAACTTTAAAAAGGCTACGTTAATTTCGCAATCCATACATTTGAGCATGCAAATAATACCACTCTCCGAAGGAGTTTTTACTATAGATAAAACAAAAATTTTTGTTCCTTTCGATCTTGAAAATGATGACCTGCAAAAAAGACCTATCGGAAGTTTACTCGTGGAAGTGCAGCCTTTTGTTGTTATCACCAGTAAAGACATTTTATTATTAGATACTGGTCTTGGTTTTTCCAGGCATGGAGAACTACAACTCTATACAAATCTTAAAGCAAATAATATACAACCACAAAGCATTACCAAAGTTTTGCTTTCACATTTACACAAAGATCATGCAGGTGGTGTAAGTATAAAAGACAGGTTGGGTAATTATCATCTTTCTTTTCCAAATGCAACATATTATGTGCAAAAAAAAGAAATGGAATTTGCTATGGAAACAGGTTTCCCTTCTTTTATGGCAGAAGAAATTTCCATTTTGCAGCATGAAAAAAATGTGGTGTTCCTCGATGGTGATGGCTCTATTGATGATTACATTTTCTATCATGTTACAGGTGGACACAGTCCGCACCACCAGGTATATTGGATAAAAGAAAAAGGTGAAACTATTTTCTTTGGTGGCGATGATGCACCTCAACTACAGCAAATGAAAAACAAGTTCATTGCCAAGTATGACTACAATGGTAAAAAATGCATGGAGCTTCGCCAGTTGTGGTGGCAGCAGGGCCAGGAACTAGGCTGGACTTTTTTATTTTACCACGATGTTAAAGCTCCTTACTATAACAGCAAAAATTTATAAACTTCTTTGCTGATTTAATTATTCAACAACAGCTACCGGTTTTGTCTGTGGCACTTTTGCATTGCGTATAGCAATATTCCTGGCTGCCAGTCCGGCAAAATCTTCAAACGCTTTTTTTGAAACCGGATCATCGCCAACCATTGCAGGCACGCCATTATCGCCACCTTCTCTAATGCTTTGTACCAATGGTATCTGCCCGAGAAAAGCAAGATCGTATTCATCGGCAAGTCGTTTGCCACCTTCTTTGCCAAAAATGTAATATTTATTATCGGGCAATTCTGCCGGTGTGAAATATGCCATGTTCTCCACAAGACCAATTATCGGCACATTGATCTGCGCCTGGCCAAACATAGCTATACCTTTTTTCGCATCGGCCAAGGCAACATTCTGCGGCGTAGTAACAATCACTACACCTGTTACCGGTACTGTTTGCATCAATGTTAAATGAATATCTCCTGTACCAGGTGGCATATCAATAACCAGGTAATCAAGTTCGCCCCAGTCCACATCTGTAACAAACTGGCGAATAGCACTGCTTGCCATTGGCCCACGCCACACCACTGCATTCTTTTCATCAACAAGTAAACCAATACTCATCAGTTTAATACCAAAACTTTCCAACGGAATGATCATGCCTTTGCCATTTACATCTTTCATCATGGGGCGTTCTCCACGTACGCCAAACATAATTGGTACACTGGGTCCGTAAATATCCGCATCCATCAATCCTACTTTCGCGCCGCCTTTGGCAAAGGCCAATGCAAGGTTTGCAGCAACGGTACTTTTACCTACACCACCTTTACCACTCACTACTGCAATGATGTTTCTAACGCCGGGTAATAACTGCTTTGTATCCTTTCTGTTACTGCTGGTATTAGAAGTAAAATTCACTTTTACAACAGCTTCTTTATTAACAAGGATTTTTACAGCATTCACACAAGCTGTTTTCATCATGTCTTTCATTGGACAAGCTGGTGTAGTTAATACCACAGTAAAAGAAACCTCGTTGCCATTAATAACAATATCTTTTATCATGTTCAGCGTTACCAGGTCTTTACCAAGATCGGGCTCCTGTACATTGCTTAAAGCCTTTAAAATTTCATTTTCTGTCATCACACATATTTTTGTTAAAAAGGAATATTTTGCAGCAAAATTAACCCTCAATGGGGTTATTTTGTTTTGAATGAGGGAAAGCCTTTAAAAAACCTTTTTCATAAATCTTTTGCTGCATGAAGCGATTTTTACAATATCTCATTTGCTCATCTTTCATTTTCCTGTCACAATACGCCAGTGCACAGGATAACAAAGGCATTCAGGATTCGGTGATACAATTATACGGTGTAGTTATGACAGCAGACAGCCTGCGTGCCATTGAAGCGGCAAGTGTTATTGTTGAGAACAAGGGCCGGGGCACTCTTACTAATTACCAGGGTGTTTTTTCCATCGTTGTATTAAAAGGCGATGAGATACGTTTTTCCTGCATTGGCTTTAAAGATAAGCTCATTACCATCCCCGATAATTTGAAAGGCAATCAATATAGTGTTATACAATTAATGGTAAGCGATACTGCTTATTTGCCCGCCACTATTCTTAAACCAAGGCCCACACGCTCCCAGTTTGAACGCGATTTTGTAAATGCAGATGTGCCCGCAGACCAGATAGAAATAGCCCGCCAGAATAATGATGAAGCTACACGCCGTGCACTTATTGCTGCATTGCCTGCAGATGGCCGCGAAGCAGTGAATGCTAATATCAGGAAGCAAACACAAAAATACTATTACCAGGGCCAGCAGCCGCCAATCAATCTTTTTAATCCTTTTGCATGGGCCGAATTTATTGATGCATGGAAACGCGGAGATTTCAAAAAGAAAGATTGATTAAGCTTATTATTTTTTTGTTTCAATATTGCACGCTGCATTTTCGAGTAATTTATTATGAGCCCGGCAGCAGTAATACTATTAAACATCGTTGCGTCGCACGCTTGTACGTTAAGGAAAGCTATCGACAGTTGACTGTCGATCAAAGAATAAAGCGTACAAGTGAGTGACACAACCGGCGATGCCAAAAGAACATAAAGCCGACTTATAAAAATTTCTTTTGATTGCATACGCTATAACTATTTTTACGCTTATGAACGATCTTAATATTTCCTTTATCATTAATGAATATGCCGAGGACCGTGATGATTATTTCAGGGCTGTAGCGCCGCCTATTATGCAAACCAGCAACTTTGCTTTTAAAAAAGTGGATGATCTTAGAAAGAGCTTCGAAGATGAATATTCAACATGGCTATACAGCCGCGGCCTAAACCCCACGGTAGAAATTCTAAGAAAAAAACTTGCAGCACTGGATGCTGCAGAAGATTGTCTTGTTTTCAACAGCGGGGCTGCAGCCATATTTGCCGCAGCGCTTGCCAATGTAAAAAGTGGTGATCATATTGTAAGTGTGCGCAACCCTTATACGTGGGCAAAAAAAATGTTTGACGAAATATTGCCACGCTTCAATGTTTCTGTTACATATATTGACGGTACGAAGATTGAAAATTTTATTGCAGTAACGAAAGATAATACATCGATCTATTACCTTGAAACACCCAATAGCTGGAGCTATGAATTACAGGATCTGGAAGCTGTTGCAACATTAGCCAAGAAACATAATATTATTACCATTTGCGACAACAGTTATTGTACACCATTATATCAAAGACCAATAGAATATGGAATTGATCTTGTATTGCAGTCTGCAACCAAATATATAGCAGGCCATAGTGATACAGTTGCAGGTGTATTAAGTGGGGGCAGCAATATGATCCAGAAAATTTTTAATAGTGAATATTTAAATATTGGCAGCGGCATTCAACCTTTTAATGCATGGTTATTAATAAGAGGCCTGCGTACATTACCTGCACGTTTGGAACGAATAACAGCTACAACCGCAAAAATTGTTGAATATCTTCAAATGCATGATCGTGTTGAAAAGGTGATATTTCCACTTGATAAAAACTTTGTGCAGTATGAACTTGCCAAAAAGCAAATGCAGGGTGGATGTGGCTTACTTACTTTTATCATCAAAGCAAAAAATATTGCAACCATTGAAATGTTTTGTAATTCGCTACAACATATATTAATGGCTGTAAGCTGGGGCGGCCATGAATCACTTATTATTCCACGATGTGCAAGTATAAAGCCGGAAAAGTTTATAGCTGCAAGTGAAGAACACCGCATGTTGCGTTTATATTGCGGGCTTGAAGATGCAGACTATATAATTAGTGATCTTGAAAGAGGTTTTGAAGCTATTAAAGAAATGGAGTGATGAAAAGAGCCTAATAACAGCCTAAGTTTCCGTTCATCTAAAAACAGGCTTACGGGAAAAACTGATTCAATTATTTTTGTTATATGCTAAAAAGATTTTTGGGAATACTGCTAATAACAGTTCCCGCTTCATTATTTGCACAGGAGAAATGGGACCTCAGGCGACTTGTGGGCTACGCCATGATAAATAACATTTCCGTAAAACAGGCAGATGTTCAGGCACGCATAGCGGCCTTACAACTAAAGCAGGCAAAACTAAACCAATGGCCAACCGCCTCTTTTACCGGAAATGTAGGTGAACAATTTGGCCGCTCCATTGATCCCACAACTAACCAGTTTACTACTACTAATTTCTTTTTTAATCAATACCAATTACAGGGCGGCGCGCAGATATACAACTGGGGCCGGCTAAAAAATGCACAGGCCGCAGCAGATTTTAATGCAAAGGCTGCATTGGCAGATATTGAAAGAGCTGCAAATGATATAGCATTAAACGTGGCATCTTATTATTTGAATGTGCTTGCATCAAATGAACAAATAAAGATCAATGAGGTGCAAATCGCACAAACAAAAGCACAGTATGATGTAACAAAGAAAAAGGTAGATGCAGGTGCATTGCCAGAGCTTAATCTAGCAGAGCTTGAATCACAGCTTGCAACAGATAGCAGTAATCTTATTACATCCAGAACAAATTTTGAACAAAATGTGCTGTATTTAAAGGCTTTATTAAATATAGACATGGCTGCACCATTTGATGTGGCCACCCCTGCTGTTGAAAGCATCCCTTTAGAGCCAATTGCAGAATTGCAACCCGATCTCGTGTACAAATTGGCTCTTACTACACAACCTCAGCAAAAAGTAAATGAGCTGAGACTAAAAAGTGCAGAAAAGACAATTAAATCAAACAGAGCTTTAATGTACCCTTCCATTAGTGCATTTTATTCTTTGGGCACTACATACAACAATCAAAATTTCGGTCTAACAGGCTATACCATTTCAAATGATACCGTCGGAAAAGTAACTATCGGAGGTATAGATTATGGCGTTGTTTCTCCTATATATAATCCATTATACAGTAAGACAAAGTTCTTCAAACAAATTGATGCAAATTTCAACCAGAGCGTAGGTATAGGCTTAACAATACCTATTTTCAATAACGGGAGTTATCGCTTAAATTACGAACGCTCAAAATTAGACCTCAAAAATTTGCAATTGCAAAAAGAACAGAGCGATCAGACATTGCAATCAAATATTTATAATGCATACGCAAATGCAATGGCTTCTTTACAAAAATATAATGCAGGGATAAAGAGCGTGGCCTCTGCACAAAAAGCTTATGATTTTGCTTCCAAAAGATATGAAGTGGGATTACTCTCAACTATTGATCTCTTAACTAACCAGAACAACCTGCAACGGGCAAAACTGCAGCAGGTTGCCAACCAGTATGATTATGTCTTTAAAATGAAAGTCCTGGAATTTTATAAAGGTCAGGGCATAAAATTATAATTACCAAAACGAGAAAACTTATATATGAGCAAGAAACTAAAATGGATCATCATTATACTTGTAGTGCTTGTAGTAGCACTGATAGGTTTAAGCAAGGCGGGTGTTATTGGAGGGAATGATGAGGGTATAAAGGTTGCTACTGAAAAAGCTGCTATAAGGAATATTACCGAGATCGTAACAGCCAGTGGCAAAGTATTTCCCGAAGTGGAAGTAAAAGTAAGCCCTGATATTTCAGGCGAAATTGTTGCCCTTAATGTCGCAGAAGGAGATACCGTAAGAAAGGGCCAGGTACTTGCCAACATTTATGGAGATATCTATGCTTCTCAAAGAGACCAAGCCGCCGCCGTTGTTTCGCAATCAGAAGCGCAGGCTGCAAATTCATCTGCACAGCTAGGAGCCTTGAAAGCTACATTAGATCAAACAGAAGCAAGCTACAAACGACAGAAAACATTGCTCGACCAGAAAGTGATCTCCGCATCAGAATTTGAGCAGGCCCAGCAGGCATGGTTGTCTGCAAAAGCTAACTATGATGCAGCAACACAAAGTGTAAAGGCTAATAAAGCCGGCGTACAAAGTGCAATGGCCAGTCTTACCAGAGCGCAAAAAGATGTTAGCCGTGCAACCATTACTGCACCAATGGATGGCGTTGTAAGCCTCTTGAGTGTTAAGAAAGGTGAACGCGTTGCGGGCAACAGCTTTAATGTGGGTACAGAAATGATGCGTATTGCAGATCTTTCAAGTATAGAAGTGCAGGTAGATGTAGGTGAGAACGATATACCAAAAGTAAAGCTGGGCGACACTGCGTTAATTGAAATAGATGCATTTAACAACCGTAAATTTAAAGGCATTGTTTTTAAAATTGCCAACCCGGTAACCAATGCACTTACATCCACTTCAAGCTCAACACAGGTTACCAATTACCAGGTGCATATAAGATTGCAGCCCGATAGTTACAAAGATCTTATCGTAAAAGGGCAGCCATTTCCTTTTCGCCCAAATATGAGTGCCAGTGCGGATATACAAACAAAAACAAATAAGAATGTTTTAACAGTGCCATTGAATGCCGTAACAACAAGAGACAAAAATGAAGGTAAAAATCTTGATGCTGCAGATAAAAATAAAGATGAAAACAAAACTGAATCTGCATCTGCTGATGACGATATAACGGAAGTTGTTTTTGTTGTTCAAAAAGATGGCATAGTGCGTAAAAGACCTGTAAAGACAGACATCCAGGATATCAATTACATACAGGTGCTTGAAGGCTTAAAGGCAGGAGAAGAAATTGTAACTGCACCCTATGATGTGGTAAGCAAACAGCTAAAAGACAGCTCGAAAGTAAAAGTGGTAACCAAAGAAGAATTACTTAAAAACTTTACTGCGCCTAAATAATTAATGTATTATTAATTCGTTCAATAACCGGCTACCAGGTAGCCGGTTATTTTTTGGGAACCAGCGTCTTATTGTTATGGCAACAATGGTTGTGTCACTCACTTATACACTTGGTTATTTATGTAGCCTATCACTTTTAGCTGAAAAATATTCTTTCGTACAAGTGTGCGACGCAACAAAAGCCGCTTTTTAACTAAATGCCCGGTCCATAAAAAAGCGCATACAATCAAAACCTTTATTACATTTGCCTACTATGGCATCAATGCAAGACACAGATATGGAGTATAACACATCAAGAAGTTACCTTGTTATGCGTGAGTATGGGAGGCATATTCAGAAAATGGTTGATTATGTATTAACCATTGAAGACCCGAAAGAGCGCCAGGAGCAGGCGCATGTTGTAATTGAGTTAATGGGGTTCCTGAACCCACATCTCAGGAACGTAGAAGATTTCAGGCACAAATTATGGGATCATCTTTTCTTTATGAGCGATTTCAAACTCAAAGTAGAGAGTCCTTACCCTATTCCTGAAAAAGCTACTTACAAAAGCAAACCGGATCCTTTGCCTTATCCAAAAAGGTATCCCAAATATTCACATCTTGGCAAAAACCTTGAGCTGGTTGTAAACAAGGCGCTGAAAGAAGAGAACCCGGAAAAGAAAGCTGGTTTTGCGAATGCAATAGCTTACTATATGAAACTTGCTTACAGCAACTGGCACAAAGAACTGGTGCATGATGATGCTATTCGAAGTGAAATGAATACTATAACTGGTGGTCAGCTTGAATTTAGTAATACACCATACATCAAACACCGCAACCAGAATTTTGAACGTGATGATTACAGCAGCAGAGGTGGCGGCAGAGGCGGCGATCGTGATCGTGGCGGAAGGCAACAAAGTTATATGGGCGGGCGCAGCAACGGCGGTAGAAGTACCGGTGGAAGAGATAGCAGAGACAGCCGTGATAACCGTGGTGGTGGCAGTAACCGCAGCAATGGCGGTCGCGATATGAGAGATAATCGTGGTGGTGGCGATAAGAGAAACAACAACCGCAACCAGGGTTTTAAAAAACGTTTCTAAATAAAAAAACAATATTTGATAAAGGCTGTCTCAAAAAGGCAGCCTTTTATTTTTTCAATAATTTATGGGCCCCGCCGAAGTGCTGCTATTAAACTTCCGTTGCGTCGCACTCTTGTACCTTCACATCATGAATCGTCAATGGCGAATCGTCAATAAAATTGTATATGTTTTTATTCACCATTGTCCCATTTACTTTTCACCGGTACAAGAGTGCGACGCAAGAAAAGCATCATGTATATTCTGCTGCCAGGCTACAAAACATCATTAACAAATATTTCTTTTTGCATCAAAATAGATTGCTTAATTTTCTATTGTATTTATACAAACAACCTTCAAACAATTCCCTGCACATATGGAAGCGCATCATTGCACACTGCTCTGCAAAATGAGCAGCAGTCTTTCGCTATTATTATTGATCATTTTATTTTCCTGCAACACAAAACCAAAGCTTGCAGAAGTGGACCCGGCATTCAGCCAGTATATTGATTCGTACACATCGGGAGTTGTATCAAAGAAAAATACAGTGCGTATACAACTTGCATCGGATGCAAGTGTTACACATACTTTGAATGAAGTCGTGAAAGATGCACTCTTTACTTTCTCGCCTGCTGTTGACGGCAAAGCATATTGGGTAGACACAAGAACAATAGAATTCAAGCCAGATAAGGATCTTAGCGCAGATCAGCTTTATGAAGTTTCATTCAAACTTGGCAAAGTAATGAATGTGCCATCGAAATTTGAAACGTTTACATTCAATGTGCAAACAATCAAACCTTCATTTGAAGTGCAGGATAATGGCTTGCACAGTAACAGCAAAAACAATATGACATTAAGCGGCACTTTATCAACGGCTGATGTGGAAGAATCTGCAAAAGTTGAAAAACTATTGAGTGCTTCAGTTAATGATAAAGCATTGAATATTGCCTGGCAACATAATGAAGCAAACAAAACCCACGAGTTTACTATAAACAATATTGAAAGAGCAAACAGTGCAGCAACATTATTACTTAACTGGAATGGTGATGCATTGGGTGTAAAAGATTTTACGGGCAACAAAGAAATTGTTGTGCCTGCTATTGGCGATTTCCGGGTGCTGGAAATAAAAGCCATACAGGAAGAAGAACAATATGCATTGATTCAATTCAGCGATCCTATCGCTGTTGGTCAGGCATTAGATGGCTTAATAAACATCAGCAACAATGAAAGTATTAGTTATACAATTCTTGGCAGCGAGGTAAAAGTGTATACATCAGACAAGCTTGATGGAAATTACACGATCAATGTTCTGGAAGGAATAGAAAATCAGTGGGGAGACAAATTGGAAAAAGCATTTACTGCAAATGTATTTTTTGAGAATCGTTTACCTGCTGTAAAAATTCAGGGGCGTGGAAGCATACTACCAAATAGCACTGGCAAATTGGTATTGCCGTTTGAAGCAACAGACTTGAAAGCAGTTGATGTTTCTATTATAAAGATCTATGAAAACAATGTTGCACAATTCTTACAGGATAATAAACTAAACGGTGAAAGCAATCTTAGAAAAGTAGGAACACCATTGGTGCAGGCTACTATAAAATTAGACAATGATCAAAGTTTGAATTTGCATAAGACAAATAAATTCTCACTTGATCTTGACAAATATATAAGAACAGAGCCAGGCGCTATTTATCGTGTATATATTGGTTTCAGGCCAGAGTATTCTTTATATACTTGTGCAAACATGGGAAAAGATGACGAAGATGATTACGATTATTATTACACGAGTGATGAAGACAATGAAGTAGATGAGGAATCAGCTTTCTGGAGAAGATATGATGATTACTACCCTTATGGTTATAACTGGCAGCAAAGAGATAATCCTTGTCACCAGTCTTATTACAACAAAGAAAGATTTGCCAGCAGAAATATTCTTGCAACAAATATTGGGTTGACTGCAAAAAGAGGGAATGACAATAGTTTGTTTGTATCCGCAAACAATATCATTACTACAGAGTCTCTGAAGAATGTTGAGTTACAGGTATTGGATTACCAGCAACAGATCATTGCTAAAGGAACAACGGATGGTGATGGTCTTGCTATGCTCCAGTTAAAACGCAAGCCATATTTACTAGTTGCAAAAAGTGGTAATGAAAAAAGTTATTTAAAATTAGATGATGGAAGTTCGTTACCCTTAAGTCGCTTTGATGTTTCCGGAGATGAAATAAAAAATGGAATCAAAGCCTTCATCTTCGGTGAGCGTGGTGTGTGGCGACCGGGCGACAGTTTATTCCTGAGTTGTATAGTTGATGATAAGGATAATAAACTACCTGCTGATCATCCTATTGAAATGGAATTGCTTTCACCGAAAGGTCAATTGTATAAAAAGATCGTACAGACAAATGCAAATGATGGTTTCAACGTTTTTAGAACAGCAACAGATGTTGATGCTCCAACCGGTAACTGGATCTGTCGCGTAAAGCTTGGTGGCGCTACATTTGAAAAGAAACTGAAGATAGAAACCGTAATGCCAAATCGTTTAAAGATCGATCTCAATTTTGGCAATGCTGATGCTTTAGGCGAAAATGTTACAACAGCAGGAACACTTACTGCAAAATGGTTATTCGGCGCAACTGCACAAAACCTGAAAGCAAAAGTGGACGCACAGTTATATAAAAGAACAACCAGTTTTCCTAAATTTAAAGATTATGTTTTTGATGATCCTACTTCATCATTCACACCACAATCAAAAACAATTTTTGATGGCACTTTAAGCGCAGAAGGTACTGCACCGGTTAATCCAAAATTCGAAGTTGGTGAAGATGCTCCCGGACAATTACTCGCCAACCTCATGGTAAAAGTATTTGAGCCCGGCGGCAATTTTAGCATTGATAATATTTCCATGCCATTCAATCCATACTCATCTTATGTGGGTGTGCATGTGCCTGAAGGTGATAAAACATGGGGCTTTTTATTAAGTGGTAAAACACACAAGTTTGATATTGCAGATGTTGATACAAAAGGCTCTCCAACAAATGGCTCTACAAGGCTTGAAGTACAATTATATAAAATTCGTTGGAACTGGTGGTGGGATAACAGCGGTGATGATCTTAGCAACTTTACACAGAACGAATACAATAAGCTGATTAGAAAAGATACATTGAACATCAGTAATGGTAAAGGTTTTTATAATGTTCATTTTGATGAAGATGATTGGGGTCGGTATCTCGTTCTCATAAAAGACACACGCAGCGGTCATACAACAGGCAGCACATTTTATGTAGATGATTATGGTTGGCAAAGCCGTGGTGATAACAATGATCCTTCTGCCGCAGCCATGTTATCTTTTACAGCTGACAAAGAGACCTACAACGTTGGTGACGATGTACAACTTACTATTCCTACAAGTAAAGATGGCAAGGCATTGATCAGTATTGAAAGTGGCAGCAAAGTTTTAAAAACTTACCAGGTTAAAACAACACAGGGACAAACAAAATTTTCTTTCAAAGCAGATGCGAGTATGAGTCCGAATATTTATGTAAATGTAAGTTTGATACAGCCACATGCACAAACAGTCAATGATCTGCCGATAAGAATGTATGGTGTAATACCGATAATGGTAGAAGATAAAAGCACCATACTAAAACCTGTTATAAGAATGGCTGATGCGATAAGACCGGAACAAAAAAGTACGATCACTGTTTCGGAAGCATCGAATAAAAACATGACCTATGTAATTGCTATTGTTGATGAAGGCTTGCTCGATCTCACACATTTTAAAACACCAAACCCACATGATGCATTTTATGCCAAAGAAGCATTGGGTGTAAAAAGTTGGGATGTATATGATGATGTAATCGGTGCATGGGGCGCAGAACTGCAACGCATCTTAACAATAGGTGGCGATGCTGAAGCTGAGCTTGCAAGCAAAACAAGGAGAGCCAACCGCTTTAAACCTGTTGTGCAATTCATGGGACCATTCAAATTAAATGGCGGCAGCAAAACACATGAGTTTACATTACCTCCTTATATGGGCAGTGTAAAAGCAATGGTTATTGCCGCAGGCGATAATGCTTACGGCATGGCAGAAAAAGCAGTTACTGTAAAGAAGCCGTTAATGTTACTAGCAACAATGCCACGTGTACTCGGACCAAATGAAGAATTGAAAATTCCTGTTACAGTTTTTGCTACTGATAATAATATTCACTATGTAAGTCTCAGCCTCCAAAGCAATCCATTCATACAGGCTGGTGGTACACAAAATATAAGCTTTAGTGGCACTGGTGAACAGCTTGTTTACTTCACCGCCAAAGTAAAGCCCAATACCGGCATTGGTAAAGTAAAGATCGTTGCAACAGCAGGTAAAGAGCAATCTGTAACAGAAGTTGAAATAGATATTCGTAATCCCAATCCACCAATAACACAAGTTACAGAAGCAACACTACAGGCGGGACAATCATGGAACAGCAATGTTGCTATGATCGGCGATGCAAGCAGCAGTAAAGTAACGTTAGAAATCTCCAGCATACCTGCGATTAATCTTGCAAAGCGCTTGGACTATCTTATTCAGTACCCTCATGGTTGCATTGAACAAACAACATCATCTGTATTTCCCCAACTGGTATTGAATCAGCTTATGGATCTTGACGAACAGGATAAAGTAAGAATCGATGCCAATATCCGTGCAGGGCTCGGTAAACTCAGCAACTTCCAGCAGAGCGATGGCGGCTTTAGTTACTGGCCCGGCGGAGACAACAGCGATGAATGGGGCACCAACTATGCAGGCAATTTCTTACTCGAAGCATCTGCACGTGGTTATGTGGTTTCATCATCTATGTTGCAGGCATGGAAAGTTTATGAACGCAACAAAGCAGTTGCATGGAATGTAACATCAGCGCCATGGTATGGAACTGATCTCATGCAATCATATCGTTTGTATTTGCTTGCATTGGCAAAAGCTCCTGAGCTTGGTGCAATGAACCGTTTAAAAGAATTTAAATTCTTAACACCAGAAGCAAAATGGAGACTGGCTGCAGCATACCAACTTGTTGGTCAGTCAAAAGTTGCCTTACAACTCATCAGTGGATTATCAACTAATTTTCCAAAGAGAGATTATACAGGTATTACATTCGGCAGTGATCTCCGCGACCAGGCAATGGTGCTCGAAACACTTACGCTCATGAACCGCAAAGCAGAAGGCGAACAATTGGTAAGAACTGTTGCCAATAAATTATCGCAGGATGATTGGTACAGCACACAAACAACAGCGTATGCATTAATTGCTATTGCAAAATTCAGTGGTAACAATAAAGATGAAAAGAAGATCATCGCAACGGGCAATGCAGGCACACAAAAATTAAACATCAATTCAGGCAGTGTTGTTTCGCAAACAAACATTGCATGGCAAAATAATAAAGGCGCTGTGCAGTTAACCAACAAGGGCAGCAACACGTTGTATGTGCGCATCATCAACGAAGGCAAACCATTGAGTAACGATACCATTCCCGTTGTCAACAATCCGAATATTTTATTCGTGTCTGTAAATTATCTCAACACCGCTGGTCAATCCATTGACATCAGCAAAGTAAAGCAGGGCACAGATTTCATGGCAAAGGTCACTATCAAAAATCCCGGTCTGCGCGGCACTTATACAGAGATGGCGCTTACACAAATATTCCCGAGTGGGTGGGAAATTCTCAACACAAGATTATACAATAGCGAAGGTGCATATCAATCTTCGCCCAGCGATTACATGGATATACGCGACGATCGTGTGTATCATTATTTCGATCTCAAACAAAATGAAACGCTCACTTATTATGTGCAGTTAAACGCAGCATATCCCGGCAAATATTTCTGGCCCGGCGTATATGCAGAAGCCATGTACGATCATACCATCAGTGGTGGCGTAAGAGGCAAGTGGGTAGAAGTGCAGGAATAATTTTTCTTGTACACCGAAGTTTTAACGAAGGTGTATGAACCAAACATAAGTTTTTCATAGCATCAACTCTTGCGTCGCACTCTTGTACAGTTGATGCTATGAGCGGCTTAACAGAAGCTAAGTATGTAGGACATTACAAAAGGTAAATATTTAGAAATAACTTTACATGGAACTCTTTTACAGTAATCCCCGAAATGACTTATGAATTGGAGCTATGTTTTTTGGTATTGTTTTGAAGAAGCTGCAAACCTAATAGGTCTGGTTGTATGCTATTTTATACCACGTTTCCTTATCAGCTATTATAATAAAACTTTTCTTAAACCAATTTCATTAATAAATAAGATTATTACAATTGCATGCAGTTTTGCAGTTTTAGCTCTTATTTGTTATCATTTTTTTGGTTTTAAATACAATATGGAGAGGCATGAAATAACTACCCCTGAACATGCACTCGCTGTTTTCATTGTTTCTGGAATTGCTTTAGGAATAGGTTTCAATAGTGCGATAAAAAGAGACACAAAATTGACACCACAAGAAAGATGGCAAGATCAAAACCCTCAAAGCAGTAGTGAAAAATTTGGCGATTCTTAATTTTTTATGTTAGACTTAGTGTGTGAAATATCCCAAAGTTCAGAACAGGCAATTATAATAATCTCACATCCTTAATATTCAAAGGAAAAGTTGCGTTACCATTATATGTGTAATTGAATCCTTCATAATCTAAAAATTCTGCCTCAAAGTTTTCATTGTTCCAAATCTCAAGTATAACACCTATCATTCCTTTTTTGATTACAGGATTTAAGTCAACTAATAATTCAACAATTTGATATTGTTTCATAATTGAAGGCTTATAATAATCGATACGCAATGTCGCCATAATTTCTTCAGTACAAGTGTGCGACGCAACGAAAGCTTGGCTATTGGCTAAGTTGGGAAAAGATATTCTTATAAAATACAGCTTTCTAATTCCATTTAATTTTTTCGTGATAGTTTAGCAACAGGTTTTTATCAAAAATTAAGCAACAAGTAAAAATGAAATAAGTAGTTGTTTGTATATTAGCCATTCCTTAAAAAGCAACCCCCGATGAAAACTAAAATCATTTTTCTTTTTTCCGTTTTAAATTTTTTTGCTTTCAATTTTCTAGCTGCTCAAACATTAAATAAACAATTTTATTCTACCAACGGAACCGTATATACCACTGTGCTTGACAATAAGAAGCTGTATGTAGGAGGCCAGTTTTCTGAGGTTGGAAGAAGTGTTAACGGCGTTGCTCAATATTACTCCGGGTCCACAATTCCTGACAATAAATTTCCTTATATAAACGGATATTTTTATCCTGAACCTGATGGCACTGGCGGATATTATTTAGCAGGCACCATATATAGCTACGGCAATATATGGCTTAGCTCTGTTGGGGTGAATGTTATACATATTTTATCTGACTTTTCTTTAGATACAGTTTTTAAGCCTGTGGATGTGGTTAATTCAATCACCTGTATTAAAAAATATAGTAATCGCATTTACATTGGAGGTGATTTTGATTTTGTAAATGGAACAGGTAGAGTTAGAATAGCCGCATTAGATGCAGTGTCCGGCGCCCTTTTAGATTGGCAGGCGCCTTATCCTGATCAGCCAATTGATAAAATTGAAGTATCAGACTCACTGGTATTTGTGCACGGAAAATATTTGAGTAAGATCGGAACAATTAATATTTCTGGTGGTCACGTAGCGACGATAAGTGCTTTTACAGGGAATGTAATACCGGGCATGTTTAATGCGAATGGAGATATAAGCACAATGCAAGTAAAAGATAGTTTAATGTATATGGCCGGACAGTTTACAGAAATTGGAAAAAGTGCTCCTGGTATTATAGCGTTGAATAAAACCACCAATATTTTAAAGAATACTTTCCCGTTTACAGATGGAATAGTGTATGCATTAGCAAGTGATAGCCAAAATGGATACTATATTGGAGGATCATTTAATATTGTTGGAAACGAACCGAAGCAAAATCTTGCGCATATTCTTGCTGACGGTAGTGTTGATAAAAACTTCGTATTTGATATTTCTGGCACAGTTAAATGCCTTGCAATCGATGGGGCTAATTTATATATTGGAGGAAGTTTTACAAAAATAAACAGCCTCAACAGAACTAATGCCGCCGCTATATCGATTCCAACTAACCAGGTCACGTCATGGAATCCAGCCCCAAATGGCATAGTAGAATGTATGCAGTACAATAACGGAGTTGTATATATGGGGGGTTCTTTTACTCTTGTTAAAGGAGCGGCAAGATTTTATGCTGCTGCTTTGACTATATCCAATCAACTTACGCAATGGAATCCAAAGGCAAACAATGTGGTTAAGCAAATGCTGATCAACCAAAATAATAGTAATATATTCTTATGTGGAGCTTTCACGTTCCTTAATGGTAGCTTACATCCATATATTGGAAAAGTGGATATAATTGAAGGCAAAATGGATAGCCTATGGAATCCTTCGCCTAATTCAGTGGTAAACTGCATTAAGCTTATTAACAACATTATATATTTAGGTGGTGATTTTACAAAAATAAACGGAGTTGCTAAACAAAGGATCGCAGCTATGGATACTGCCTCCAATAATCCTTTATCTTTTGAGCTTGATGCAAACAACACAGTTACCAGCATAAGTGTATCAGGTAGCAAATTATATATAGGCGGAACTTTTAGTCAGGCAGGTAACATTACCCAAGATAATATAATACGTTATGATCTTAGTACAAATGCCATTGATTCATGGAACCCATTTTTAGATAATGCGGTATATGGTATTTACGAAGGGCAAACGGATATCATATTATATGGGGCCTTTTCCGCTTGCAACCTTGTTAAAAGAAATCATATTGCCAATTACAATATACCCAGTAGAAAAATTTCAAACTTTAATACAGAAATTTCTTTCCCCTATGTTGGCACAGTAAGCTGCTTGCATACTTATGAAAATGAAATTTTTGTTGGTGGAGATTTTAATTACGTTGATAGCATTACGTTTAAAAAAAATGTTGTATCAATTAATTTAACTACACAAAAATTATCCCATCATTTTAATAGAGACCCTGATGATATCGTATCTGATCTTATATTGTCAGATAACAAACTAATAATCGGCGGTTATTTCAACTTTTTTTATGCACCTTGTATTTTACCACCGGTAAAAAGAAATCATCTTGCGTCATATGATCTCCTTACTGACAGCCTTTCTCCAGATATTTATAACTTGAATAATAATGTGTATAACATACTGAAAGGGCAAAATAATGAACTCATAGTAACAGGTAGTTTTACACTTACTAATTATGAAAACAGATCTGCTTTTGCTGTTTTTGATATCAATAGCAATACACTAGATTCAACCTACTTTCCTATTGGAGGAGAGATAAGGAGTCTTGCAGTAAAAGACTCCTTAATTTTCTTGGGAGGAAATTTTTCAATACCTGACTTACCCAAAAATAATTTTGCTGTTTACAATTTAAAAAACAGTAATTCATTGTCGTGGAATATAGGGTTTAATAACACGATTTATAGTATGGCATTAAAGGATAGTGTGCTTTATATTGGCGGCGATTTCAGAACTGCAAATAGCATCAGTAGAATAAGGGCTGCCGCAATTAATATAAAAACGGGAATATTAACACAATGGAATCCCGGTGCAAATAATATTGTATTATCTATTCTTCCTAACGGCGATAGTGTGTATATGGGAGGACAGTTTAAAACCATTGGCAATATTTCCCGGCCTTATTTGGCAAAGGTTGATAACAAAACAGGCATTCTATCAAACTGGAACCCAAATCCTAACAACACTGTCTATGCTCTTGTAGCGGATTCAGCCAGTTTTTATGCTGGCGGCCAGTTTTCAAAAGTGTTTGGCAAACCAATTTTTTCATTAGCTTCTTTTGATTTAAAAAATGATTCGCTAAAATCTTTTGATGCAAGATTACTAAACAGCTCGGGTACTGCACCTACAATACTTTCTCTTGCCTCAGGAAATAACGCCATATATGTTGGCTCTAACGATGTAAATGGCATTTCTTCTGTTAACAATATTTCTCAAAAACATTTTGTTGCAATTAATAAAACATCACAAACTCCTATAAATTTTGCGTACCAACCTTTAGCTTCAGTAAATTCAATAACTTTAAACTCTTCTACTTTATATACAGGTGGAAGCTGGGTCAATCTAACAGACGATACTTTAATTCCACTGCCCAATGCTTTTTTGAGTGAATATTCATTAAACAACTCAACAGATTGTAGTAATAGTATTAAGCCTACAATAACCTATTCGGGTTCAATTGAAAATGTTTGCCCTGGTAATAATATAACTCTGACCTCTTCAGTTGCAAATACGTATTACTGGAATACAATGGATACAACACAAATTATTACAATTTCAAATGCTGGGGCTTACCAAGTTATTACAACTGATGTAAACAATTGTAAGGACACTTCTCTTGCACTCAACGTCTCTTATCAAAGTTGTAATAAACCTAGTGGATTAATAGTTTCAAATATTTCAACTACATCCGCAAAATTTAGTTGGGATAGTGTATCATGTGCTGTAGGTTATCGGCTCCAGTATAGAAAATCGGGTATACTATTATGGACATCCGTTAACGTTCCAATAAATAGTAAGACAATTAAAACGCTTACGTTGGGCTCTACATATCAATGGAGGGTACAAGCTATTTGTGTTCGCACGCCATTTATTTCAAGCGATTTTTCAAACGGGAATGAATTTACAACACTTACTGGCAGTTCTCTTTTGGAGAATATTTCTAATGTCCGGACCAATTCAGAAGACATAAAAATATATCCAAATCCCACGAGTAGTGATGCTGTTTTAAAACTAAATAACGAATATCAAAATATAACACTAAGTATTATTAACATTAATGGTCAATTAGTCTGGGAGAAGAAACAAACAAAAGCAGGAATAATTTATTTGCCAATAAAAAAATTGCCGAAAGGTCTTTATATTATAAAGGTTCAAAACAATACAAAGCTTAATTTTTTGAAGTTACTTAAGCAATGATTTCTTTTAAAAACAATATTTGTTTCGTCCTAGATTCTGTGATAACTTCTAAATGTTCTCAACTTTTGAGTTATAAATAAACAGAGTCACTAGATTAAAAACTCCTGATTTAGCCACGAGACATTCCATTTTTTAAGAATACTGCTACTTGTGCTACAGTACAAATGTGCGACGCAACGAAAGCATAATTATATTCCCCAGTTTGGCACGTAAAAAAATTCACACTTATATAAACTGAAAAAAGAATTTGTTCTTACTTTAATAAACTATGAGTACTGTATTAAGTGATAAAGACATTGCACAATTCATTAATGAAGGATATGTAAAACTCGAAAATGTTTTTTCTGAAGCAACTGCAGAAGAAGCAAGAAATATTTTATGGAAAGATGCGGGCTGCGACCCAAATGATGCAAGCACATGGACAAAGCCGGTGGTAAGGCTTGGAGATTATGCACAGGAGCCATTTAGAAAAGCGGTGAATAATGAAATGTTGCATACGGCATTCAATCAGCTTGTTGGTAAAGGAAGATGGTTGCCGAGAAATAGTTTAGGAACATTCCCTGTTCGGTTTCCTTCTAATGAAGAACCAAATGATACTGGCTGGCATGTAGAAGCAAGTTTTCCCGGAGATGACCCGCAGGATTATTTTTCATGGAGAATAAATGTGCATTCAAAAGGCAGGGTATTACTGATGTTGTTCCTGTTCTCCGAAATAACAAAAGATGACGCACCTACCAGAATAAAACCGGGTTCGCATATTTCCGTTGCAAAAATATTGCAGCCTTATGGCGATAAAGGTTTATCCTTTTTAGAACTCGCTCAAAAATTAAATGCAACTGCATCGGTTTATGATGTGTTAGCGACAGGCAAACCCGGAACTGTTTATTTATGTCATCCTTTCCTGGTGCATGCTGCACAGCCGCATCATGGAAAGAATGTGAGATTCATGGCGCAACCTCCGTTACTACCCGTCGCAGATCTGCAACCAGAAAGATCAGACGGGAATTACTCACCGATGGAAACCGCTATCAGGAAAGGACTTGAGTGATTTGTATCACTCTGTTACAGTGTCTGTATCATAAGCGAACACTTTGTTTATAGCGAAAGAAAGCCCACGAAAGGCATCCAACAATTCATCACTATTATTTTACCATTCATCACCGGATTTCCGCCATTTGTTACGTGGTTAACATTCTTTAACGGCTTTCGTCATGGCATTTGCCAATGTATAAGCAAATGACCGATTATGAAAAAGATCAAAGTTTTAATACCGATAATAATTGCAGCAGCAGTGGCAGTTTATGCAATGAGTGGCTCAATTAAAGAAATTATAACACCCGCAAAGCCGGTTGAAAAAAATATATCCTTTGCTTTATATAAAAGCAGCGACTATAGTTCTGACGTGTATAATAATACATTAGCAACGGTGCACATTACAATCGAAAAAGTAAGCAGCAATGGACGTTCAACAGTTTGGGAAAAAACCTTTGATGCGCAAACGCTGAAGCAATATCCATCGCTGCAGGAGGCTATAGCGCAAACAGTAAAAGTTCCCAACGTATTTGATTCAAAAGAACATCTTGAAGTTTCTTATACGCTTACATACAATTCAAAAGGTAGCGAATTGCAAATGCAGAATGGTATAATGGTTAATGGCAACGGAACAGATAAAGTATACATAAGCATTTAGGCTACCTGCAAAAAACACCACTTAATATATATCGGTTAGAATTGAGGAGAACGGCGGAGGATGAATGTCCTCCTTTTTTTATTTATAGTATTCATTAAATATTCAAATGCTTTTCCAATAAAAAACAAAGCCCCGCAATAATTGCGGGGCTTTGGATATATGTGTAGTTGTTGTTTTATATTTTATGGATATGTCCACTACCTGATATATGCGAATTGATTGATGCATTACCTGTATAATAAATATCACCGCTGCCGCTGATACGCAGATCAATTGATTTTGCTGCATTCAATTTCATGGTACCGCTGCCACTGATGTTTGCAGTTGCATTATCGCAGGGAGCATTGATGCAGTTAATATTTCCGCTGCCACTCTGGTGCATATCGAGACTGCCGTTGATGCTGCCTTTTAATTCAATTGATCCGCTGCCGCTCATAGAAATATTGGCGCCATTGAATTTTGCAAACGTAAGTTCTATCCTGCCAGAGCCAGACATGCTAAAATCAGTAGCGCCATTATTTTCAAAGTTGCCATTACCACTGATCATGCCGCTGCCACTTTGTGAGATGGCATTGATTGATGTCATACTTACCTGTACCCTTAACTTTATTTGCGGACTAACGGAATTTAAATCTTTCACTTTTATTTTTAGTGTGCCATCCTTTACATAAGTTTCAATGTATGGCAAAATATTTTCATCTCCTTCGATCTTTAGACTAGTAGATGTGCCATATGAAATCTCCACACTCATCGGCCCGCCTGATGAAAGGCCCGTAAAAGAACCAACTTCTCTTGTTTCACTTTTAAGAACACCATTGCCTCTTATGTTTTTACCAATAGCAAAACTGTTCATCGTTATTGCGAGACATGCAAACAGGAATACTTTTTTCATTACCTCAGGTTTTTAATGTTGGAATATTTTCTATTTGGTACGTTTAGCTTTTTAAAAAGTTACAGGCCGGATAAAATTAAATTTCAAAATAACAAGGCTTTATTCAGTACCATGGCCAAACCTGATGATATGTCCATCGGGGTCTTCAACCAGCATCTCTCTCATAAACCATTCTTTATCGCCTGGTGGAGATAATATTTTTGCACCCCTTGCTTTGATGATCTCGTAATATTCATCAACATTATCAAGGTTAATAGCGATCCATGTTCCGGGGCTTCCCTGTGCATTCAAACAAAAAAATAAGCGAACACAATCTTTGGATACGCCGCCGAATGTTGTTGGTTCATCCCACTTCCAGCTATCATCGAATGCAAGCTCGTTCGTATAATAGTTAATACTTCTTGTAATATCTGATGAATATAATATTGGTACGATGCTTTCGAATGACATGCTTATAATTTTAAATATTCAGAAATTTATTCGAGTGGTCTGCCTATCTCCCAGTGATGCCCGTAAGGATCAACCAAGCGTCCTAATCTCCAGCCATACTCTTCGCCAACAGGGAATACTTCTGTAGCTCCTGCTGCAATTGCTTTTGCGAAGACTGCGTCAGGATTAGTTACCGTTAAGATCATGCGAATCCTTTCTTCATCATGTGGTTGTGCTGCATCATCACCTGGCTCAATACTGATCCAAAAATCTGCACCGTCTGCAGAAAGTTTGGAAACAATGCCACCACCTGGATCTTCAAGATGATACGTTTCTATTGCACCAAATGCAGTTTTATAAAATGCAATTGCTTTTGCGCTGCCTTTTACAGATATCCACGGCGCAATGGAAGTGGGAATGGCTTTATCCTGCATATTTTATTTTTTGTATGGCTAAATATTTTTTTGTACTCAGCTGCATAGCTGCTATCACCGTTCCTTGCGTCGCACACTTGTACTGTTGAATATAAGTCAAAAGTAAAAATGCAAAAATCAAAAAGAAAGCAACTGCATTTTGACTTTTTATTTTTGAATTTTGACTTTGCCAAACAACGTTCCGGACGTACAAGTGAGTGACACAACAGGCGATAACAAAAGCACTGTAGCTGGTAACAAAATATCAATAATCTGTTTTTATATTTTTATCGAAGGGAATTTTTAGCATAGTAACAATGTTCACATCATTTTTATTTTGCAATACATCGAGGCCATAGCGAATATCTTTCATCGGTGTATTATTGTACGTGCCAAAGAGCCTGTCCCACACAGAAAAAATATTACTGTAGTTGCTGTCTGTTTGAGGCCGCACAAAGTGATGATGTATGCGATGCATATTTGGTGTTACAATTATATAACGCAAAGGTCTATCTAACCATTCGGGCATGTTAATGTTTGCATGATTAAACTGCGACAACACGACACTTAAACTCTGATACAACATCACCAGCCAGATAGGTGCACCGGTAACCCATACAGCGATGATAGCAAACACAGCACGAAAAACACTTTCACCGGGATGATGACGATTGGCTGTTGTAGTATCAACATAGGTATCTGCATGATGCACCATGTGAAATTTCCACATCCATTTTACTTTGTGTTCTATAAGATGAATGGTGTATGCGCCAACAAGATCAAGCAGCAATAAACCAGCGATCATTTCAAGCCACAAAGGCATATTGATCCATTGAAGTAATCCAACATGGTGAGCAATACACCAGTCGCTTGATAAAACGATCAGTATTGCAAATCCAAAATTTATAACGAGGGTTGTGAAGGTGAAGAAGAAATTTACGCCTGCATGTTTCCATTTGTTGTAACCAAAACGAAATAGGGGAACACCACTTTCAAGCAGCCAGAAAAAAGTAATTCCGCCCGCTAATATCAATGCGCGGTGCAATGAAGGGATAGTTTGAAAATAATTAATGATCTCGTTCATACAACAAATACATTATACCGTAAGTTATAAAATTTCACTGCGTTACGAACAATACTCAATAAATTTAAGAGGCTTGTAAGGGTAACCGAATAACACTAAATGATAATTATTAATCAGGTTGTAATCCCCCATTGCACTAACTTTCAATTTATAAAACGGCTGCTTATATGAAAAGAATACTCTGCATTTTATCATTGCTCTTTTGCGCAACACTTATTAATGCACAAACGTACCATGCGAACTGGCAAAGCCTTGACACAAGGCCTGTTCCGGAGTGGTACCGCAACAGTAAATTCGGCATTTTTATACACTGGGGTGTATATGCAGTGCCAGGGTTTACCTCAAAAGGAAATTATTCTGAGTGGTACCAATACGCAATGGAACATGGCGACAGCGCTACCAAAGCATATCATAAAGCAAACTATGGCAACAATACTTACTACCAGTTTGCAGATCATTTTACAGCAGATCTTTTTAACCCTGATGAATGGGCTAAACTTTTTGAAGCATCAGGCGCAAAATATATTGTGCTTACTTCCAAGCATCATGATGGTTTTGCCTTATGGCCAAGCAAAGATGCAACACGTGATTGGGGATTTCCCTGGAATGCAGTGGATGCGGGCCCTCACAGGGATTTGCTCGGCGATCTTTTTGCAGCAGTAAGAAAAACTTCTGTACATCCCGGTATGTATTTTTCTTTATACGAATGGTTCAACCCAATCTGGTTAAAAGATCATCAGCAATATGCAACACAACATGCATGGCCGCAAATGCTTGATCTTATAAACACATATAAGCCTGATGTTTTCTGGACAGATGGTGAATGGGATGAATCTGATACCACATGGCAGTCAACAAAGTTTCTTGCATGGTTATACAATGAAAGCCCGGTAAAAAACAGCGTGGTTACTTTTGACAGGTGGGGCCGCGGTATTCGTTTTAAACATGGCCAGGTCTTTACGCCGGAATATCAACCAGAGCTTGATTTTGCTGATCATTATTTTGAAGAGAACCGCGGCATGGGTTTCTCGTATGGCTACAACCGCAATGAAGATGCATGGGATTATAATACAGCGCAATCACTCGTATTGCAATTGGTTGATAAGGTTAGTCGTGGTGGAAATTTTTTACTGGATGTTGGTCCGGATGAACATGGAAAAATTCCACCAATCATGCAGGAGCGTTTGTTGCAGATCGGCGACTGGATGAAAGTAAACAATGAGTGCATTTATAATACGGTGCGCTGGAAAAATACCTGCCAGTGGAGTGAGGGAAAAACAGATTACAAACCTGTGCGCAAGGAAGGTGATTTCAGAGCAAGCGGAGATTACATGTTGAAACTTACCATTGATCCCGATCCGGGTTATGCAGTGAAAGAATTTTTCTTTACTTACAATCCAACTGCAAATAATCTGTACGCTGTTTTTGCACAGTATCCTTCCAATAAAAAGTTATTGCTGAAAAATATTAAGTTGCCAAAAGCAACCAATATTAGTTTCCTTGCTACTAAAGAGAAACTTACGTGGAAACAAACAGGCAATAATGTAGAAGTAACGTTACCTGATTATGATCCTAATAAAATAAAAGCGCCGTATGCTTATGTAATAAAGATAGAAGGATACGGTAAATAATTTTTGTACTTAGCTGTATTGCTGCTATTAAGCTTCGGTTGTGTCACTCACTTGTACGCCTTGCACTTTGTTGAGCATTGATAAAAGGTACAAGAGTGCGACGCAACGAAGATGCTATGAAATACTACTGTTTGTCACAAAAATATTATTTTAATAAATTAAATTTTATAAACCACTTGCATGAAATTTATTCCACTGTTATTTTTTATTTCAACTGCTCTATGTGCAAAAACAAAAAGTATTACAAATATTTCCCGCAATAATGTAGTAACGCTTTTTAACAATGGTTATGTAACGCCAGTTGCAGATGTAAGTGACAGTGTAGTAATTGATGAAACAGGTTTACATAAATGGTCTTCAGAAAAACAGGTTATCAAAACATATGCATTGTTTACAACAAAAGGAAAAGTGAATATAAGCATCAATGCAAGATCGCCTGTTGGAAATAGTATTATATCCGTTAGTATTGGAAATAAAAAAACTGAAGTAAGTATTCCAAAATCAGCAGACTTTAAAAATATCAGCATCGGAATGTTTGATATTAATGAAACAGGGTATGTGCATATAGATATGCAGGGTGTAAAGAAGAGTGGTGTTTATTTTCCTGATGTTGCTTCTTTTGTTTTATCAGGCGATGCAACAGAAGGTTTAAAGTATAATAAGAGTGAGTATCGCGGTGCGGCCTCTACGCATTTAAGATACAAAATACAGGAAGGTGATGAAGTAGAATGGTTTTACAATGAAATAAAAGTTCCGGCAGGTTATGATAACCTGAATGCATATTATATGGTAAATGGTTTTAATGGTGGGTACTTTGGCATACAGGTAAATTCACCAACAGAAAGAAGAATTCTTTTTGCAGTATGGAGTAATTACAACACAGATAACCCAACTGAAATTCCTTCTGAGTACGCCGTAAAATTATTGAAGAACGGCAGTAATGACATTCTTTCAGAACCCTTTGGTGGTGAGGGTTCCGGCGGTCATAGTTATTTAAAGTTTAACTGGAAAACAGAGACTGTGTATAAATTCCTGGTGCATGCAGAAGTATCAGGTGCTGATAAGACAATTTATACCGGCTATTATTTTGCACCAGAAAATAATGAATGGCGCATGATAGCGAGTTGGGAAAAACCGAAAACAGGCGGTAAGCTTTTATCAGGCCTTTATTCATTTGTAGAAAATTTTTCAGATAATGGAAATGATGCTTTTAAAGCATACTATGGCAACCAGTGGATCAAAACAAAGCAACAGCAATGGAAAGAATTAACGCAATGCACACTTACTACAACTGCCAGTGAAGAAAAGCATCAGCGTTACGATTGGGGCGGCGGCAGCGAAGATGGTTGGTTCTACATGTTTAGTGGCGGCTTTAACCAGGTTGGTGTTTCAAAATCTAAAGACGTTTTTACAAGGCCTGCAAAAGGCATTGCACCTGAGATAGATAAACTTCCGTGATATTATATTAATTGTTATGCAAAGAATATTAATTTTCTTTTTTATCATCATTGTGTTGCCTGTATTTGGTCAACAAAATTTTCCGGTATTCAATAAAAACAATCTATCAAATCCTAAAGATTGGCTTATAACAAAACCTTTAGAGAAAGCTGCTGTTTACAGGTCTGCAGATAGCAAAGACATTATTCTTTACAATGGATTATTAAAAAGGAGTTTTCATATATCTCCAAATGTTGTTTGCACAGATTTTACCAATATGGGTAACGGGCAACAATTACTACGTGCTGTAAAACCGGAAGCAAGAATTAAAATCAATGGTAAAGAATATAATATCGGTGGTTTGTATGGGCAAACAGAAAATGCATATCTCTTACCTGAATGGTTGAAAAATTTTAAAGATGATGCAAATGATTTTCATCTTACAACTATTACATCAGGAGATATAAAACCAAGACTCAACTGGCAATGTAAAACATGGGCATCCAATAAAAATCAGCCAATAGGTGTTGAACTTGTTTTTCATTATGCACTTAACCAGAAAATAACAAAAGATATAAATGTGTCTGTTCACTATGAATTATATGATGGTATTCCTCTAATGGTAAAATGGGTAGAGATTACCAACAATGGAAATGTTTGTACTATTAATCGCGTAGTAAATGAATCGCTTGCTTTAGTGGAAGAAGAAAGCGCAGTAGTTGGTTCACCGGAACAAATGAAAAAACAACATGGTATTTATGTAGAAACAAATTATGCATTCAACAATGCCATGCGTTATGATATCAGTGATCAAACCACCCATTGGAAAACAGACAGTGTGTATACTTCGCAGGTAAATTATAATTATCAAACACCATGTTTACTGGAAGTATACCCGGAAAAAGTTACGGGTGTTGAATTGAATAAAGGAGAAACATTTACTTCTGTCCGTACCTGCGAATTGTTAATGGATAGTTACGATCGTGAAAGACGCGGATTGATGATCCGTAAGATGTATAGTACGATTGCACCATGGACAACACAGAATCCCATCTTCATGCATCTTGTAAGTAAGAATGATGAAGAAGTAAGAGCTGCAGTAGATCAATGTGCTGCTACGGGTTATGAAGCATTGATCTTAAGTTTCGGTTCGCATTGTAATATGGAAGATACATCTGCGGCTAATATTCAGCAATGGAAATTTTTGGCAGATTATGCACACAGCAAAAACATTTTGATAGGTAGTTATTCTTTATTCAGTTCCAGAAAGATCAGTGATGAAGATGATGTAATAGATCCTGTAACAGGCAAACCTGATGCTGCAGCGTTCTTTGGAAACGCCCCCTGCATGGGCAGCAAGTGGGGATTAGCTTATCTTGAAAAACTCAAATACTTTTTAAGTAATACCGGTTTCAACATTTTTGAAAATGATGGTCCTTATCCGGGAGATGTTTGTGCTTCCACGACACATCCCGGTCATAAAGGTTTGGATGATAGTCAATGGAAACAAATGGAACTTCAAAAAGGCCTTTATCACTGGTGTAATGAACATGGCATCTATGTAAATGCACCTGACTGGTATTTTATGGATGGTACAAATAAAATAGCTATTGGCTACCGCGAAGTAAATTTTTCTTTACCAAGAGAAAACCAGAAAATACTTAACAGGCAAAATATTTATGACGGTACATGGGAGAAAACACCTTCTATGGGTTGGGGTTTTGTACCCCTTACTAAATACCAGGGCGGTGGGGCTGAAGCCGTTTTGGAACCGCTGTCAGAACATTTGAAGGATTATGAACAACTGATGATGCAATATTATGGCGCCGGTGTGCAGGCCTGTTACCGCGGGCCAAGATTATATGATGCAGAAACGACCAAACAAACAGTAACCAGCGTAATTGCATGGTATAAAAAATACCGGGATATACTCAACTCAGACATTATTCATTTGCGTCGCGCAGATGGCCGCGATTGGGATGGTATTTTACATGTAAACCCGCACTTAAAAACAAAGGGGCTTCTCCTGTTATACAATCCATTGAAAGAAAAAATTACGAGAACCATAAAAGTTCCGTTGTACTACACTGGTCTTAATTCTATTGCAGATGTAAGTGAAAAAGACAAGCCAGCCAAAAGATATCAACTCAACCGCAATCACACAATTGACCTAACCTTTACTCTTGAAGCGGAAGGCTTTACATGGTTCATAATAGAATAATATTAGCGGTATAATAATTGCAGAATGGGTTTATTAAAATCATTAACAGTAATAGTACACGAAAAAGACTGTTTCCACGTTAATACCACATCAACTATCTTGCAAACATGTTGAAAAAAATATTACTTGCAGCAGCAATTGGCCTGGCAACTACTACTGCAAACGCTCAACTTTATGAAAGTAATGTGCACCAGGGAGAGTTTGGTGTAGCAATTGGTCTTGGGCATTATTTTGGTGACCTTAATACTTCCGCTTCAATAAGCCGCCCAAAATTTTCCGGTGGAATATTTTTTATAAAACAATTTAATAAGTATGCAGGGCTTAAAGTAGCTGCAGATTACTCCCGGCTTGGGTATTCTGATATATATAGTAAAAATGAAGTAGAGAGAAGACGTAACCTTAGTTTCAATAGCAACGTTTGGGAAGCTTCATTAAGCGGGTATTTTAATTTTTTTAAATTTATTCCCGGTATTGAAGGATATAATTATACTCCTTATGTTTCGTTAGGTGTGGGTGTATTTACTTATGATCCTTATGCTTATCTCGGCGGTCAAAAATATTTTTTAAGGCCGTTAGGTACGGAAGGCCAGGGCCGGGATACGTCGGTAAAAACTGCTCCTTACAGCACTATGGGTGTTTCTTTTCCGTTATCAGTAGGCTTTAAATACAGCATCAATGAAAATATTAATGTGTTTGCAGAATTAACCTACCGGTTTACGAATACAGATTATATTGATGATGTAAGTACAACCTATGCTGATCCAAACTCTTTTCCTACTTTACCAGATGGCAGTCCTTCACCTGAATTTTTATTGCAGGACAGAAGTTATGAAACAGGCACACCCATTGGCATAAAGGGCCGGCAGCGTGGTAATAGCTTACAGAAAGATGCGTTTGCAACACTTCATTTTGGTGTATCTATAAATTTGTCCAGTTATAAATGCCCTCCCAACAAATAATTACCTGGTCATTTTATTCTTTTGTTCCCGGCTTTCATTTTTCATGTCATCGCCTGTTGTGTCACTCACTTGTGCGTTTGGTACATCTATGAGCTATGAGTTATCAGCATGCATAGCATTTTATAATTGAATCCTGGCTGCTAATTGCTGAAAGCAATTCATCAGTACAAGAGTGCGACGCAACGAAAGGCTAATAGAAAATTGAAGCCGGGCTCCCTAAATGTCTGGCTTCTATACGGAAAATCTAAATATGGGCTTAGGTACTTAAACTTTTATAAATTGCGGGATATTGCTAATTTCATTGTTTTCTTAGAACGATTGCCTTGTCAAAATGAAAACGCTTTGTTTGCAAAGTGTATTCATTCATTTGACAAACGAATATTGGTATGACCGCAGAACAACAGCGCCTGAAAGTTAATGCTGCAAAAAAGGTTCCACTTGAACAATGGGGACCGTATGTATCAGAGCGCCAATGGGGCACAGTACGCGAAGATTATAGTGAGAATAATGATGCGTGGAATTATTTTCCATTCAATCATGCACATGCCCGTGCTTATCGCTGGGGAGAAGACGGGCTTGCAGGTATCTCTGATTTTTTCCAGAACCTGTGTTTCAGTGTAGCGTTATGGAATGGTAAAGACAAAATTCTCAAAGAACGTTTATATGGTTTGGGTAATTACCAGGGAAATCATGGCGAAGATGTAAAAGAGCTTTATTATTATCTCGACAATATTCCTTCTCACTATTATATGCAGATGCTTTACAAGTATCCGCAACAGGCATTTCCTTACGAAAAATTAGTTGAAGAGAATAGCAAACGCAGTAAGCTTGAGCCTGAATATGAATTACTCGATACAGGCGTGTTTGATAACAATAAATATTTTGATGTTTATGTAACCTACGCCAAACATGGCAAAAAAGATATAGCAATACGTATTGAGATCATTAACCGCGGCAATACGGCAGCACCAATAACTGTATTACCAACATTATGGTTCTATAACCGCTGGCAATATGGTGGTATAGATAAAAAACCTGTAATAAAAGAAGTAAATGACTGTACGGTAAAAGCAACGCATGAAAGGCTTGGTACTTATTACCTGCATTTTCAAAAAGCCAATGACAGGTTCTTTACAGAAAATGAAACCAACAATGAAAAGTTATTTAGTAAGCCTAACGTAACACCTTTTACGAAAGATGCATTTCATGATGCTATAATAGAGCAGAAGAATGTTGATGCACTGCGAAAGAAAAAAAGCGGTACTAAATTTTCACCGGTTTATAGCGGCACTATAAAGGCTGGTGGCAGCAAGGTTATTTACCTGCGTTTATGCGATACATTAACAGATAATGTTTTTCATAAAGGCTTTGAACAGATATTTAACCAACGAAAGGCTGAGGCAGATGAATTTTATAACGATATCTTTCCACAAAATATTTCTGATGATCTCAGGAATATTCAGCGCCAGGCTTTGGCGGGTTTGTTGTGGAGCAAACAATATTATCATTATGATATTGAAAGATGGATTTCTACAAGTGACGGTATCGCACCATTAAGTGAACAAAGGAAACATGGTCGTAATCATGATTGGCCGCATTTGAAAAATCAGGATGTAATACTAATGCCTGATAAATGGGAGTATCCCTGGTACGCAGCCTGGGATCTTGCTTTTCATTGTATTGCGATGGCGGTTGCCGACCCGGTTTATGCAAAACATCAGCTTATTCTTATAATGAGGGAATGGTATATGAAACCCGATGGACAACTGCCTGCGTATGAATGGAATTTCAGCGATGTAAACCCGCCTGTGCATGCCTGGGCTGCTTTGCAGGTTTACAGTATCGAAAAAGAAAAAACAGGTAAAGGTGATATAGCTTTTCTCAAACGCATCTTTCAAAAACTGTTAATAAATTTTACGTGGTGGATAAACCGAAAAGACCCCAATGGTAATAATATATTCGAAGGTGGATTTCTTGGTCTTGATAATATTGGTGTATTCAACCGCAGTATACAGCTTCACAGTTCGATGGAATTAGAACAGGCGGATGGTACAAGCTGGATGGGAATGTATGCACTTAATCTCATGGATATGGCTATTGAAATTGCGATGCATGATATTTCATTTGAAGATACCGCCACCAAATTTTTTGAACATTTTGTATTTATTGCAGAGGCATTAAATGAAATGGGTTTGTGGAATGATGACGACAAGTTCTTTTACGATATTCTTGGAGCACCCGGCGCACCGCCTATACAATTGCGGATACAAAGTATTGTTGGCTTAACCACATTGTTTGCAGTTTCGATAATAAACCGTAATGTATTGCACAAACTTGAAGATTTTACCAAACGTATTACCTGGTTTGAAAACTACCGTTTAAAAAATCATAAGTTCTGGCCCAATGAAGAGCGTGCAGAAGAAGGTAAAATTTTGCTGTCTCTTGTACCAAAGGAAAGGTTGATCGCATTACTTCAAAGACTGTTAAGCGAAACAGAGTTTTTATCACAAGGCGGTATACGTGCATTATCAAAGTACCATGAGCAGCATCCTTATTCCGTAAACATTGATGGAAGTAACTATTCTATCCAGTATGATCCCGGTGATTCAACTTCAGATTTTTTTGGGGGCAACAGTAACTGGCGTGGCCCTGTTTGGATACCTATTAATTATATAATTATCCAAAGCATAAAAAAATATGGCGAATTCTATGATGGTACATTAACCATAGAATATCCAACAGGTTCAGGCAATTTTATGGAGCTTCAGCAGGTGGGACAGGAAATTACGAAAAGAGTTATCAGTGTATTTGAACTGGATAGTGAGGGGCACCGCCGTTTGCACGGCAATGATAACTGGTTCTACAATAAACCCGAAAATCAACAGCTTGTTTTATTTTATGAATACTTTCATGGTGATACGGGCCGTGGTCTTGGTGCATCGCATCAATCGGGATGGACAGCATTGGTAGCAGAACTTATTAATGAGATAGCAGATAAATTACCAAAAAAGGAAAAAGAAAAAGTTGTTTATGAAGAAGAAGATTAATCTTTATTAAGAGTGCGGAAGGAAGTCTGTTTTCTAAAAAAATGCTTCCAGAGCTTCAGATATTCTGGTGTAGAAAATATCGGGCTTAAAAGATTTGGACAGACTTCCATAAAATCCTTTTTTAATTAATAATTGTTCGGACTCCTCATCGAGAAAGGAAGCTGTAAATGCTAGCACTATAAGAGTGGGATACTGTTGCCTTATTTGTTCTATTGTCATAAAACCATCGAGTTCAGGCATTTTTATGTCCAATAAGATTAAATCTGGTTTTAAACCATTTTCAAGCATTTGTAAAACTTCATTGCCATTCACAGCTTTAGAAATAGTAGCTTTTCTTGCAATTAGCATTTTAGAAATAACCATCATATTAATTGGCTCATCATCGGCAATCAAGATGTGCTTACCTGAGAAATCGCTTTTAGTTTCTTCAGAATAGTTAAATGGTGATGAAGTTGGCATAAATCGTAAAAAGGGGTTCAAGGGATATCTTATATTATTTGCAAATTATCTAAGATGTTTTATAAAATATTCAATTTGAGCTTAAAAACTACTCAAAAATCCATAAAAGTATTGGTTTGCTGGCCGAGTCAATACTTTTTGAAAGCATGCAAAGAAAATTATACGAAACCATTGCGCAACCAAGGCTGTTGCACACCGGTAAAAGGTAAGTTTCTTTATCAGGAACTAAATAATAACTATGCAAACCGATATTTCTTTTAAAAGCATTACTATTTGTAGAGTCGAGTCCATATAATTTATATGCTGCGCCAAACATGCCTTTATATTTAAAACCAATTTCATACTTGCCTAAAGCTGTGCAGCCGCAACCAGGTTGATTAGAAAATTTAGGGTCTGAAAGAAAATTCTGGTTGCAGGAACCATGTGCAACTATTCCAGCATTTACAACAGAATCTCCAATAAGGTTATATGTAAAAAATCGATTCTTACCGCTTGGAAGTTTCATATCAATGAGAAAGCAGATATAATGATTATAGCCATTCGGCAAAATATTTTTGCCTGCGTAGCCATTCGCTGTAGTCTTTCTATTTCTTTATTATCTTCCTCTTTATTAACCTTTAAATAGAAGTTTTCATTGCCTGTGAATGCATAACCGTAATAACAAATAATTAATCTAAGCGCAAGTATTACCGAAGTGAGCAATATTTTCATTACCTTTTTCAATCTTCGTTTAAGATGCATAAATACTGAGTTTCCATACAGTATTATGCTTGGTAACGTTGATCATTTATTTGTACATATAACAGGATATTGCACTTGCAGCAAACTCACTTTTATTTAACAAAAAAGCCACCATGCTAAGCATAATGGCTACTTACTAACCCATAGTAAATTCTATTCTTCTTCAGCCGCAATAGTTGCCGGTTGTGCTTCTATTAATTTTGCCCTGATCTTTCCTTCAATTTCCGCTGCCAATTCAGGATTGTCGTGCAACAATTGTTTTACTGCATCTCTACCCTGACCAAGTTTGTTGCCATCATAGCTAAACCAGCTGCCACTCTTATTTACCACACCCAATTCAACACCCATGTCTAATATCTCACCAATTTTACTAATACCTTCTCCAAAAATAATATCAAACTCCGTAGCTCTGAATGGTGGAGCAACTTTGTTCTTCACCACTTTTACTTTTGTACGATTACCTATTGCTTCATCGCCATCTTTAATTTGTGCAATACGTCTTATATCTAATCTTACCGAGCAATAAAACTTTAGTGCATTACCTCCGGTCGTTGTTTCGGGATTACCAAACATTACACCTATCTTTTCACGCAATTGGTTGATAAAAATACAGACTGTGTTTGTTTTGCTAATAGTAGCTGTAAGTTTACGTAAAGCCTGACTCATCAGTCTTGCCTGCAAACCCATTTTACTATCGCCCATTTCCCCTTCCAGTTCACCTTTTGGTACCAGTGCTGCAACAGAATCTATTACTACAACATCTAATGCCCCGGATAATATTAAGCGATCTGCTATTTCCAAAGCCTGTTCTCCATAGTCCGGCTGAGATATTAAAAGGTTATCTACATCCACCCCTAACTTTTGTGCATAGGCACTATCAAAAGCATGTTCCGCATCGATAATAGCGCAAATACCGCCTTTCTTCTGTGCTTCTGCAATTACATGCGTGGCGATTGTTGTCTTACCAGAAGATTCAGGACCGTATATTTCCACAATCCTCCCTCTTGGTAAACCGCCAACTCCTAATGCTACGTCAAGACCGATGGAGCCCGTAGATATAACTTCCATTTTACGGTCTCCCTTATCACTCATCATCATCACACTACCCTTCCCAAAATCTTTATCTATCTTATCTATCGTAAGCTTTAGCGCTTTTAGCTTTTCTGCATTACTCATGTTAATTTGTTTATAGTTTCAAAATTAAGCAGGCAGTAAAAGTAAAGTAATTTTAATTATCAACACTAATTTATTTAGTATTTTTTTGATAATTTTTTTGGGATGCTTCCCCGGCTTTATTGAACAGAGATGATTTTACTCATTTCGGTAATTATTTTATATGGAATTAATAATTTAATTAATGAAGAACTGAAATGCTTCCGCATAATCCCTTACTTTTTGCATTAATTACAATAGGAAATGATGCACCGAATGATAATATCTGTTTTAGGATAAAGGGAAAACCTTTAGCTTCTTTTATTATTTTCAAAATTTCCGATTTTAATAACTAAATACTTTCTTAGTATGATTTATGACCATCGCTTTTTTGCAGAATAAACTTAAAAGTCATTTTCATCAGGATCAGCTAAATAAATTGCCAATAGCGAATACCAAAGACAGAAGTTTTAAATAAAGATTTTCTTTAAGATAATTTAATAGTTATTTACAGTAGTAGCAGTTATTGGTTAAAAAGAGGTGCCTATATTTTGTTATTTATTATTTTGCACTTTTTACAAAGATCTTATATGAAAAAAAGATTGTTATTAATTCTGGCTTTCATTACCCTAATTGTGTTGTCAACTTATATTTTTATACCTGCCCATATTCAATTAAATAATTCTATACTAGTTAAAGCCAATTCAAAAGGATTATATCGCCGCCTTCAAGATAAAGAAAGCTTGACACGGATTTTTAATACCAGCATGGGAATGCAATTAAACGAATTCGTTTATAATGGTTTTTCGTTCCATATTCAACCTGGCATTTTTGAAGATATTCCCATAAACATCAAAGATCAAGGCATAACATTGAGCAGTTTACTTAAATGTTTTAAGGCAGGCAATGATTCAACGGGTCTAACATGGCGCGTAGATATTGAAACAGGCAGCGACCCTTTTACAAGGCTTATAAAATATTTTACAGCTCAACAATTGAAAGCCACAATTGCTAACATATTGATGAATACAAAAAAATTTGCAGAGGAAGAAGCAAGTGTGTATGGTATTGTAGTAAAACAAATACAGGTTGTTGATACTTTATTGATTACTACGAAGCAATATTTCAAAACTTATCCTTCAGACACAGTTGTTAATGAAATGGTCAATTCTTTAAAAAAATATATTGCTGCAGAAAATATAAAACAAACAGACCCACCTATGCTAAACATAAGGTTAGCTTCTGATAACAGTTATGAAACAATGGTTGCAATACCAGTTAATAAAGCAACAGAAAATGAAGACGAATTCATTTTCAAACGAATGTTCCCGGGCAGGATACTGGAAGCAGAAATAAGGGGGGTGCAAGTACGGTTAAAAAGGCTTTTACCGCCATGGACCTTTATATGCAGGACCACCAGTATTCGGCACCGGCTATACCTTTTGAATCGATGATTACGGACAGGATAAATGAGCCTGACACTTCCAAATGGATAACAAAAATTTATTACCCTATTTACTAATCTTTTTTGCTGCCATTAATTAAACAGCACAAGTGTGCGACGCAACGATGCTCAATTCCTATCCAAAAGACCCAAAAAATTATTTGCATAACTACAGTTGCACTTATTTAAAAGATCCTGCCTTGTATAGGGCGGGGTAATCATCATTTCGGAGAAATAAAATATTTTTTTCTCCTTTAATATTGATAAGCTTTATATCCCGTACCTGACCATCGAGCTGTAAGCCTGACTCTGCATATTCCAGATAGCTGAAATTTTCATTGCCATTATTTTTGAGCACACTACCATAGCTTGCATCGAGGCGTCCGAATTGCGGTTGAAAGCCGAACTTGTTGCCACCAATTATTATATCGCTTTTGTCATCATTATTTATATCAGTGCAGAGAATGGCATTTACACTGGAGAACTGAACCTGTTGTGGCAATGCTGTTATTTTAAACTTTCCATTTCCTTCATTATATGCAATACATGACGATGGATAATTAAATTGTTTAACAGCTGTTTTCTGCAATACCTCGGGTGCAAAAAGTTGTTGAAAAGATTTATCAGCAAATTCTTCATAGCGCAAATTATTTTTGCGTAAAGATGGGATTTGGTCTGTAACATCTTTCTTCAAAAACACTGTTACATCTTTTCCATTAACTGATCTGGTAAGTATTTTATCAACAGTTCCATTGTTATCAAAATCATTGATCCAAAGTTTAACAGGATTATTATTATTAGGCTTCAAATAAAAATTTTCTCCAATATTTCCTAATACAATATCCATATCACCATCACCATCCAGATCTGCAGCAGCAACGGCTTGCCATAAGCCAAACATGTCGGATAGGTTTGTTTTTATTTCAGTAAAATGATCTCCGGTGAAAGAAAAAATACGTGGATTCATCCATTCACCAACTATGATAAGGTCTTCCTTTTTATCACCGGTAACATCTGCCCATATAGCGCCAGTTACAAGTCCAATATTAGCGATATCTGGATTCTTTGTTTTGGCTATATCAGTAAACATTCCTTTCCCATCGTTGATGTAAATAAAGGAATAAGGTGAAGGGCCATAATTTTGCGGAATACTGCGGCTTCCTACGAAAAGATCTACATCACCATCGCCGTCGAAATCTGCAGCAACAACTGTAGCATTATTCATTCCACTCGCAGGTAAAGCTTTTGAATCTGCAGTAAAATTTCCTTTACCGTCATTTCTATATAAGCGGTTCTGCATTTCAAGTCTACCTACCGGATGATCATTTCCGCCAGAACCAACGAACAGATCGAGATCACCGTCGCCGTCACAATCAAAAAAGAATGCAGCAATATCTTCAAACATTGCATAACGCTTAAAATCTTCTTCTTCTTTTTTTACGAAACCCTTAGCTGATTGCAAATATATCTGGCCGGGATTGCCTGCGGTACCCCCTATAAATATATCGGAAAGACCATCGCCGTTCACATCACCAATAGCAGCTTTTGGGCCTTCTTTGGAAAGCATAAACGGTATATTACGCTCTTCGTAAAAATCTATATAATCATTTTCTGTGTGTTTCTCGAAATTTTGCACAACCGGCTGTAGCAGGGCGACACTGTTGCTGGATTTTCTTGGACCTGTATGTATTGTTGTATATCGGGCAGTAGTATCATTGTACCTGATTGAAAGGATCTTATTTAGCGTTGGATTATTGATAGTTGTTATTGAAAGATCTGGCCATATAATTTGAAGAGAATCCGGTTTCTTATTTCCCAGCCCGATGACAGTCTTATAATCAACAGAAGATTGAAAACCCCGGCTGGGCATTACTTCACGAGTTAATATGTCTTTTCCGGCATACACTAATATAGCACTTCCAATTGCAAAAGTGTTTTTTGCTGTACCTTCTAATTTTATTTCCAGGTAATTATTCCTGTGTAACTTATCGCCATTATTTTTATAAACAAACGCCTTTTCATTTACATTATTTACTACAAGATCAAGATCTCCATCATTGTCAAGATCTCCATATGCTGATCCGTTTGAAAAAGAAGGCTGAGCAAGCCCCCATTCATCAGTACTATCAGAGAAAGTAAGATCACCATTATTACTAAATGCTTTATTCGGAATAGGTACAGAAGGCATTTTATTAATAATAGTATCCACCTGCTCTTTCTTACCTGTGAGAGCCATTTTTTGCATTACGTCATTGGCGAAAAAATCAATAAAATCCTGATTTGTAACATCGTGGTATATACCATTACAAACAAAGAGATCATTATTGCCATCATTATCTGCATCAAAAAAAATGCCTCCCCAACTCCAGTCGGATGCAGCCACACCACTGTAGTGAGCTATTTCAGAAAACTTATCATTCCCGTTGTTTAATTGCAAAGTGTTTTGCATGAATTGATGATAAAATCCAGATTTCTCTTTAAGCCTGTATACATCAATGTTATCAAAAGAAGATGTTGTTTTTAAACGATAATCATCACTGGGCAGCATGTCAGTAGTAAATATATCAGGGTATCCGTCATTATTTATATCGCCAATATCTGCACCCATCGATGCCAGGCTGGAATGTTGTACCCAATTCTCTATATCATCATGAAAAGTTCCATTCTTCTGGTTAATATATAAATAATCCCTTTCAAAAAAATCATTCGAAACATAAACATCCGGGTAATGGTCTCCATTTACATCACCAACCGTTACGCCTAAACCAAAACTTATAAGGCTACCATGGATGCCTGCCTTTTCGCTTACATCAACATATTTTCCATTATCGTTCCTGTATAAGTGATCGCCACCACCTTTCAAGAAATCAGCTACAGGCCAATCCTTTGCTCTTAAGTCACGTTTATTGGCATAGTTAAGTGTATTAACAGGAATAAAGCTATTGTTAATAATAAAGCAATCAAGATCACCATCCAGGTCATAATCAAAAAATGCAGCATGCGTTGTGTACCCTCCTCGGTTGGTCAGACCATAAGCAGCAGCCGAGTCTGTAAAAGTAAGGTCATGATTATTGATAAAGAGTTTGCATTCCGGAACCTGATTGTTTTCGTAACCAGCATTGCAAACAAATATATCCAGCCAGTGATCATTATTTACATCTACCATTACAACTCCGGTGCTCCATTGATGTAACTGTTGTATACCTGCTTTTGCGGAAATATCTTCAAATTGAAAATTGCCTTTATTAAGGTAAAGCTTATTGGTTGACATATTTGCAGTAAAAAAAATATCAGCCAGCCCGTCATTATTAATATCTCCGATAGCTACTCCACCACCATTATAAAAGTTCCTATAAGTAAAAATATTAAAGTCCCTTTCATTTTGAACATTGTTTATAAAATCAATACCGGTATTTGTTTGCAGTTGAAATAAAGGAATTGCTGCATTTCCTTTTTTCCCGCAAGCCCAAAAGAAGGTTATGAAAAAAAACAGGAAAAAATGAACAATTATTTTTATAGACATCATGCGCTGAATTAATTTTCGCATTTTCATATTAAGTCAAATGTATTGAATTACAAAAAGGCAATACAAACATAACATCCTGCTCAATATTTAATACGTGCTTATAAATGGTATTTTTTACAATTACGCAAAGTCATTGATGAATCGCATAACGCAGTATAAGTGTGCGACGCAACGATGTTGAATAACGATATGGAGTTTTGGAACAAAAAAATAAAGCTAAAAAACAATTTTATTTTGATCCCAACCGCAGGAACTCCGGTTAGGCATCGTTGCGTCGCAATCCTTTCATCGTAAGAGTATACTTAAAGCCATTTTCCAGAATTATCCTACATTTTTTCAGAGATATCTTAATTAAAATTATCTATACAGAAAAGAGGCTGACCAGTTGGCCAGCCTCATATAAAATAAAAATAATTTGAATTAATAACCAGGGTTCTGTTCCAGATTAGCATTAACCGCTAACTGATTACTTGGAATCGGGAACAACAGATTTTTAGGATCATCAGCAGTTTTTTCCTGCCACAGATCTAAATATTTTCCAAAACGAATTAAGTCCTGTCTTCTCCATCCTTCCCAATAAAACTCCCTACCCCTCTCATCCAATAAATTAGCTTCGTTCAAAGATGTAAGGCTAGATGCACCACGTGCTGTTCGGAGAGAATTAACAATGTCCAATGCACCGCTAGCATCACCTGTTCTCAAAAGTGCTTCAGCCTTCATCAGTAATACATCTGCGTACCTGAAAAGTGCCCAATCATTGTTATTCTGGCTGTTATAATGGTTGTAATCATAAGCGTATTTAACAGCCCTTATACCAGTTACCTCAAGGTTATTACCAGTTTCACGAAGGCTAACTTCACGAGTAAAAGATAAAGGATTGCCTTTTCTATCTTGTAAAGCGGCATCTGTTGTTAGATTGTATTGCTGTCCTATAAAGAAGCCAACATTTCTTCTATGTCCTGGATTTGGACGTGCACCTGGATATATATATTCTTCGCCTATCCTTTTATCGGTTGGTTCAAATTTATCATAAAAGTCTGATAGAGTAGCAAATCCATTCCATCCACCCGGATCCATATTATAGTGAGATATTTGAAACCATGTACCTTGAACATTTCCTCCACGATCTCCATTCTGATTATAAAGTGTGAAAATATTTTCAGTAGATTTTGTATCATTATCCGGAGAAAAATTGTCGTAGTAATCTGCACTAAGAGCGTATTTACCAGAACCGATTATTTGATCTGCCAATGTTATAACCTGATTCATGTTACCGGCGTCAAAACTTGGGTTTGCTCTGTCGGCAAATGCTCCATAATTTAAATACGTTTTCATTAGGAGAAATCTTGCTGCATTCTTATTTGCAGTATACGCTGGTCCTGAATCAGGAAGATCATTTAGAATTGCATTCAATTCAGAAATTACAAAATCGGCAGCTTCTGTTCCTTTAAGCGTAGTAGGATCTAACCTGTAATCATTCAAATCCTCCCTGTAAGGGACTTGCCCCCAACCATCTAGTACAAAAAAGACAGTTAATGCTCTTATAAACCTGGCTTCAGCAGCCTGTTGTGCGGAGGGATTAAATTGCAAAACATTTGAAGCTGCAAACTGAGCACTCAACAAATCACTAAATGCGCCACTCACAATACCATGATCTGCATTCCATGTGTGTGCGTGTAAAGCCCTCCATTGCCCATTATCATCCCAGTCGGGACCACGGGTAGGTCCCAATATTTCATCTGAGGTATGCTCTTCTAAATGCCAGATATTCCCGGTTTGAAATGTACCTAAAGAATTGTAAGCATTGATTAATAATTCTCCCGCAGTAACACTACCTGAAGTGTTTTGCGACAATTCACTTCTAAAAGTTTCATCCAATTTGGTACAGGAGAAAAATGCACCAATAAGAAATGAAAAGAATAATATTTTAATATGTTTCATAAAATAAATTTAATATGATATAACTACTACAATGAGAAATTAACACCTAAAATAATCGTCCTTGCTGAAGGGTAAGGAACATAATCAATGCCAAGGGATGGAATACCATCTAAGCCACCATCCGTATTTACCTCTGGATCAAACCCTGTATATTTTGTAATAATAAAAAGGTTTTGTCCTGTTAGTGAAATATTTAAGTTCTTTATCACTTTCCCTAAATTACCAATGCTGTAGCTAAGTGTGGCATTAGACATTTTTACATAATTTCCTTTTTCAAGATTCCTTGTTGATGGAGCCGGAGCATTTGAAATTGCCTCCTGAACATCTGAATTTATCACATTTTTAGCAACATTCCTGCTTCCAAGATTTCCAATTCCAAGTACAGTTGCTTCAGTATTATTAAATATGTATTGCCCAAAGGAACCATTCATGTTAAGGGTTGCTGTAAATTTCTTGTAGCTAAAGTCTGTAGATAAGCCTAACAGGAATTTAGGATTAGGGCTTCCTACATAAAATTTATTTGCTGAAGGGTCCCCGCCTGTGTAAATACTTTGCCCTGTTGTTTTATCAATTCCTTCAAATATTCCAAGATACCAAACATTTAATGGTTGCCCGCTAACTACTCTTTGTCCATAAACATTGGAGAAACCCTGCCCTCTCAACACTCCGGTTTCATAAAAGCCCGTTAATCCTTTTACTATATTATTTAGGAAAGTAGCATTACCGGTTATATTCCAATTTATATCGCTTTGTCTGATGAGGCCACCAGTGACAGATATCTCAACACCTTTATTTAGAACGTAGCCATCCAGGTTTACCCATATTTTTCCATTAGGTGCCGGTTGTGCTAATGTTCTTTCAAATAATACATCGGTCGTTTTTTTATAGAAATAATCCACAGAACCAGTCAATCGTCCTTTGAACAAACCAAAATCAATACCTCCATTACTAGTAGTTGATGTCTCCCATTTTAAGTCAGGATTTCCAAAATTCGTACGGGAAATGGATTGTTGACCCAAAGAAAACCTGTTCAAAGAAGCTCCGGATGGAAATTCTTGATTACCAGTTTGACCCCAACCCAACCTTAATTTAAGGTTATTAAAAATATTATTTCCATTCATAAAAGATTCATTCATTATATTCCAAGCCACGCCTACTGATGGGAAATAACCATACTTGTTATTTTCACCAAACTTTGTTGAACCATCAGCCCTAAAAGTTCCTGTAACTAAATACTTGTCTTTATAATTTAAAATAGCTCTTGCAAAAAACGATTGAAGTTCTGTGGAAGGAGATGAATAAGAACCGATCGCCCTGTCTGAAGAAGTTGAATATTGTAGATAATCATAATAATTTAAACCAATATTATTAAAATCGTATCCACTTTCATAATTGCTCCTTGAGTCATATATTAGCCATTCATGGCCGATCACGGCATTAATATTCAATGCGGATGAAACTTCTTTATTAAAGTTCAGTGTATTGGTAATTTGTTGATTGGTCTGTTCATTATTTGCAATAAATGCTGTACCTCTGTCCTGAATACCCTGTAGGTTCAATAATCGGTTTGCATAACCTTTTCTTACACCAACCTGACGATTAACGCTATAGATGAATTTATATTCCAACTCTTTGGTAATTTTATAAGACGGAGATATGCTTGCTATAATAGTATTTACATTTGCTTTGTCTTTATAATATTCCAGTGAAGCCAGTGGATTAATAGTAGTTCCTCCCAAATAGGTTATTGAATCACCATCTCTTACTTTTAAAGTAGGATTCCATTGCAAAGCTTGGGCTATTACATTTCCGGTAAATCCAACAAAGGATGAAACTGGTGCAATATCTTCATTTGTCTGTGTTACTAACACATTAATGTCTAAGCCAAGCTTTTTACTATCTAAAAATTTAAAGCTACTAGTTAAGTTTGCTGTTATTTTTTTTAGTTCAGACGTTTCAATTATACCCTGCTGATCTAAATAACCAGCTGAAAGACGGTATCTTCCATTTTCATTACCGCCTCCAATAGCGATATTATAGTTCTGTGTTAATGCAGTTCTGGAAATAGCATCCCATGCATCTTCACTTTGGCCATAATCTCCACTGGTTAAATTGTACTTATTTAACGCACTTCTGTATTCGTCTCCTGTCAATACTTCTAACTTTTTTAAAGTGTTGGAAATACCGGAAGAAGCAATTAAATCTAATTGTGGAATTCCTGATTTACCTCGCTTGGTAGTTATAAGTACTACCCCATTGGCGCCTCTTGAACCATATATCGCTGTAGCAGAAGCGTCTTTCAGAATCTCCATGCTGGCAATATCACTGGGATTGATAAAGGCGAGAGGATTGCCGCCATCACTACCAAAGTCCCCTCCAGTTGCGCCAGGCCGTGCAGACCCACCTGACAAAGGAACTCCATCAATGACGAACAAGGGTTGATTCCCGGATCTTATTGAAGAAGTACCACGAATTCTAATAGTTGTGGAACCGCCAGGTTGTCCTGAATTATTAATTACAAGAACACCTGCGGCCTTACCTTGAATTAACTGATCAGGAGCCGTAATAACACCTTTATTAAAGTCCTTTTCCTTTACTGATGCAACTGCACCGGTTAAATCTTTCTTACGTGCAGTACCATAACCAACTACCACAACATCACTAAGTGAGCTGCTTTCCGGTTGTAGCATCACCGTAACATTTTGTGTAGAAGAAATACTTACTTCCTGAGAAACGTAACCAACATAAGAGATCACTAGTACAGAAGCTGAAGATGGTACGTTTAAGGAAAAGCTACCAGACGCATCTGTTGCAGTTCCTACATTTGTCCCTTTAGCAAGAACAGAAGCACCCGATATTGGATTACCCTTTTCATCTGAAACTTTACCTGAAACAGTTTTGTTTTGTGCCCATGATTGCTGTAGAATTAACATAAACAGCGGGCATAAGAGAAGTACTCTTAGCAATCGAGTTGTAGTCATAATAACAAGCAGTTTAATTTGTTAAAAATAGGTAATCTGTGTAAATTTTACACAATTTATTTTATAAAAAAATTCCATGTGAATATCCCCGAAATATATAAGACAACTTTTTTTCCGTTTGGCTGCACAAATATTTTTTATGGAAGCACTTCAAAAATATAGTTCAAATTTAAGCTAGTAACTAATAAAATTCAGAAAATCCGTACACCCTTTCGTAATATAAAACTCAAACAATTTTCGAAAATTACAATCATTTAAATTGGAAAAAATATTCATTAAAAAACATCAATATCCCGCAAACGTTTGCGAAAATGTTTGCTGTGGAAAATTTAAAAACAGTAATGCTTTTGAAATCCAAAATATCTAATCTTACTCTATGTCTACTCCAATTACAGATTCCAGCATCATTACCTTAACCCTCTAAGTTCTAAGAAAACTGAATAAGTATAGAATTATGAGAATCGATACCTTGTAAAACAGTTAATTATAAAAAACGCCTACCCGCTTTCGATTTCCATATTTACATAAGCACAGCAAAAATGATTTTTTTAAAAATAAAAATATTCATCCATATTACTATTTTCTTCTACTACATTAAGTAGTATTCATATATATTTGAAAGCCTAACGATAATTTAAATGAATGTTGAATGCGAAATTATCCTTCCCGATGAAGGCAGTTCATTCAGATTGCTGCATACAAAAGCAAAAGCAGAACAATTTCCCTGGCAATACCACTATCACCCTGAATATGAGATTGTATGTGTATTAAAAGGAGGTGGAACACGTCATGTAGGCAACCATTTCAGTAATTATGAACAAGGCGATCTTGTATTTATTGGGCCCAACTTGCCACATGCAGGATTTGGCTTAAATGCACATGGCATACACGAAGAAATTGTAATACAAATAAAAGAAGATGTTTTAAAAAACCTTGTCTTACCGAGACCTGAAATGGCCTCTTTTGCTCCATTACTTGAAAAATCTAAATATGGTATCTCTTTCAAAGGATCTGCAAAAGCAGATATAACAAAAAAATTACAAAAGCTTTTAAAACTTCCCCCATTTGAAAAATTTTTAGAGCTACTGAAAGTTTTACATAGTATGGCCCTAACTGAAGAATATGAATTGCTTAATCCATCCTCCGTATTGTCGCAATTAACAAGAAAGAATAATGGAAGACTACAGGATATACTCAATTATGTTGAAAAACATTACAATGAAGACATCGATATTAAAAAAGCAGCTTCCATTGCTAATTTATCAGTTCCATCTTTTTGTAATTATTTCAAAAAATTAATGAGCTTCACATATACCGATTTTATTAATCAATACCGCATACACCGCGCTTGCATAATGATGAAACAGGAAAAGACAATTGCAGAGATAAGTTTCGATTGCGGGTTTAATAATGTTGCATACTTCAATAAAGTGTTCAAAACCATTATCCATAAAACCCCTTCGCAGTATAAAAAGGATAACAAAGTATCCTGGTAAATCCCTGCTGTCAGTGCCTGAGTAATACTGTATCTTCAATTATCATACTTGTCGCATGAGTCAAAATACCACTTTAAAAAAAATTTCTCAAATATTAGACATAAGTATATCCACAGTTTCAAGAGCACTTAAAAACCATCCTGATATTTCAGAAAGAACCAAACAAAAAGTAATTGAACTTGCTGCCGCACTCGAATATGAACCCAACGCGTATGCCATCAATTTGCGAACGAATAACAGCAAAATATTAGGGCTTATTGTACCATCTATATCATATTACTTCTACGATACATTTATTTCATCAATAGAAGAGGAATGCAGAAAAAATAATTACACTTTACTAATACTTCAATCAGGTGATGATACAGAAACAGAGATCAGTAATATTAAAATATGCAGGCATAATCGTGTTACAGGAGTGTTTGCCTGCATAACACCAAACACAAAAGATATTTCTGCGTTCTTAAAACTGGCAGAATCAGAAATACCACTTATTTTTTTTGACAAAGTACCTCCTTATGAAAACTGCAATAAGGTATGTATAGCAGATGCAGCAGCAGCAAAAATGGCCGCTGATCTTATTATTCAAAAACATAAAAAAAACGTGCTAAGTTTCTTCGGGAACAAAAGTATTTCCATAACTCAAAAAAGGTTACCGGCTTTTATCGAGGCTTTCGAACAAGCCAACACTTCTGCAAACCTTGACATAGATTTTGCATTGAGTTTTGAAGAAGCTTATGAAAAAACGCTATTTTATTTAAATAAAAAAAATAAACCCGATACTATTTTCTGCATGAGTGATGAAATCCTGATTGGTGTAATGAAAGCTATACAGCAGCTTCAGTTGAAAGTGCCTGAAAATATAGCTATCGTTGCCCTAAGCAATGGAATTATGCCAAAATGGTATTACCCTGAAATAACCTATATTGAAACAAGCGGAGACAAACTGGGCAGGCTTGCTTTTGCACGTATGATGGAATGTTTGTCAGGCAATATACAACCACAGGAATTAATTATAGGATCAATGCTTGTAGAAGGTGGATCAATTTAAATTTTTATGATCCAAACAATTGATTTTTCAATTAAGCATTGGTTGCGTCGCACTCTTGTACACTTTTATCATAGGTCAGCTAATGATTGCTGATAATTAATCCGAACGTACAAGTGAGTGACACAACAGGTGATACCATGTAGTACTACAGCACACAATAAAAATTATAACACGCATGAATACAGTTAAACTCGAATTTCTGGAAAATGAAATGATCTCTTTATTTAAAAAAATTAGTCCGGATACAAAGCCTTTGTGGGGAGTTATGAATGCGCAACAAATGGTAGAACATTTTAGCGAAACAACAAGATATGCAAATGGTAAAATAAAACTGCCATTGTTTACAGATCTGGATTATTTGCCAAAATTACGCGTCTTCATGTTAAGCGAGAGGCCGTTTAGGGAAAATACAAAAAACCCTATGCTTGGGGAAACACCCGCTGCAACAAGAAATGCATCGCTGCAGGAAGCGGTTGCGGAGCTTGAAAGTGAGGTAAATCATTTTTTTGCCGCTTTTGCACGGAATGAAAATTTAATTACACAAAATCCAATATTCGGCGAACTAAACTTTGAACAGAACGTACATCTTATTCATAAACATGCTTTACATCACTTAAAGCAATTTGGCATGTTATAGTAAGTAACATTTACAACCTTTTATAAGGTAGCAGTTATAAGTTGACTTGCGTGATTGTTGGAATCACTGGTGATACTTTCTTTACCAGGAATCTGTGGTGAATTTGTAACAGGCCAGTTAAATCTGGCACTTAATATTGCTGAGGTTGACGCATACAATTTGTCGTCAGCATATGCAAAAAAGCAACTACCGCCTTTTATAGCATCAATTATTTTTCTATGCTCATTATATGGTACCGCAGGGCAGCCATAACTCCTGCCCATAGCACTTCCTTCATCAGCCCTCTCTTCATTTACATAATCGCTGCCATGCATTACAATTGACCTTGCTTTTACATTATTGTTGATGCCTTTTTCAATGCCGTCAAAACACATACTATAACCAGCTCTGCCTATGTAGGTATTACCAGTTATCATAAAACCAAGCGAGCTTTTATGAGAATCTGCCTTATTGGAAAAACTTGTTGCAAATTCATTACCTGAATTTTTGCCATGCGATACATAGGTGTTGTAAAGCACTTCTCTTTTTTCCATATCAATTACATAAAGCCTTTTATGAGTGCTGCTTTGCGTGTAATCACATATTGTAAGCAGAGAAGTCTTCTGTAGTTTTTGTTGACTTAAAAGGTATTCGTAACCTTTACAGGCGTAGAAAAAAACATTCTTCTGGAGGCCTAATGAGTCTAATTGAAGGGAGTTGTAAACAAAATCTATCCATTGAGAAACGGCCGCACCTTCATCAGATAAAGACGGTAAAAGTGATGCAAATTTTTTATCTCCGGAATTTATATCCGCTGGCGCCATAGAACTGAACCCACATAAACAAACCGCACAAATAATAACCAGTTTCTTCATTTTCATAGTTTTTCAATGATTAAGAATTTTGGATTGAAACAAAAGAACGCCTGTCAATCTCTTTTTATTGCAGGCAGGCAAAGATAACACAGAGTATTAAGATACTTTATTGTTATATAGTAGTTGCTTTCAAATTTTCACATACTAGTTTAAAAATTATATTTAAACTCCTTATTTACAGGTTTTTATTCTCTGATACTTGAATTAAATTTTACATTTTTTCATTAAAAAAATCTTACCATTGCCAAAATCAGGTACAAGGCCAACATTAAATTGATAAAAAAAAAGGTTGATCGTTAAAATATGTAAGCGAATATTCGAATACCTCTTCTCATGTGCTTATGATTTAATAATAAGCACATATTCAGTTAAAAAAAGTATTTTAGCATGTATTTAAAACCAATAATAAAATAGCTATAATCAGGTTTTTTCAATTCATTTCTTTTTATTTGTAGTGATCATAAAAATTTTGCAGGAAAAAACAGCCGATGAATTACGAGGTAAAACAAATTGATAAGTTCAGGTTCATTGAAGAGGGTGAAGGAGAACCACTGGTATTGCTGCATGGATTGTTTGGTGCGTTAAGCAATTTCATGGATCTGATAGAGCACTTCAAAAAATCATATACAGTAGTAGTGCCTATATTGCCTTTATTTGATTTAGATCTATTTCATACATCTGTAGGTGGTTTGCAAAAACACGTTCATAAATTCATTGAGCTACGTGGTTATAATAATATTCACCTGTTAGGCAATTCTTTAGGAGGGCACGTAGCCCTCGTGCACGTTCTAAAACACCCGGAAAGAATTAAGTCTCTTACGCTTACCGGCAGTTCAGGTCTTTTTGAAAACGGAATGGGAGACAGTTATCCAAAGCGCGGGGACTACGAATATATAAAACGCAAAACTGAACTTACATTTTACGATCCCGCAACAGCCACACGGCAACTGGTTGACGAAGTATACGAGATTTGCAATAACAGACTTAAAGTTATAAAGATTATTGCGCTGGCTAAAAGTGCCATTCGTAATAATCTTGGCGAAGAATTAAATCAGATTAACCAGCCAACATTACTTATATGGGGAAATAACGATACAATAACTCCACCATTTGTTGCTAAAGAGTTTAATAATCTTATTCCAAACAGTGAACTTTTTTTTATTGATAAATGTGGCCACGCCCCTATGATGGAAGTACCAGGAGAGTTCAATAAAATACTTGAACAGTTTCTTACTAAACTCAAACACCCTGCTGCAACAATTGCGTGAGTTTTTTTGTCATATAGCTGCAACATTTAATACATGCTGGTATCACAAATTATAGAATCGGGATTTCCTTTACTTACGTTAACAGATAAAGTTGTCTTTGCCTTACAGTTAATGGATGACTATGACATTCTTCATCTTCCCGTAATATCTGCCGAAGAAAAATTTGTCGGCATCGTAAGTAAAGATGACCTGCTTGATGCAAACGAAGCCGACACACTAAGCAGTATACAAACCCATTTTATTGTAGCATCTGTGTTCCCTGAAGAGCACTTTCTCGCAGCACTGAAAATTGCGGGCCGATTTGATGTTTCCATCATACCTGTAATCAGTCGTAGTGGTGAAATTACGGGATGCATCAGAAGAAAGACACTTATACAGGTATTAGCGTCCTTTTTAAACGTTGAAGAACCTGGAGCAATGGTGGTGCTGGAAATGGATAAGCGCAATTTTTCCTTTGGAGAGATTTCAAGACTTATAGAAACAAATAATGCTTTTATTACACAATTAAATACCTACACAGAAAATACAACCGGTTTCTTTATCGTTACTATCAAGATCAACAGGATTGAAATATCCGATATCATTGCCACTCTGCAACGCTACGATTATGTTGTACGGTATTATTTTGGAGAAGAAGAATATGAAAATGAATTAAAGGAAAATTACGATCTGCTTATGACCTATCTTAAAATATAACTGCTGTATCATTAATTTTTTAGTCAAAGCCTGTGCTGTTTGTTAAAAAGTTAACATTCATTCGTCAAAACAATACAATACTCTATTTTTACCGCTCACCAACAACCGGGAACTATTATTGATGAATTTCTGCAAACGTATAATACTGGTTTGGATATGTAGCTGCCTGTATATGTTTGCATCTGCGCAGGCTTACCAACCGGTTCAACAGGATACCACCGGAATCAGCGCGTTATTAAACAGCATTACAAAAAGTGAAAATGATACTTCGCTTGTACTTATTGCTGATGTATCTGTACATGGCAACAAGAAAACTAAACCTTACATAGTTGATAGGGAAATACCTTTTAAACAAGGACAATACATAAGATATAACGAGCTGAAACAACTCCTTACTCTTGCACAGCAACAGGTTACTAATACCGCTCTTTTTACAACAGTTGCGGCATACATATACAAGAGGCAAAACGATCTGGTTTTTATAAACATTGATGTTAAGGAACGCTGGTACCTCTTTCCTCTACCCTATTTTAAACTAGTCGACCGCAATTTTAACCAATGGTGGGTAGAGCAGAAGGCCAGTCTCAATCGAACCAACTATGGCATAAAGTTTATGCAGAATAATGTTAGTGGCCGTAATGATAAACTAGCCATTAATCTTATTTCAGGATACAGCAATCAGGTGCAGGCCAAATATGAGCAACCTTTTGCCGATAATTCGCTAAAAAGAGGCTTTAGTGTTGCTTTCAATTTTTCGCGTCAGCGCGAACTTAATTTTCGCACTGACCAAAGCAAACAGGCCTTTTATAAGCAGGATAAATTTGTAATGCAGGGCATCCGGGCAGAAGTTGCCTATCTCTACAGACCTGCCATAAAAACAAGGCATTCACTTAAACTCGCTTATGTAAATAATCGGATAAACGATACAATAATCCAATTAAATCCCAATTATTATCCGGGTAGCAAAAGTTTAATTTCTTATCCTGAGCTTTCTTACACGGTGCAATATTTTAATGCAGATTATAATGCTTACCCTACAAAAGGTTTTATTGCAGATGCGTCTATCATAAGGAAGGGCTTTTTTAATTCAGCTATGAATCTGACACAGTTACAGTATCACACTAATTACACCGTACCTGTCACAAAAAAAATGCAGTTATACCTGCAAAGCTCCGGCATCATAAAATTCCCATTTGACCAGCCTTTCGTTAACCAGCAACTATTTGGATATGGAGATGCTTACCTTCGCGGTCTTGAATATTATGTAACAGATGGCGTGGCTGGCATTATGAGCAGGGTTACTTTTCGCAGAGAAATATTTTCAACAACACTTAGAACTCCTCCCGAGACAAAAAAAACCATTTCAATACCCTTACGATTTTTTATAAAAGCAGGAGAAGATCTGGGGTATACCTACAGTAAAACACCGGGCAACAGCCTGCTCAGCAATAAGTTTTTATATACAGAATGCTTTGGTGTCGATGTGGTGATCCCGTCTTATGATATTGTACTAAAATTCGAATACAGCTTTAACCAGTTAGGTGGTAATGGTCTTTTTTTCCATGTGCGCACAGATTTCTAAAAAATTATGTACCCGGCTTTTTATTACTATTTTGCTTTTCTTGCGTCGCACACTTTTACGCCTTATTCTTTCATTTGGCAAGATCAGTATCACGGTAATTTATTCAGTACTTTTTTACAAAGGGTGAAAATAATTTTACTACCAGTTATTAAAGGCGCATCTTAAATTTACAAAATGAAAGTAGCTATTTACAGCCGTGGTTTAGACCATGACCTCAAAGCACAATTGATCATACTGTTAAACGCATTACAAAAACACGATATCAATATTTTATTGTTAGATTCACTTGCAGCCTATAATCTTGAGGTAGATGCCAAGGGCATTACGCTTTTTTCTCACTCAAATGAATTAGACAAAACCGTTGATTGTCTCATAAGCCTCGGTGGTGATGGAACCATATTAGATGCGGTAACATTAGTACGAGATAAAAACATTCCCATACTGGGCGTTAATTTTGGAAGACTTGGTTTTCTTGCAGGCATTGGTAAAGAAGAACTGGTAGTAGCTGTAGAAGCGCTTATAGCCGGTACTTATGTAATTGATAAACGTACACTCATACATTTAGATGCAAGCATTCCTTTGTTTGGTGAAACCCCTTTTGCATTAAATGAATTCGCCATTCATAAAAGAGATACTTCTCCTATGATAAAAGTACATACTTATCTCAATGGAGAATTTCTTAATACTTATTGGAGCGACGGTGTAATTGTAGCTACACCAACTGGTTCTACGGGCTATAATATGAGTTGCAACGGACCAATTGTCTTCCCCGAATCTTCAAGTTTTGTAATAACTCCGGTGGCGCCACACAACTTAAACGTAAGACCAATTGTTGTGCCCGATAGCAATGTTATTTCTTTTGAAATAGAAGGCAGGGCAGAACAAATAATATGTGCTATGGACGCAAGACGTGAGATTGTAGATAAAGAAATTCAGCTGGCAGTAAAAAAAGAAAAATTTTCTATAAGCCTTTTACGGCTCAATGAAAATAATTTCCTTTCTACACTTCGCAGTAAACTTACATGGGGACTTGATAAAAGAAATTAAGAAAAGCAATACAGTACTTAGAAATATAATAAAAAATTATTTAGTCTATTCTTTCTTTTCACTTGCTGAGCTTAGTACAAAACGTACAAGAGTGCGACGCAACGAAAGCTTCATATCAGTTATAGAGCAGGGTTCAAAAAAATATTTATATATAATGTTAACTATTCTTATAAAATTGAATGTTACTTCATACGTTGTTAATAAAATTTTTTGTTGAATTTTATGCTGATGTCTGTAAACAATCAGCAATTTTGCACAGGTAATCATATCTTTCATCTCATACATATATGCCGGTATATAATCAGTCGAGGAGCAGGGTAATTCAATTAATTTTCATTGCTATTTTTCTTGTAATTATAGGTCAGTTGCTACACCTGCAACTATTTTCTACTGACCTGAAAATACAGGCGGAAAATAATGCTATTTTCAGGAAAGTGGTTTATCCTGACAGGGGTATAATTTACGATCGTAAAAAACGTGCGGTACTCGAGAACACCATCATGTATGATCTTGTTGTTACGCCTAACCAAATAAAAGGTACCGATACTGCTGCATTGTGTAAAATTCTTTCAATTGATACTGCGGAGTTTAGAAAAAGAATGCTTACTGCCATTCTGAAAAATACGTCTTATAAACCCAGTGCTTTTGCAGCTTTGGTGAGCCCTGATACTTATGCAAGGTTGAATGAGAACATGTATAAATTTCCGGGTTTTGTTTTACAGGAAAGGCCTGTGCGATCTTACCCATACAGTGCAGCAGGTAATGTACTTGGATATATTGGTGAAGTTGATACCAGTTATTTGCGCAGGCATAAAGAAGAAGGTTATGAAATGGGTGATTATGCTGGTTTAACAGGTCTTGAAAGCAAATATGAACCCGTACTTATGGGTGAACGTGGCGTAAAGCGTTATATACGCGACAATAAAAACCGGATACAGGGCTCTTATGAAAACGGCATGTACGATACTGCTGCTGTAGCGGGGAGAAATCTTTATACCAGCATGGATGTAGAACTGCAACAGCTTGCAGAAAAATTATTGGGCAACAAAATAGGCAGTGCTGTTGCTATTGATCCTAAAACAGGAGGAATATTAGCAATGGCAACAAGCCCAAGTTATAATCCTAATCTGCTTACAGGTTCAGAACGAAGAAAAAATTTCAGCCAATTATTTTTAGATACATCAAGGCCATTATTGAACCGTGCTATAAAAGGGCAGTATCCTCCAGGCTCTACTTTTAAACCAATGGGTGCATTGGTTGCATTGGATGAAGGATTGATAACACCTTCTTATGGCTATGGTTGCGGTGGCGCCTATTATGCATGTGGCCGCCCTGTAAAATGCGAGCATCATGATGCAGGCCATGCTGCTTCTTTAAGACTAGCATTGGCACACTCCTGTAACTCGTATTTCTCCCAGGTATTTAGAATGGCTATTGATAATCCTGCATATAAAAGTCCGCAGGAAGGTTATTTAAAATGGAAAGAATATATGAATGCTTTTGGAATGGGTGTAAGGCTGGATGTCGATCTGCCGAGTGAAGACAAAGGAAATATTCCCGATACATCAAGATACAATAAAGATTTTGGTGGAACACGCTGGAACAGTTGCAATATATTAACGCTGGGCATAGGCCAGGACAGAATGCTGGCAACACCTTTACAACTTGCAAACGTCATGTGTTTTATCGCTAATAAAGGATATTATTACACACCACATTTTGTTGACAGTATAGAAAATGAAACAGTTGCAGATTCTGTATTTGTAGGTAAATACAGGCGCAAACACCAGGTAACACATATATCAGATGAAGACTTCGAAGCTGTTCAGCTTGCTATGCTTGATGTAACAGTATCAGGTACTGCCATGATAGCCCGAATTGATGGTATAGATATTTGCGCAAAAACCGGTACCGCACAAAATCCTCATGGAAAGAACCACTCACTTTTTGTGGCTTTCGCACCAAAAGAAAATCCAAGAATTGCTATTGCAATAGTTGTTGAAAATGCCGGCTTCGGTGCTACATGGGCAGCACCTATCGGGTCTCTCATGATGGAAAAATATCTAAACGATACTATTTCTGCAAAACGGTTACCGGAAGTAGAACGCATTTCAAAAGCAGATCTTATACCTGTTGCGATTAAACAGTGGTACGCAAAACAGGATTCTATAAAACTTGCCAAACTGGCTAAACAGATTGACGCAGATAAAGCTCCTGTTTTTGAAAATACCAACGACAACCGTAAGCACACATTCGATCCGGAAGCAGATCCAAATGGCAAGGATTCTGACACTACAGATACGATCAAAAAAACAGGCCCTGCTGTTAAACCTGAAGAAAAACAATTAAAGAAACCAATAAAAGGTAATGGCTAATATATCTCCTATTTCGAAAGGTGTTGACTGGCTGGTGGTATGGCTTTACGCTATATTAGTTGCTATTGGTATACTTTGCATTTTTATGGTAGAATATAACCCTGATACTTTTACCTTTTCTTCTTTTATTTCTTTTAACACTAATTATAGTAAGCAGTTATTGTTTGCAGGTATTTGTGCTATTGTTGCTATTTTCATTTTACTCAGCGATAGTAAATTGTATACCGCGTTTGCCAACTTGTTTTATGTATTTGGCATTGGGTTGATGTTCTTAACTTTTGTAATAGGCAAAGACATTAATGGCTCTAAAAGCTGGATACCATTAGGCGGTGGCTTTAACCTGCAACCGGCAGAGCTTTGTAAAATCTTTACTTCACTTGCATTGGCAAAATATTTATCACAGCTTGATCTTGATTTTACAAAGACAAAATCTCAGGTTATTGCTGCTGCTATTGCTTTGTCGCCGGCCATGCTTTCTATTATGCAAAATGAAACAGGTCTTGCATTAGCCTATTCCAGTTTTTTTATTGTTATGTATAGGGAAGGTTTGCCTGGCATTATCCTTATCATTGGTTTTTCTGTAGGTGCACTGGTTGTAGCAACACTTGTAATGGAGCCAAATACACTGGCTATTATTTTAACGGTTATCGCTGCGGGCTTTATTTATTTCCTGCGTTGGCAAATAAAAAGAAACCGCGGCATGCTTATATTAATCATTGCAGTGTGGGGTTTATCTGTAGGCATACAGCGCTTTGCGGTGCCTTATGTTTTCAATAATGTTTTTCAGTGTTACCAGGCGCAACGTATCTATAGCATGGTGGGTAAAGATTATGATTGCAGCCAGAACCGCAGTGCAAAGATCAGCGAGGCGAATGACAAAAAAGTAACCAAGCCCGATGATTATAATGTGCGTCAAAGCAAGATTGCCATTGGCTCAGGTGGGATCATTGGAAAAGGATTTTTAAAAGGCACGCAAACACGCGGCAAGTATGTTCCGGAACAGCATACAGATTTTATTTTTACTTCCTTGGGCGAAGCATTTGGTTTTACAGGTTGTTTAATATTTCTTGGATTATATTTTCTATTGCTATTCAGAATAATATTTATTGCAGAGCGGCAACGCAGTACATTCAGCCGTGTATATGCTTACTCAATAGCGAGCATTATCTTTTTTCATATCGCTGTTAATGTATGTATGACCATTGGTCTTTTCCCAATTATTGGTATACCGCTGCCATTGATAAGTTACGGCGGTTCTTCATTACTAACTTTTACTGTATTAATTTTTATTCTTGTAAGATTGGATGCAGACAGGCAAATGGTATTAAGGTAATTTTTTGAAGCAAGCTGTAGTGCTGCTAATAAACTCCTGTTGTGTCACTCACTTGTACTACACATCTTTATTTAGCATTAAATTAATATTCCAAAGAATTATAAGGCATTTTGAAAATTGTTTTGGTAGATAAATTCCCAAAGAAACTTCAAAAGGCTATTTAAACATTTATAGAAGTGTTTTTTTGGCGTTATTTATTGCTTTTAAATACGCTACTTTAAAGTTGTATATTTGAAATAACTCAATCTAACAACTTAAAAACTAAATTACATGTACCCAAGCCTTCTGAAAACCATCTTCAAAAAGTTAACCTTTATTTTTTTATCAACCCTGTTTTTAGTTTTAGTAGAAAAAAGTTATAGCCAAATTGCCTTTGATAAAACCTTTGGTAACAATGGTTTTGTTATGTCTGACTTTGGGGAAGATGATGTGTGTTATTCCATTAAATTATTAGACAATAACAACATACTTGCTGTTGGTTCAATAACTATATTCGATGGCTTTAATCACAGAGATTTTGCCTTAGCAAGATACTTACCTAACGGTAATCTCGATCTTTCTTTTGGAGTTAATGGTTTAATACATACTGATATAGGCTCAAGATCAGACGATGTTGCTAAATGCGTTGAAATACTACCAAACAAAAAAATATTGGTAGCAGGTTCGACCAAAACCGATGCTGACTTTGCCGTACTACGTTATAGCGAATCAGGTATAATTGATTCAACGTTTGGCGAAAATGGTAAATCATTAATAGATTTTGGAGGTTGGGATTACTGTACTTCAATAGCAATTCAAAAAGACGAAAAGATATTACTTTCCGGGTATAGATTTCTGAATGAAACTGAACCAGCTATAGTTACAGTAAGAGTAACTTCGGAGGGGCACATAGACTCAAGCTTTGGGCATGAAGGTAAAGTAATAACTACTTTTAGAAATCTGACTTACGGAGTTTCGCTTCTTATCCAAGATGACTCAAAAATTATTGTATCGGGCTTTGAACCCTATTACGATGATTCACTCCCACAACCTGTTGTTATTCGTTATAATATGTACGGTGCTATTGATTCCTCCTTTGCAACAAATGGAGTATTTAAAAAAAGCTTTCCCAACATAATATCCGAAGTATCATCTTCCGTGCTTACTACAGATAAAAAAATTCTTTTAGGCTGTTCTGGTGTAAGTTTTGGTCATTGGAATGCCAGTTTTTTGCAGCTAAATAACAATGGCACAATAGATTCTTCTTTTGGAGAAAATGGGTTATCAATTTCTTCATTTTCAGGGCTTAATGTGTATTCTCAAAAAATTATTCTGCAAAACGATGGTAAGTTTATTGCAGGAGGGACAGCCGAAACGGAATCGTCTAACAAAGACTTTATTTTAGCAAGGTATTCAAGCAAGGGAATATTAGATTCTTCTTTTGGCGTTTTTGGTAAAGTAGTTGCAACGATCCCTGAAAGAAATGAATACTTAAATTCACTTGCGATTCAACCCGATAAAAAAATTGTCATTGGAGGTTCATCACAAAATTTGCATCACTACAATGGCAAATTTGCATTAGCTCGTTATAGTAACGAAATTGTTCTTGCCACTTCATTACAAAACTTTACAGTGTCAAAAATCGACCATAAAGCTTTACTTACCTGGCAAACAAAATCTGAACAAAACAACAATTACTTTTCCGTTCAACGAAGTATTGATGGCAATACCTTTTTTGAGATCAGCCAAATCAAATCCAAGGGTAACAGTAATACTTTACAGTATTATAGTTTTACGGATATCAAACCGAAAGCAGGTACTAACTATTATCGTTTAAAACAGGTAGATGCAGACAATCATTTTATTTATTCTTCGATTATTAAAGTTGATTTCAATGAGACAACTGCAATAAAAATTACTCCTAATCTCGTACAGCGTTTACTTGTGGTGAAAGGTTTGGGGTCAGCAAAAAGTCTTGTGATAGCAGATATAACAGGAAACATTAAAGGTAAAGCCAATTCAGTTAATGATGTATATAATTGGGATGTTCAACAATTGACTGCAGGTACCTATTATTTGATTGTTGAAGATAAAGGAAAACAAATCGTTTCACTAAAATTTATAAAACAATAGAAATAAAAACTGCGCTTATAATCAGCGCAGTTTTAAAAAAAAAGATTGATCATTCAAGATTCTTCAGTAAAAGAGTGCGACGCAACAGAAGTTCAATATTTATTTCAAAGTTTGGCTCATAAAATCATTCACACATTTACAAATCTGCACATCCCCGTATTAATTCAATACACTCTTTTCCTTTTCTGTTTTTATTTTTTTCTCTTCTTTTATTGCAGCCCATCCGCCGGTGATGTTGCGGATATTATGAATGCCCTGCCGCTTTAACATAGAACACGCAATTACACTGCGATAACCACCTGCACAATGCACATAAAGATTGTCAGTGTCGTTTATATTGGCCATGCTGCCGGGATCAACAAGATCATTTAAAGGAAGGTTTACCGCATCTTTTACATGACCATCTGCAAACTCGGGTTCTTTACGCACATCTAACACGACAAGATGGTTATCAAAAGGAATATCCATCGCCAGTTCATCCGGGGCAACATCTATAATTATGTCAACTGTATTGCCACTTTTTTTCCATGCTTCAAAACCTCCTTCAAGGTAACCTGCAAATTTTTCAAATCCAACACGAGCAAGCCTTGTAGCGGTTTCCTTTTCTTTGCCGGGTTCCGTTACAAGTGCTATTTCCTGGTCAAAAGGCAAAAGACTTCCTGCCCATTCTGCAAAGCGACCTTCGAGACCTATGAATATACTGCCAGGCACAAACCCGTTAACAAATTCGTCTGCATGTCTTGTATCAAGAATAATAGCTTCTTCCTTATCAACAATGGCTTTGAAAGCTTCTACAGTTAACGGCTGTAATGCTTTTTCCATCACGGCATCGAGACTTGAATAACCTTCTTTATTGATCTTTGCATTTACAGGAAAATATTGTGGTGGCGCTGCAAGCCCGTCTGTTACTGCTTTTATAAATGCTTCTTTGCTTTGCTGCTGCAATGCATAATTGGTTTTCTTCTCTTCACCAATAGTGCTGTAGGTTTGAGGGCCAAGATTTTTACCACAACTACTACCTGGACCATGCGCAGGATATACAATAACATCATCTGCAAGAGGAATTATCTTTTTCTGCAGGCTTTCATACATCATGCCTGCAAGATCATCCATGGTAACGGTTGCGCCTTTTTGTGCAAGATCAGGGCGGCCAACATCGCCCACAAAAAGTGTATCACCCGTAAACACTGCATGCTCTTTTCCTTTTTCATCTTTTAAAAGATAGCAGGTGCTTTCTAATGTATGGCCTGGTGTGTGTAAAACTTCTATGGAAACATCGCCTAGTTTAAATATTTCTCCGTCTTTTGCTAAGTGTATTTGAAAACCGGCCTCTGTATTTGGACCATAAATAATTGGCGCACCGGTAGCTTTGCTAAGATCAATATGACCGCTTACAAAGTCTGCATGAAAATGTGTTTCAAATATATATTTGATCTTGCTTTTTCTTTCTTCTGCCATTTGCAGGTAATCTTCAATGTCACGCAACGGGTCTATAATCGCTGCTTCACCCTTGCTTTCTATGTAATAAGCTGCTTCACTAAGGCAACCGGTATATAGTTGTTCTATGTACATATTCACTGTTTTGGCAAAGATAAGGAAGGGTTTACAGATGTTAGTTTTGGAACTTAGGCAGCATAAAATTAATAGCTAAAAAAGATGCAACACGTTCAGTAGTATAAGTGTGCGACGCAAGAAAAGCTTCATTCATTTTATTAAGATGGGCACAAAAACTTCTTAGTGCAAAAACAATACTTGAAAAAATAACTGCACAGCTTATTTTTGCCGCTCAACAACAAATACTATTCAATGGTTGATGTTATTTTAGGCTTGCAGTGGGGCGATGAAGGAAAAGGAAAAATTGTAGATTATTTTGCCCCTAAATATGATATTGTTGCACGTTTCCAGGGCGGCCCAAACGCAGGCCACACGCTATATGTAGGCGATAAGAAAGTGGTGCTGCACCAGATTCCTTCCGGCATTTTTCACCAGGGCACAGTAAATATTATTGGTAATGGTGTTGTGCTTGACCCTGTTACACTGAAAAGAGAATGCGATACGGTAGCATCTTTCGGTATAGATGTGCGTAAGAATCTTTTTATTGCTCAGCGCACCAATATTATAGTTCCAACGCACCGTGCATTAGACAAAGCTTCTGAAATGCAGAAAGGCGATAGTAAGATTGGCTCTACTTTAAAAGGTATTGGCCCGGCATATATGGATAAAACAGGTCGCAACGCGTTACGTGTAGGCGATTTACTGGATAAAAGTTTTACTACCAACTATATAAAGCTTCGTTTGAAACACCAGAAACTTTTAGACAACTATCATTTCATCGAAGATATTTCTGCCTGGGAAGAAGAATTTTTTGATGCCATTGAATTCTTACGCACACTGAATATTGTAAATGGTGAATACTTCATCAACAACAAAATAAAAGAAGGCAAAAAAGTTTTGGCCGAAGGTGCACAAGGAAGCATGCTTGATATTGATTTTGGTACGTTTCCTTTTGTTACTTCTTCAAGCACTATTTCTGCTGGTGTATGTAACGGTTTAGGCGTGGCGCCGCAGCAGATCAATGATGTGCTCGGCGTTACAAAAGCCTATTGCACACGTGTAGGTGGCGGACCTTTTCCCACTGAACTGGAAGATGCAACAGGTGAAGAACTAAGAAAGATCGGCAGCGAGTTTGGCGCAACTACAGGCCGTCCACGCCGTTGCGGGTGGATAGATCTTGTTGCACTTAAGTACACCTGTATGTTGAATGGCGTAACCAAAGTGGTAATGACCAAAGCAGATGTGTTGGATAGTTTTGAAGAACTGAATGTTTGTACAGCTTATAATGTTGATGGCAAAGAAACAGAAGAAGTACCCTTTCAGCTAACAAGGGTAAAAACCGAACCCATCTATAAAAGTTTTGCAGGCTGGCATACAGACAGCACGCAACTCAAAGATGCAGCACAATTGCCGCAGAACATGTCAACTTATATTGATTTCATAAACAGCTATGTTGGCGCTCCTGTAAAATATGTCTCAAACGGACCTGGCAGAGAGCAGATCATTCATTTGTAAGTATATTTATTTACTAATTTTATTAAAGAATTTTTTGAACCGGGCTTTTGTAGTTCTTTTATACTTCCGTTGCGTCGCACTCTTGTACGGTTAGAATATTAGTTTAGCAATTCTATCAGTAAGAGGTGTCACGGAAAAATTATTAAAAGAATTATGTGTAAAAGCGTTGTATTTCTGGTTTAAAAAAGTTTTTTTTGCTGAATCAAAAACTCGTTGAAATTTTACGATTATAATCTTTTAGGATATGGCAAAATCTGCTAAAGAAAACAAAAGCACTGGCAGCAAACCTGCAGCACCAAAAAACAGTGAGAAACCATCTTCCAAACCAAAGAAACAATTGGAAGAAGATGATGATGATTTTGATGACGATGATGACGAGATGGATGTAAAACCCTCGTCTGCAAAAGCATCAAAAGGCTCATCAAAAAAGAAATCTGATGATGATGACGATGATGCGGACGTACCCGATGAACCCGATGATTGGGAGAAACCAGAGGAAGAAGATAGCTGGGATCCCGATTTTGAAGAATTTGATATTCCAAAATCAAAAGGAAAGAAAGCCACAGGTGGCGGTGCAGGCACCGGCAAGAAAGCCGCCGGTGATGATGATCTTGGCCTTGACGATGATTTTAAAGAATTCGATCTCTTCAACGATTCAGGTTTTGATGGAGATGATGATGATGATTATTAACGCCTGCATATAATGGTGCAAAGGATCATTGAATCTTTTCCCGTACAAGATAAGGAAGCTTTTAAACAACAGATGCTTTGTTGGGCAAACCAATATAGCATCTGTTGTTTTTTTGATAACAATGCATACAGCAGCAAACATCATAGCTATGAATGGCTCGTAGCCGTTGGTGCTGTTAAAACATTATCACCTGCAGAGCATAAATTGGATGTATTAAAATATTTCTGTGCAGAACACAAGGATTGGTTATTCGGCCATATAGGTTATGATCTTAAAAACGAGATCGAAGCGCTTACTTCAACCCACACCAATTATATTGGTTTTCCCGATCTTTTTTTCTTTCAACCCGAAATAGTTATTCAGTCAAATGCAAACTCAGTAAGCATTGCAACCCTTACAAAAGATTCATCTGAGATATATAGTTCTATTGTTGAAATGCCTTTGCAGAAAGCAACGCATTTACCGCAACCGGATATTCAACTGCGTACTGTAAAGTGGCAATATATCGATACAGTAGAAAAATTACGCAACCATATATTGCGAGGTGATTGCTACGAAATCAACTATTGCATAGAATTTTTTGCAGAAGATGCTGCAATAGAACCACTGCATGTATATGAACAACTCATAAAAATTTCGCCTAACCCGTTTTCCTGTTTTTATAAACTACGTGATAAATATTTATTATGTGCAAGCCCTGAAAGATATATAAAGAAAACAGGCAACACTATCATATCTCAACCTATTAAGGGAACGATCAAAAGAAATACAGCAACAGAAGAAGATGAGAATAACAGGCAACAACTCCTGCACAGTGAGAAAGACCGCAGTGAAAATGTAATGGTGGTCGATCTCGTAAGAAATGATCTGAGTAAAATTTGCAAAGATGGCTCTGTAGTAGCAGATGAATTGTTTGGCATTTATAGTTTCCCACAGGTGCACCAGATGATTTCTACAGTAAAAGGAGAATTAAAAGATGATATAGACTTTGCAGATATAATCAAAGCTACATTTCCTATGGGTTCTATGACAGGGGCGCCAAAGAAACGTGTGATGGAACTGATAGAACAATATGAGCATACAAAGCGCGGTATTTTTTCCGGTGCTGTTGGTTATATTGATCCCGATGGAGATTTTGATTTCAATGTGGTTATACGAAGTATAATGTATAATGAAACAAATAACTACCTGAGTTACCAGGTAGGAAGTGCTATCACTTTTTACAGCAATGCGGAGGATGAATTTGAAGAATGCTTATTAAAAGCAAAAGCAATTGAAAAAGTATTAGGATAATTTTTATTACGCGGATAAAAGTTATTCCATTCTTGTTGCATCATTCTGTTGTACGTCTTTATCATTACCCATCTTTCTTGTCGCAAAATAAATGATCATAAATGCGGCTAATACAATTATGCCTGTTAATGCTGTATTAGGTGTTTGAATGGCAATGCTGATGGCCACAAAAATATAAGCGCAGATAAATATAATGGGCAGCAGTGGGTATAGTTTCATCTTATAAATACCTGTCCCATCAAGATGCCTGGTGCGTTTACGCAGCCAGAATATACTGGCAGCAGATGCAGCCATACCAATACAATCCAGGAAGATGGTAAAATTTAGTATCTGCTCAAATGTTTGCGCAAAAAATAAAATAACAATACAAAGCGCGGCAAAAGTTGTTAACGAAATAACCAGTACGTCTTTCTTTTCAGATTTTTTTTGAAACAGTTTCGGCAACACACCATCTTCACTCATGGCAAACATAACACGGGGATTACTCATGAGCAATACATTTACATAGGCCAGCACAGACAGGAATAATAATGCTGAAAATATGGTAGCGCCAGCCTGCCCAAACATTTTACCTGCAACGATAGATGCTATCTCCTTTTCATTTTTTAATTGTTCAAAACCTATAACATTATAATAAGAAAGATTTACCAGCAGGTATAAACAAATAATAATAGCAATACCCATAAATATACCGCGTGGAATATTCTTCGAAGGCTTATCCACTTCACTACCGAAATTGATGGTTTGCTGATAACCTCCATACGTAAAGGAAACGGCAATAAGGCTAAGACCGAAAGATTGTATCCATTTTAAATGATCGGTTGGTTCGTTTACAGGTTGATATGTAGTGGCCGTGTGTATAGAAGGTATGAACAATGCTGCAATCAGCATTAGTATCATGCTTATCTTAATGATCATTAAAATGTTTTGCGTCTTTGCGCTCATCTTTAATCCCATCAGGTTCACACAATAAAAAAGAATGATAGCACCAGTTGCTATCAAAGCTTTTGTTACATCAGTAGCTGGCTCATTAAAAAACACCTGGCTTATATAACCAGAACCTATCAGTGCTACACCACTCAATGATGCAGCATTCGAAATAAGTATGATGCAGTTTATAGAGAATGCAATGGACGGATGGTAAGCGTAAGAAAATATCCTGTAATAGCCGCCCGTAACGGGGTAGCGGCTACCGATCTCTGCATATGTAAGCGCACCACATAAAGCTATCAAACCACCTGCTATCCATGCAGAAAAATATATACCGGGGTTCAATGCTTCTTTTGCAGATGTGGCAGCCGTTCTGAAAATGCCCATACCAATCACCAGGCCAACCACGATCATCGTAAAATCAAAAAGAGAAAGTTTCTGCTTCATAGTCTTTTTGTGAATGATGAAAATAGGTATTCTTTACCATACAGAATCATAGAGAGAGTTTTTCTTATGAGCCAAACTGTATTGCAGCTATTGATCGTCCCTTGCGTCGCACACTTGTACTTGTTGAAAAAGTTTCTACAGTTAACGGTTTACATGTTTAGCCGTTCTTTGTATTTAAATAACCCGTAAACTTTTGAACCGGTGAACTCATAGACTTGTTCACTTTTCTTCCAAACGCACAAGTGAGTGACACAACAGGTGATGCCATAAAATACCAAAGCTGGTATCCTAAAAATTTGCAGCAATGCCCATTCATTTTTGATAGTACCCCACCATCGATAAAATTCGGGCTTTGAACACATTAAAATACGCTTACTGGTCGTTTATACCGATATTCTTTACAGAGCCTTAACAGGCTCAGCACACAATTTGGATATATTTACTTTTCAATATCTTGCATTGATGAAAAATTTTATTGCTTTTTTTATTCTTTTATACACCTGCAATAATGCACTTTCCCAGAATACTGCTGCCAAAACCGTTGTATCAAAAGACGGTTATAAAATAGACGCTACCATAAAGCCGTACAAAAACTGCTGGGTTTATTTAGGCAACTATTATGGAAAAAATAAAGTACTGGCAGATAGTGCTCATTTCGATGAAAACAGCCACGGCATTTTCAAGGGGCAGAACAAACTGCCAAAAGGTATTTACTTTTTTGTAACGCCGGCACATAGCCTGCTGTTTGAAATTCTGATGGATGACGCACAGCATTTTACCATAGTTGCAGATAGTGCGCATCTTGAAAATCTCTCTGTTACCGGTTCGCCGGACAATGAAATTTTTGCTGCCTATTCAAGGTATCTTACTTCCATAGCCCCAAAGCTTAATGGCTTACAGCAACAACTGAGAAAAGCAACTACTGCAGCAGATTCTGCAGCCATACAACAGGAACAAAAAAAGATAAACAAAGAATTGAATGATTACCGCGATAATGTAATTAAAAATAAACCCGAATCGATGGTGGCTGCATTCTTTCAATCGGTAAGAACGCCAGAACTAAAAGAATGGCCGAAGAAAGCGGATGGTACACCGGATTCACTGGCGGCATGGCGTTATATGAAAGATCATTTTTGGGATGGCGTAAATTTTTACGATAACAGTTTAATAAGAACACCTTTCTTCGATCCCAAACTGGAAGACTATTATAAGTATTATGTGCCGGCAGATCCTGATTCTATTATCAATGAAGTAAACTATATGCTGCTGATGTCACGTGCCGGTAAAGATATTCACCAATACCTTCTAGGAAAGTTTACGGATAAATATATCAACCCCGAAATAATGGGGCAGGACAAAGTGTTCCTGTTCTTATTCAATAATTATTTTTCCAAGGGAGATACTTTGTGGCTGAATGAAAAGCAGCGTAAATATATTTTTGACCGGGCCTATAGTTTGATGGCAAACCAGTTGAATGAACCTGCACCACAACTGGTATTGAAAGATACATTGGGAAAAGTTTCTTCTTTGTATGAAGTAAAAGCGCCTTTTACATTTATAGTTTTCTGGGACCCAACCTGCAGTCATTGTAAAGTAGAAGTTCCCAAACTGGATTCTATTTATGAAGCCAAATGGAAAGCTCTGGGTGTAGCAGTGTTTTCAGTGAATACCAATGAGAACACATTTGATGAATGGAAAAAGTTCATTAATGAAAATCACCTTGAAGGCTGGCATCATGCGTGGCAGGCAAGAGAAGAACGGCTGGCAGATGAACAGTCTGGTGTGGCAAACTACCGCCAGTTATTTGATATCTATCAAACACCAACAATGTACCTGCTTGATGCAGACAAGCGTATAATTGCAAAGAAATTAAGTCTTGAACAATACGATGCTGTTATAGAAGCAAAACTGAAAACAAAAACCTCAACTCAATAAATATATGCGCACCATTAAGATGCCATTGCTGCTTTTATCCTTATTCCTTTTTTCATTCGCCGGCAGGAGCCAGACTTTATTTACATACGGAACCAAAACCGTTAGCAAGGATGAGTTCCTGAAAGCATACAATAAAAACCCTGATACAACCGGTGAGCGTTCTGATAAAATAAAACAATACCTTGATCTTTATGTAAACTTCAAACTTAAGCTGCAGGCTGCTACAGATGAAAAGCTGAGCACTGATGCAAATTTTAAATACGAAGCAGACAATTTCAGAACACAGCTCACAGAAAATTATATCAATGAGCAGGCAAACATACATGGACTTGTGAAAGAAGCATTCCAACGCAGCCAGAAAGATATTTTGCTTGCACATGTATTTGTGGAAGTAAGACCGGGTGGCGATACGACCGATGCTTACAAAAAAATTAAAGAAGCTTATGCAGCATTGCAAAGTGGCAAAGATTTCACTGATGTAATTACTACCTATGCATCCAATGCTGCCGTTGATCCTTCAAAGGGTGTAATAGGTTATATAACTGTTTTTTCGCTGCCTTATGAAATTGAAAATTTAGTGTACACACTAAAGCCAAATACTTATTCTGCTATTTACAGAAGCAGTGCGGGTTATCATATATTTAAAAATCTCGGAGAAAGGCCTGCTGCAGGCAAAAGAAAAGTACAGCATATATTATTAGCAGTTCCTGATTCATTTACACCCGAAGAAAAAGCGAAAGTTACAGCACTTAAAGATTCCATATATAACCTGCTTCAGCATGGTGCTTCTTTCGAAAAAATGGTACAGCAATACAGTGCGCCAAATAACAATTATGATGCTACTAATAACATTGAAGTGGGTGTCGGTCAATATAGTCCGGATTTTGAAAGTCATGTATTTGCTTTGCAAAAAGCAGGCGATATAAGTGAGCCTTTTGAAACAGCTTATGGTTATAACATTTTAAAACTTACAGAGATCATTCCTGTTAATAAAGATGAGAACGATGTAGTAGGTAAAGCAAAATTGCAGGAAAAAATCGAACAGGATAACAGGCTTACTGCTTCAAGAGAAGCATTGATACAAAAGTGGATGCAGCTAACGAAATATACACCTGGTAGTTATAATGCTAAAGACCTTGCAGCTTATACAGACAGCTCTTTGAAGAAAGGTAAACCGCTTCCACTGTATAAAAATATAAATCCTAATACCGTAATTTTTTCTTTTGCAAAAGAAAAAATTACAGCAGAAAAATGGTTCAAGTATAACAAAGACCTAAGGGAAATGAGCCCTTACGAACAATACAATTATGAAACCCTGATGAAGCAATTTATCAAAGCTTCCTGCGATAAATATTACCGTGCACATATAGAAGAATATTACCAGCCGATCGGCGCACAGTTAAAAGAATTCAATGAAGCAAACCTTTTGTTCTCTGTAATGGATAAGCATGTATGGAGTAAAGCTGCAGAAGATTCTGTTGGTCTGAAAAATTATTACAACCAGCACAAGCAACAATACAAATGGCAGCCAGGTGTAAGTGCGTTGGTCGTTTCATCTGCATCAAAAGATGCCATAGATTCTATGGCAGCTGCACTTAAGCAAAATGCAAAAGACTGGCATACTATCGTTGCCGCTTATAGCGAAATGGCAACAACAGACAGCAGCAGATTCGAAGATGGACAATTACCTCTAAAGCAAAATGTACCTATGCTAAAAGGATTTATTTCAACTCCGGAACAAAATGAAACAGGTGATGCTTATACATTGGTATATGTGTTCGATGTATTTAACCAACCCGGCCAAAGAAGTTTCGAAGATGCACGGGGTATGGTCATTAACGACTATCAGCAGGTATTAGAAGAAAAGTGGATAGCAGAGCTGAAGAAAAAATATCCTGTCAAAATCAATGATACAGTTGCGAAAAATCTATAAATTTTAAATACGCTGATAAATGAAAAGCTGGTGTGATTCACCAGCTTTTTTTATTGATCAAGCAGTACTTCATTGTTTTCTCCCGGCCATTTACCGAAACGCTCCTGCACTACTGCAAAGCGAAAAGAAAATATTTTCCTTAACTGTGCACGTACAAAAAGTGTATTCGCAATATCACCGATAAACCAGAATGGAATTTTATAATGCACAATATCCGTCATTTCAACGCCGCCTTCAATGATTTTAAAATGATGCTGGTGATGCCATAAACTATATGGCCCATATCGCTGTTCATCCACAAAATATTTTTTCTCTTCCACATGCGTTATCTCCGTCATCCAATAAAGTGGAATGCCCAGCAAAGGGCTTACCTTGTATTCAATGATCTGCCCTGCATACATCTTTTCTCCATGATATTTACTGGTAACTTTAAAACCAAGATCAGCAGGCGTTATATCTTTTAAATTATCCGGCTTACAAAAAAAATTCCATGCTGTACCTATATCCACGGGCATTCGCTGAATGGTCTTCAACGCGTACACTTTACTCATATTATCTGTTTGCAGGTATAAACAAGAATAGCATAAATAAGTTTAACCAATAATAAATATTTTGAGCCTGGCAGTTGAATTATTATTAAGCTTTCTTTGCGTCGCACACTTGTACGTTTTATTCATTAAGGAGCAATGCGCTTATTTCTTGGGTATCAAACTCATCACTTCATCAGCCCCATTCAATAAGCTTAGCGTATTTCCATTGAGCTTAAGATTTGTTACCTGTTGTGCGGCAGATAAAAAATCTGCTTCGCCATTTCCGGGGCATGCCATTCTTGTCATAGCGCCGGGATCTAGCTTAACACTCATGCCATCTAATTTAAAATTTCCGGTAAAATTATTACAACCTGTTGAACCGGTAAGTTTTCCATCTGATCCAAAAGTCATGCTTGGCAAGCCTTTCAGGTAAGCAGATGGATCAAGTTGCTTACCTGATAAAGAATTTACCACCCAACTGTTTTGTGTGAGAGTGTTCATAACGTTCAGGTTTTTTGTGCTGCTGCAGGAACTGTTCACCACTGCAAGAATGACCAGACCAAAGATTAGCTTTTTCATTTTGTATAGTTTGGTGTAGATGTAACAGTCTAAGATAATTTTTGTTGCCAATAGTTCCAAACGTATAAGTGAGTGACACAACAGACGATGCCATGTTAATACAAAAGTTGGTATCCTAAAATATTATCTTTGAGGTTATGACGGGTAAACAACAGCAATTAGAAAAATTTAATGAAATATATAAAGGGCTAAATGAACAACAGCGTATTGCTGTTGATACTATTGAAGGCCCTGTGATGGTAATTGCAGGACCTGGCACGGGCAAAACACAAATACTTTCTGCACGCATTGGAAAAATATTGATAGATACAGATACGCAACCTGAAAATATTCTTTGTCTTACTTATACAGATGCAGGTGTGGTGGCTATGCGCAAAAGATTACTGGGTTTTATCGGGCCTGATGCATACAAGGTGAACATCTATACATTTCATGCATTTTGCAATGATGTGATACAGGAAAATCTCTCACTGTTTGAAAAAACTGCGCTTGACCCTATTTCTGATCTTGAAAGAATTGACTTGTTCAAAAAACTGATCGATAGTTTTCCAAAAAATCATCCGCTGAAACGCTACAGGGGCGATGTGTATTTTGAGATAAACAACCTCCAGAATTTATTCAGTGCGATGAAACGTGAAGGATGGACCGCAGCGTTTATCAGCAATAAAATAGATGAATATATTGCATCGCTGCCGGAACGTGATGAATACATTACTAAACGAGCCACGAAAGAATTTAAGAAAGGTGATGTACGCACCGATAAAATTGCAGAGGAAAAAGAGAAGATGGAAAAACTACGTGCTGCAGTAAATGAGTTTGATCGTTTTCAACAAATGATGCGGCAAAACAACCGCTATGATTTTGATGATATGATCAACTGGGTGCTGAAAGCATTTGAAGAAAACAAAGAACTGCTTGCTCGATACCAGGAACAATATTTATATATACTCGTTGATGAATACCAGGATACCAGCGGCACGCAAAACAGGCTCGTCGAGTTACTGATCAACTACTGGGATAAACCGAATGTATTTGTAGTAGGTGATGATGACCAGAGTATCTATCGTTTCCAGGGTGCGAATGTGGAGAACATGCTTGCGTTTGCAGACAATTATAAAAACGATCTGCTGACAGTTGTACTTACCAATAATTATCGTTCCACACAACCGATACTGGATGTTTCAAAATCATTGATCGACAGGAATAAAGAACGACTGGTAAAACAGATTGATGGCTTGAGTAAAGCGTTACTATCGTCAAACGAAAAATTGAATCAACTTATTCATGCACCTGTTATAAAAGAATATGAAACGTGGCGACATGAAATGATTGATATAACGCTACAGGTGGAAAAGTTGTTGCAGCAAGACATTCAGCCTGGAAGGATCGGTATTATTTATAAAGAAAATAAGTATGGCGAAGAACTGGCGCAGTATTTTAAATTACGCAATATACCTGTGTTTAGTAAACGCAGTTTAAATATACTGGATATACCCTTAGCTCAAAAGATCATATTACTGGTGCGCTATCTTGCAGCGGAACATGACACACCGTATGGCGGTGATGAAATGTTATTCGAGTTGTTGCATTTTGATTGGTTCCATGTTCCGCCCATTGAAATTGCAAAACTTACGATGGAAGTGGCAGACAAACAATTCAGCGAAAACAAGACTTCTATACGCAGGTTGTTGTATGAGAAAAGTAATACGCCACCAAAAGATCTTTTCTCACAAGGCATACATCCGCAGTTAAAGAAAGTAAGTACCATTATCGAAAATCTTATTGCTGATGTTCCGAATATAACATTACAGGTATTGATTGAAAGAATTATTCGTGAAGCAGGCGTGTTACAAACCATTATGCAAAGCGAAGAAAAGATCTGGCAGTTGCAGGTGCTCACTGGTTTCTTTGACTTTGTAAAAGAAGAAACACACCGCAGGCCCACTATGCATTTGCAGGAACTGGTGAGTATAATTGAGTTAATGGAAAAGGAAGGATTGTCTATGCCGCTGGTGCAGGTAAGTGGCAATGAAAAAGGTGTAAATCTGTTAACTGCGCATGGTTCCAAGGGTTTGGAATTTGAATATGTTTTTTTAGTTGGTTGCAACTCCTCATTTTGGGAAAAGAAAAGAAAGCCATCGGGAGGATATACATTTCCTGATACGATTTTTTCTTCTTCCTCCCTCACCGGGGGGGGGCAGGAGGGGGCCGAAGAATTGCGCAGGTTATTTTATGTAGCATTAACAAGAGCAGAAAAATATTTGCAGATATCCTATAGTCGTTTTAAAAATGATGGAAAGGAAGTAGAGCCTTCCATGTTTATTGCGGAGATACAGGAGCAGTTTCCTGATTTAAAGGCGGAACCTGCTAAAGTGAGTGAAGAAGATGTAGTAGCATTCCAGACTTTGCAATTTATAGAAGCTGCACCTGAGATCGCGAAGATAGAAGAAGAATATATCAGCAGGTTACTGGACAAATTTGTAATGAATGTAACAGCGCTTAATAATTATTTAAAGTGCCCATTGGAGTTTTATTTTAAAAATCTTATCCGCATTCCTTCTCCAAAAAATGAAGCAACAGAGTTCGGTTCTTCTGTGCATTATGCATTGGAGCAGTTGTTTAAAAACATAAGAGGCAACAATGGTGTGTTTCATTCCAGAGAACAATTCATCAGCGACTTTGAATGGTACATGCATCGTCACCGTGAAAGTTTTACCAAAGAACAATTTGCCCGAAGGCTGGAATATGGGCAGGAAGTACTTGCTAATTACTACGACAAATACATTAACACCTGGAACAAAATAGTTGCTGTAGAACGCAACATCAGAAACGTTATAGTGAATGGTGTACCATTAAAAGGCAAACTAGACAAACTGGAATTTGATGGTAAATCTGTAAATGTAGTGGATTACAAAACAGGAGACCCGGATAAAGCAAGACCAAAATTGCAATCACCAAATGAAAAAGAGCCTAATGGTGGCGATTACTGGCGGCAGGCGGTATTCTATAAAATACTTGTAGATAATTATGAAACCAGGCAATGGAATGTTGTAAGCACCGAGTTTGATTTTATAGAGCCAGATAAGAAAAAGAATTATCAAAAGATGAAAGTGGTTATAACGCCTGAAGATATTACCACGGTAAAAGAACAGATCAAAACAGTTTGGGAAAAGATTCAGTTAAGAGATTTTTATACAGGCTGTGGCAAAGAAGATTGCCACTGGTGCAATTTTGTAAAGACCAATAACCTTGCTGTTGCATTGCATGAAATTGTTGTAGAAGAAGATGAGGAAATATAAAACCGGATCATTGCTGCATATAGAACAAAAAAGTACAAGAGTGCGACGCAAGAAAAGTATAATATGTGTTATGTTGCCTGGTTCATAAAGATACTCAGCCGATTTTTACAGGATCATTAGCAATAAGAATAGCGCAAAGCATCTATGTTTGCATACTTTTTATGAAAAAGATTTTTCCCCTGGTTATAATTGCTGTTTGCTTTTTTAACGTTGCAGGTTTAGTTACTGCCAGCGGTTGTGCCAATATTATCCCGCCTACCGGTGGCCCAAGAGATTCTTTACCACCTGTATTAATGGAGGCTTTGCCAAAAGATTCTACTGTAAATTTTAAAGACTATAAGATAACACTTACGTTTGATGAGTATGTGCAGCTTGATAATAACCTTAATGACCAGCTGATCATCTCTCCCAACCCAGAAAAAATTCCTGTTATAGAAGGAAAGCTGCGCAACGTAACTATAAAATTGAAAGACTCTTTAAAACCTAACACCACTTATTCCATCAACTTTGGCAGGGCATTAAAAGACGTGAATGAAAATAATGTGCTGAAAAATTTTACCTATGTTTTTTCTACCGGCGATAAACTGGCTGATGGTATGATAACGGGCAATGTAAAAATTGCTGAAACAGGTGATGCAGATTCTACTTTATTGGTGTTGTTGCATACCAACACAACCGACTCTGCTATAAAAAAATTAAAATCAGATTATTATACAAGGCTTGACAGCAGCGGCAATTTTCGTTTTAAATATTTGCCCAATGAAAAGTTTGCCGTGTATGTGCTGCCCAATGATTATTCTAAAAAATATGATGACAGCACAAAGATGTTTGCTTTCTATAATGAACCCGTAGAAGCCAGCACCAATCCTGCTTCAATACAACTGTATGCCTACCAGGAATACAAACAGGTTAATAAACCAGTTTCTGCCTCTTCCGGTAGTGATAAAGAAAAAAAGGGTAACTCAGATGAAGATAAACGACTAAAATTTGGAACCAATCTTGAAAATAATGAACAGGGCCTGCTCGATAGCCTCATCTTTAATTTCAACAGGCCAGTTGCTAAATTTGATTCTTCAATGGTATTACTCACAGACACGAGTTTTAAAGCCATAAAGAATTATAGCGTAATACAGACCGATACAACTGCAAAAAGATTTGCGCTCATTTACAAATGGCCCGAGAATCAACGCTATAAACTCATTATTCAGAAAGCAGCGTTTACAGATAGTGCAGGCATAACAATTGCGAAGGATGATACTTTGAATTTTAAAAGCAAACGTGAAAGCGAGTATGGAAGTGTGCGGCTTCATTTCAACAATCTTGATCTTTCAAAAAATCCTGTACTACAATTAGTAAAGAACAAAATTGTTGTTCAATCTGTGGTACTCAGCACCAATGAATGGTATCAAAAATTATTCGAGCCCGGCCAGTACGATATGCGTATTCTTTTTGATGACAATAAAAACGGCGTTTGGGATCCCGGAAATTTTGATACAAAACACCAGCCCGAAATTGTACAAAAAATACAGAGGCCCCTGATTACAAAAGCCAATTGGGATAACGAGATAGATATTAACCTGTAATTTTTTTATGAGCCCGGCTTTTGCACGTTATTAAGCTTTGGTTGCGTCGCACTCTTTTACTCCAGAGTGTGTATCAACAGGATGATGTCAACAAATTATTTTGTTAAAAGCAGCACCCAACGGCCATTACTACACCGGATTCTCTATTTTTGAAGCTATTTGCATTTTATGAACAAGAATATTGTACTACTGCTGGCTGCCTTTTTGAGTGCTAACGCTGCATTTGCACAGAAAATGGTTGCAGATAAGATCATAGCGCAGATCGGCGACAAAATAATATTGAAATCTGATATAGATAACGCTATAGCCGATTATAAAAGACAGGATATGGCTGATAACCTGCCACCCAACCCGGAATGTGCTTTTTTGCAGGGCCAGCTTATTCAGAAAACTTTAGTGATCCAGGCAGAAAAAGATTCCCTTTTTGTAGAAGATGATGAGCTGGAAGCCTTGCTGGATAACAGGATCCGTTACTTTATAAGCCAGTATGGTTCGCAGGATATGCTCGAACAAATAGCAGGGCGTTCTGTGTATGAAATCAAGGAAGACCTGCGCCAGCCATTCAAAGAAAAAACCATGGCTGAAAAAATGCAAAACAAGATCCTTGAAAATGTAAAGATCACACCCACCGAAGTAAAAGAATATTACGATAAAATTCCCAAAGACAGTTTGCTTTATTATGAAAGCGAGATCGAAGTAAATGAACTGGTGATGTATCCAAAAGCAAACAAAGATTTGGAAGATTATGTATCTGCCCAATTACTGGATTATAAGAGACAGGTAGAAAGTGGCCAGAAAAAATTTGATGCGCTGGCAAGATTATATACTGATGATCCCGGCAGTAAAGACAATGGTGGACAGTATAGCGTAAACCGTTTGGATAAATCATGGGATCCAACCTTCATTGCAGCTGCTTTTAAATTAAAAGAAGGACAAATATCTCCCGTTATAAAATCTAAGTTTGGATTACACATTATACAAATGGTTAGCCGTGCCGGTGATGATGCAGTAGTGAGGCACATTTTAAAAATTCCACCCGTTACAGATGTAGAAGTAAAACTCGGCCTTGCAAAACTTGATAGTTTACGTTCAAAAATAATTGCAGGTGACCTGTCTTTTGCCGCTGCAGTAACCAAGTATAGCGATGATGAGAACAGTAAATTCAATGGCGGCGCTAAAACAAATAATGAAGGTTCTACCTACTTAAAAATTGATCAGCTTGATAAAGATGCAGTAGTAGCCCTTAAAGGTTTAAACCCCGGTGATATATCAAAACCACAAACTTATACTGATGAGCGTGGCCGCAAAACAGTGCGTATTCTTTATTTAAAAACACGTACAGAACCTCACCGCGAAAACCTGAAAGACGATTATAACAGGGTGGCACAAAGAGCGCTTGAAATTAAAAAACAATCAGTGCTTGAGAAATGGTTTAAAGATCATATTCCTAACTACTATGTAACGATCGATAAAGAGTACACAAGTTGCGAAAGCATTAGCGATTGGCTTCACGCAGCGAGTGCTGCCAGCAGGTAAAAAAATATTTAATAAAAAGACCTCATTTATATAAACCATAAATGAGGTCTTTTTATGTGTATTATAAATAAATACTTTTTTTGGAGCATGCTGTTGTAGTAAAATTATGCTTTTGTTGGGTCACTCACTTGTACGTTCGGAACAAAAGCGAAAAGGTTATAGAGCTTACTGGTTCAAGAATTTACAAGTGTTTAAATACGAAGAACGCGTAAACATGTAAACGCAGAAACTGCAGAAACTTTTTCAACAAGTATAAGAGTGCGACGCAACAGGTGATGCCAGATGCATTACAGCCGGAAGCAAAAAATAATAAAAACAGAGCCGCTATTGTTGTAGCGGTCCTGTTTTTATCATCTGACTCTTTATGGTTTGAATTTAAAGCGCAACATATTTAAAGGAGTATTGCCATTATTTTTTATGCTGAAAGTATAATAACCATTTTCCGTACCCGAAGATCTGATAGTTGTTTTATTAACGATATCCTCCATCTGCGGTTCGCTTATGCTTCCCTGCTTTATGTAAATTATGTAATTTCCTGAAACTGCTTTTGTTTGTTCTCTTGTAGGAACAGGCAATGTAATTTTTCCACCTTCTTTTACAGGTACTATCAGGTCTCTTGCAGATATAACATATAAATACCCATCGGGGTCAGTAAAGTAATTAATGTGAATATTTTTATTTTCTTTTTGTGCAAATATGGGAGCACCCAAGCTTATTGCCATTTGCTTTTCATTTCCATTGGGTATTGCAGAGAAATCAACAAATTTATTTTCCTGTGCGGCAAGTCTGTTAGGCACATTTGTAAGAGACTTATTACAATAAATATTTTGCAGGCGGTCTATATTTTCTTTTGTCATAGATCCATCTGATACAATACGTAAAGGAATACCAGCCGCATATAATTTTTGGAAATTAAGATAAGCAGGCATTAATACATTCTGCCATGCTTTATCGGGTGTTTTAATAAATGCATTACGCTCTTTTTCTGAAACTAATACGCCTTCAAATGCATAAGGTGAAAGATTCTTAAAATATTTTCCATATTCAAGATTCCATTGTAATGGAATTTTAAAATTGTTGGGATCAGAAGTTTTGACATCAATATCAAGATTGGCTATGCAACCTAAAGAAATAAGCGCCGCTGCCGCTAATTCAGCATCATCTGCGGTTTTAATGCGTGGACACCAGATATGTGGCGGGCCGTAAGAGTTATCCCGCATTAAAGAGTAGCAAAAAGCGTTTAAACCAAATAAGGATACATTGCTTTTAAGATTATCAGGCATTTTGAAATTACCTTCCTTTAATGTTGTTTTAAGAGGTATATCAAATTCTGATTTTAGAATAAAGTGCTGGTAAAATTCGCTATTCATATGCAGGTCCGTCTGTGTCGGCCAGCTATTGCCGCTCACCAATATAACAGGGCTTTTTCCATCCTGTGCAAGACTTGCACGTATGTCTGTAAAGAGCTGTTCAATGGTTTTATTGCGGAATTCAAAATACCTTAATTTATTTCCTTTCTTAAAATCACTGACCATGTCTGTGCCATATAACTTTTTGTATGCAGCTTTAGAATAATCAGAAAAATCTCCTCTTAAAGGAATATGCACTTCATCAAAATAAAAACCATCTGCACCATACGAGGCAAGTTCTTTAAGGCGCTCAATTACAACATCACGGTAAGGAGAGTTAAAAGACATGGTAACACCTCTTCTATCTTTTATAGGTTTACCATTTACATCCTTACATGCCCAATCAGGATGTTGCGCATACATTTCTGCATCTTCAAGATGGCGGTAATAAATGATTGCCTTCATATTTAATCCGTGTAATTGGTCAATGATTTTTTTTGCAAGATTTTGGCCGTTAGCATTAAGGCTGGCAGCTTTTGGATTCAGTTTGCCTTCTTTAGAAGGCCACCATGGTTGTTCGTCACCAAATTTTATTTGCCGTGTTAGTACAGTGGCATGATATTTTGCGAGCTTCTCCGGAAAGCCGAAAAAATCTGCATTATTTATATCGTCTAATGAAAGTCTCGTATGTATCTGCACACGGTTGGTAAGATACCAGTCAGGTATATTGTCATATGCATTTTCAAGCTGGGGATTATCATCTTTTGCAGCATAAACAATGTTGTTTTGGACACTGGTATGTGCAGTATCAGCAGGAACAAGTTTATCAGTCTGTATACCTGCAGGTGAGCAAGTAAGCATAAACTGTAAGAGCAACGTAAAAATCAATGGATGTAACATAGTGAATTTATTAAATGATGCAGGTTTGTTATAAGGCATATACTTTGCCAATTATTTATACAGGCACTAAAACAGCATTAAAGACTGATTACAAATATATTTGCTTAACCGGATATTCAGTTTACACAAATATTTAGCTTTTTATGGCGCAGCGGATTCTTCTAATAGGTGGTAATTTTTCCCCGGAACCTACAGGAATAGGAAAATATAATGGAGAAATGATACAATGGCTTAGTGATAACGGATATGAATGTGGTGTAATCACCACATACCCCTATTACCCTCAATGGAAACTGAAAGAGCCTTATAAAAATCATTCTTGGTATAAAAAGGAAATAATAAAACAACCTGGTGATAAATCTTTTGGCACTATAACTGTTTACCGTTGTCCACATTATATACCATCCAACCCTACCGGCAAGACAAGAATATTACATGACCTGTCATTCTTTATCTCTGCGCTTTTTCAATTGCTTATGTTATTACCGGGAAAAAAATATGATGTTGTAATAAATGTTAGTCCACCCTTAATGCCGGGTTTGCTTGCTATACTATATAAGAAAATCAAAAATGCCCGGTTCATTTATCATATACAAGACCTGCAGGTGGATGCTGCAAATGACCTGCAGATGATACGATCAAAAAAATTGATACGTTTTCTTTTTGCACTTGAAAAATATATTTTAAAACATGCAGATGTTATTAGTAGTATATCGCCGGGAATGATCAAAAAAATTAAAACTAAAATCGACCAACAGATAGTTTTTTTTCCAAACTGGTCAGATACTTCTTTTTTTTACCCAATAAATGATAAGACAGATTTAAAAAAAGAGTTCGGTTTTAAAAATGAAGACAAAGTAGCTTTGTATTCAGGTGCAATAGGAGAAAAACAAGGTCTTGAATCCATACTCTTTGCTGCAAAAGCATTCCAAAATTTTTCAGGCCTGAAATTTGTTATTTGTGGTAGCGGTCCTTACAAAGAAAAACTGGAAGCCATATCAAAGGAGATGGAATTGAATAATCTTTTTTTTCTGCCTTTGCAACCCCTGGAAAAATTTAATCGTTTCCTTAATATGGCTGACATGCATCTGGTTATACAAAAAGTAAATGCTGGCGACTTGGTTATGCCATCAAAGCTGACAAATATTCTTGCTGCAGGAGGTCTCGCAATTGTTACCGCAAACCAGGGAACAAGCTTATATGAACTCATAGATGAATACAAAATGGGTATTCTTACAGAAGCAGAAAAACAGGAAGCATTGAACAATAGCATAAAAATTGCGTTAAACAGCAATTCATTGGTAATAATACAAAATGCAAGAAAATATGCAGAAGAAAATTTGTCGGTAAACAAGGTCATGCAACGATTTCTATTTGATAGTTCTATAAAATAATTTATTACGTAGTAATCTGTAAATCAACATCATTTGAAAGATATGTCTTGTTGTTCATAGTATAATATTGATAGAGGTTAACTTTTTAGCCTATTTTTGAAACATCCGAAGACATTTTTTTAAAGAGATGAATTTCTACATACTAGTACTATAATAAAGCCTATGGCATCATTGTATTCAATATATTTTCGCATTACCTGTTTCTTTACGGACCTGATAATTATTAATTTCTCTTACCTGTTTAGCTATTATACAGTTGCAACATTCTACCATGAGGATCTTAAATGGAATAATCGTTATTTGGTAGGTATAGCTGCATTTAATATTATCTGGCTCTGCTCCTCTTTTGTTATGCGTCTTTACACGCAAACTACTTTTAGCGTAATTGAATCTTTTTTCCGTCGCACCTACCGGGCAGCAATAATGCATTTTGTGTTATTCATGTCGTTCCTATTTTTTACTAAAAGTAATATTCTGCAAAGTGTTTTTTTAAGCAGCTTTCTTTTAATGTCAGCATTCTTTGTGATAAGCCGTTTCGTATTGGTATATGCTTCTGAATTTTTCCAAAAAAGAACAAAAAAGGGAAAGAAAATAGCCATACTGGGATATAATTCAACTGCAGAAAGATTGGCTGCTTATTTCCAGAAACGAAAAGGCGATTATGTTTTTGAGGGGTTTTTTGATGATGATTTTGCAAGGTCTACTTCACGTAACAATGCCAACTTTATTGGCAACATGCAAATTTGTTTCGATTATGTAGAACAGAATCTTGTAGAAGAAATATATTCCACTATTTTGCCTAATCAAAATATGCAGGTAGAACAGCTAATGCTTGCTGCAGAACAAAAATGTGTGCGGGTAAAATTTGTGCCTGATTTTTCCAGGCAGCTTGATGAACGCTTTTACATAAGCTTTGTAGAAGACTTTCCAATTATAACGCTACGCAAAGAGCCGCTGGACCAGATTAACAATCGTGTAAAGAAAAGAGTGTTTGACGTTATTTTTAGTTCGCTGGTTATCGTGCTCATACTATCATGGCTTACGCCCATTCTTGCCATACTTATAAAAATAGAAAGCAGAGGCCCGGTTTTTTATATGCAGAAAAGATCTGGCAGAGATAACACGCCTTTCTGGTGTCTCAAATTCCGCAGCATGCATGTTAACAATGATGAGATGCGGCAGGCAACCAAGGGGGATCCGCGTATTACTAAGATTGGTGCATTTATGCGCAGAACAAGTCTTGATGAGTTACCCCAATTTTTCAATGTGTTCGCCGGCAACATGAGCGTAACCGGCCCACGACCGCACATGCTTGCTCACACCCGCCAATACAGCACCGTTATCGATAAATTTATGGTACGTCATTTATTAAAACCCGGTATTACAGGCTGGGCGCAGGTAAATGGCTATCGCGGCGAAACCGAAGTACCTGAACAAATGCAGAAAAGGGTTGAACATGATCTTTGGTATATGGAAAACTGGTCACTTATGCTTGATGTAAAGATCATTTTCCTTACTATTATCAATATGTTCAAAGGAGAAAAGAACGCATATTGATTTTGTGTTCCCGGCTACAATGCAGATAGCATCTTCGTTGCGTCGCACCCTTGTACGGCTGTAAGAAATGCAGCTATTTTTTTTGAAGACTTAATTTATCCTGCTCCAAATATTGCTGAACGTACAAGTGAGTGACACAACAGGCGATGCCAGGTGTTACATGAGTCCGCTCAAAAAAATCGTTTTAAATCAGAAGCCTGTCAAACCATTTTTGCTTTGTGCACATTATTTGCAGTAATGCTTCTTATTTTAAGTTAATTGTCTTCTATTTGCAACAGTATTAAATATTGCTTCATGCATATACCGCTTAGTAAAACCCATTTATTGAAAAACATACTGCAACATTTCCTGCCTTTTTTTATTAGTGTACTTGCTTGTTTGAATAGTAGTGCTCAGGCACCTGCTATGCTGCTTACAAATAGTTATAATGAGCAACGTATTGTATATAACGATGACTCGCTGTTGCATACAGCATGGAGGCCAATGCTCTACACCGATTCAACAGCTGCTGCTGCAAAAGGACCCTGGTTTAACCGTAAGTTTTTTAAAGAACACCTTGTACAGGTAAGAGACAAAGACTTTAATCTTAATGCAGATATTATTTTTGATGAATACATAGGTAACAGTAAAAGACCTATAAAACCTAATACCCCGGGTATCCAAAAAACAAGCAATACACCGATGATAAACACCCGTGGTTATGAAATATCGGGTAACGTGTCTGACAAATTTTATTTTGAAACTGCGTTTTACGAAAACCAGGGCCGCTTTGGTGGTTATGTTGACAGCTTTATAAGAGGCAGCCGTGTAATTCCCGGCCAAAGTGCTTATAAAAATGTAGGTGATGGCTTTGGTTTTGATTTCAGCAACTCAGAAGCAAGGCTGATGTACAAGCCATCAAAATATTTTTTGTTTGACCTTGGTTATGGAAAAAATTTTATCGGCGATGGCTATCGCTCTATGCTGCTAAGCGATTGGGCCTATAATTACCCTTACTTTAAAACATCTATCAATCTCGGTAAGTTCCAGTATAATTTTATGTGGTCTCAATATATCAGCGACCGTGACCCTACGCTGAATAATTATGATGAGCAATTCAGAAAATGGTCACAAACATTCCTCATAGACTGGAAAGCCACCAAACATTTATCAGTAAGTCTTTTTGAAACCGTAATGTGGCCAGATCAGGATTCTATGCGCAGGTCAGACAGAAGTGCCTGGATAGCCAGCCCCATTATTTTTCTACATGGCAGCAAATCACCAGCGGGTGTAAATAACAATGTTATTGTAGGTACTAATTTAAAATACCAACTGTTTAAGCATACAACTCTTTACGGGCAATTTGCGGCCGATCAACTTGGAGATGCAGGTTCCTGGCAAACACGCTATGCAATACAGGCCGGTATACGTTCAGGAAATTTGTTCAACATCAATAATCTTAATGGCCTTATTGAATTTAATACGGCAAGGCCATACATGTATGCCACCAATTCGCTAAACACCAACTATGCACAACTAAAACAACCGTTGGCACATCCACGTGGCGCCAATTTTAAAGAAGGTTTGGTGCTGGTAGATTACAGTATAAAAAGATGGTATTTCCGTGCAGAAGGTTTTGTGACAAAATATGGCGCTGATTCATCTGCTGCAACAAACTACGGCAGCGATATTTTTAAACCTGTATCAACAAGAACTGTTTCAAATGATGTAAAAACCGGCCAGGGTGTCTCCACAAATATTTTATACGGAGACCTAAGAATAGCTTACATCATAAACCCTGTAACCAATATGCGCATTGAAACAGGCTTTACTTACCGCAATGAAAAAAGCGATCTGTTCAATTATCGCGACAGGATATTTTATATAGGCATACGTATGTCATTCAGAAAGATCAGTTACGATTTTTAAGCAATACCTTATCTTAAAAAGATAATATCATGAAGTGCATCGTTATAAAAAAAATATTGCCGCTCTTTATAATCACTATGGTTTGCTTTACGGCAAAAGCGCAACAGGTACCACTTGATGCAGCCGTGCAAAACCGTTTCAATGAAATAACCATTTCAGCAGATACAAATATCTTCACCGGCTTTCGTGCTATTAACTGGCTTGAATTAAAACCTTACCTTAACACGCGTGGTACAGATATTATGGATAGTGTATTTGGCATTTCCAACGACGGAACCAGTTATGCATTCAAACAGATGGGCACAGATAATTGGATAAAAGCAGCATCAGATAAACACGTATTCACAGTTGATCCTTATATAACACTTGCAGGCGGATATGCAAACAATGGCGTTGGCGGTTTATTGCAGGCGGTTGGTGGTGTTCAGTTCCAGGGCGTTTACAATGATAAACTTTCTTATAGTTTTGGTATAACAACTGGCTACAGGCAGTTTCCCGGCTACATTGATTCTTACATCGTATCTAATCAAAATTATCAACCCGGTTTAGGTAAAGGCACCTTGCAGAACAATGGTTACACCTCTACACAATTCAATGCCAACCTTACTTATATAGGTGGTAAACATTTTGTGCTGGCTGCAGGTTACGGCAAAAATTTTATTGGTGATGGCTACCGCAGTCTTATTTTATCAGACAATGCATCCAACAATCCTTATGTAAGATTGCAAACTAAATTGTGGCGGTTTACTTACAATGTTTTGTATACGCGATATGAAAATCCACGTTTTCAAAGTTTTGGTAAGAATGAAGTAAAATACAGCACGGTACATTATCTGGGCATTAACCTTTCCAAAAAATTACAGCTGGCTTTGTATGATAATATCACCTGGCTCAAGAATGATACTACCTCACAGCGCGGCTTCGATGTGCAGTACCTGAATCCGCTAATTTTTATGCGCCCCATTGAGTTTACATTTGGCTCGCCGGATAATGCATTTGTAGGCATTACCGGTAAATATCATTTGTATAAAAATGGGTTCATCTATGGCCAGCTTGGTCTCGATGATCTTAACCTTAGCACTTCACTCGATCATCATTCACAGAACTATGGTAACAAATATGCATTGCAGTTTGGTATCTGGAACAAAGATCTGTTTCATGTACAAAATCTTTCCTGGCGTCTTGAGTGGAATGGTGTAAGACCCTATACCTACGGTCATGGTTTTGGAAAAGTTGGTTTGAATTACACACACAACAACCAGTCGCTGGCAGATCCTTTCAATGCCAACTTTAATGAATTTATTTCCATGTTCAATTATCATAACGACCGATGGTATGGCATGTTGGAAAATCTTTTCACTATACGCGGCGAGAACCCCGGTCTTCCTTATAACAATGGTGAAGATCTCTGGGGTGGCGAAGTTGGTGTACCACCATTTGGCGCAAAGACCATGCAGGGCATAAGGCATCACTATATATACAACCAGCTTTCTGCAGGTTATCTACTTAATACCCGTAACAGGCTTGCAGTACAGGCCGATATTGTTTACCGCAAACACACTGCGCCAGGTATTTCTAGCTCAAATGTGTTTTTTATGCTGGGCATACAAACAAGACTCTTCAATAATTACCACGATTTTTAAATGCAACCAATAGATGTTATAATTCTTTTGTTGCGGGCTGTAGTTTTTCATAGCATCGCCTGTTGTGTCACTCATTTGTACGGTTGGAAGAATGGGGAGCAAAATGAAAAGATAACAATACAATAGTTGATTGAAACAAAGAAACAATATCAGGCTCATCAGAAATGGCCGCAAGTGCAAAGCTTCCTGGACATTGTTAAAGTTGAATATGTTGAAAAGAAGGTTTTTCTTTGGTTGGTATTAGCACAAGCCGAAAAACAAAAGAGTAAATAATTACAGTCTGTGAGGATATAAACCGATAGAAAGTAATCTTCTTTTCTTCCGAGCTCAATAACACTTCAACCGTACAAGAGTGCGACGCAACGAAAGCTTACTATTTATTCAACAGCAGGATACAAAAAAATAATTGCGTCCACGCTTAACATTATAAACATTACCGACAATAAAAAATGCAGCCCCTGGTTTAGAAGCTGCATAATTAATGTTGACTAATGCTAACTTACATGTTTATCATTTCGCCCATTACTTCCTGTGGGCTTGTTGAATTTCCCATTGCATTTACCTGTTCAAAATAATTGTACCAGCCTGCTCCCTCAACCATTTTTTCGAAATTTTGAGCAGCTTCCAGGTTTGGAAATGTCCAAACCGCGAAGTAATCATAATCTGCCCTGCTAAAAGTAGCAGCTGAGTTATTTCCCCAACTTACAATTTGAACACCACTTTCCATAAGCTGCTGTATTGCGGGCCCCAGGGCAGTTAAATAATTGCCTCGTTCTTCTTTTGAAAGATCAAACCATGCTTGTTTTGATTTCCATAATTCAATGTAAGTGATCATGTGAGTTATATTTATTATTACTGGTGAATATAAGAATCTTTCTCTGGTGTAAAATTTATTTGTCGGCGCAGCGCAGTGTGTCATACGATCTATAATCCTCACTTTTTCACAAAGCTCAATACATTGAAATTGCACAAGAGTGCGATGCAACGAAAGCTTACTATTTATTCAATAGCCGGGTACAAAAAGGTAATTGTTTTATTATTTCAACACAGTGCAGATAATTGGCAAACGCAATTATGATTACTGATGTTGTGCTAAAAAAATATAGTTGTAAAAGAGGTTATAAGCAGTTTACCATAGATATTTTTGATTAACAGTTTTCAATTTAAACACCACTTTTATGATACCCGAACACAAACAACCTGCCGTAACAAAAGCATTGCAAACAGTTTTTAACACAGATGCATTTGAACACATTGAACAACTAACAAAAGGTCTTTCAAGTGCATTGATCTTTAAAATTATGGTACGTGGAAAACCTTACCTGCTAAGGGTTATAACACGCACGGATGCTATGGGAGATCCATCGTTCTATTATGGTTGCATGCAAGTTGCTGCCGAAAATAACATTGCTCCACACATACATTACATGAGTGTTGAAGACAGGATTTCTATAACTGATTTTATTATTGAACAACCATTTTCTATTGCTGCTGCAAAAGAAATGATGCCGCATTTATTAAGGAAATTACATGCGTTGCCAAGGTTTTCTTTTCGCATGAATTACTTTGACACAATGGAAACGTTTCTACCGAAATTCAGCGATGCAAACATTTTACCTGCTCATGAAACAAAAGATCTGTTTGAAATATACGAACGCATTATGAATGTTTATCCGCGAAACGATGTGGATAATTGGGTTTCCTGTCACAATGATTCAAAAGCTGAGAACATTGTATTTGACGGGCAGCGTCCATGGTTTGTAGATTGGGAGGCCGCCTTTTTAAATGATCGTTATCTTGATCTTGCTATTGTTGCAAATTTTGTAGTGATAAATGAACAGGATGAAACCACTTTTCTTGAAACATATTTTGAGGAAGCGGTTGATGCATACAAACATGCCAGGTTCTTCCTGATGCAGTTAATATTGCACTTCTACTATTTTATATTTCTAACTGTGGTTGACGGTGGAGGGAAACCAATTGACATAACTACAATAAACAAACGCCAGTTCAGGGAGTTTCATAACGGCATGTGGAATGGAGCAATCAGTTTAGCTGATACTGATACAAAGCGTGAATACGCCATGATTCACCTGGAACAATTTCGGTTAAAAGCGCAAACCAAACTTTTTGAGGATTCGTTGAAGATACTTTCAAAACATATGGTGATGAGTTGAAAGAAAAATAATTTTGTTGTCGGCAAAAGTTTTTATTTAGTTATTTGTTATTTTATTTTAGCCAAAATGAATGCTGCATTTTTTATATTACAAGCGACAGCATTTCATGGCATCGGCGGTTGTGTCACTCACTTGTACGGTTGGAAGAATAAGGAGCAAAATGAATAATTGTTTATAGATTTATTGCGGTAATAGAAATGTTATCCATTATTTATTACAGTCTTTATGCAAGAACAAGTTTTGTTAGATTATTTGCAACACAAGATTTCTGTTGATGAGTTAGCAACCAATTTAAAAGAGGCTCAACAAAAGACAAGTTACGATACTACATCTGTTTATGTTGACAAAATTGAAAATGATGGTGAATTCAAGGTGAAAAGAGAACATTTATTACGTTTATGCAATGAAGTTATAGACGGTAGAATTACTCTTGAAGATTTGAATACAATTGCTTTTGTAATATTAATGTCAGAGTATTTTACACATGATCATGATGATGAAATTGCAGACCGTGTCTTATTTGATTGGGATAATCCAGAAATAGGATTTCCTTTGTCTCTTGACAACATGCAGAAATGGAAAATACTTTTGGAGAGTGATGAAGATGTCTTTGATAGTAGAGAATTAAAAGAATAGAGAAAAAGTAACGATTAACATTATATCTTTCACACAGCACAATGCATTCCAAACCGCACAAGAGTGCGACGCATCAAAAAGCTTAATATTTATTCCGCTGCCGGGTACAAAAAAATAATTGCTTTATTGTCTCCATTGCATGTCTGCAATAACGGGATAATGATCGGATAATTTTTTTTGTTCGCGTTTGCATTGCAGCACCTGCAGGGAAGTATCGGGCAGGCAAAAATCTATGCGAAGCGTTGGCCCAATTTTATAAAAGGTATTGCCCATGCCTGAACCCTTTGCCAGGAAAGCATCCTGCAGGTTATTGCCTTTTAAAAAACGGTAGTTGTAAGAGGTGGGTGTAATATTCATATCGCCGCAATAAATAACAGGATAAGGACTTTTATCAATTGCATTGCGAATGATCTTTACTTCTTTTTCGTGATGAATTTCTGTTTCTCTTATTTTATAGCTGGCCTGTCTTTTTCGTTTGTAGGTGATCTCGTAAATATTATCCTCTTCATTATTGGTGGCGGTATCTTCATAAATGTAAAACGACTGCAGGTGTGCAGTAAAAATCCTTACGCGTTTGTTGTTGAACAGTACATCTGTATAAATAAGATTCTCGATCTTATCGTCATGATTTATGTTGATGCGGCCACTGTCTAATAATGGATATTTACTATAAACCGCTACACCATCCGTAACCTTTGCATATTTGTTTTTAGCAAGCGGTGTAACCTTGTCGTTAGAACAATAATAAAATTTATACCCAAGAGAATCAAGTTGCTTTTGTACAGGATAGCGCCGCATGGCATTCTCAATATTCCGGTATTCCTGTATGCAAAAAACATCGGGGTTATAATCATGAATGGTTTGCAATATGCCGTCTCTTGAGGTTTTATAAGCAGCGGCTGATTTTTTACGCAGGTTATTGGTGAAGCTTTGCACGTTCCACGTCATAACGCGAAGTGCAGTGCTGTCTTTCTTTGTATTCCATGTTGCTGAAGTATGGAACGCAAATGTGTTTACAATATTGAAATATGCAAGCGGCAGTAAAAACATACGCAGCAATGCCTGTTTAATATTGATAAACAACCCTGCTATACAACAAAAAATAAATACAGTTAATATATATGGAAAGCCAAGACCTAAAACACTTGCAAAAGAAAAAGAAGATGGTGGTATAAAAGTGCTGAGCGAGGAGATAATAAAACTGCATGTAACCAGGATGCATAGTATACGCCATGCAGTTCTAAAAAATCTTTTCATTTGCTGTTGGGTAAGGTTGTTTAAATATCTTCCTGGCTTGCTTTTTTCAAGAATTCTTTTTCTTCTTCAGAGAGTGAAGCATACCCTTCCTGGTTTATTTTATCGAGTAATTCATCCAGTTTTTGCTGTGTTATCCTTGGGGTTTTTTCGAAAGGCTTGCGGGAAACTTTGTAGAAGCGTTGTTGTGCAACAGGCTTTCTGCGGTATTTTTTTTCAGGATTAAAAAGATCGTTTGCCCAGTTATAAAGACTATTCATCCATGCGCCCATATCATTTCCACGTTCCATCTGAAACGCAAAAATAAAACCGATCAATCCACCGGCAAGATGAGCAATAATTAAACTTCCATTTGAACGTGCTACAAAAGCAAGGTCAATAGCTACAAAAACAATTGTAATAATCCATACAGGTATGCCACCATTGATCATGGGGAATATCTTATATTTTGGTGCAACTGTTGTAGTAGCAATTGCAACAGCCATTACAGCTACACTACCACCCATTAAGGGAAGTGCACCAACATTCATTCCCGGAATAAGATTTGAAGCAATTGTAAAAAAAATAGCACCCGCTAAACCACCATATATATATACAGGAAAAAGTTTGGTGTTGCCGGTAAGGTCCTGGAAAATATATCCAAAACCCCATAACCATAAAACAGTGCCTATCATTTCCCATACATCTTCATGCGAAAACATATACGTAAGTACTGTCCATGGACGGCCGGCAAGTTTTTCAGCGCTGGCTGGCAAAGATATCCAGTCAGTGATCTGTATGTGAAAATTTTCTACAGCCTCCATATGGCCATCGTAACCAAGACGGTAAACAATATTTATAAACCCAAGTATGATGAAAATGACAGCATTAATAATAAGCAACCAGGTAAGGGCATTATTGTCCTGGCCGAGGAGTATGGGATTTCTTCTATTTTGCTGTATTACGCCCATGATAATTATTTACCAAAGTTAATTGCTATTAAAATGTTTTCTTTTAATAAAACGTTTTTTTGTTGGTTTTGTTCCAGAAATAAACCATAAGAAAACCTGCCAATGCGCCACCAAGATGAGCTACATGCGCAACTGTATCTCCGGCACTGTTTTGAACAGCCGAAAAAAGTTCAACGCCTGCATATATTATTACAAGCCACTTTGCTTTTATAGGTATTAACCCCATAACGTAGAGGTTGTCATTGGGAAATAAATAGCCAAATGCTGCCAAACATCCAAACACGGCTCCTGAAGCGCCAATGGTAGCAGTATTGAGCCTATCCTGCAAAGCTGCTGCATAATATTGCTGCTGTGCCAATGACCATGTATTATAGTCATTGATTATTTGCTGGTTCTCAAAATACAATACAATCATATGGCAAAGCGCAGCACCAAGACCACATACAATATAAAAAGTAAGAAACCTTTTAGGCCCCCATACATTTTCCAGCACAGAACCAAACATCCACAATGCCAGCATATTAAAAAAGATATGAGAAAAATCATCCGTGGAATGCATGAACATATACGTTACAAACTGCCATGGTTTGAATAAATCACTTTGCCACGTATGTAACGCAAAAAGGTCGTCAACATTCACACCTGACTTTGGTAGAACAAATTCTGCTGCAAATACCAGTACGTTAATAATGATCAGGTTCTTAACAATGGTTGGTAATATTTGAAATCTGCTTGGCCTGAAATCTGTCATGTCTCTAATGGTTAATTCAATAATTAATTTTTCAATTTCAACTGTACCACATTTTCTATATGGTGTGTATGTGGAAACATATCTACCGGTTGTATTTTCTCCACCGTATATTTTTCTCCTAACAATGCAAGATCCCTTGCCTGTGTAGCAGGGTTACAGCTTACATATACTATAAGCGGTGCAGCCATCTCCAGTAATTTACTTACCAGTTTTTCATGCATACCTGCTCTTGGCGGATCGATAATTATAACATCTGGTTTTCCGTGCATTTCAAAAAAAGCGTCATCACATATCTTGGTCACATCTCCACAAAAAAAAGATGCATGAGCTATGTTATTAAGCGTTGCATTTTCTTTGGCATCTTTAATAGCATCTTCAATTACTTCTACACCAATGATCTTTTTTGCCTGCCCGCTTACAAAAATACCAATACTCCCTGTTCCGCAATAAAGGTCATAAACAGTTTGATTGCCATCAAGCTCCGCAAAATCTCTTGTAACCTGGTATAAACGTTCTGCCTGTTTGGTGTTTGTCTGAAAAAACGATTTAGGACTGATCTTAAATTGAAAATCTTCCAGCTTGTCTGTAATAAATCCTTTGCCAAAATAAGTTATCGGTTCAAGATCATTTAGGCTATCGTTAAACTTGGGATTGATCGTGTACAATAAAGTTGTAATGGCAGGAAAAGTTTTTAGCAAATGATCAAGCAGTTCTTTGCGTTCTTTTTCTTTTTCATACCCGAGAATAATATTCACCATTATCTCTCCTGTTGCCGCAATACGCACCTGCATATTACGCAACCAGCCTTTGTGTTGCTTAATATCATAAAAAGGCAAACCAAGTTGTTGCACAAATGCCGCTACACTCTTTCGTATAAGGTTAGTTGGTTCCGATTGCAGGTGACAGGTATCTATCTCAACCACTTTATCAAAAACACCTTTTGCGTGAAACCCTCCCACCTGCTGCATTATAGCTGCATCTATATCTACGCCCTGCGCTTTCATGATCTTGAATTCAGCGTCAGGAATAAATTTTTTTGTAGCAAAAGTATATTCCAGTTTGTTGCGATAGTGTGTGGTTTGTTCGCACCCAATGATCGGCATTATTTCAGGTAAAGGAATTTTACCTATCCTGCGCAGGTTATCAGCTACTTGTTTTTGTTTATAAAAAAGCTGCCGTTCATAAGGCAGCATTTGCCATTGACAACCACCGCAGGTACCAAAGTGAACGCAAAAAGGTTCAACCCTTTGTGGCGCATATTCTTTAAAATGCATGGGCCATCCTTCTGCCCAGTCCTTTTTATTTTTAAACAGGAACACATCTACCACATCGCCTGGAACTGTATTTTCAATAAACACCACTTTACCATCCACTTTTGCAAGCGACTTACCTTCGGCGGCATAATCTTCCACTAAAACATTTTCAAGTATTACAGGTTTATTCTTTCTCACCCCGCAAATGTAACCATGATTGACCTCAATTTTATACCGCACAAAAAGTTTAGTTTTTTATGTTTCCGGCTGCTGATTTTTATGGCATCGCCGGTTGTGTCACTCACTTGTACGTTCGGAACAATTTGGAACAAGCCGTGAGCTTTGAGCTATGAGCTTCGGGCAAAACACAATAGCTCATAGCTCGCAGCTATCAGCTCATAGCTGTTTCGTCAGTACAAGTGTGCGACGCAAGGAACGATAATAGTACTACCAAAGTCCGGCTCATAAAAATGCAGCAAATAATCCGTTACCGCTATTTATCAAGATGACATTGTATGTTTGCAAAATGCCGGGAGTAGAAAATATTAAGACCATTTGTGTATGTGGTGCAGGTACCATGGGCAGTGGTATCGCGCAGGTTGCAGCGCAGGCTGGTTTTAATACTATTCAATTCGATCTTAACGAATCGATGCTGGAAAAAAGTAAGGCAGGTATCGTTGCCTCGCTTGAAAAACTTGTTGAAAAAAATAAGATCAGTATTACACAAAAAGATGAAACGATCAGCCGCGTATTTTTTACAAACAATATAGACGATTGCAAAGCGGATATAATCATAGAAGCCATCATTGAAAATAAAAATAAAAAGACCGAGCTTTTTAACAGGCTTGCACTCATTAACGATGCACACACCATCTTTGCTACCAATACTTCCTCTATCTCTGTGCATGAAATTGCATTGTCAACAACAGCTAAAGAAAGAGTGGCGGGCATGCATTTTTTTAATCCTGCTCAATTAATGAAACTGGTTGAGGTGGTTCATCATGCAGATACTGATGCAACAGTAATTGACACGCTTGTAGCAGTGGCAAAGCAAATGGGTAAAATACCTGTTGTGTGTAAAGATTCACCGGGCTTTATTGTAAACCGTGTGGCACGTCATTATTATCTCGAACCAATGTTGTTGGTTGAAAAAGGATTGGCAGATGTTGAAACAGTTGATGCCATCATGGAAGCATCCGGATTTAAGATGGGGCCGTTTAAACTGATGGATCTTATCGGCATGGATGTAAACTACTCGGTAAGCAATATTGTTTGGGAAGCATTGGGTAAACCCGAACGTTTAAAACCATCTGCTTTACAAAAACAAAAAGTTGACAAAGGTGAACTGGGCAGAAAGACAGGCAAGGGATTTTATAATTACTGATCTTAAGTATACGTATGAACCTGGATGAGCAAAGAAATATTTTAGTTACCGGTGGCAGTGGTTTGGTGGGTTCTCACCTGATACAATTATTGGTGCAACAAAACAAAAAAGTAAAAGCATTATACAGAAATACTATCCCCTCATTTGAATATGCAGATAAAGCAGAATGGGTTCAGGGAGATATTCTTGACATTCTTTCTCTTGAAGAAGCTTTATCAAATGTGCAGCAGGTGTATCATTGCGCAGCGATGGTTTCTTTCAACCCAAAAGATAAAGCAGCGCTGCATACCGTTAATATAGAAGGTACAGCCAATATAGTGAATGCCTGCCTGGATGCCGGTATTGAAAAGTTAGTATACGTTAGTTCTGTTTCTGCAATGGGACGTATAAGAGAAGATCAGCCTGTTACAGAAAAAATGAAATGGTCTGCCGGGACCAGCAACAGCGTGTACGGCAAAACAAAATACCTTGCTGAAATGGAAGTGTGGCGCGGCGTTGGTGAAGGTCTCAACGCAGTGATCATTAATCCAACAATTATTCTTGGTGCAGCCGACTGGACCAAAAGCTCAACAGCTATTTTTAAAAATGTGTACAATGAATTTCCATGGTACTCAGAGGGTATTACCGGTTTTGTAGATGTTGCAGATGTTGTAAAAGCAATGACCATGCTGATGGAAAGCAATATAAATGGAGAACGTTTTATAGTAAGTGGCGAGGATGCAACTTACCGCAACCTGCTCAATCTTATTGCAAAAGGCTTTGGCAAAAAACCACCATATAAAAAAGTAACTCCATTTTTAGCATCGCTTGTATGGCGTGCTGAAAAATTGAAATCAATATTCACCGGAAAAAAACCTTTAATAACAAAAGAGACTGCAAGAACAGCACAGGCGAAAGTGCATTTTGATAACAGTAAGCTGCTGCAATATTTACCTTCATTTAATTATCAGCCGTTAGAGCAAAGTATACAACGCATTTGCGCTGAATTCAAAAAACTGTATAAACTGCCATAAGCAATACCATCTTCCTCTTCTTTGTAAAAAATTCTTTGATGATTATTTCAGCTCCTATACGATGATGATAAAAAATTATAATTACTGCTGAAGCGTTTACCAAAGTTTAATTTTTATGAGCCCGGCTTAATTATTTCTATGTAGCTTTTGTTGCGTCGCACACTGCAACGTTCAGACAAATAAATGAACAGTAAGCACAAGTGTGCGACGCAACGGAAGCTTTATGCATATTCTATTGCCAGGTACATAAAAATTATTCCATTACTTTCTTCCATAATTCGGGGATACGTTTAACCCAAACCAATTCCTTCTTTTTTACCTGTGCATCTTCGGCAGGGCTGCCAAAATAAACTTTACCACCTTCCAAAGAAGCCGGAACACCGCTTTGCGCATACACCACTGCATTAGCGCCGATGGTTAGTGTTTTACTTACACCAACCTGGCCCCAAAGCACCACACCATCTTCAATAGTTGTGGCGCCGGCAATACCTACCTGTGCAGCAAACAAACAATTCTTTCCAACATTGGTATCGTGACCAATATGCACCATGTTATCTATTTTGGTTCCTGCGCCTATACGTGTGCTTGCTGTAACACCACGATCGATAGTGCAGCCAGCACCAATTTCAACGTCATCTTCAATTAATACATTACCGCAACTCTGCATGCGGCGGTACCATACATCGCGGTTCTTTTTGGTGTTATAATAAAATGCATCGCTGCCGATAACAGTACCTGCCTGTATAACAACATTATTACCAATCTCTGTATAATCAAGTAATGATACGTTAGGATGTATAACGCAGTTACTGCCGATCTTAACATCTTTACCAATAAATACATTGGGCATAATAACTGTTCCTTCACCAATAACAGCAGTATCACTTACAGATTTTACTGCAGCGGTAAATGGCCTGAAATGATTTACAATAGTTAAGTATGCTTCAAATGGTTCTGCAACAACAAGCAATGTTTTACCGGCAGGTACTGTTACTTCCTTTGTGTTGATGATGATATGTGTAGCATTACTGTTAAGACATTTATCATAATACTTTGGATGATCTACAAAACAAAGATCACCATCTTCCACTTTATGAATTTCATTGATGCCATAAGCATTCATGGATGCATCACCAATTGCTTCTGCATTTATAAGATCTGCAATCCATGCTACAGTAACAGGCTGCGGGAATTTCATTTTTTAAATTTTTACAAATGTAAAAGTGATTCTCTTTATATACTAATGTATTAAACGGAACAAGGCAGCTTGCTTTTTACAGTCACTAAAGTTTATGGAACAATGATCAAAGGAGTATTTATACTTCAAAAGCCTTTCAAACGCACTATTTGCAAAAATATTTTTTCAACTTTTTTAAAGTGGTTATAACTTGTGTAAAACGATGAAGCATTAAAAAATAAAATTCAAAAAATAAAATTAAGTGCTCATCTATAAACATACTGCTATACTGAAACGCTTTGTATATCTATGTTTCAGCGCATGCTATTTTTTTCACTTCTTCCTCAAAGCTTTATTGTTGTATTAAATGAGTATGAATAGCAAGTAGTTTGCATCTTCATAATTCACACTCACGTAAAAAATGTTAATAAAATTGTTTGAAAAATTTTTTGTGTTAGAAAAAACAATTTATAATATTGTGTTGGGAATTTGATTCCCCTTACTTACTAACCCATCCATATACAGAATCCCGCTTCGGCGGGATTTTTGTTTTCAAGAAAAACTTGTGCTAAAAACATGATGCATTAAATGAAACAGTACTTCATTGTATACAAACCTTACCTGGTCTTATCGCAGTTTACTTCAGAGTTAAAGAAGCAAACGCTTGCTGATTATTTTGCAGTTCCTAAAAATGTTTATCCTGTCGGAAGACTGGATGAAGACAGCGAAGGCTTATTGATCTTAACCAATGATGAACAATTGAATCATCGTTTATTAAATCCTTCCTTTGCACATGAACGCGAATATTTTGTACAGGTAGATGGTGCAATAACACAAGAAGCTATTCAACAATTACAACAAGGTGTTGAAATAAATTTGAGTGGCAAAATGTATAAAACAAAAAAATGCAAGGTTGAATTATTTAAAGAAGCACCAACAGTTCCGGAAAGAAATCCACCAATACGCTTTAGAAAAGAAATTCCTGCACCATGGATAAGGATGATCTTAACTGAAGGTAAAAACAGGCAGGTAAGAAAAATGACGGCAAAAGTTGGTTTTCCTACCTTGCGTTTGATAAGATACAGGATCGAAGAAATTGAACTTGGAAATTTGCAACCGGGAAAAATGATCGAACTTCAACAAAAAACAATTTATAAAAAACTGTTCCATGAATGAACATTATGAAGCTGCGAAAGATAATTACCTTATCAGCACCGATAAAGAAAAACTAGATCTGGAAACCATCTATAATTATATAGCTTTTGAATCTTACTGGGCGCAGGGCATATCAAGGGCGGTTGTAGAAAAATCAATAGCCAACTCTTTGTGTTTTGGTCTGTATGAAGGAACAAAGCAAATTGGTTTTGCAAGACTGGTTACAGACAAAGCCACTTTTGCCTACCTCGCAGATGTTTTTGTATTGCCTGAACATCGTGGTAAGGGTTTGAGTAAATGGTTAATGGCAACGATTCATGCACACCCTGAATTGCAAAAACTAAGAAGATGGTGGCTGGGTACTAAAGATGCGCATGGTTTATATGAACAATTTGGCTGGACTCGTATAACGGAAGATGTAGCCAAACGTTTTATGCAGAAACATAACCCGGATGTTTATAAGAAAGCTGAATAAAGTTTCGAACGTACAAGTGAGTGACACAACCAAAGTTTAATAGTACTACAAAAGCCCGCCACCAAATATTCTATTTCCATTCGCGCATCAACACATTTGCACATCCGCACATTCGCATTATCTTCGCGGCATGGAAGCATTGTTGCAACAGATAGAAAATTATAAAAAGGAAATAAACGCTTACGAGGCTGCAAATGCAGAAGCGGTGGAAACGTTCCGCATAAAATATTTAGGTACAAAAGGCCTTGTAAAAACTGTAATGGGCGAAATGAAAAATGTGCCCAATGAACAAAAAAAACAATTTGGCCTGGTTCTTAACGAGTTTAAATTATTTACAGAAGAAAAGTTTGCATCACTGCAGGCCCAAACGATAAACGACAAACAGGAAACGATAAACAATTTTGATTGGTCGCTGCCCGGTGATTCATTTGCTGTTGGTACCCGTCATCCTTTGATGATCGTTCGTAACGAGATCGTTTCTATTTTCAAGCGTCTTGGTTTTGCAGTTGCCGAAGGCCCGGAAATTGAAGATGACTGGCACAACTTTGGCGCTATGAATTTACCGGAAGATCATCCGGCACGCGACATGCAGGACACATTTTACATTAATCAAAATCCTGCGTGGTTGTTGCGTACACATACCAGCAGCGTGCAGGCACGAGTGATGGAAAAACAAAAACCGCCGATTCGTGTAATTTGTCCGGGTCGTGTGTACCGCAATGAAACCATTAGTGCAAGAGCGCATTGCTTTTTTCACCAGGTAGAAGGTTTGTACATAGATGAAAATGTAAGCTTTGCCGATCTAAAACAAACGCTGTATTTCTTTGTGCAGGAAATGTTTGGCAAAGAAGTAAAGGTTCGTTTTCGTCCTTCTTATTTTCCCTTCACAGAACCGAGTGCAGAGATGGACATCAGTTGTTTGATCTGTGGCGGTGATGGTTGCAATGTTTGCAAACATACCGGTTGGGTAGAAATATTGGGCAGCGGCATGGTGCATCCAAAAGTGTTGGAGAACTTCAATATTGATTCGAATAAATATACCGGTTTTGCATTTGGTATGGGCATAGAACGGGTGTGCCAGTTAAAATATCGCATCAACGATCTTCGTTTGTACTCGCAAAATGATGTGCGGTTTCTGAAACAGTTTACAAGTGCATTGTAAATTTTTATAAACCAAGCCGCACTTATACCATGATGCTTTCGTTGCGTCGCACTTTTGTACTATAAATCATTAAGCAACAGTTTAAAGAATTGTTGCTTTTTTATTGCGTCAGATTAGGAATGCAAGACTATCATATAATTGCTATAATTTTATTTCCGCCAGAATCCTATATGTAGTATTTACACCTATAATGTGTCTTTAATAAAAAAGATGGTCTTGTAAATAAGACATCAAGCTTTATAAAAACCAATCTTATTCTCCACGGTTTGCAAAGCGATGCAACTGCAGGTCGCTACAACAGCCTGCATAATTCAGGAACTGCAGAGTTAACAGATATTACGTTGTTGTCAGATTATTTTCCCAAACCATTTATTAGTTTGCCGCCATTTGGTATTCTTGGTATTCCATTTACTGTTGTTGGTACACAAGAAGATCCGCAGGTAAAACTCCGCTGCGAAAAAGATTCCGATAAGTTAGAAGAAACGCAGGAAAAAGCCGATCCTGATGAACCGCAATAAGAAAATTTTTATGGGCCTGGGCTATAGATTTTTATGGCATCGGTTGTTGCATCGCACTTTTGTGCTTTCTGTTACTTATTGATCTGAAAGATGAAGTGAGTGACACAACCGGCGATGCCATGAAATACAAATGCCGATAACAAAAAAATATAAAACAAAAAAAAGCCCCATCCCAAAAGAGACGGGACTGTAATATGTACCCCCAAAAAAAGTTATATCATTTATACAATGCTATAAAGTTTTATGCAACAATAACACCTGTTTCTTTATAACATAGTTTACAGACCATGCTGTATAAAGGAAGTTTAATAAACAGAAAAAATTTTTCAATGTTTTAAGAATTGGCCCGATTCTTCTTTGCCTGCATCCATCAGCACATAACGGTCTATCATGTTTATCTTTATCTCATCCAATGCATCTACCACATTGCTGTAAGTGGCGTCGGGCAAGGGTTTTATCAGTACTACTGTTTCTTTTCCATCGCCATATTTTTGCTGTACCTGCAGTTTCTTATTTCGTATCACTGCTCTTAAACCCTGCGATGAAAAATTAGTGTTGTGCATATTGTTTATACTATCGCCATAATAGTAGTAAACAACATTGTCGGCAGCAAGCAATACGTTCAACGTTTTGCCTCCGGCGGTAACCAGAGAATCGGGACTGTCATCCGGCATATTAAGTTTCATTACTGTTGCCTTGCTGATTGAAGTGGTAAATACAAAAAAGGTAATGAGCAGGAAACCAAGATCAACCATTGGAGTAAGATCGACCTTGGTAGAAAGTTTTTTGCTGCGCTGTATGCCTTTCTTTTTATGCGTTTCGGAAGTTTGTACATCTGCCATAGTGTTGGTTTTATAATAAGATGCAACACTTGTTTTAATCCACATAATTAGCAGTGATACCTTTTATCAAATTAGTTATATGCGGTGTATAAAATTCTGCATTTATTTGCTGTATATTTTACAGTAAAAACAAAACATTATGATACGCAACCATGAAATTGATTACCGCATTTTTGGTGAAGAAATGCAATATGTAGAAGTCGAACTTGATCCCGGAGAAACGGCTGTTGCAGAGCCAGGTGCTTTTATGATGATGGATGACAGTATACAAATGCAAACCATTTTTGGAGATGGAAGCCAGCAACAAAGTGGTGGGTTATTGGATAAACTCTTCAGCGCTGGCAAGCGGATGCTTGTTGGAGAAAATTTATTCATGACTGCATTTACAAATGTGGGGCAAGGTAAAAAACATGTAAGTTTTGCATCGCCCTATCCCGGTAAAATAATTGCGCTTGATCTGCTAAGTTTAGGCGGAAGAATAATTTGTCAGAAAGATGCTTTTCTCTGTGCCGCAAAAGGTGTAAGTATTGGGATAGAATTCCAGCGCAAACTAGGCACGGGTTTATTTGGCGGTGAAGGTTTTATTATGGAAAAACTGGAAGGTGATGGTATGGCATTTATGCATGCCGGTGGTCATGTGTTTCAAAAAGATTTACAGCCGGGAGAATTACTAAGAATCGATACAGGTTGTATTGTTGCATTTACCGGTGGTGTTGATTATGATATCCAGTTTGTAGGTGGCATAAAAAATACTTTGTTTGGTGGTGAGGGTTTATTTTTCGCTACACTGCGTGGACCGGGGAAAGTATGGATACAAACTTTACCTGTAAGCAGGCTTGCTGCACGTATTCTTTCTTACGGCACATATAACCGCAAAGAAGAGGGCAGCATACTTGGCGGTCTTGGTAATTTGCTGGACGGTGATGGATTCAGGTAATTAGAAATAAAAAAATATAAAGCCTTCACTTTTTAGTGAGGGCTTTTCGTTTTAATTTTTTGTACTTAGCCGTAGTGCTACTATTAGGCTTTGGTTGTGTCACTCACTTGTACGCTATAACTTTATTGAACAAGAAATACAACGTACGTTTCCTTTTTATTAAGCTTTATGCTTTATTATATTCACTGCTCTTTCTTTTCTTCCTTTCTTTTTACCAGTAAATACCAATCACTTTCTAATGGTAAATAGCCATACTCAAAACAGAAAAAGTAAATGTCTCCTTTTTGATTTACATATTGATGTGTATGATAGCTAAATTGAAAACCTGCCTGTAATAATTTGGTTTTTGCAACTTTTGTGATTCCTTTATCTCCTAAAAAGTCAGCAAGAATACGGCGGTTCTTTTTTAGTGTATTAATTATCTGGCGCACCAATGTACTCTCATCAAGTTTAGTTTGGTTGTTATAAACATTGCGACAATAATCATCGCAGAATTTTTTGTCAATACGGCCCTTCACAGGCTTTCCGCAGGCGAGGCAAGGACGGGTTGTAGCTGGTTCCATGCATTCAAAATACGGTAGTGTCTCAGTTTGAAATTTTATGACTTTTGGCTATGCTTGACCGAATAAGCAACGTAAATTTGCTTCATGGCAAAGAAAATCAAACTTCCGGCTGATGTAAACAAGAAAGCTAAAAGCATAGTTGATCTTGCAACAAGTGAAGAAGAAATAGTAAGTGACGGTAAAAATCCGGCTGCTGTTGCTTTGGGTAGGTTAGGAGGTTTAAAAGGTGGTGCAGCAAGGGCTAAAGCATTAACTTCAAAAAAGAGGTCTGAGATAGCTAAGAAAGCAGCTAAGGCAAGATGGAAGAAGAAAGATTAAGAAATTATAGCAGGGATGCTAATGTATTTTGATACGGCTTTATAGTCATGGTATTCGTAAATATTAATACCACCTACATTAAAAAACTCCTCTTCACAAACAGCACATTCTAAATCTATGTTTCTGCATATTGGATAAAACGTTTTATGATCTGCTGTTAATGCCAAATCTATATTCCTGTTTTTCCCCGACATAGCAATCATATAATCTCTATTTATCCATTCTCTTGCCATCATTAACTCATGCGTTTTCCATCCTATTTCTTGTGCAAACCGATGCAATTCGGTTCTTGACAAATGATGGGAAAGGCTATTTGCTATCTCAACACCTATTTTATCGTCAAATGCAATCAATTCAACATTCTTACTATTTACCACACTTAGTACCTGCATAATTAATTCTCTCTCTGTTTCATCTGAGAGTAATTCACTTAAAGTTATAGTTGAAATGTAAAACTGTCTTTCTTTGCCTGAAGCAGTATTATTATTTACCAAATAGGACATTAGCTTTTGTATAAAAAGGCATATAGGATCATTTGATCCCTTCTTAGCAAGAAATAAGTTTATAATTACAGTAGTATCTAATAGAATTTTCTCCCACCCGGTTAATAGTCTTGTGTTAATCGCCATATAGTTTTTTTATTACATCACTTGATTCTTTTATATCACTCAGGATTTTTAAATTTTTGGCATCAAGTGAATTTATATTTTCTAAAAGGTTGAAATTAGAGAGTGGGTCAAATTCAATCAATTCTGCACTTATTACATGGCCATCTTTGGTAGATATTTTTTGTCTTAACCTGAACCGTAATTTATGAGTTTTATAATACGGTTTAAGTAGTAAATCTTGTTCCTCATTTATATATATCTTGAATTCCAAACCACTAATAAATATATGCGGTTTGGCTTTCAGACTTTTTGCCCCATGTTCAGAGAAAATACCATAAACTAATTGTGTATTATAATAATGCTCTATTTCCTGGGCTATTGAAAGACTTCTAAGTTTAGCTACTTCAGCACCTGTTTTATCATATGCTTTTAAATAAAACTTATCTCCAAGTATTCCCTTTAATGTTTTTGCGTATTTCTGTTCTTTGTCTCTTAAATCAACCTCTGAATGTTGCTCTAAGTTTTTA